>DDTF01000026.1:54431-76229 GCA_002345965.1 Flammeovirgaceae bacterium UBA2371
ATTTCGCGTGAAGCGCAGGATGAATACGCCATCAACTCTTACAAACGCGCTGCGGCTGCATGGGCGGCAGGCAAGTTTAAAGAAGAGGTGGTACCTGTGGAAATCAAAGGAAGGAAAGGCGATGTCACCCTGATGGGCGAAGATGAAGAATACAAGAATGTGTTCTTCGATAAAATACCTGCCTTGAAACCTGCTTTCGGAAAAGACGGTACGGCTACTGCGGCCAATGCTTCCACGCTCAATGATGGCGCTGCAGCCGTTGTGCTGATGAGCAAGGAAAAAGCCACGGAGCTGGGGTTAAAGCCCATTGCCAAAATTCTAGGATTTGCTGACGCGGCACAAGACCCCATGTGGTTTACCACCGCCCCTTCACTGGCCATTCCGAAGGCCATGAAAATGGCAGGAGTAGACAAAAAAGATGTTGGCTATTATGAAATCAACGAGGCGTTCGCTGCCGTTGCACTTGCCAACAACAAAAACCTGGGACTGGATGAAGAGAAGGTGAACGTCAATGGAGGTGCTGTGGCCCTGGGTCATCCGCTTGGTGCTTCAGGAGCACGCATTACTATAACGCTTGCCAACGTGCTGAAACAAAACAAGGCCAGCATTGGTGTGGCCGGTATTTGCAATGGTGGTGGTGGTGCGTCTGCCATCGTGATTGAAAATTTATAAGCGCACTGAGAGTTCTTTACTTCTACGCAACATCATCACAGTATGTTCGTTGGTGATTCAATAGCTTTGCTATATGCTTAGGGTATTGGTTATACTTCTGTTCTGTACGCACCTTGCTGCTGCTCAAAAGGTGGTGAGAAGGTATTATGATCCGCAGCGACAGCAGCTTCAGGAAGAGTTTACTGTATCGGCCAAGGACAATGAAACCATAGATGGTGCCTACAAAAGGTACTATGCCAACGGCAACCTGGAGATGGAAGGCACCTATGTGGATGGCTACCGCTCCGGGTTGTTTCTGGAATACAATGAAGAGGGCATCCTTCGGAGGAAGATCAATTATCTTAACGGGAAGCGGCACGGACCTGTATTGGTTTATGATGACAATGGCATACCCATGCAGCGGGCCTTTTATCAGAACAACCTGCTGATCGACAGTGTTCAATCTTTTTTTGATACAGGTGTCATCAAAAGTGAGAGCTACTTTGTGAAGGGAAAACCCGATGGCATGCTCAGGGAATTCTACCCTTCGGGAAAAGTGAGAAAAGAGATTCTCTACCGCAACAAAAAACCCAACGGCATTACCACCACTTATTACGAGAGTGGTGTCAAGGAAACGGAATCCAATTTTAAGAACGGGGTGCTCACCGATTTCTACAAGACCTATTACCCCAATGGCCAGCTGGAAACCATCTCCACCATGAATCCGGATGGCAAGACCGGCAATTTTAAAAATTATGATCAGGAAGGGCACTTGTTACTGGATGCCAATTTTCTGGACAGCAAGTTGCATGGCAACAATACCGCCTATTATCCTGACGGGAGCCTGCGTCATCAATTCCAATTTAAGGAAGGCAATAAAACAGGAACAAATGTTGCCTACCATCCCAATGGAAAAGTGAAAACGCGCGAACAGGTTTCGTTGAATGGACAAACGTTGACTGCCGAGGAATACAATGACGAAGGCCTACAGCTTACCCGTAAAGTTTTCAAGCGAGAAAAGCCAGAAGGCACCTGGATTTATTATGCCGCTGATGGCAAAACGCCACGGCTTAAAGAGACCTATGAAAACGGAAAACTTCATGGCTTAAAAACCACGTATTATCCCACCGGTGAAAAGGCATTGGAAGAGACGTATCAATTCAATCTCATCACAGGGCCTGTGAGGAGTTATTATAAAAACGGCAAAGTAAAATGGCAATGTGAGTACAGGGCAGGCAGGCAACATGGCCTTTACACCAGTTTTTATGAAAACGGAATGATTCAGGAACAGGGTGAATACATTGCCAACAAAAAGCACAAGGATTGGGTAACGTATGATGAAAAGGGTAAAGTAACCAAGACCTACACCTTCAAGGCAGGAATTCTTATCGAGGAGAAATAATGTGGTGACAGCCATTGGGCGTTACCCCTCGCATTCCTTATTTTGCGTGCCAACACAAGACGCATGCAGGCTATCAAAGAAACGAAATTTAAGTTTAAGGGGCAGACCGGATTTTACAGCGGCAAAGTCAGGGACGTCTACTTCTTTGGAGACAAGATGGCCATGGTAGCCACAGACAGGATATCTGCCTTTGATGTAATCCTTCCCCGCGCCATTCCTGACAAGGGCAGGGTACTGAATCAGATTGCCGCTTTCAATCTTCACGCCACCAAAGACCTGGTTCCCAATTGGGTGATTGCCACTCCTGATCCCAATGTTACCATCGGGTTTAAGTGTGAAACGTTCCCTGTAGAGATGGTGGTACGCGGGTACCTGGCCGGACATGCATGGAGAACCTACAAAGAAGGAAAAAGAACATTGTGTGGTGTGCAATTACCTGAGGGTCTAAAAGAAAATGACCCACTTCCCCATCCCATTATCACCCCTACCACTAAAGCCAAGGTAGGTCATGATGAAGACATCTCCAGGGAAGAAATATTGCGCAAAGGACTGGTGGCCGAGAAAGACTATGCTATGCTGGAGTCCTATACCCTGGCCTTATTTAAAAGAGGAACAGAACTGGCTGCCCAGCGCGGGTTGATACTGGTAGATACCAAGTACGAATTCGGAAGACATGATGGCACCATTTATTTAATTGATGAAATTCATACCCCTGACTCCAGTCGATATTTTTATCAGGAAGGATATGCTGACCGACAGGCCAAAGGCGCACCTCAAAAACAATTGTCGAAAGAATTTGTGCGACAGTGGCTGATTGAAAACGGGTTTCAGGGAAAGGAAGGACAGCAAGTACCGGAAATGACAGATGAGATCGTACAATCTATTTCTGACAGGTACAAAGAGCTTTATCAGCAGATGACAGGAAGCGCACTTGAGCCCATTCTATACCACCAGCTGATGGAACGAATCGAGAAGAGCATCATTAATTCCATAAATTAAGCTATTTTTAGAACTGAAATTCGAATTATGAAGTATACGATAGATAAGCAAGAAAAATACAGCCTGTTGGTTCTCCACGAAGAGAAAATGGATTCCAGCATTGCCCCTGACTTAAAATCGCAGATGATTACCCTTCATGCCGAGGGGGTGAGCAATATTATCCTTGACCTTACTGAGGTAAAATACACCGATTCATCCGGATTAAGTGCGCTGCTGGTGGGCAATCGCATCTTTCAGGAAGATGGAGGTATTTTCGTGTTGGCGAAGTTATCTGAACATACTTTGAAACTGATCAAAATCTCCCAATTGGACAGTGTGCTTCACATTCTGCCTTCTGTTGAAGAAGCCGTAGATGCGGTGTTCATGCATGAGATTGAAAAAGACATGAAAGATGGCGATTCATAACGAATCGCTTTTCTTTTCTTCATCCCAATCCATGGGGTACATTATTTAATACTTAGTGGGTTTCCAACTTACCATCCTCGGTTCGAGCGGGGCTTTGCCCGCCTACGGAAGGTTTCCATCTTCGCAATACCTTAACATTCAACGCCAACATTTTCTCATTGACTGTGGAGAAGGAATTCAAACGCAACTGAAGCGTTATTCGCTGCCCACCCACAAGATAGAGCGGATATTCATCAGTCATCTCCATGGCGATCATTACCTGGGGCTGATGGGACTGTTGTTCAGCATGCACCTGCAGCGAAGAACCAACGAGCTGCATATTTACAGTCAGCCCGGCCTGGACGAAATCATCACCCTGCAACTGAAGTATTCCAGGTCCTCATTGAGCTACCCGCTTGTTTTTCATCCGATCATGCATGACAGACCTGCCTGCATTTATGAAGACACCGTACTGACGGTTCACACCATTCCTTTAAAACACAAAGTGCCATGTACCGGTTTTCTATTTCGCGAGAAGGTGAAACCCAGGAAGATTGATAAAGAGATGCTGAGTGACAACATGTTGTTGGAACACCTTGCCCAACTGAAACAAGGCAAAGATGTTTATGACGAAGCGGGCAAGCTGTTGTATGCCAATGCCGACTACACGTTGCCACCGCGTCCCTCCTATTCCTTCGCCTATTGTTCGGACACGGTGTTTGATGAAAGTATTGTTGAACAGATTAAGGGAGTAGACCTGCTTTACCATGAAGCTACTTTTATGAACGAGCACGCGGATAAAGCCACTGTTACCCTTCACAGCACGGCAATGCAAGCAGCCACCATCGCCAAGGAGGCAAGTGTAAACCATTTACTGGTTGGTCATTTTTCTGCACGTTACCAACAACTGGAACCCCTGCTTGAGGAAGCGACTTCGGTGTTTCCCCACACCGTTCTTGCTATTGAGGGAAAAACCATAGATCTTGAACTGTTATGAGTCCTGAGCTTACCCGCAAGAAAAATAACCTGTTCATTGTGCTCAGTGGTATTTTTTTGACCAATGCACTCATTGCCGAGATGATTGGTGTAAAAATATTTTCAGCCGAAAACACTGTGGGAATGGCACCTGCGCACCTCGATATCCTTGGTTTCACCATGGATTTTAATTTGACGGCAGGTGTGGTGATCTGGCCCATTGTGTTTGTGACCACCGATCTTATCAACGAATATTTTGGCAAGCCCGGTGTAAAGCGAATCAGCTATCTCACTGCCGGCCTTATTGCCTATTCATTTGTTGTTATCTTTTTATCCATAAAGTTGCCACCTGCCAACTGGTGGCTCGAAGCCAACAACACCGACAATGCAGGAAACTATTTCAACATCGATTTCGCCTTCAACAAAATATTCGGGCAAGGGCAAAGGATTATCATCGGTTCACTCACTGCCTTTCTGATCGGGCAGCTGGTGGATGTGTTTGTATTTCAGAAACTGCGCAAGATCACCGGGCCCAAAAAACTCTGGCTCAGGGCAACGGGGTCTACCCTTGTGTCGCAGCTGGTAGACAGTTTTGTGGTATTGTTTCTGGCCTTTACCGGAATATTCAGCACGTCACAAATAATTGCTATCGGCATCACCAATTACATCTATAAGTTTCTGGTGGCTGTGGCCCTCACTCCCGTGATCTATGCAGGACATTATGTAATTGACAACTACCTGGGCCGAGAACATGCGCAGCGCATAGCGGATGAAGCCAGCGGTGGCAGTGAATCATTTTTTTAATCTGCTCCAGTTGTCCAACACAATGCCGGTGGCCACCGCTGCATTCAATGATTCCGCTCCTGCAATACCGGGAATGGTGATGCGATGGGTAACCATCTTCTGAATTTCAGGGGATATTCCCTGTGCTTCATTGCCGATTACGATTACACCTCTTTTTTCAAAGGGCACATTGCGCACATTCTCACCAGTCATAAAAGTACCGTACACCGGAGCTTTCCATTTTGAAATGGTTTGCTTCAAATCGGCATAAGCCAATTCCACCCGTGTGAAAGAGCCCATGGTAGCATTGATTACCTTTGGATTGTAACAATCGGCCGTTTGCCCGGAGGCTATTATCTTTCTAATACCAAACCAATCGGCCGTTCGAATGATGGTGCCCAGGTTGCCCGGGTCCCTGATGTCGTCTAAGGCCAATGCGTATTCATTGGCATCCAAATCAAGTACGCGGTTTGGTTTTTGCTTTACAACCGCCAATGCACTTTCATTGGTTTGAAAAGAACTTATGTTGGTAAGCTCTTTTTCAGAGACTATGATTAATACTTTGCGCCACTTTTCCAGCAATTTGAGCTTACGATCAAGAAAGGATTGTGTGACGGCCAACAGTTTGATTTCAAAATCAGAGTTGATCACCTCCTCTACTCCTTTTTCTCCGTCTACTACAAAACATTGTTCCTCTTTGCGGTATTTCTTTAATTGCAAGGATTTGATGAATTTGACCTGGCTCTTACTAATCATAACTGTCTTTGAAGGGGAAATTTAGATATTTTTTTACCGCCAGCCTGTTATCAATCCTCTTTTCTGGATGTTTGGGCACACGCTACCTCGAGCCGGGAGAAAAGCTGCTTTACAAGCAGAAAACCGTTACCCCCAAGGGACTCAAACAGGAAGGGCTCAACGATCTGTATGCTCAAAAGACCAACAGGAGATTTCTTGGGTTGCCCATCAACTCATTGGTGTGGATGTACTATACCGGAAAGAGCCGGTATAAGCCAGAAAAATTTGTTGCTAAAAAGGAAAAAGTAGAAAGCAGGTTCAACCGAAGGATTGCCAAAACCACCAATGAGAAGAAGAAGTCTTCCCTTCAATATCGTAAACAGCACAAGATAGATGTGTTGAACGGAAAAATAGAAAATGGCAACATGTTCATGCAGTGGGGTGAGAAGGCGGCCGTCTATGATTCGGGAGATGTAGCGCTATCGGCCGAAAGAATCAAAGATTATTATTTTTCAAAAGGATATTTCAATGTGGAAGTCAATCCACAGACCACCACTTATAATACCCAGTTTCGAAAGAAACTTGTTTCCGTATCCTACATCACCCATCCGAAGGCGGCCTACTTTTATGACAGCATTTCTTTCAACATTGAGGACCCGAGGGTAGAAAAACTGTTGATGGCCAGCAAAAATAATAGCCTCATCAAAAAGGGAGATCAGTTTAATCAAACTGCGTTGAACAATGAAAGAGAGCGGATAGACAATCTGATGAAGGACAATGGGTACTTTGCATTTGGGCGGGAGTATGTGGAATACGACATTGACACCACCTTTGGTGACTTTCATCAAATTGCCTTGCGTCTCAATATTTTGAATCCCGGGAGGCAATCTGCTCACAAATCCTATCGCATCGACTCTATTATATTCATCACCGATGCCAATGCGAAAGCGCCAGGTGGTGAAAGAGTAAAAAGGCAATCGGTTCCTTACAGGGATATCACTTACCAATATTTCACCAACGAATACAGCAAGCGCATATTAAGTCAGCGTATCTTTTTTCATAAAGACAGTTTGTACAGCCGGTCAGGTACCATCAACACCCAACGCCAGCTGGCCAACCTGGGTATGTTTAAGTTCGTTAACATCAACTACGATACTTCTGCCGGTCAATTTATTGCCAACTTGTATTCCAGTGCGCTCAACCGCTATTCGTGGAGCAATGAAGCAGGGCTCACTGTTACACAAGGATTTCCTGGTCCTTATTACAACATGAGTTTTCTTAAACGAAATTTATTTGGTGGACTTGAGATCTTTGAATTGAATGGCAGGGCTGGTTTTGAAGGTGTGGCATCCGCCACCGATAGTGAAAATTTTTATAAAAGCATTGAAGCGGGACTTAACGCTACCATCACCTTTCCTCAGTTTCTGATTCCTTTGGGCAAGGAGGCCCAGTATCGTTTCGGAAAGCTCAACCCCAAAACAAAAATCCTTGCCGGCTATAACTACAGCAACCGGCCTGAGTACCAAAGGCAAACCACTACCTTTTCCTACGGTTATACCTGGGAGAGCAAAAGAACCACTCAATATTCGCTTACTCTGGCCAATCTCAACATCATTCAGTCCAGCCTTGACAGTGCCTTTCGTGCGCTGCTGGATGATCTGAGTGCGACACAAGGAAACAATATCCGATTGTCTTTCAATCCCTCTTTTGTGAGCAGTATGATATTTTCCATGACCTGGAATCCTGACAACTATGGCAACACGACCAGTAATTCCAAGTTCCTGCGCGTGCAGGCAGAGAGCGGAGGTACGCTGCTGAATTTTTATACTCCAGGGATCGTGGAGTCGGAAAACCTACAGCTTTTCAAATACCTGCGCCTCAATGTTGACTATAGAAAAAACAGAATTCTTGACCGCAACACCGTGCTTGCCTACCGTATTAATACGGGAGTCGGGTGGTCCTATGCCGATCAGCAGGTATTGCCCTATGAAAAATACTTTTTTGTAGGCGGAAGCAATAGCGTGCGTGCCTGGCGTCCCAGAAGGTTGGGGATAGGTTCTGCGCCTCCCCTGCTCAGCACCGACCCCACGCAGGACGGATTGTTTGATTACAGTTTTGAAAAGCCCGGAGAAATCATGGTGGAGGGAAGCGTAGAGATCAGAAAAAAGCTATTTGGATTTGTTAACGGAGCTGTTTTTGTAGACTGGGGCAATGTGTGGTCGTTCAACGAAAATCAGTTGAGTTCCAGTTCATCGGAACCCAACCAGCCATCGTGGACCGGTAGTACGAAGTTTCAGTTTGATTCATTTTACAAAGAAGTGGCCGTGGGTACCGGTTTTGGTTTGCGTTTTGATTTCTCTTTCCTCGTGCTCCGGTTTGATGTTGGCATGAAAGTGTTTGATCCTGCCAGGCCAGAAGGCAGCCGTTTTGTGCTGGACAAAATGAAATTCTTCCGGCCTTTTGGAACAGACAAGGAACCCGTCATTTACAACATTGGAATCGGGTATCCTTTTTAAGTTGGGAGTTAGGACTTGGGACTTTGTCTTAGGGATTGGAGATTAAAATTGGAGGAGTTTTGTCAGTTCGTCTTTCACCTTATCGGCATTGGGCAACATGGCTTTTTCCAAGTCGACATTCAAAGGCACTGCCGGCAAGTTGGCGGCTCCGAAAGTCCACACAGGCGCATCCAGGTAAGTAAAGCATAGCTTTGCAATTCGGCCAGCGATTGATTCTGCAAACGAATTCATGAGCGGCTCTTCGGTAAGTACGAATGCCCTGCCATGTAATTTTACGGCAGCTTCAATGGCATCCCAATCGACAGGGTTGAGCGTTCTCAAATCCAAAATTTCTATTTGACCCGGAAAAGCTTTAGCTGCTTCCATGGCCCAGTAAACCCCCATACCATAGGTAATGACTACCGCTGACTCTCCGTTTGTTATTTTCTCCGGATCAGCTGCCTGTACTTTGTTGGCTTTGCCCAGGGGAATGACATAGTCTTTGTCGGGCTCTATCGTTTTTGCCCCCAGGGTACCGGGTACCTTGCTCCAGTAGAGACCTTTGTGTTCCAGCATCACCACCGGGTTGGGATCGTAAAAAGCGGCTTTCATCAACCCTTTCATGTCTGCCGCGTTGGAAGGGTAAACAATTTTAATCCCCCGAATAGTCAGCAAGGCAGATTCTACACTGCCCGAGTGGTAAGGGCCACCGCCCCCGTATGCCCCGATGGGTACACGGATCAGCGACTGAATAGGGAATTTCCCCTTGGTGATGTAGCAGCTCTTTGAAAGCTCTTCCACCAGCTGATTGATTCCCGGCCAGATGTAATCTGCGAATTGAATTTCCACAATGGGTTTGGCTCCTACGGCAGACATACCCGCGGTGGATCCCACAATGTACGCTTCCATGATAGGCGTATTGAACACCCGGTGGTCGCCATACTTTTGTGCCAGCGTTGCCGCTTCGCGAAACACTCCACCCAATCTTCCTCCGACATCCTGTCCGTACAATAATGCTTCCGGATGCTTTTTCAGTATTTCCTCCACTGCGTGCAAGGCAGCATCTACCATGACCACCTTTTCACCTCCTTTGGGTGTTCTGTTTCCTTTTTCTTCCGTTATCGGAGTAGGTGCAAATTCATGAGAGCTAAAATCTTCTATTTCGGGATCAGGTGATGCCAGTGCTTTTTTGTAATCGCTTTTCACCTTCAGCAAAGCCTTCTTGCTTATTTCATCCAATTTTTTTTTGGTGAACCCGGTTGCTAACAGGTATTTTTCAAATTTGATCAATGGATCCTGCTTTTCGTGTTTGGCCAGGTCATCTCCGCGATACCATTCCTTTCTTACACCCGAAGTATGGTGGCCCAGCAGCGGACACCACGCGTGAACAAGGATAGGCATCCTTTTTTTTCTCACATAGTCGATCGCTTTTGTCAGTCCTTCATAACTCTCTTCAAAACGCGAACCATCTACCCGCATCCTTTCCATTCCTTTAAAACCGGCTGCATATTCGTAGGCATCCATGGCGCGCATTTCTGATCCCGTAGCGGATATTCCCCAGTCATTGTCCTGCACGAGATAAATGATCGGCAACTTTTTCAGTACAGCCATTTGAAATGCCTCTGCCACCTCCCCTTCTGTAACTGAACCATCGCCCAGCGAGCAAAGCACCACTGGTTTATTTTTTCCCTTTAATAACTTTTGCGATTCCAGATAAGCCAGTCCGTGTGCCATGCCTGTAGCGGGGATAGCCTGCATGCCTGTGGCCGAGCTCTGATGAGGAATGGTAGGAAACCCTTTTCTCCTGAGGGCCGGATGTCCATAATATGTTCTGCCTCCGGAAAAAGGATCCTCTTTTTTGGCCATCAGCTGCAGCATCAACTCATAGGGTTGCATGCCCATGCCCAACAACACCGATTCGTCTCTATAATAAAGTGAAGCGTAGTCGAATTCCTTTAGCTGAAGTCCAGCCGCCAATTGTATTGCTTCATGCCCCCGGGAGGTACTGTGTACGTATTTGCTGCAAACCTCTCTGTTTTCGTCATAAAGTATGGCCATGTGGCGCGCGGTACACATCAATTCGTAAGCGCTTTGCAACGTGCGCTGGTCTATGTTCGACTTTTTCTTCAGATTTTTAGACATTTTCTTTCAATCAACACATAACATTACTTGAACGCTATAAAGATACCAAATTTTGATACGTTGGGTAAGGATTGAAAAGCTCATCCGTGTATATTGTCTGTATCAATGAATTTCTGGAAAGCGCTAAATAATATAGGGACTCAATTTGGGTCTAACCCAACTGAAGTAAGGTACATAAGGATCAGTAACAGGGTGAGTTTCATCATTTTTCTCCTTGTTCTTTTGCTTTTTGGAGCTGCCTTTTACTTTTTTCAATGGATTACTTCCACCCAGCTTTCCCTTTTGGTTGCCCTTTGTTTTTTGGCGCCACCGTTGCTCAATCACCTTGGCTTTATCAATACCAGCCGTTTGGTACTGATTGTGCTTATCACGGTGCCTGCCTTGATCATTTCCATTATTGACAAATTTGATCACCCTGCAACACTGGAAGAATTTGAGTATTTTCAATATCGCGTTATTTTGCTCAGCTCTTCCATTCTGCCCTTCATATTATTCTCACTGAAAGAAAGGGCCAATATCTTTTTCGGGTTACTGCTCTCTCTTATTTCATTGGTGTTTTATGACCCACTTCACAATTTATTTAATGCCGGGTATTACCAGATGGGCTTTACCTCTCCCAATTATTATTTTCTCAATTTTATTACCATTTATTGTTATCTGGTACTCATCGGGAGCACCTATTTTCTAAAATACAGTTTTGAGCTTTCTGAAAAGGAAAACGAATCTTTGATTCAACAGCTGTCGGAAAGGCAAAAGGAAATTCTCAGTGCCTCCGCAGTAATTCAGGAGCAGAGGGAGATACTTGCTCAGGAAAACCGAAGCCTGAACATGGAATTGGTAGACAAGAACAATCAGTTGACCGAAACGAATGAAGAGCTTATCCGCCATAACAATGAGTTGCAACAATTCTCCTATACCATCTCCCATAACCTGCGCGGGCCGGTAGCCAGCCTTACCGGTTTGCTGAGATTAATCGATCAGGATCATCTGAACGAAGTCAACCGTGAAATCTTTGGGCACCTGACCGCTTCCGTCTCCGCACTGGATGTGACCATCAAAGACCTGAGCAATATCATTGATCTGAGGAATGACCTGACACGGATCAAACAAAAGCTCTCCCTGCAACATGAAATCAACGAGATCATCAACCTGCTGAAAAAAGATATTGACGACAAGCGCGTAACGATTATCACCGATTTTCAAGAGCCCTATGTGTATTCTGTAAGGCCCATGCTGCACAGTATACTCTATAACCTTATCAGCAACGGCATCAAGTATCGTTCCATGGAGCGAAAACCCATCCTCTCGATATCTTCGGGTCAAAAAAATGGCCGGATAGAAATCACAGTGAAAGACAACGGGCTGGGTATTGACATGGCCAATTTTGGACACAAGTTGTTTGGACTGTACAAAAGATTTCACACCCATACTGAAGGCCGGGGGCTGGGGCTTTTTCTTGTGAAGTTGCAGGTGGAGGCCCTGGATGGAACCATAGAAGTAGAGAGTACCCTGAACAAAGGGACCACATTTAAATTAAGTTTTGAAAGTCAGGATAACCTGGAGGAACAAATCCTTTTGGACAACGATGTAATAACGTTGTATTACAATGCTCCGCTCAATTGCATCGGGATCCATTGGAAAAACAAAACCAACGTTAAAGAAACCAAGGAGCTGCTTCAACAGACCATTGAGTTTATGAAGGATTACCGCACGCCCAACTGGATCTCCAACATTACTCAGGTCATAGACAGGGAGGAGGAAGAGCTCAATGAATGGAGGCGAAACCATCGCGATGAACTTTTGAAAGCCGGACTGAAAAGAATTGCTCTGGTGGTGCCTGAAGAGATGATGTCGCCCACATTTTTAGAAAAGAAAGGTTTCGTTGATGTCTACGATGTAGACATGCAGACCTTTACCAGTACCAGTGAAGCCAAGAAATGGATAGAGGCTGAAAACGAAAAAGAGGCAGTGCGGATTGGCGATCCCCTTTGAGTTAAGATTTCCTGTATACAGTTCCTGTAAAAGAGGCGATTCTCTTGTTCTCGGCCATTACTTCAATGTGGTATGTAGCAATGTTCTTTCCCAAATGTATTTCGCGTGCCACTGCCTCCAAGGCAGTGCCCACGGTAGACGGGCGATGAAATTCCATACTGGTGGTAAGCCCCACCGCATCGATGCCATGGCTGTTGGAGGCCAGCTCAAATGCGTAGTCTGCCACGCTGTATAAAAATCCGCCATGGGTATAGCCCAGGTGGTTGGTATGCTGAGGTGCCACCCTGGTTTTTACCCTGGCCATGCCTGCGCTTACTTCCACTACTTCAATTCCCAGAAGACTGGCGTAAGGGTTGTTGTCTGTATTCATGAACGAAAAAAATATCTACTTTAACTTCGACTTGTACTCAGCTTCATCAAATCCTACTGCCACCACTTTACCCTCCACTTCAATCAAAGGTCTTTTGATTACACTGGTTTGTGCGGTCATCAGTTCAATGGCTGCTGCAAGGTTGGTCACTTTGGCTTTGGCTTTATCGTCCAGTTTGCGCCACGTCATCCCCTTTTTATTCACTAATGTCTCCCATCCCACCTGTTTGCTCCAGTCCTTCAATTTGGCTGCGGTAATGCCATTGCTTTTGTAGTCGTGGAATTCGAAGTCCACTTTCTTTTTTTTCAGCCAATCGAGTGCAGACTTTACTGTATTGCAGTTTTTGATACCGTAGACGATCATTTATTTATAGTTGTAAGTTTTAAATTATTAATTATTCATATCCCTAAAAATGCGATGAGGGTGGGCGCCTTTTAGGATGATCAAGTTAAAAACTTTCTCTCAAATCAAATACCTTTCGCGCTCTTTCAATCAGTCGTTGCGATTCGCTGAAGTCGAGCGTTTGCATGGCATCGCTGAATGCCTGTTCCGGTTGCTGGTGGGTTTCATAAATGATTCCATCTGCCCCCGCCATGATACTTGCCAAAGCGATGGGCTCCACATATTGCCGCAGTCCGATACCGTGAGATGGATCTGCTATTACTGGCAAGTGTGTTTTTTCTTTCAGTATTGGGATGGCATTCACATCCATGGTGTTGCGGCTGGCTTTTTCATACGTGCGAATACCGCGTTCGCACAAAATCAGTTTTTCATTGCCACCACTGAAGACGTACTCTGCTGAAGACAACAATTCTTCCAGCGTACCCGAGATCCCTCTCTTGATCATCACCGGTTTGTCGATGCGCCCCAGTTCGTCCAACAAATTAAAATTTTGTGTGTTGCGTGCCCCTACCTGAAATACATCTACATGGTCGTACATCTCCGCGATCTGGCTTACCTGCATCACCTCTGAAATTATTTTAATGCCAGCAGCCTGTGCCTGTTGCGACCACAACTGAAGTCCTTCTTTGCCCAGTCCGCGAAAGGCATAGGGAGAGCTGCGCGGCTTGAAAACGCCACCACGCATTATGGATACTTTGTTCTTTTTCAAGTGTGCAATGGTTGCTTCTATTTGCGCTTCTGACTCTATAGAGCACGGGCCGGCCATGATGGACAACGCTCCATTGCCAATTTGAACATTGTCGCCCAAGTCAATGACCGTTCTTTTGACCTTCCATTTGCGCGACACCAGTTTATAGTCGTCAGACACGTGATGGATGTCGGCCACACCGGGTAGTCTGCCTATCTGGCGTATGTCAAACTCGCGTTTGCCAATTCCGATCAGGTATTCGCCCATTTGGGTTTTCACTAATGTAGTTTTATAACCCATCAGGGCTACTTTGCTGTCGATATTACTTTTCTCTTCGTTTGTGGCGCTTCGATGCAGTTGAACGATCATGACTTTGCTTTAATTGATTGTACAAAATTTGGGATATCAGCACTGAAGTTGTTGCTGTTTTTCAGCATAGCAATGAAGGCACTCCCTACGATTGCCCCCGCACTATAATCACAAATTGTTGAAAAAGTGGTTTTGTTGGATACCCCAAACCCCACCAACCAGGGATTTTTTAGTTTCATCTGCTTAAGCCTATTCAGATAATCGATTTGTTCCCCTGAAAAATCTTTTCTTGCTCCAGTGGTGCCGGAAGAAGACACCACATAGATAAAAGCACTGGAGCTATCGTCAATTGCCCGGATACGTTCTTCGGAGGTAGTGGGCGTGACCATGAATATATTTTTTATACCCCAGGATTCAAAAATACCCTGATAGGATTCCTGATATTCCAACAGCGGGAGGTCAGGAATGATGACCGCGTCTACGCCAGCGTGCGCTGCCCTTTCGCAAAATGATGCCACCCCCATCTGCAAAATCGGATTGATGTATCCCATCAGCACAATTGGAATTTTAACACCAGATCGAAGTTCGCCAACCTGCTCCAACAATAAGTTCAGCGTCATTCCATTTTCGAGGGCTACTTTGCTGCTTTCCTGAATGACAGGACCATCCGCTACGGGATCTGAAAACGGAATTCCTATTTCTATCATATCTGCACCTGCCTGCGCCAGCCATTGGCCAATCCGCACTGTATCGTTCAAAGCAGGGTATCCGGCCGTATAATAAACCGAAAGCAGGTTTTTATTTTTTCTTTTAAAAAGTTCTTCTGTCTGGTTCTCCTTCTCCAATGTTTTCATTCTTCCCTTTTAATTATTCGTCAAATGTTTGCGCTAATAGTTAATGTTTGCCAAAGTTTTTTTCACCTGCTGTAATGTTCAAACCCAAAAAGTTTTGTCTTGGTGGCAGCGGGCAGGTAGCAAATTCTGTAAATGCACAAGGAGGATTGTATCCCTTGTTGAAGTCGACCACTACTTTTCCTTCGGCATCGGGATGCTTCACATACATGTACCTGCCTGACGGATACGTTTCGTGTTCGTTGGTTTGATCACCAAAAAGGATATAGTACTCGCCTTCCGTGCCATCATCAATGACATCCAACCGATAGGTTTTACCTTCTATTTCGAATACGAGGGCACCGGGGCAAGGTGATTGGTAGGTTTGTCCTAAAATATTGGTGATTGCAATTTGTCTTACGGGATCATACTTTTCAAATGCCGCTTCTACTCTCCATTTCAGATCGACAGGATACCGCTCCACGCCTTCAAATTTTTTCACCGCCTCACTCTGCAAGTCGCGCAGCCTAACACCCAATTTGCCCGATCGATCAATGATCATCCACTGTAACGATCCATGGCTGTACAAGGGATAAAATGAGGAATCCGGATAGTGCATTACCTCGCGCGTCACCAGCATCGAGTCCCTTACTATCTTTACTCCCTTGTTCACCTCCATCGTTACCTTGCCTTGCTGCACCACAAACACACCGGCATTTGCATCGATCTTTCCTGACGGGAATACCACATCATTGGAAGCATCACTACCGAAAGTGTTAAAGCCCTCGTTCAACCAATACAAACCCGCGAGGTTGAGCCAACCGTTGTCACCAACCAATTGTTCCTCTACCCTGTTGGCATGCCAGGAGTCAATTTCATTTTGATAGGCCGCCCTATCGATGACTGATTCTTTTTGGGGAGTACAGCTTATAATCAGTACAACAATGGTTAGAAAGAGAAGTCTCATGATGGTTTATTAGTTTATGGTTTGCGATTTGGGGTTGGAGATGATAAGAGTTGGGTTAATAATTTCCATAACGAATATACGTATCCAGGTCTTTATCACCGCGGCCACTCAGGTTAATCACAATGACATCATCCTCATCGTAATTCATTTTACTCAAGCCTGCGATGGCGTGGGCTGATTCAATGGCAGGAATGATTCCTTCCAGCCGGCTCAAGGCAATACCTGCCTGCATGGCTTCATCGTCAGTCGCGCTTACAAACTGTACTCGCCCGACATCCAACAGATGGGCATGCAATGGGCCGATTCCAGGATAATCCAATCCTGCAGAGATGGAATACGGTTCGATCACCTGTCCATCTGCGGTTTGCATCAACAACGTTTTGCTTCCGTGCAGCACTCCTGGTTTTCCCAGTGCCGTTGTTGCCGCAGATTCACCTGAATCAATTCCCTTGCCTGCTGCTTCCACGCCCACCAGGTGCACGTGTGGTTCATCCATAAAATGGTAAAAGGCACCCGCTGCATTGCTGCCGCCACCAATACAAGCAACAACATGATCAGGAAACGGATTGCCCTGCTCTGCTATCAGCTGACTTCTGATCTCTTTGCTGATCACCGACTGAAAGCGCGCCACCATGTCAGGATAAGGATGAGGACCTACCACAGAACCAATGATGTAGTGCGTATCCTTAGGGTGGCTGATCCAATGGCGCATGGCCTCATTGGTAGCATCCTTTAAGGTCATGCTGCCACTCAGTGCCGGTACTACCTTCGCACCCAAGATGCGCATGCGTTCTACATTGGGTTTTTGTCTCTCCATGTCCAGCTTTCCCATGTACACCAAACACTCCATACCCATCAGCGCACACACCGTTGCGGTGGCCACCCCATGTTGTCCCGCACCTGTTTCTGCTATGATCTTAGATTTTCCCATGTGTCGGGCCAGAATGATTTGCCCTACGGTGTTGTTCACTTTGTGTGCCCCCGTGTGACAAAGGTCTTCCCGTTTTAAATATATTTTTGCCTTGAGTTGATCGGAAAGCCGGGAAGCAAAGTAAAGCGGAGTAGGTCTGCCCACGAAATTTTTCAGTAAGTCATCCATTTCATTTTGAAAAGCCGTGCTTTCAATAATGGAGAGGTAGGTGGTTCGGAGTGCCTCCACATTGGGATACAACATTTCCGGAATAAACGCACCACCAAACCGGCCATAATACCCACGCTCGTCTACCTGATATTTCATTTCTTTATCTCTTAAAATTTTGAACCAGTTCATTTAACTTCGATGGACTCTTGAGCCCAGGTTGATCCTCTACACCGCTGTTGACATCAATCGCAAATAGTCTTTCGTGCCGGAGGTTTTTAACTGCAGCAACATTATCGGCATTGATACCACCACTGAGGAAAAAGGGAATTTGCAACTTGTATTTATCAAGCAACTGCCAGTTGAAGGTGAGCCCATTGCCTCCCTTGTATTTCCCTTTGGCATCCAACAAAAAATAATCAACGGCATTTTGGTAAGGCTCCAGTACCTGAAAATCAAATTGCTCGTCCAGCGCAAACGCTTTGATTATTTCCAAACCACCGGACTGAAGTTGCTGACAAAACAACGGAGATTCGTCACCATGAAGTTGTGCCATCTTAATTTGATAACGATCGCATGTCTTTAAGATATTTTCAGTTGTTTCGTTTACAAACACGGCCACCTTACGAATGGCGGGATTCCAATCCGGCAACTCCAAATGCTCACCTACGAAACGGGGAGAAGATTGATAAAAAATAAACCCCATGAAGTCTGGTGAAAGGTCAGCCACTTCCCTCACATTGTTTTTGGACACCATACCGCACACCTTTATTTTAAGCATCAACTTTAGCTTTTAATTCCAATCGATTTAGCGCTTTTATAAACTCGCTCGCGGCCCATTCGGGCCGGCTAGTTTTCATAAACAATTCACCTATTAAAAAACCATCAAATCCATAGGCCCGAAGTGCTGCTGCTACTGCCGGGGAATCGATCCCGCTTTCCGATATTTTTATAAATTCATTGGGAATCATGGGTGCCAGTTTTTTGCTGAGCGCGGTGTTCACCTCAAATGAGCGCAGGTTCCTGTTATTGACCCCCACCACATCGGGTTGTGCTTCCAGGTTGCTGTTGAGTTCAACTTCATCGTGTACTTCCAGCAGCACTTCCAGGCCCAGCGCATGGGCCGAGTCGCACAGGCTTTTCAATTTTGAAGGCTCGAGCATGGCAGCAATCAGCAATATTGCATCTGCTCCCATCGACTTGGCCTCTATCAGCTGATATTCATCTATCATAAAGTCTTTGCGCAGGATGGGACAATAGTTGAATTTCCTTGCTACGGACAGGTCATTACTACTCCCTCCGAAAAAGTTTGTATCTGTTACTATTGAAAGGGCCGATGCCCCCGCCTGCATGTATCCAATGGATGTTCGCTCTACAGACACATAAGGGTTGATGTCTCCTTTTGATGGTGACTTCCTTTTGATCTCTGCGATGACACCCGACTTATCGCTGCGATGTAGGTATTGTTTTAATGAGACACAAGGTGTGGGAAAGTAAATACTTTGCTCCAATAGTTTGACGGGATACAAACTTTTGCGCTCCGCGACTTCCTTTTTCTTTTGTGCTGCAATTTTTTCAAGAATATCCATTAGCTGTTTATCAGTTTTTTGAATGTATGGTAGGCTTCCCCTGACGACAGGGTCTTACTTGCTTTTTGTACCGCTGGAATTAATCCTTCTTTTTTGTTTCCGCAGTAGAGGGCCATTCCTGCATTGGCGACTACCGCTGCCTTTTGTGCGTCAGTGCCCTTGCCTTGTAAAATGTTGAGAAAAATATCGGCCGCTTCTTCTACTGTTTCACCCCCCTGCAAGTCTTCTGCCTTGATTTCGGGCAAGCCCAAATCGGAAGGTTCCAATTGATCTTCACCCCAATTGGAAAAAATCTTAAATGGTCCTGTAAGTGAAATCTCATCGTAACCATTCAGGTCGTGCAGGATCACATAGTCCTTGTTGCTTTGCTGATAGAGGTAGCCATACTGTCGCGCCAGCTCCAGGTTAAACACCCCTACCAGCTGACGAGGTGGAGAGGCGGGATTTACAATCGGGCCCAACAAATTAAAAAATGTTTTTACGCCCAATTCTTTACGAATAGGCGCTACATTTTTCATTGCAGGGTGAAAGAGCGGAGCATGCATAAAAAAAATGTTGGTCCGTTCCAGTTCCTCCATCAACTTTTTGGTATCGTTGGAGAAGGTATAGCCGAGGTGTTCCATCACATTGGAAGAACCACTTACAGACGACACCCCGTAATTGCCATGTTTGGCAACAGGTTGCCCCGCTGCAGCTACCACGAAAGCTGAAAGCGTGGAGATGTTGAACGTGTTTTTACCATCACCACCCGTTCCACACACATCGATCAGTGGCTTATTGGTTGTGACCGGAATGCACAGTTCCAACATGGCATCCCTAAAACCTTCCAACTCTTCGATGGTGATGGTTCGCATCATGTACACGGTGATGAAGGCACTCATCTGGCTGGCATTGTAGGCACCAGACGCCATGTCCATCAACACCTTTTTGGCAGTGGATTTATCCAAGGACCGGTATTCGATCAACTCATTCAATATCGTTTTCATTTCTTCTATGCTTTTCGTCAATTGTTGACCCAGTTTGAAATCATTTGTTTACCATGTTCCGTCAGGATGGATTCAGGATGAAATTGTACCCCTTTTACATCAAACCGGTTGTGGGCAATGGCCATCACCAATCCCTTGTCGTTAACGGCTGTGATTTTCAATATCCCGTTGATGGTTTCCGGTTTTACAGACCATGAATGGTAGTGACCTACATTGATACTGGAAGGAATGCCTTCGAACAGGGTGTCTGCAGATTCAGTAAAAGAGATTTTACTGGTGACCCCATGCAAAACTTCATTCATGTTGAAGAGTGCTGCGTTGTAGACTTCGGCAATGGCCTGATGTCCCAGGCATACGCCCAATATGCTTTTTGTGGGACCATATTCCCTGATCAATGCTTTCATCTTACCTGCTTCATCGGGAATGCCCGGGCCCGGTGACAACAATATCTTGTCATATTGATCTACTGCTTCCATGTCAATTTTATCATTGCGAATTACCGTTGGCGGGAAACCCAACTCCTGCAGGAGGTAGACAAGATTGTAGGTAAACGAGTCGTAGTTATCGAGTACTAAAACATTTTTTTTCATAATTCTTCCGCCATTAATAGGGCTTTTCTTAATGCTTCCAGTTTATTGTTCACTTCCTGCAATTCATTTTCGGGCACCGATTGGGCTACGATGCCTGCACCAGCCTGTGTGATGAGCTGGTTGGACTTAC
Source organism: Flammeovirgaceae bacterium UBA2371 (assembly GCA_002345965.1). Taxonomy (GTDB): domain Bacteria; phylum Bacteroidota; class Bacteroidia; order Cytophagales; family Cyclobacteriaceae; genus ELB16-189. Next base: position 74,929 of record DDTF01000026.1, read on the forward strand.
TCAGGAAAGTTCGTATCATGATGGCGTGATTATAGTCACCATTAAACCCCAGGAAGCCAATTGCCCCTCCATAAAAACTTCTGTTACTATTTTCATACTTACTGATCAATTGCATCGCCTTGTGTTTGGGCGCTCCCGACAGGGTGCCTGCGGGAAAAGTATTGGCGGCCACTTTTAGTGGTGAACTGCCATTGATGGTACCTGTCACTTTGGACACCAGGTGAATGACGTGGCTGTAGTATTGAATTTCCCTGAACACTTCCACCTTTACTTTGGTGGCATCTCTGCTCATGTCGTTGCGGGCCAGGTCCACCAACATGACGTGTTCCGCATTTTCCTTTTCATCCATCGTAAGTTGAGCTGCCAGCTCTGCATCTTTTTTATCATCACCTGTTCTCTTGAATGTGCCTGCGATGGGAAAAATGGCCGCCTGGTTTCCCTTGATCTGAATTTGTGTCTCCGGTGAGGAGCCAAATATTTTAAAACTTCCAAAGTCGAAATAAAAAAGATAAGGCGAGGGGTTGATAGAACGGAGGGCGCGGTAGACATTGAATTCATCACCCTGAAATTGAGATTTAAATTGCCTTGACAACACGATTTGAAACACGTCACCCCTTTTGCAATGGGCGATGCCTGCGGCAACCATCTGGCGGTATTCTTCATCGGTGACATTGGACGTTTCCTCACCCGAGGAAGAGAATGGAAAAGTGCTGAAGCGATTGCTGAGAATTATTTTTTTCAGATTGTCGAGACCCGAAGTTGCCTCTGGTGACAACGCATTTTCAAAAAGCACCATTTGATTGGAAAAGTGATCGACCACGATGACATACTGAAACACTTTGTACCATATGTCAGGGATGCTGTCTGGTGCTGATGGTATGTCGATGTTTTCAAAATAGCGTACCGCATCGTAGGTCATGTAGCCAAAAAGGCCACCGGAAATGTACTTTGAATCAGCGTCTACTGTTTCAAAGTTATTTCTGAAGTCATCCAATGCTGACAATACTTCGTTGCCTGATCGTAGTGTTTTCCTTTGGGCGGATTGTCCAGGATATTTTACGGAGAGTTCCAAACCTGACAATTGAAAAGACGCCAGCGGGTTGCAACAGATCAGGGAGAGGCTGTTTTCCTGACCGTGATAGTCGGAGCTCTCCAACAGAAAGCTGCCAGCGTATATATCCCGGAGTTTGAGATAGATGTTGACCGGGGTCAATGTATCCGCCAGTAATTTTTTTGATCGTGTGTATAATCGATGTTTCATTTTAAAAAGTCTGTAAAAAAAAAGAAGCCCGCCCCGAGTC
>DDTF01000006.1:0-9030 GCA_002345965.1 Flammeovirgaceae bacterium UBA2371
TCAATCTCCCTTCTCCAACGCCTTCAGCCGCTTTTTGGCGTCCTTCCAGGCTTCGTCTTTGCGGTTGGACTTCTTCTTTACTTCCTCAAAGTAATTCCTGGCGGCCACATTGTCGCCTTGTTTGTGACTTATTTCTCCAAGGGCAATCAGTGAAAACAAATAATACCCCGACTCTGTAGCATCAATTTCTTTGGCATACTTCACCACCATCTCGTAATATTTTTTGGCCTCATCCAGTTGCTGCCTGCGCTCATACATCTGCCCCAGGAAGAAAGCCGCATACCTGCCACTGGTGGCCTCGTAGCCTACCATCCCACTGTCGATGCGCTGGATAATCTGCTTGCTCTGCAACTCCATATCTTCAGAAAAGCCTCCCCTGCCATACAACATTCGGGCATAATAGCGATGAAAATAAGGGTTGTCAGGATAGGTTTCATGGAGGTACTCAGACAGTTGGAATGCCCTCGCCTGCTTGTTCTCATAACTGTTGAGAATGCGCATCAACCACACCATGGCCTCTGTGCGCGTATAGAAGGCATTGTAAGAAACCTCAGTGAGCTGCTCCAAACCCAATTGTTTATCGCCTTTTCTGAAAAACCACAGCAAGGGCTTTAGGGCTGGGTAATTTTCAGGAACCCAAACTGAAAAATAATTATACAATGCATCGCCAAACAGCAGCTCTACACTAAGGTCCTGCTTCTGTTTGCTTTCCTCCAGGTAATTCAATGCTGTTTTACCGGTTGTTGCAGCTTTTCTCCAGTTTTTTCTTTCTTCATCTGCATACAGGCGTCCCTTAAATCCATAGGCGGCTGCCAAAAAAAAGGCTGCCTCTATCCGATACTCAGGGGATTTTTTGTGGAGGTTCTCAGCTACCATAATGGTGCTGTCCATATAAGCTAAAAACTTGTCATCATAGGCTGTGACTTTAGTATTGGGCATTATTTTCCACCATTCACTGAGGCCAAGTAAAAAATAAGGAAGCGGATGCCATGCATACTTTTGTTTAAACCACCTGAACTGTTGCTCGGCTTTTTCGAACTTAAAGTTGTAGAGGTCGTTGAGGGCCTGCGTGGCTTCTATTTGAATGCGTATGTCATTGATCAGGATAAGGGTAGTATCCTTTTTTTCCTGAGCAAAGGCAGCAGGACTGGCAAAAATAATTGACAGTAAAACAAAAATCTTAATATTGCCCACGCTAGCTTTAATCACTTTTGAAAAACGGTTTCAAATAAACAAAATATTAACGCCTAAACAGTAAAAACCATTCATGGAAACGTCAACAGAGCGCGAATCGTTATACGAAACTGATAAACGGCTGGCTTTTATTCTGCTCTGTTTGCTCACCTTTTTGGTGTTGTTTGCAAAAAAAACGTTTGTAGAAAGCGAAACAGCCGTATTTGAATTCTTGCAGGACAGACCTGAGGGCAGCTTTTTACAAATTTTCACTGCAGTTCAATACCTGACCATCCCTCTGGTTTACCTCTGGAAATTCACCGTCATCTCCTTCGTGATCTGGATTGGCTGTTTCATGTTTGGCTACAAGGTCACCTATGGCAACTGCTGGTCTGTAGCGCTTGTCTCAGAGTTTGTATTTATCATTCCAGAGATAATTAAAATAGGATGGTTCATGTTGATCGATACTGACCCCGCTTACAATGCGGTATTAAATTTCTATCCCCTGGCCATGATCAACCTGTTTGATGCTGAGTTGCTTCCTAAAAGATACATCTATCCCCTCAAAGCTTTAAATCTTTTTGAGCTGATTTATTGGGGCCTACTGATCCTGGGTGTTCATGCATTTGCTAAAAAGAAAAAATCGATAGCAGCCCTGATCGTAATCTCTTCCTATGTTCTCCTCTTTTTGGTCTGGCTGGTCTTTTACACAATCGTTTATAATTGATCTGTTAGCGTGCAAAAAATGATTTCACCTGCTCGACCACCCAGGCCACCTGCTCTTCAGTAAGACCCGGCCACATAGGCAAACTCAATACGGTCTCAGCCAGATTCTCACTGATCGGAAAATCGCCTTTTTTAAAATTCAATGCGGTATACGCTCCCTGCAAATGGGGAGGAACAGGGTAGTGTACCATAGTACCTATTCCTTTTTGGAATAGAAATGATCTCAGGGCTTCGCGCTGCTTGGTTCTGATTACAAACAAATGAAAAACCGAGCCTTCCGTTTGGGGTGGCAAAATAATATCCCCAACACCTTTCATTTCGTTGAAATAGGTTTGTGCAACTTCTTTTCTCTTCTCATTCCATTTGGTCAACTTCTTCAACTTCACCCTCAGTATAGCAGCCTGCAATTCATCAAGCCTCGAATTAAAACCTTGTATCGGATTGATAAACCGATCTGTTGAACCATAATTTCTAAGAACCAATGCCTTCTCATAAAGCTGTTTGTCATTGGTAGTAATGGCCCCGCCATCGCCAAGTGCTCCAAGATTTTTGGTGGGATAAAAGCTGGTGGCATTGCAATTACCAATGGATCCTGTCATACTGTCTTTCCAGTATGCACCTTGACCTTGTGCATTGTCTTCTATTATTTTCAATTCATGACGTGTGGCCATTTCAGTGAGCAACGTCATGTTGCAAACTGCCCCATAGAGATGAACCGGCAAAATGGCTTTTGTGTGGGTGGTTATCGCTCCCTCTACCTTTTTCAGGTCCAACAGCATGTCCTGACCTGCATCCACGGGAACAATCGTGGCACCCACCTGTGAGATGGCCAGCCAGGTGGCAATGTAAGTATGTGCAGGCACCACCACCTCATCTCCGGCACCGATGCCAAGAAGCCTCAACGACAGGGTAAGTGCATCCAAACCACTGGCCACGCCTACGCCATAACGGGCTCCAGAATAGGCTGCATACTCTTCCTCAAAAGCTTCAACCTCAGTCCCGAGTATGAATTGTCCCCTTTTGTAAACCCCGTCTATAGCCTTTTCCACCTCAGATTTAACCTGATCATGGGCGTATTTCAGCGAACAGAAGGGAACTGATGTCATTTTTTACCGTACTAAAGGTTAATTTATTGATGCCAAGCTACATAAACCACAAAATGTGCTCAAAAGACTGTGAACATAATTCCTTATTTTCGCCACTTCAACTGAATTTTTGACGTCACAATATGAATTTTCAAAGAACAAATAACATAACAGGTTGGATCACATTTGCGATAGCTCTCATTACTTATTGGCTTACGTTTGAAGAAACGGCCAGCTATTGGGATTGTGGTGAGTTCATTGCCGTCTCTTATAAACTGGAAGTTCCTCACCCCCCCGGAGCCCCGCTTTTTCTATTGTTGGGTCGTATTTTTTCTTTCCTGGCCATGGGGGATGTTACCAAGGTAGCTTTTTGGATCAATTTCATGAGCGTACTGGCTTCCGCATTTACCATCCTTTTCCTTTTCTGGTCAATTACACTTTTTGGGAGAAAAATGATGAATGCTGCCCAATCAGATTCCTTTTCAGTTGAAAAAACCATCTTATTAATGGGAGCCGGATTGATTGGTGCTCTTTCTTATACCTTCTCAGATTCTTTCTGGTTTTCGGCTGTAGAAGCTGAGGTGTATGCCATGTCTTCCTTTTTTACTGCTTTTGTGGTTTGGGGAATATTAAAATGGGATGTGATTGAAGATGAAAGCAAAGCCAACCGCTGGCTGATTCTGATAGCCTACATGATGGGCCTTTCCATCGGTGTGCACATGCTCAACCTGGTGACGATTCCCGCATTAGGGCTGATTTATTACTTTAAAAAATATAAACCTTCCCAATGGGGCATTGTAGCTGCCCTACTGTTCAGTGTGGGTATCATCATTTTTATCAACGACTTTATTGTTCCAGGACTTCCTTCTTTGGCAGGAAACTTTGAAGTGTTTTTTGTCAATACCCTTGGGTTGCCATTTGGATCAGGCGCAATCGTATTTGGGTTGATCATTATTGGGGCACTGGTATTTGGCATTCGATACAGTCATTTAAATAACAAGCCCCTGTTGAATACATTTTTATTATCAACCGCTTTTATCCTCATAGGCTATTGCTCTTATGCTACTATTGTAATCCGATCAAATTATAATCCGCCCATCAACGAAAACGCACCGCGTGACGTGATGAGTTTTGTGAGCTATCTGAAACGCGAGCAATATGGAAGCAGACCTTTAATGTTTGGGCCTTTGTTTACCTCACAGCCTATTGATGTAAAATATGGTGCTCCCCTTTACAGAAAAGGTAAAGACCGCTATGAAATAGCCGACCGCAAATTTGAATATGTATATGACAAGGAAACTTTCTTTCCCAGGGCATGGAGCTCCGATTATGCTGATTCTTATAGAAACATTATTGGATTAAGGGAGGGCCAGGTGCCAACATTTGTTGATAACCTTTATTACATGTTCAAGCATCAGATAGGACAAATGTTTGTTCGCTATTTCATGTGGAATTTCGCTGGGCGAGAAAGTGATGAACAAGGTGCAGATTGGCTGGGTCCAGGCGGTTGGTTTGAACAACTTCCATCTTCACTGGCCAACAACGGAGGTCGCAACAATTTCTTTATGATCCCTTTTATCCTTGGGATTATTGGGATGTTTTATCAATTCGTCAAAGACACTAAAAACTTTGCAGTTGTGGGCCTCCTTTTTGTTATGACAGGTGTGGCCATTGTGGTTTACCTCAATTCACCACCAGTAGAACCCCGTGAACGAGATTATATCTATGCGGGCTCCACATATGCCTTCGCGTTCTGGATTGGGTTTGCAGTGATTGCAATTGGTGAAACCTTCACCAAGTACTTAAAAAACATGAAGGCTTCTGCCATTGCTGCCCTTTTAATTGGCGCTTCGGCACCTGTGCTAATGGCTACAGAAGGATGGGATGATCACAACCGATCTGATAGATTCTTTTCTGTAGACTCAGGTAAAAATTATCTGGCATCTTGTGCCGAAAATTCAGTTTTATATACCGGTGGCGATAATGATACTTTCATGCTTTGGTATGCCCAAGAGGTTGAAGAGTTTAGACAAGATATGCGCGTGTTGGTGTTGAGCTACTTCAATACTGACTGGTACATTGAGCAATCCATGCGCAAAATGAACGATAGTGAACCGCTCAAATACACACTTACACTTCATGACTATCGCCAGGGAGGTCCAAATGATTATCTGCCTTTTGTTGATCTCAAATTGAAATCCATAGACCTGCAGCAATATCTTGATTTGTTGAGCAAAAATCATCCGCAATTACGCAACGATGACAGAAACATTGTTCCTAGTAAGATACTTACATTAAAAGTGGATAAAGCTGCTGTAATTGCTTCAGGCATTATACCTGAAGGCATGGACAGCCTGGTGGTGGATCAGATGCAATTCAGGCTAATCGGTGGAGGATTGGAGAAAAAAGATTTGGCCATGCTCGATATGTTGGCTACCAACAATTGGGAAAGACCTATCTATGTAAACCATACATCGTTGTCTCAGTTTAAAGTTGACCTGAGCCCCTATGCAATTCAGGAAGGAAACACGAGCAGGATACTTCCAATTCGTAATCCCAATCCAAGAAAAGAATTTGTGAATGCAGATCTTAGTTATGATAACTTGATCAATAAGTGCTCCTATCGCGGATTAAATGATCCTACCGTTTACTACTCGGAGGATTACAGGAACTTCGTTTTGAACCATAGAAGTTCTTTTAATACAGTAGCGCAAGCACTCATTGACAAAGGTGATCTGGAGAAAGCAAGAAAAGCATTGTTATTCAGCATTGAAAAAATGGCAGATGTGGCGGTGCCTTATGACCACACAGCAGCAGAAACAGTCAATCTACTTTTTCAGGTAGGCGAAAAAGAGAAAGCCATTGAAATCGCCAACATCATTGGTGAACGTGCCGATGAGATGGCTGCATACCTGATTGGCAAAGGATACGGCCTAACCATAGACCTGAGAAAGAACATCTACATCCTTGGAGAATTGCAAAGCACTCTGCTTGAAAACGGAGAGTCGGAATTGGCAACTAAATTTGAAGAGATGTACGATCGTCACGTTGGTAGTCTTCAAATCAACAACACCTCACCACAAAACTATTAAGCATAGTTAAGCCATTGTCTTCTTTTAGAAGGCAATGGCTTACTATTTTTTTACAATCAGAAATAAATCCAACGCGGAAGCTGCATCGTCTGTTACAGGATAATTCTCGTGGGTGATGCCCGCCACCAATTGGTCGTCCGCATCTTTCAATTTGTTGCGATTCCACCGATTCAGCAATTCATATGGAATCTTTAAAATGCCAGCGGGTAGTTTGTGTTGAAGATCAAAAATATCAAATCGCGCTATCCGGGCTACAGATTTTTTATTTTTCTCGTAATAGGCCATCACTTTGGCGTCACCCGTAATGCCTTTCATTTCAGCCTCAGTGAAATGCTGCCTGGCAAGTGAAAGCAGCTCGTCAGAAGTATACTCGCGAATATGCCAGGGGTTTCTTGTGAGAGACATTACCCTATTAGGTGTGGTGAGGTAGGCCTTGCCTCCAGGCTTCAATACCCGATTGATCTCCTGCAGAAAAAAAGAATCATCTTCAATATGTTCAATCACCTGAAAACTGATCACAGTATCAAAACTATCGCTGGCCAGATCTGTAAAGGGTGGGATATTGCCACTTAAAAACTTTCCTTCCGGAAATTTTATTCGGAGCCTTTTAATTACCTCCTCGATCTTATCAATGGCAGTATAACTTTCCGCTTTGTTCATCACCAACTCAATGCCTCGGCCTTCTCCGCATCCTACCTCCAGCACCACGCCATTAATGTAATCCTCTACTGCAACATATGCTTTCAACAATCGTTGATGAAGTGGATTGTCTGATGGAAGCCGGTCTGATGTGATCTCCGTGGTAAATACTTTGCCCATTAGATTTCTTTGGCGCAAAATTAAGTCAATCCATTAGATTTATCGTTGTAATTTTGTCTACCTCATATGAAATTTAAATTCACCTGGATTATTTTATTGATTTGCTTCACAGTAGAGGCCCAATCATTGGCAAGCGAAAATCTCGCCCACCTTTATGATCCAACTGATGAAATTGAAGTGGAGTGGCTAATGGTAAAACAAAGCGGAAAAATCACAGTTAATTATGCCATTACATCCACATCAAATAGTGCATCAGATGAAATGTATCTCATGGAATGGGAAAAAAGGGAATCGCTTTCACAGCGTCAAGGTAAGACCATTCAATCTGATTCAATGTTGCTATCATCGGGTGGTGTAAGGCGCGGAGAGCTTGCCGTTGCCTATACCAATGATCCATGGATTCTATTTTTAAAGATTACCCAAATAACCACCTCCAAAACATGGTCTTTCCCCTTTCTCATAGAAAAGAATTATCCTGTAAATGGCTTTGTAAGTCAGGGGGACGAAAAATTATTCAATCCCTATTTAAAGATTGGCCAAGCTTACACTTTTAACGGTCCAACAGAAAAAACACAATTGTATGTGTACAGATATACTCAGGATTTTACCTCTGCGTATCCGCCCTTTTCAAAAAACACAGGGCCTGCAGACCCACTTCTGCTTCCAGATTCCAGTTTTACTATTGCCAATGGCTCTAAACTTGCGCTTTCCCGTGAAGGTCTTTACCTGGTTCAAGCCGATACCATGGCGGCTGAAGGCTACTCGTTCAGAGTAAGTAGTGGCTCCTTCCCCAAATACACTCGCATTCAGGATTTGGTGGAACCGCTGGTGTTTATTTGCACGAAAGATGAATTCAGTAAACTACAGCAAGCCAACGGTGATAAAGTAGCGTTTGATCAAGTCATTATGGGTATTACCAGAGACAAGGACAGGGCAAAACGTTTTATGAAAAGCTATTATTCTCGAGTAGAGCTAGCCAATAAATTCTTTACCTCTTACAAGGAGGGTTGGAAATCGGATCGGGGAATGATTTATATCATTTTTGGATTACCCGATGAAATTCGAAAAACCAGTCAAAATGAAATTTGGTATTACAAGGATTCACGCACCAAATTTGTTTTTATCAAGAAAGGCAGCGTATATGATCCCGATTACTATACCTTGATGCGAGACGATCGCTTCACGCAATTGTGGTACAATACGATAGACCTTTGGAGGAAGAGCAGGTTTTAATCCGTTTCACTCCCACATTAATTAATTTGTTTTGACACATCATTTTTGGAACTTGGCTGCCAAATGAAGAAAGCTGAAATGATTTTTGGTACGCGTGCTGTCATGGAGGCAGTAAAAGCGGGCCGCGAAATAGAAAAGATTTTCATTCAGGCAGGACTGAACAACGATCTGGTAAAAGAGCTTATTGCCGTAGCCGGTGAGCATGGAGTACCCCTTTCTTTTACGCCCCAACAAAAGCTCAACAAACTTTCCACTAAAAACCACCAGGGAGTGATTTGCTTACTCTCAGCAGTAAAGTACGCGGTTATAGAGGATCTTATTGATCATGCCTATAATGAGGGCAAAGAACCCTTTTTTCTCATTCTGGATAGGATTACGGATGTGAGGAATTTTGGCGCCATTGCACGAACGGCTGAATGTGCCGGCCTTACAGGGATTATCATTCCAGACAAAGGCAATGCACCCATCACTGCCGATGCCATGAAAACTTCCGCTGGAGCACTCAGCTACTTACCGGTATGCCGGGTTAAAGACTTGAAAAAATCAATTCAGACTTTAAAAGAGAACGGAATTCAAATTTTAGCATGTACAGAAAAGGCAAGTCAATCGCTCTATGAAATTGACATGAACTCACCCATTGCACTCATTCTGGGCTCCGAAGAAGATGGCATTACTCCAATGCTACTGAGGGACGTAGATCACCTGGTTAAGATTCCGATGTTTGGCAATATTGGTTCGTTAAATGTATCCGTGTCTGCTGGAATTGCCCTTTACGAAGTGATCCGACAAAAAAATTATAAATAGTCGTTACCGTCAGGTCTTGCCTTCAAATCGTTTACAAATCTTCTGAATAGGTCTTCCTGGTCTTTTTGACACACAATAATAACATTGTCAAACTCTCC
>DDTF01000006.1:9081-52179 GCA_002345965.1 Flammeovirgaceae bacterium UBA2371
AGGTCGGACCAGGCGAAGTCGCTAAGCCAAACATAAACATTGTCGGCTTTTTCCATTATGCCGTAGTCGATCGATATGTTTTTACTTTGAACGTAGGCAGTCTTGATGGCTCGTGCCTCTTGCTCGGTATAAAATTTTGATGAGGCCTCTTCAAAAACCTCGGCTATCTCGGGCTGATGTTTTTGAAGTGCCGCAATCACCGCCTGAACACCCCAAACAAATATTCCTGAGTTCCACACAAAATCCCCACTATCGATAAATTTCTTGGCAAGCGCCAATGCTGGTTTTTCAGTAAATGTTTTTACTTTTTTTAAAGGACTTTTAGAATTGAGATATTGAATGTAGCCATAGCCAGTTTCCGGTCTGGTCGGTTTGATGCCCATGGTGATCAACTTGTCCTGATCCTTGGCTTGCTCCACAGATTTATGAATTGTTTTTTGAAAAGCAACTTCGTTGAGAACCACATGATCGGCCGGACTTACCACTATAATTGCATCAGGTGTGCGCTGCGCTATCCGATAGCTGGCATAAGCTATGCACGGGGCAGTGTTTTTACGCATCGGCTCCACCAATATCTGGGCGTCATCCACTCCCAACTGCGCTTTGGTAATGTCTGCCAAATCTTCATTGGTAACAATGAAAATATTTTCCTTAGGGCAGAGTGGCAGAAATCGTTCATAAGTTGATTGTATCAGAGTTTTACCCGTACCCAATACATCTAAATATTGTTTTGGTTTTGAGTTGCGACTGTAGGGCCAAAATCGAGTGCCTACCCCTCCGGCCATCAAGACCACAAAAAGTTTCTTATCCATTATTTGGTAATCGGTTGGAAATAATCAAATAAAAATAAAACTAAACAATTCCCTCTTTTAGCAAATCGTGCAAATGAATAAGACCCACTACTTTTTTCTCATTCAATACAACCAGTTGGGTAATACTGTTTTGCTGCATTATTTGCAATGCTTTTACAGCCAGTTCTCCAGCATCAATTGTTTTGGGGTTTTTTGTTAAAATATCACCTGCCGTAGATGAATCCATTTGAATGCCCTTTTGAAGCATTCTTCTCAAGTCTCCATCGGTAATTATTCCGATAAGCGTTTGGTCAGCGTGCACAACTGCAGCCGCTCCAAGGCGTTTAGAGGATATTTCAATGATTACTTCTTTAAGCGGAGTATCTATAGCCACGAGCGGTAGTGCTTTTCTAACCATGACATCATCCACCCTTAGGTACAACTGCTTTCCTAGTGCGCCACCAGGATGATACTGTGCAAAATCTTCACTTGAAAAATTCCTCAATTTTAAAAGACAAACCGCTAAAGCATCGCCCATGGCCAGATGCGCTGTAGTGCTTGTGGTTGGCGCCAGGTTATTGGGGCAAGCTTCCTCACCTATGGTTGCATTAAGCACGTAATCAGCTTGCTGAGCAAGATATGAATCAATATTACTTACCAATGCAACAAGTTTAAATCCTCTCCGTTTTACAAGCGGAACCAGCACCTTGATTTCAGGTGTATTGCCGCTCTTCGAAAGACAGATAACAATGTCCTCGTTTTGTATCATGCCCAAATCGCCATGAATGGCATCTGCAGCATGCATAAAAAGAGAAGGTGTACCAGTGGAATTAAGTGTTGCCACAATTTTGTTAGCAATTATGGCGCTTTTACCAATACCCGTGATGACAACTCTACCTTTCAACTGGATGATTTCTTTGACGCAAGCTTCAAAATCATCATCAATAAATTGGATCAAATTTTCGATCGCCCGAGCTTCATTTAATAGTACCTCGGTGGCTACTTTCTTAATATTTTTTGTTAAATTCAATGCTCTTACTTAGTTAGGAAACAACGGGATGCAAAGATAAGTATTTCAACCGTTATTATGTTTTGTTATTTATGATTGTCGCAGAAGAGAAAGATACTTTAAGGGAAAAACTCAAGGAATTATTTGGATACACTACATTCAGAGGTAATCAGGAAGTTGTTATAAGAAATATACTTGAAGGTAAGAATACATTTGTAATTATGCCCACCGGTGCGGGTAAGTCATTGTGCTACCAGTTGCCCGCCATGATCAAGGATGGTTTAGCCGTTGTGATCTCACCGCTTATAGCTCTGATGAAGAATCAGGTAGACCAACTCAATGCTTACGGAATTAACGCACGTTTTCTGAATTCAACCTTGAGCAAGTCAGAGATTACAAGATTGAAAAAAGATTGTATCAATGGCGATGTGAAACTATTGTATGTGGCGCCTGAATCACTGAACAAAGAAGAGTACATTGAATTTCTTCTAAAAGCCAATGTGTCATTTATTGCCATCGATGAGGCGCACTGCATTTCAGAGTGGGGCCATGACTTCAGGCCAGAGTACAGGAAAATAAAAAGCATGATCGCCCAGTTGGGTAATATGCCCGTAATTGCGCTTACGGCCACAGCCACTCCAAAAGTTCAGATCGATATACAGAAGAACTTACAAATGGAGGATGCTGATATTTTTGTCTCTTCATTCAATAGAAAAAACTTATACTACGAAGTTCGCCCCAAAAAGGAAACCAAAAAGCAACTGATAAAATTTCTAAAAGACAATAAAGGCAAATCAGGAATCATTTATTGTCTGAGCAGGAAAAAAGTAGAAGAGATCGCTCAACTGCTTAATGTAAATGGCTTCAAGGCCGTTCCCTATCACGCTGGTCTTGACGCAGATGTTCGCGTAAAAAATCAAGATGATTTTCTTAATGAAGAAGTAGATATCGTTGTTGCTACCATTGCTTTTGGAATGGGTATTGACAAACCGGATGTGCGATTTGTGATTCACTATGATGTTCCCAAATCCCTGGAAGGATATTATCAGGAAACAGGAAGGGCAGGAAGAGATGGCCTGGAAGGAATTTGCCTCATGTTCTATAGCCACAACGACCTGAGCAAACTTGAAAAATTCAACAAAGACAAACCCGTACAGGAAAGAGAGAACGCCCGCATTCTATTACAGGAAATGGAATTTTATGCGGAGTCTCCCATATGCCGAAGAAAACAACTTTTACATTATTTTGGCGAAGAATTCAAAGTTGATAATTGCGGAGCATGTGACAACTGCGTACATCCGCGCGAACAATTTGATGGAACTGAAGCTGTAAAAACAGTATTGGAAGCTGTTCAACAAACCAACGAGCGCTTTGGATTGAGCCACCTGGTAAATGTTATTCGAGGCATCGAAGACGAGTACGTAAAGAGTTACAACCACGCTGACCTTCCTATCTATGGAAAAGGTGGCGATGAGGATGCTGACTTCTGGAAATCAGTTATTCGCCAGGCATTGATTTATCAATATCTAGAAAAAGACATCGACAGCATAGGTGTGCTTAAAATAAAAGACAAAGGCAGGAAGTTTCTGAAAAAACCTGAGCCTATCGAGCTGGCGCGTGATCACGACTTTACCAGTGAGGGTGATGAGGAAGAATCAGCAGAAAGAATACCTATTAACTCGAAAGCTTACGATGTAAAGTTATTCGAGATGTTGAAGTCGCTACGGAAGAACATTGCTAAAGAAAAAGACCTGCCTCCGTATGTGATTTTTCAAGATCCGTCTCTGGAAGAAATGGCCACCACTTACCCAACCACTAAAGAAGAATTGGCTTCTGTGAATGGCGTAGGTATGGGCAAAGTTCAAAAGTTTGGTAAAAGCTTCCTTGAGCTGATCAAAGAATATGTGGAGGAGAATGATATTGAAACTGCAGCCGACATCGTTGTAAAATCTTCAGTCAACAAATCCAAGATTAAGATATTCATCATTCAACAAATCGACCGTAAAGTTGACTTGGAGGAAATAGCTGATTCCAAAGGCATCACCTTTGAAGACATGCTAACCGAAATTGAAAACATTTGTTATTCAGGCACAAAGCTCAATCTTGATTACTACATTGATGAGATACTGGATGAGAGCAAACAAGAGCAGATCTTCGAATACTTTCTCAATTCTGAAACAGACAGTATTGAGGAAGCCTTACAGGATGAAGATATGTCCGACTTTTCAGAGGAAGAAATTCGCCTGATGCGGATTAAATTCCTTTCAGAGTACGCCAACTGATTTTCAAGCGATTACATCCAAAATTACCTCAAAGCGTCTATCTTTGAGGTTTTTACTTTTTAGCGCAAAACTAACTAATGAACATACTGGTAATTGGCAGCGGAGGCCGCGAACATGCACTTGCCTGGAAAATTAAGCAGAGCCCGCAATGCGGGCAGCTGTTTGTAGCCCCCGGTAACGCTGGCACGGCATCGGTGGCCCAAAACATAAACATTGATGTTGAAGATTTTGAAAAGCTAGGCAAGCTGGCCATAGAAAAAAGAATTGAACTTATTGTAGTTGGACCTGAAGGGGCTTTGGTGAAAGGAATTCGGGATTATTTTGAAGCTGACCCTTCCCTCAGTCACATCCTCATGGTAGGTCCTGGGAAAAGCGGTGCCAGATTGGAAGGTAGCAAAGATTTTTCAAAACAGTTTATGGTGAGAAATGGAATTCCCACCGGTAAAGCAAAAACTTTCACTGCCAATCAAATTAATGAAGCCTATCAGTACCTGGAGACACTACAACCTCCATTCGTGTTGAAAGCAGATGGGCTTGCCGCAGGAAAGGGTGTGGTAATTTGCGCAAGTAAGGAAGAGGCTCAAGAGGTGATTCGAGAGATGCTGGAGGACAAAAAATTTGGTGACGCCAGCAGCAAGGTATTGGTTGAAGAATTTTTAGAGGGGATAGAGCTGTCAGTATTTGTAATGACTGACGGGAAAAATTATGCTATTCTTCCCGAAGCAAAGGATTATAAACGCATTGGCGAAAAGGATACCGGTCCCAATACCGGTGGCATGGGTGCTGTATCCCCTGTGGTATTTGCTGATGTCACCTTCATGAAAAAAGTTGAAGAAAAGGTAATCAAGCCTACTATTGCAGGACTGGCCAAAGAGAACATTCCCTATAAAGGATTTGTCTTCATTGGACTAATGAATGTCAAAGGAGAACCCTTTGTGATCGAATACAATGCACGCATGGGTGACCCAGAGACCCAGGTGGTATTGCCAAGGATTGACAGCGATTTTGTTGAATTGCTCATTCAAACTGCAAAAGGTGAGTTGACATCAACACCAGTACCCCAAAAGGATAAAGTCGCCATGACGGTAGTAATGGTAGCAGAAGGGTATCCTGGTAGTTATGAAAAAGGAAAAGTAATTCAAGGCCTCAATAAAACCACCAATGGTTTGGTTTTCCATGCTGGTACAAAAGAGAATAACAGCGAAGTAATAACCAATGGAGGTAGGGTATTGGCTGTAACCGGCACAGGGAGCAATCTGAATGAGGCTTCTCAAGAGGCATATCAACTCATTTCAAGTATTCATTGGGATGGATTATATTTCAGGAAAGATATTGGTGATGATCTAAAAAAGTGGTCCGGCTCACTTTGATAAATATATAGAATTATGGGTTGTGCATGTGGAACGGAGAAAGATGGAAAAGTAAGTGGTTGCAACAACAATGGTGCCTGTCAAACGGGTGGCTGCAACAAAATGAACGTGTTCGACTGGCTTTCCAATATGGACATGCCCACTCATGACAAATTGGATGTAGTTGAAGTGCGTTTCAAAGGAGGTCAAAAAGATTTTTTCAGAAATACAGATCGCCTGGATTTGACAACAGGCGATGCCGTAATCGTAGAAGTACCCAATGGCCATCATCTTGGTCATGTGTCTATGCAAGGGGAACTGGTGAGGTTGCAAATGCAAAAGAAAAAAATCGCCAACGATAAATCCATTAAAAAGATATATCGGATTGCACACCAAAAGGATCTCGAAAAATATGAAGACGTTAAAAAGAGGGAACACCCAACTCTTTACCGCACCAGAGAAATTATCCGACAGCTAAAATTGAACATGAAGCTTTCGGATATTGAGTATCAAGCTGACAATACCAAAGCAACATTTTTTTATTCAGCGGAAGACCGGGTGGATTTCAGAGAGCTAATTAAGATTTTAGCCACTGAATTTAAGATACGGGTGGAAATGAGACAGATTAGCTTGCGTCAGGAAGCAGGTAGACTTGGTGGAATTGGGGTATGTGGAAGGGAACTCTGCTGCTCTACATGGCTGAGTGAATTTAAGAACGTAGCTACCAGTGCTGCACGTTATCAGAATCTATCCCTCAATCCCAGCAAACTGTCGGGGCAATGCGGCCGACTTAAATGCTGTCTCAACTATGAGCTCGAGACTTACATGGATGCATTGGAGGGTATTCCAAAAGTGGAAGAGCCACTGAAAACAGAGCAGGGAGATGCTGTACTCCAAAAGACAGACATTTTCAGAAGAATCATGTGGTTTGGTTATAACAGGGAAAACACATGGTTTCCAATCAATGTAGATCGTGTCAACGAGATACTGCGCATGAACAAAGAAGGCAAAAAACCTGCGAGTCTTGAGGAAAATGCTGTTGCGGAAAAAATTCCTATCTCTTCTCTGAATAGTGATCTGGAAAACATGGACAAAAAGTTTACAGACAAGTCCAAAAAGAAAAAACGCAAAAACAAAAAGCGCAAAAGCAGAAATAACCCCAGAAACAACCCGAAAAATAATCCAAGGACTAATCAGTCAAACCAGAACAAAGGATGAGAATCTTCACAGTATTGATTTTGTTGTCGTTGTTTTCGTGCGATCAATCAAGGGTATACGAGCAACAAGTTGATTTTCCTGATAAAGCCTGGTTAGTTAGCAACCAGCCTCGGTTCGAATTTGAAATTAAAGATCACACCCGAAATTATAACCTCTATTACACCGTTAGGAATTCACTTGAATTTCCATTTTCCAGAATTTTCGTTACCTATAC
Organism: Flammeovirgaceae bacterium UBA2371; assembly: GCA_002345965.1. GTDB lineage: Bacteria > Bacteroidota > Bacteroidia > Cytophagales > Cyclobacteriaceae > ELB16-189. Next base: position 15,945 of record DDTF01000006.1, read on the forward strand.
ATTAAGTGATTCCACCAGTCAACAACAAAAAAAGGATCTGCTTTCTGCTTATTTGTTTGATCAGAAGACAGGAGAACCATTTGGTGATAGTGGCATTGGTGATTTATTTGATCACCGCTTTCCCATCGTAACAAACTATCATTTCGACAGACCCGGCAAATACTTCATCCAACTTGAACAGTTCAACCGGTTGGATACCCTAAAGGGAATAATGGCCGTGGGCATCAGAGTAGAGACTACTTCGCAAGAATAGACAGCACAAAAAAAAAGGTGACTCTATGTGAGTCACCTTTCCTTTTATTTCACTTAGGCTTAGGCAATACTTGGCTTAACTGCCTGCTTCTTATCCAAGTCGTAAACCACAGATGCGGCTACAAAGATTGAAGAAAAAGTTCCTACCAGGATACCTACGAATAAGGCAAACGCAAAACCTCGCAATACCTCACCTCCGAAGAAAAGTAGTACTATAACAACAATCATCGTAGTACCTGATGTGATCAGAGTTCTGCTCAATGTGCTGTTGATAGCATCGTTAAATACTTTTAACCTGTCATGCGATGTACCCAATCCGGTATACTCCCTTATCCTGTCAAAGATGATCACGGTATCGTTAATGGAGTAACCTATGATTGACAATAGAGCGGCTATAAATACCTGGTCTATTTCAAAAGAAAATCCTATTGCTCCTGCAATTCCAAAAATTGCGACTACAAACAAGGCATCGTGTGCTGTTGCTACAATAGCACCTGTACTGAACTGCCATTTTTTGAATCGAATCAAGATAAATAAGAATATCGCAATCAAAGAGTAAAGTCCGGCCTCAAAAGCGGAGTCTTTAATATCATCTGCGATGGTAGCTCCAACTTTGGAGGAAGAAAGAATAGAAAAATGCGTTGCGTCTACTTTTGCATCATTCTCCACAAAAGAAAGCCCGGTAAACTTTTCAAGCCCAGTAATCAAAGCCCCTTTAACCTTCTCATCTGCACCATCCGATTCGTCATCAACCAGGTAAGAGGTGGTCACTTTTACAACATTACTGCTTCCATAGGTCTTTACTTCCGTTCCGCTATTTTCAAATTCCTCAGCCAGTGCAAGCTTCATGTCTGTAGCAACCACCGGTGAATTGAAAGCAACCACATAAGATCTTCCTCCTCTAAAATCAACACCCAGGTTGAGTCCATTGAAAGCTATTAGTACAAATCCAATCACCGTAATAGACCCAGTAATGGTATAGGCCAACCTTCTGTAGCCAATAAAATTGAAATATCTGCGCTCTCTTACTCCCCTTGCAATCATGGAATCAAAAGAGACTTTTGCAGTATCTCCTTTCCTGGTCATCCACTCGATAACCACACGCGAAATATAAACGGCAGAGAAGAATGAAGTGGCAATACCAATCATCAACACAATAGCAAAACCTTTAAGTGGCCCTTGACCAAAAACAAAAAGGAATATTGCTGTTAGCATTGTAGTTACGTTCGAGTCGAAGATGGTATCGAAAGCCCTGCTGTATCCTTTTTTGATAGCTTCTTTCAGCATACTTCCCATTTTCAACTCCTCCTTGATACGCTCATAGATCAGTACGTTTGCATCTACGGCCATACCCATCGTTAACACAATACCTGCGATACCCGGAAGGGTAAGTGCAGCATTCAACTGAGCCAGAATACCCAGAATGAAGAATATATTGAATAACAAGGCCAGGTTAGCTACCCATCCTCCTTTGGAGTAGTAGGCAATCATAAAGAGGGCAACAATAGCCAATCCACATGCCATTGAAATTACACCTTGGCTCTGCGCCACTTTACCTAAAGTGGGGCCGATAATGGCCTCTTCAACTATTCTTGTGGGTGCGGGCAGCGAACCTGCTTTCAACACGTTGGCAAGGTCTTTCGCTTCTTCCAACTCAAAACTTCCAGTAATCTGCGAGTTCCCGTTAGGGATCTCTCCCTGCACCGTTGGCGCGGTATACACGTAGTTATCAAGAACAATTGCAATTCTTCCTGGAGGTGTCTTACTGGCTGCAGCTGCGGTGATCTTTGCCCATGCCCTTGACCCTGCGGCATTCATAGTCATGCTCACAGCAGGTCTTGCAAATTGATCGTAGTCAAGACGCGCATCGTTGATTACTTCACCAGTAAGCAGTGGCTTGCCGTTTCTGGAAACATTGACAAAATTCAAACGAAGGTCTTCTACACCTGGTGTGAGTTCAGGTTCAGATTTTACATCCCAGAAGTAACTGATATTACGAGGGAACAATGCCTGAATATCGGGACGGGCCAAAATGCGGTTAATCGTTGATGTATCTTTTACATCATAAAGAAAAGGTATCCCGGGATTGCTTAGGGAAAACAAGGGAGACAAGTTGGTGTTGGTCAAAGAATCCAACAGGTTGCTTGAACTATCCTTCACCTGGCTTAGCTGTTCCTCAAGGGCAGACTTAGTACTGTCACCTGAAGTTTGATCCGTGACAACTGTTTCCTTATTCTCTAATGCAAGTGTTTCTTTCAAGGAACTTGAAGCTGTCTTCTCTTTCACCAATTTGTCGTTGATGGCAAATAGAGATTGATTCAATTGCTCATCATTGTATTCAACGATCTCCCAAAACTCTAATCTTGCAACACCCTGCAATAATTTTCTTACCCTTTGAGGGTTATCTGCACCCGGAATTTCAATTTGAATTCTACCCGTTCCCTGAAGTCTCTGAATGTTGGGTTGAGAAGTTCCGAACTGATCAATACGCGTTTTAAGAATGGTGAAAGAGCGATCAATGGCGCTTTCGATTTCTTCATTTACAAATGACATTACTTTGGCATCGTCATCAGAAAGACTCACGCGGTCTTTGTTAGCTGCAGATGCAAATAAGTGTGCCAGATTTTGATCAGGATTCGCTTCTTTATATGCCTGAAAAAATAATGTGCTGAATCTCTCCTGACTAGACTTTTGCATTTCAGAAGCGCGCAAAAGGGCAGCTGTAAATGCCGGATCCTCATTGTTGCCACTTAACCCTTTAATGATATCAATCGGAGATATCTCGAGTGTAACATGCATACCCCCCTGCAAATCCAATCCAAGGCTTAATTCATTTTCTTTAACCTCTTTGTAGGTATACTCTACACCAAAAAGATTGTAAACCGGCTTGCTCCACAGCGAATCCATATAGGATTGCTTTCTGGATAAATCTACCGAACCACTTTCGTTGGTGGCATACGCGACAGCGTCATCCTGCACTTTCCTGGAAACGAAAGTAAAAGACAGGTAATAAAGACACAGCGCGGTAATAATAATAGTAAGGACTACTACGACTCCTTTGTTACGCATTGTATTAAAAATTTAAAAATGAAAATAAGTGAATTAAAAACTGGTGATGAACTGGTCAGAGCAAAACTGACCTGATAAAAGCAATTTTGCTTATGGAGCGTTGGGCGAAATGATAGCCCGAAATAGAATGTTGAAGTAATCGGTAAGGATACGCGTATCACTTCTAAACTCTAAAACTTGTTGTTCTTCATTAATGAATGTTTCTAGGATATGTCGGTCTACATCACTGACCTGAACGATACCACCTGGAACAACATCTGAAGGTGCTGAAAGAATAGTTTTGTCAGAACCGTTTTCTGTCTGCTCTGTTTTTGCCTTTTCCTTTACAGGTCCGGTTAGCTCCGGCATCGCCTGAGACATTACGATGACCATGGTAGCGGTAATACCCACCATAATCATAAATGCTCTAAAAATTGACCTGTATTGCATAAGGGATACAAAAGTATGGAATCACAGCTAATTTGCAACACTGTCCAGCCTTAGCCGGAAGAAACCTGCCAATACCTCAATAGCTGCCTCAAAATTGCTGTTATTAGGAATAACCAGATCTGCATTGTGCTGCAAAGGAGCGATCAGCCGCTCATATACTGGCATGGTATGGTTTTCGTACCTGTATAAAACATCTTCAAGATCATAACCCCGCTCCTCCTTATCTCGCTTAATTCTGCGACTTAACTTCAAATGATCTTTGGCTTCAATGAAGATTTTCAAATCCAACTCTTCCTCAATTTCCTCAAAATATTGCACAAACAACCCTTCTATTACAAGAATAGGAGCGGGCTGGAAATTGAGAATTTGCGGCTCAATACCAGATTGATTGAAAGTGTATTCCTTAATGGTTACTTGCTGTCCTTGCTTCAGCTTAACGATATCTGTTTTAAATGCTTTTCTGTCGATGGATTCGGGAAGGTCAAAATTTTGAATCCCTTGTTTATCGAGGGGCTGCTGATTGATAGGCTTGTAATAATGATCCATTGAAACCAAACACAATTCATTGGGTTTCAAATGGGCCGACAATTTGTTTATAAAATGCGTTTTGCCTGACCCACTACCTCCGGTAATACCAATAGTGTAAGGCCTATTCATAACTGTTTTAGAAAAGCCACTAGTTTTCTGATGGCCTCCCCGCGATGACTGATTGCGTTTTTTTCTTCTGCAGTTAGTTCAGCCATTGACTTATTCTGTCCTTCCGGCAAGAAAATGGGATCATACCCAAAACCCTTTTCTCCTCTGCGACTCGAAAGTATTTCTCCATTGGCTATACCTTCAAACTGGTATTCATTACTGTCAACTATTAGGGTGACCACAGTTCTGAATCTTGCTTTGCGATTGGATTTACCTTCAAGTTGCTTCAGCAATAGGATCATGTTGTCATTGCTGCTCCTGTGCTCACCTGCATAACGGGCAGAATACACGCCAGGGGCTCCCCCTAGTGCCTCCACTTCAAGGCCAGTATCATCTGCAAAGCAATTAATATTGTATTTATCGTACACGTACCTTGCCTTTTGCAAAGAGTTGCCTTCCAAGGTGTTTTGTTCTTCAGGCAACTCTTCGCTACAACCAATAGCACTCAGACTCATCACATTAAATGATCCTCCCAACAGCTGATTTACTTCATCCAGCTTGTGCTGATTGTTAGTGGCAAAGCAAAGGTCCATCGCTTCAGCTTAATGCAGTTATCTTACGTTTTTAAGTTCAACGTCAAAAATAAGATTGGCATTGGCCGGAATTGCCGGAAGAAATCCATTCGGTCCATATCCATATCCAGAGGGAACAAAGATAGTTACGCTGGTACCCCTGGTAAAAGATGTGAAGGAAAGCTGCCAACCCAATATCAATTGATTCAAAGTGAAGGAAACGCCTGAAAGATTTCTATCGAAAGTTTTTCCGTCACTGAGCAATCTGCCGGTATAAGCTACCTCTACAGTATTTTCTAGACATGGAATCACCCCACTACCTTCAGTTTTTATAATGTATTTAATTCCATTCACCTCCTGCACCGGCCCCAAATTATTGGCAATGATATAATCATCAATAATCTTGTTGTCAATCTCAAGTTGTGCAGCATTCACTGCATCCAATTTAGATTGTTGGACATTCTTGGTACAATCCGTACCGCTATCGCATGAAGAAAAAATAATAGCTATGAGCGCTATCGCTCCTGTCACTCTTCTGATCATCTTTAAAAATGTTATTTTATGTCAATCATCTCCATATCAAATACGAGAATTGAATTCTCCTTTATCACAGCACTACGCTGACGCGGACCGTAAGCCAACGGAGAAGGAATCCAAACCCTCATTTTAGAACCTTTGTTCATCAATAATATGGCCTCTTCCCAGCCGCTAATCACCTGCCCGCTCCCTGCTTCCAGAGTAAGCGGCTCATAAGGTCTGCCTTCCATGAAAGCATTGTTGGCTCTAGCTACTGACTCAATACTGGAATCAAAAAGCGTACCGTCCATAAGATATCCTGCGTAATGGATAGACACCTGATTGCCCGCAGCTGCATTGTTGCCCTTGCCTACTTTGGTAAACTGATAGCGCAACCCTGATTCCGTGGTCTTTGCCTCAATGTTGTTGGCCGCTAAATAAGAGTCAATAATGTTTAAGTCTTTCGACATCTGCTCCGATGTCAATTTCTGCATGATCTCCTGCTCCAGTGTGCGTACTTGTTCCTCATTCATTATCTCTTTCACGCCCAACAAGAAAGTAAAGGTGCTGGTAGAATCTACATTGCTGGGTACTCTGCCACCCTGCTTTTCAAAAAGTGTTTTGGCAGGCATTTTAAAAAGTATGCTATCTCCTTTTTTTAACAGAGGAAAAATTTCTTCAATACCTTCATCTGCCGGATTTGACTCGCCAATTGGCAATATCATCGGAAACTTTTGAGCGCGTGTATCATTCCACACAGAATCATTGGCATCTTTTATCATCATGTTAATCAGCAAATAGTCTCCTACATTTCCTTTTTCACCCTCTCCTTCTTTCAACATGGTATACTTATAGCCCTTTGGTGTCTCTTTGGTGTTAGACGAACAGGCTGCGCTTACCAACAATACGCCAATCAAAAAATTACTTATTTTCATATGTTAAATTGAGTTTTACATTTTTCTGACCATCTCATCATAAAGAGACGGGTTAATCATCCGATTCTAATTGTGATTTATATTCTGGCAAAATGGATAAAAACTTTTTCAAAGTTTCTTCCAAAGATAGTTTAGTAGAACCTCCCGCGGCATTTCTGTGGCCGCCGCCATCAAAATACTTTCTGGCAATCTCATTGGCAGGAAAATTTCCCAATGATCTGAAAGAAAGTTTGATCTCCTCTTTTCGGTCGTACATCAAAACAGACAGCCGTATACCTTCAATCGAAAGTCCATAATTGACCAGCCCTTCTGTGTCTCCTGTTTTTGTATCAAATTGTTTCAGTTCGTCAGAATCCAAACAGATATACACTGTTCTGAATTCGGGGAGAACAATTAATTTCTGACTCAATACAAATCCAGTCAATTTCATTCTGGCTAATGTATTTGTGTCATAAATCATTTTTGATACCCAAGATGGATTCGCACCCGCGCCTACCAGTTCAGAGGCAATCAAGAATTCCTTTTGTGTTGTGTTGGAATGCCGAAATCCGCCAGTGTCTGTCAGTAATCCAGCATACAAGCAGTTAGCAATGTCTTTGTCAAGACTGGACTTCTCTCCCATAATTTCAATAAGATCAAAAATCAACCCAGCTGTGGAGGCTGCCTTAGGATCCCAATGTTCGTAATGGGCAAAATGTTCTGGTTCGAGGTGATGATCTATCAACACCTTTGTAGCCTTTGCATTCCTCACCATTTCTCCCAGTGAATGAATTCTATTGAGGCTGGAGAAATCAAGACAGAAGATCACCTCGGCATTGGCGACAAACTCGCTGGCCTTTTGCTCTGTGGAGGGTTGATCTTTTAAAATGGCCAATACTTTGTCGTTGCCCGGCATCCAATGTAAAAATTTGGGGTAATCACTGGGTGTGATCACCTGCACCGAGTGCCCTTTCTTCTTCAGAAATCCAGCCAAACCCAAAGAAGACCCGAGCGCATCTGCGTCAGGCTTAAAATGGGTAACAATTACCACTTTTTTGGGTTTGCTAATAAGGGATTTGAAGCCTTCTAGATCTTTCATGGGAGGGGCAAAAATGAGGATAAATGACAGGAATACAAACTGTTAATTTTAGGCTCCTTATGGAAACCCCAAAAGAGAACTGCTCATTATGTAAGATTTAGAGAAAACGGAGTTCAGTTTCTTTGATTTTAGGTACTGGGTTCCCGAATTCTAATCACTATTTTTGTGCCCGCTTGCCACTGGCAGGCTCAATAAATAACTAACCCAGTAAAAACAAACTAAAATGGCAGGTAACAGAACTTTTACCATGATTAAGCCTGACGCAGTAAGCGCAGGAAATACAGGAGCAATTATTAAAATGATTCAGGAGGCGGGATTCAGGGTGGTAGCGATGAAGAAAACACACCTCTCTAAAGAGCTGGCAGGAAAATTTTATGAGGTTCATAAAGAAAGACCTTTTTACGCTGATCTTTGCAAATACATGTCTTCAGGTGCGATTGTTCCAATGATTTTGGAAAAAGACAACGCCATCGAAGATTTCAGAAAATTAATTGGAGCCACTGATCCTCAAAAAGCCGAAGCAGGTACAATTCGCGCTTTGTTTGCCAAATCGATTGATGCCAATGCCATTCATGGATCGGACTCGGACGCCAATGCTGAAATTGAAGGAAACTTCTTCTTCTCCCAGTTCGAACGATTTTAATTCAATTCTTGTCTCATTGACATCATACCCATAAAATTTCGAAACGATCTTATGAACACTCTTCCTCACTATTCAGAAAAATTCGAGTCCAGGCACAATGCGCCAGATCAGGGACAAATCAACGAGATGTTAAAAGTGGTAAAGGCAAATTCAGTAGACGAACTGATTGATCAGACCATACCTGCCAATATCCGGTTGAAAAAGAAACTTAATCTGCCTGCAGCCAAGTCAGAATTTGAATTTTTGAAGGAGTTCAAAACTATCTTTTCGAAAAACAAAATCAATAAATCGTACATAGGTACCGGATATTACAATACCATTACTCCTGGTGTTATCCTTCGCAACATTTTGGAAAACCCGGGTTGGTATACCGCTTACACACCTTATCAGGCTGAGATTGCACAAGGTCGTTTGGAGGCATTGATCAATTTCCAAACCATGGTGATTGATCTAACAGGTATGGAGATCGCCAACGCCTCTTTACTTGATGAAGGAACTGCAGCGGCAGAAGCCATGCATTTGTTGTATGCTTCTCGTAAAGGATCCAAAAAAGAGGCACTGAAGTTTTTTGTGGACGCGGACACTTTTCCTCAAACCATTGATATACTAAAGACCAGATCTGCGCCTTTAGGCATTGATTTGATCATTGGTGACATTAGTAAATTCGACATTACAGATTCCAATTTATTTGGAGTATACATTCAGTATCCGAATAACAATGGGGCTATCGCAGACCATTCCGATTTCATTGCCGCAGCACATGAAAAAGAAGTGGCCGTAGTAATGGGAACTGACCTGATGAGTTTATTGCTGTTAAAATCTCCCGGTGAAATGGGTGCTGATATCGTAGTAGGTTCAAGCCAACGTTTTGGAGTACCTATGGGTTTCGGTGGGCCCCACGCTGGTTTTTTTGCAACCAAAGACGAGTACAAAAGATTGATCCCGGGCCGTATCATTGGTGCATCTGTTGACGCGGAAGGCAAACCCGGATATCGCATGGCGCTGCAGACGCGTGAGCAGCACATCCGTAGAGAAAAAGCTACCTCTAACATTTGCACGGCTCAGGTATTGTTATCAGTAATGGCGGGTATGTACGCGGTTTACCATGGACCCGAAGGTCTGAAGAAAATTGCATTGCGCATACACGGACTTGCTCAAGCATTGGAATCCAATTTAAAATCACTCGGATTAAAACAAATAAATGAGCACTATTTTGATACACTCAAAATTGAAGTTGCAGATAAAAAAGCCATAGAAGCTGCTGCCGAAAAACAGGAATTAAACTTCCGATATTTTGACACCAACCACGTTGGAATTTCTATCGATGAAACTACCTCTGCCGCAGACATTCAGCAGATCGTTTCAGTTTTTGCATCTGTTTTAAATAAAACAGCTGCTGTAAAAATTGAAGCACAAGCCATCAACTGGCCTTCAAGTCTGGTACGATCCTCTGCTTATCTTACCCACCCGATTTTCCACATGCATGGGTCCGAACATCAGATGCTTCGTTACATCAAGCGACTGGAGAACAAAGACCTTTCCATGGTACATTCCATGATTTCACTAGGCTCATGCACTATGAAGTTGAATGCTACTACTGAAATGATTCCGGTAACATGGCCCGAGTTGAGCAACATGCATCCGTTTGCTCCTTCTTCACAGACTAAGGGATATCAGGAGATGATCAAAAACCTGGAAGACTGGCTGATGGAGATAACCGGATTTACAGGCGTCTCCCTTCAACCCAACAGTGGAGCACAAGGTGAGTATGCAGGACTGATGGTTATTCGTGCCTATCACCTCAATAATAATGAGGGGCATAGAAACATAGCTCTCATTCCTGCTTCGGCACACGGCACCAATCCTGCCAGCGCAGTAATGGCCGGCATGAATGTAGTGGTGGTAAAATCAGACGCAGAAGGAAAAATTGATGTTGCTGATTTGAAAGCAAAAGCAGAGCAATACAAAGACAACCTTTCATGCCTGATGGTAACCTATCCATCCACACATGGTGTTTTTGAAGAGTCTATAATTGAAATCTGCGCAACCATCCACAAGAATGGTGGTATGGTATACATGGATGGCGCCAACATGAATGCGCAAGTTGGATTGACATCGCCTGCCAACATTGGAGCAGACGTGTGCCACCTCAACCTGCACAAGACCTTCTGCATTCCACACGGTGGTGGTGGCCCTGGTATGGGACCTATCTGTTGTAACGACAAACTGAAACCTTTCCTTCCGGGACATGCCGTTGTTGAAACCGGTGGAGACAAAGCCATCAACGCGATATCTGCTGCTCCTTGGGGAAGCGCAAGTATTCTGGCTATTTCTTACGCCTATATTGCTATGATGGGCGCTGACGGATTGACCAACGCCACCAAGTTGGCAATATTAAATGCGAATTATATTAAAGAACGTTTAAGTCAGCATTACAAAATTTTGTATACGGGAGCCAATGGCAGATGTGCGCACGAAATGATTGTAGACTGTCGTGATTTCAAAAAAGCAGGTATTGAAGTGGAGGACCTTGCCAAGCGCTTGATGGATTATGGCTTCCACGCGCCAACTGTTTCATTCCCTGTGGCAGGAACACTGATGATTGAGCCTACCGAAAGTGAGCCCAAAGAAGAATTGGATCGCTTCTGTGATGCATTGATTGAAATCCGAAACGAGGTGCGTGAAGTGGAAGAAGGAAAAGCCGACAAAGAAAATAATGTACTGACAAGGGCACCACACACTGCGGGAGTAATTACTGCCGACACTTGGGACAGACCATACAGTCGTCAGAAAGCAGCATATCCATTGTCATTCGTTAAGGAGGCCAAATTCTGGCCTGCCGTTAGCCGCATCGACAATGCCTATGGCGATCGCAATTTGGTGTGCAGCTGTTTGCCTATTGAGGAGTATGTAAGTTAAGTGCCTGTAAAGAAAGCCCTTCCGAGGGCTTTCTTTGAATTACTTTCTGGATGAAGTCAGCTTTACGTCCGCCTTCGCGAACGCCTGTTCAAATTCCTTTTTAATTTTTGCCGCTTCTGACTTCTTGTTTTGCATGACCAGGCTTTGATGAAGTCCGAACAAAGACCACCCATTTGAAGGATAGATAGCCAGGTCTTGTTCAAATGCCTGTTGCGCTTCAGCAGGTTTCTTGGCATCCAGTAATATTGCCCCCAGTGTTTGACGAGAAGGATGGTACCAATCTGGCGGCTCCTGGTAAAGCAGACTACTTTCTATGGCAACTGCTTCCTTAAGTTTTTCAATGGCATTGGGGGCATTTCCACGAACCAACTCAATTTCTCCCTCGAGTACATTTACACCGATGGAAAGAACTTTCTCAAAGGAGTTGAACCCGGATATTGTGAGTTCTTGCATGATGGGGCGGGCCACAATTTCTTTGAGATGATTTAATTCTGTCGATGCCAAATCCAGTTTCTTTGTTCGCACGAAGGCCATTCCACGAGCGTAGTGCCAAACACTCTTTACATACAATAGAGAATCCGCTGGTTGGGGCTCCTTTAGAATAGATTCCCATTTGCCAAATCTTACCATGGTATACATGGGTACGGCATACCAATGTTGAAGGGTAACAAAATCTTTTACGTTCATTAACTCAACGGGAATGGTCTTGGCCAGCTCCCTTGCCGTTGAAAGTGACTTTTCTGCCTGTCCGGCCATCATGGCGCAGGCCCATAGGAAATGGTAATTGTGTGGAAAGTAGAAAAGCGGATAAACCCCCTGAACATTGCATTGGTTGATATATTCCATATCCATTGCTACTGCTTTTTCGTTGGCCATTACGCCCTCGAGATATCTGCCTGTCCGTATGTAAATATGGGACGGCATGTGAACCAAATGTCCCGCTCCGGGCACCAGGTCTCTTAACAAATCGGCACTCGCTGTTGCGGCTCCAGGATTTGAGGAAGCCTCCACAATATGGATGTGAAGGTGATTGGCTCCAGGGTGATTCGGATTTTTTCTAATCACCCGCTGCAAAAGCTCTATAATTTCATGTGTCCATGGTTGGGGATTTCCGTCCTTCCAATAATCCCAGGGATGCAAATCCATCAATGATTCCGCATAAAGCGTTTGAATGTCTGGGTCATCGGGAAATTTTTTCGCAACTTCTGCCATACTGTTTGCATACGCCTGATCCAATGGCTTTCTATCTTCAAGTGCTTCTTTGCTATACCGAGTTGAAATCGCGTCAATGAGCATTTTTTCCTTTTCCCCAGCTCTGGGAGCTAGTTCACGTGCTTTTTGAACTGCAATGTAAACCACTTCTGTGTCTGCAGGATCCATTGGCAAATTAATATTCGGTCCCAACGAAAGTGCCTGACCCCAATACGCCATGGCACTTCCAGGATCTAATCTGGCCACCTCTCGAAATGAGCGATAAGCCTCCAGATGGTTAAAGCCGTAGTACAAGTTTATGCCCTGGTTGAAGAAAAGCTGGGCGCGTTCAATATCAGTATTAATGGGCATCGCGTGGTTTCCCAGATTTGTCATCAGTGGAGCCATTTGCTTTGTCGTGTCCATCAATTTTAAAATGCTTCGAGCCCCAGGTGATCCGCAAAGGGAAATGGGAGCAACCATTCCTGATTGGACTTGTAGTTTTTGAGTGGTTAACGATTGGTTATTCAAAGATAGGGCAGCCATCAACAATAGCGCACCCAGACCAACTAAGGCAGCATTTGCTTTGTTCATAACTTATAAATTTAAATGGTTTTGAATGAATAACTCGGAAGTCGAAATCAAACAAAAGTTAAGATAATCCTTAGATTTTTCAAGCAATACCCAAGTATAATTTAGAGCAAACCCAGCAATACCTGGGATTACAACCCGTAAGTATCTATTAAATAGATCAACGCTGCCATTGAAGCGGCACCTAGCTCCAGTTCGCGTTTATCCACTTTATCAAATGTATCTTCCTCCGTGTGGTGGTAATTAAAATACCGTTGTGAGTCAGGCAAAAATCCAAACAGTGAAACACCTTGCGGACCCAATGGACCTATATCCGCACCTCCACCTTCCATGCTGAAATCAGTTAATCCATACTGCTCAAGCAAAGGCTTCCAACTCCTTACTTTTGCTTTTACAACATCTGTGGCCGACATCGTAAATCCTCGCGGGGTAAATCCTCCACGGTCAGATTCAATTGCTGCCAGGTGTCTTTCTTTATTCAGTTTGGCCAACTCCGCATATTTGGTTCCTCCCCTCAATCCATTTTCTTCATTCATGAACATTACAGCACGAATGGTCCGCTTGGGCTTGTAACCCATCTGCTTATAAATTCTTAAAACTTCTATGGCCTGTACACACCCTGCACCATCATCGTGTGCACCTTGGGCCAAATCCCATGAATCCAGATGCCCTCCGACAACAATTATTTCTTCAGGATTTGTAGATCCTCTCAACTCACCCACTACATTAAAAGAAAGTACATCTTCCAAAATCTGACTGTGGGTTTCTATATAAAGTCGCAGGTCTTTGTCATCTTTTAATAGTGAACTCAGCAAATCCGCATGTGCTGTGCTTATGGCCACGGCCGGAATTTTTGGAATCCCATCCGCATAGCGCATACCACCTGTGTGAGGATACTCTTCAATGTTGGATCCCATCGACCGCACCACTGCTGCTACTGCGCCATACTTGGCCGCCTCCGCTGCTCCGGCACCTCTTTGATTGGAGGCGCCCCCGTATGCTTCAAAAGTATTGATCAAAGTTGGATCCATTGGTCTGCTAAAGAATACAATTTTGCCTTGCACAATCTTCTGACCAAGTTGCTTTAGCTCTTCAAAGTTTTTCACTTCTACAATTTGAGCGCTGATACCCGCTGGGCCTGTTCCTATGCTTCCACCCAGCGCACATATATTTACATCGATTGTTCCCTGCTTTTTTGAATTAACAATTCGCCCAATTTCTTTTTTACCCCTCACCCAGTGAGGCACCATTACAGGTTGCAGCCATACCGAATCAAAACCATGGGCAATCATTTCCTGACGGCTCCATTCTACAGCGGCAGCCGCACCTGGAGAACCGGAAAGCCTCGCACCAATTTTTGTAGCCAGGTACTCTAGCATTTCATACGACTGCCCGTTTTTAAGAGCTGTATCAAAAATGTTTTTGATGTTGGCTTCATCACTTTTCTGAGCAACAACAAAAAAGAAAATCAAACACATTAAGGATGTTAACAATAAATTTTTCATGAAATGATCTTTGACAATGAACAAGGGTTTAATATAGTTGATTTTCGCTCATCAATTGCAGAGAGTGCATAATTTTACCATTCTCGGGTCAACTTGAATACCATCATTAAAAACATGAACTTTGATAATTAAATCCAGGAAACCATGAGCTTTTTATTTGATTCATTTGAGGGGTGGAAGAAGCATTGCGAAACCAAAAATGTGTCTTTGGTGCAAGCGGTTGTTGAATACGAGATCAAACAAAAGGGACGAACGGAAGAAAAAATATGGGAGACACTTGGCCACGCATGGGAGGTGATGAAAGATGCTGTCCACACTGGTCTAGAAGAAGACATGACTTCTCGTTCAGGTATGATCAACAATGGAGCCAAAAAAGTCTACAACCATAAGCAAACAGTCCTTTCTAAGGAATTTCAAAATTTGATTTCCAGAGCCCTGGCGGCTAAAGAAGTGAACTCCTGTATGGGGAGAATTGTGGCAGCCCCTACGGCAGGCGCAAGTGGCATAATGCCAGGTGTGTTGTATACGCTTCAGGAAATTCATCATGTGCCTGATAAAAAAATTTTAGAGGCAATGCTGCTGGCTGCCGGCATTGCTTTGATCATGGAACAAAAGGCCTCCATCTCCGGAGCAGTAGGCGGCTGCCAGGCCGAAACCGGAACAGCAGCTGCGATGGGCTCTGGCGCCATCGTCTATTGCCTGGGCGGAGATACAGATCAGATTTTTAATGCAGTAGCCATTACCGTTCAGTGTATGCTGGGGCTGGTTTGTGATCCGGTAGCAGGTCTGGTTGAAATACCCTGTGTAGTGCGCAATGCCAGCGCAGCTGCTATTGCCAACAGCTCAGCACAAATTGCCATCGCTAATGTGAATAGTGTAATCCCTGTAGACGAAGTGATCGAAGCCATGGGCGAAATAGGAGCCAGTATGGAAACACGTTATAAAGAAACTGCTCTGGGGGGACTGGCTGCCACTAAAACAGGACAAGCCATTTCTAAACGTGTTTTGATCAGTGATATTGAAATCTTACCCGATGAACACGAAGCCTAGGGTTTGATAAAATCCGGTAGCACTGCCTTGCCAAACTCATAGATGGCGAAAGTGAAAATAATCGCCCATACCGAGGCGCTGATGAACATATAAAAAATTATTTTATTCTTAGGTGCCCCAAACCCAACCGCAAGAATTGTTCCTCCTATTGGAGTGAGTAACAAAGGCATCAACGCAGCCACACCTACAATTCCGTACTTTTTCCATACAGTCACAAATTTCCTACTATTGGCCGTAAATTTTTTTCTTTTTCTTCCAAAGCGATCCAACACTTTTGCTCTCAACCATTCACCAAAAAAAGTAAAAGCGAATACACTTGCCATTGTACCCAATACTGTTGCCAGTATAGTAGTAATGGGATTAAGGCCTGCTGCAAAACCTCCTATAGGACCCAGTATAAACTTCAGCATACTGGAAAATAAAACTGGTATTGCCTTCAATAACTCCTCTAGCATAACTCCTCAGATTTTCTCACCAAAACTCAAATCTCCTGCATCACCCAACCCGGGCACGATATACAATTGCTGATTTAACTTTTCATCCACTGAAACGCACCATACTGAATAGGGTATCTTTATATTTTTTTTCAAATAATCCAATCCTTCATTGGCAGCAACAACACAAGCAATGTAAAGGTGTCTTGGATAGCCTCTGTCTTTCATAGCTTTTAATGCCTCCGTAACCGAAAATCCTGTAGCCAACATAGGGTCTATCAATATAACATCCCTGCCTTCAAGACTGGGAGTAGCCACATAATCGAGTTTTATTTTAAGTTGCTCTGAATCTTCCTTTCTGTAGGCACCAATAAACCCACAATCAGCTCGATCAAAAAACTGTTGAAAGCCATTGAAGTAAGGAATGCCTGCGCGAAGAATTGTAATCAAAACAGGTTGTTCTTTTAAAGCACTTATGCTCATTTTCGCAAGAGGTGTTTCAATTGTTTTATCTCCGTAACTCAATTTTTTTGAAATCTCATAGGCCATTATATTTCCAATACGTTGCAGGTTGGTTCTGAAACGCATCCGATCGCTTTGAATCGTAATGTCTCTCAGTTCACTCATAAACTGGCTGGCAATCGAATTTTGGTCTTCTAAAACAAAAAGCATCTGGCTAATATCTTTTTTCTAATGAAAATTTAGAATAAAGTTGTGTAAAGAAATCGGTAAACGAGAATATACTTTACGATTCGGCACATTTAGATCAACGCTTTATGAATTTGTTAAAAGAATTGTGCGAAGTACATGCTCCGTCAGGATATGAAGCTCCCATGAAAGCCTATCTCCTAAAATACATCAAAAAAAATGCAAAAAAATGGGCCAGACAGCCTGAGATTATTGAAGGTGACGAATTTCAGGATTGCTTCATGCTCAAATTTGGAAACCCGAGAACTGCCATTTTTGCCCACATGGATTCAATTGGTTTTAGTGTACGCTATTTCAATCAGTTGCTTCCTATCGGTAGTCCTGATGCTGAAGTCAGTACAAAATTAGTTGGACACGATAGCAAAGGTGAAATTGAATGTGAGCTGGAATATGATAAAGACAATCACGCCTTTTACAAATTTGGAAGAGCCATTGACAGAGGTACCAGCCTCACCTATAAACCAAATTTCAGAGAAAGTAAACAATTCATTCAATCACCTTATCTCGACAACCGACTTGGCATCTACAATGCGCTTCAGATTGCTGAGAAATTGAAAGATGGTGTCATTGTGTTTAGTTGCTGGGAAGAGCATGGTGGTGGAAGTGTGGGCTACCTCGCCAACTACATTCACCGAATGTGGGGCGTAAGACAAGCGCTCATTTCTGACATTACCTGGGCCACAGACGGGGTAGAGCTTGGAAAAGGGGTGGCCATATCTTTGCGCGACAGAAATATTCCACGCAGAGCATTTGTAAACAAAGTCATTGAGGTGGCCAAAAAAAGAAAGGTGCCCTATCAACTTGAGGTGGAAGGCTCTGGATCAAGTGATGGCGGAGAATTGCAAAGAGCGCCAATACCTTTTGACTGGTGTTTTGTTGGTCCTCCTTCTCAAGATCCACATACTCCTCATGAAAAAGTGCATAAAAAGGATATTACTTCTATGATAAGGCTTTACCGGTATTTAATGAAAGATTTGTAACGGTCCACTCAACTGGGATTACTCCCCCATTTTTATTTTTTCGAATCTGGTTTCAAAAAACCTATTTTTGTCATCACAACGTCTATGAAGTTGGATGAAAATCAAAGACATTGAATTTCGTAAGTTCATCGCAAGCGATAAGATAGCAGAAAAGGTAGCCTTACTCGCTGCTCAAATTGATGAAGATTATAAGGGTAGAAGTCCATTGTTCCTTCCTATCCTAAATGGTTCATTTATGTTTGCCGCAGACCTTACCCGCAAAATCAAAATACCATGCCGTGTTTCTTTTGTGAAACATAGCTCTATGCAAGGAGTGGTAAGTTCTGGACACCTTAAAACTTTAATTGGTCTTCAGGAGAGCCTCTTCAATCAAGACCTGATATTAATTGAAGATGTAATGGACACCGGGCTCACCTTAACCAAAGTGGTAGAAGAGCTCCAAAGCCTTGGCACCAAATCAGTAGAGATAGTGACACTATTTAGAAAGGCTAAGGCGCGCGATCAGGCCGTGCAGCCAAAATATGTAGGATTCGAGATTGAAGACGAGTTTATTCTGGGCTATGGGCTCGATTATGAGGGTTGGGGAAGAAATTTTCCGGACCTGTATAAGCAAGTAGGGCCGATGCCTGCATCCTCAGATTAGCAATTCGGCCACTGAATCTTTATCTTCGCACCCCTTAAACTATAGACATTCTAAGATGATCAATCTGGTATTATTTGGCCCACCTGGTGCAGGCAAGGGAACGCAGAGCGAAAAGCTGATAAAAAAATATGGTTTTGTTCACATCTCAACAGGTGACTTGTTCAGATGGCATACTAAAAATGATACGCCATTGGGTCAACAGGTAAAGGAGATTATGAATAGTGGTGCACTGGTTCCAGATGAGATTACTATCGCCATGCTCAAAGAAGAGCTGGACAAGAATCCAGATGCCAAAGGCTTTTTGTTTGATGGGTTTCCTCGTACTGTAGCACAAGCCGAGGCATTAGATCAATTCATGAAAAATAACCATACGGCCATTCACTTTATTATTGCGCTGGATGTTGAAGAAAAAGAAGTTCGCCAACGCATAGCCAAGCGCAGGGCAATTGAAAACAGGCCTGATGATGAAGATGATAAACTGAATAAAAGAATTACAGAATATTTCAGTAAAACCATTCACGTGCTTCCTTATTATGAAAAACAAGGCCGATTGAATACAGTGAAGGGAGTAGGCAATATTGATGATATCTTTACATCGATTACTGCAATTATTGACAGAAAAGAGGCTCAGGTTTAAACAATAAATATTCGTGTCCTCTCCCAACTTCATTGATTACGTAAAATTCAATTCTCGTTCTGGAAAAGGAGGTGCAGGGTGTCTCCATTTCCACAGGGATAAACTTACCAACAAGGGAGGTCCAGATGGAGGCAATGGAGGACGTGGTGGTCACGTTATCCTTCGAGGCAATGCACAGTTGTGGACGCTACTGCATTTGAAATATCGTAAGCACGTCATTGCTGCACCTGGAAATGGTGGAGAGGAGGCTAACCGCACGGGAGCTGACGGTAAAGATGAGATCATTGAAGTGCCGCTTGGCACAATAGCCAAAAGAGCGGAGACAGATGAATTTCTCTGTGAAATCAATGAAGACGGTCAAGAGGTAATACTTACTCCCGGAGGAAGAGGCGGCAAAGGCAATGCTTATTTTACTACCTCTACCAATCAGGCACCCACCCATGTGCAACCCGGTGAACCCGGTATCGAAGAGTGGATCATTCTTGAACTTAAGTTACTGGCCGATGTAGGTCTTGTAGGTTTTCCCAATGCAGGCAAGTCTACACTCCTTTCCGTTGTATCCGCAGCAAAGCCAAAGATTGCTGATTACGCCTTCACCACTTTGACTCCTAACCTGGGTGTAGTGGCCTATCGCGATAATAAGTCTTTCGTGATGGCTGATATTCCCGGAATCATTGAAGGGGCCGCTGAAGGACGTGGATTGGGCATCAGGTTTTTAAAGCACATTGAGCGCAACTCTCTACTACTGTTTCTTGTGCCTGCAGATGCGAAAGACATCAAAAAAGAATATGCCATTCTGTTGGACGAGTTAAAAAAATACAATCCTGAACTGCTGGATAAAAAAAGAATCCTGGCTATTTCAAAGTCAGACTTACTGGACGATGAACTCAAGGAAGAATTAGCCAAAGAAATCCCAACCGAATTACCCACGCTGTTCATCAGCGCCCCGACAGGTCAAGGCATTGCTGAACTGAAGGATTTGATCTGGAAAAATCTTCACTAAAAAAGCTAAGCGTGTCATAATGACACAATTCTGATTTCTGGCAAAATTGTTGTCTTTTTGCATGCTTTGAACGCACTTAGAATGGAAAAAAATACACAATCAGAAGAGCAAATGGAGAAAAAGGGGGAATTGGCAGAGGATTTGGCTCCCATAGCCGATCAAGGAGTTGAGGCTGAAGAGAATAGCAATAATTCAGCTGAAGAAGGATTAGATCCCTTTAAAAAGCTTCAAGACGATTTGTCAGAAGCAAAAGACAAATATGTGCGCCTCTATGCCGAATTTGACAATCACAGAAGACGCACTTCCAAAGAAAAGCTTGAGTTGATCCAAAATGCCAATGAGCAATTGATCATTGCATTGCTTCCCGTTGTTGACGATTTCGAAAGGGCCGAAAAATCCAGTTCTGACCCTGCAAATTCAGGTATCGAAGGTTTTCTTTTGATCAAAAACAAATTATGGAAAGTGCTTGATCAGTACGGTGTCAAAGTAATGGAGACGGGTGCTGGTTCAGATTTTGATCCTGATTTTCACGAAGCCATCACACAAGTTCCTTCCCCTGATGAATCCATGAAAGGTAAGATCGTAGACGTTGTAGAAAAAGGCTACTTGCTAAATGATAAGGTAATTCGCTTTGCCAAAGTGGTAATCGGCAATTAATTTCAAATCCCCTCCCTGATGTCAACTAAACGCGATTACTACGAAATATTAGGCGTAAGCAAAGGCGCTTCTGCCGAAGAGATAAAAAAGGCCTACCGTAAAGTAGCCATTCAGTATCATCCAGATAAAAATCCTGGCGATAAGGCTTCTGAGGAGAAGTTCAAAGAAGCTGCTGAAGCCTATGAGGTTTTAAGGGATCCTGATAAGAGGGCTCAATATGATCGTTTTGGTCACTCTCGCCCTGGCAGGGGTGGATTCCAGGGGCACGAGATGAATATGGACGATATCTTCAGCCAGTTTGGAGATATCTTCGGTGGTGGTGGCGGAAGTCCCTTCGATAGTTTTTTTGGAGGTGGTGGCTCACGTTCACGCCAGCGCAAAGGCTCAAACCTGCGCATCAAACTGAAACTCACGCTGGAAGAAATTGCTACCGGTGTAGAGAAAAAAATAAAAGTCCATCGCCTCATCAAAGCGGATGGTGTTACTTTCAAAAATTGTCAAACCTGTGGTGGTTCCGGTCAGGTGCGCAAAGTAGTCAATACTATGCTAGGTCAGATGGTGTCCACATCGGCATGTCCTTCATGTGGTGGCGCAGGACAATTGATAGACAAAAGACCTCCTGGAATTGACAGCTCAGGTCTGGAATCAAAAGAGGAACTGATCACAATTAAAATCCCTGCAGGCGTAAGTGAAGGCATGCAATTGTCTATGTCGGGCAAAGGAAATGATGCTCCCGGTGGCGGGCCTGCCGGTGACTTGCTCATTCTCGTGGAGGAGCAGGAAGACAAAGTACTGAAGCGTGATGGCAATAATGTGATCTATGACCTTTACCTCAACTTTGTAGATGCAGCACTGGGCACCTCAGTCGAAATCCCTTCCATTGGAGGCAAAGTGCGTATCAAAATTGATCCGGGCACTCAAAGTGGAAAAATGCTGAGATTGAGAGGAAAAGGCATCAAAGACATCAATGGATATGGTGCTGGAGATCAGCTCATTTACATAAATGTGTGGGTGCCCAAAAAACTTTCAGCTGAAGAAAAGTCAAAATTGGAAAGCCTGAGGGAGTCTCCTCACTTCCAGCCCCAGTCAGATGGCCAGGAAAAAGGTTTCTTTGAGCGCATGAAAGAGTATTTTTCGTAAAAGTTCTAACCCTAGGGCTCTTTTTTACGTATACCCTCTTCTGTAGGTTATTTTTTGTCAGGTTTTATTGCTTTTATGCCCGAAACTTGACCGGAGGTGATTTCGTAAAATAGAACTATGTGGAAGTATTTTTTAGCAGCTTCTGTAGGATCAGCAATCGTTAGTAACAGTTTTGGTCAAATCAAGAAGCAGTTTTCTGTTGAAGACAGAGAACAGATTCAAAAAGTTGAGCTTCATTTAAGCACCAAAACAGGCAATTGCTTTATTCGCCCGAGTCAGAATTCTGATTTGCTTAACGTTTACAGCAATCAGGACCTGGAAGACTATGGCCATGCTTTCCGCAATGAAATAAAAGGAAATACTGCCCAAGTGAGCCTTTCCCTTGAACAAGAAAGCAAGCGCGGAGTGGGTCAAAAAATCTCGTATCAGGTGTTTGGCGGTGAAGAGCGACCTACTGAAAAGTTTTGGAAAGTTTACCTCTCAGAGAACAAGCCCTACTCACTTGCACTGGATTATGGTCTTGGCAATGCCAACATTGATCTATCTGGCTTATCCATTCAACAATTAAAAATTAAAACTGGGAGTGCTGACGTAAACGTTTTCTACGGATCGGGCATTGAAAATAAAATTGAAATGGATACTTTTTTTGTAAAAGTGGACATGGGCTCGCTAAACGTCAGACAACTCAACCTGGCCAGATCACACGTGGTAATGGCCGATGTGGGCTTTGGCAATATTCTCCTTGATTTTAGTGACAGGCCCACCAACAGCAACCATGTAAAAGGAAGCGTAGGAGCCGGTAATCTGGTTATCCTACTGCCTGGTCCTGAGATACCTGTAATGGTTAAAATCAACAACTCCTGGCTTTGCAGCCTGGATATGTGCAAGAGCCTGAAAAAGATTGGCGAAAATACATTTGTCAATAGCGCCTATTCCAAAGGCAAAACCAATGCCCTCACTTTCGATCTGGATGTATCGCTGGGCAAAATTGTCTTTAAAGACAAATCAGAATAACCTTTATATTTTTTAAAGAATTGCGGATATCCTGTAATCCAATAGCTATTTTTGGTACTAATGCTATTGATTGACTTGACCTAAGCCTGTGGACCAACTCGTAGTTCAAAACATTACCAAGCGATATTCCAACCATGTTGCTTTAAGTGAGGTTAGCCTTACAGTTCCCCATCAAAGTATTTTTGGATTGCTCGGGCCCAATGGAGCAGGAAAAACTACATTGATAAGAATCATTAATCAAATCATCGATGCAGATGAGGGAACCATACTGATCAATGGAGAGAAGTTGTCCCCTCACCATATTGGTGTAATCGGGTACTTACCAGAAGAGCGTGGTCTTTATAAAAAACTAAAGGTTGGTGAACAATTGATTTATCTGGCCCGACTTCGCGGGTTGAGCAAAAGTGATGCGCTTGTCAGGATCAAATACTGGATAGATAAATTTGAGATCAAGGACTGGTGGAGCAAGAAAATCGAAGACTTGTCAAAAGGTATGGCGCAAAAGATTCAATTCATCAGCACCGTGCTTCATGAGCCCAAATTAATTATCCTGGATGAACCTTTTTCAGGCTTTGATCCTGTAAATGCCAATCTAATACGTGATGAAATTCTGGCATTAAGAGACAAAGGGAGTACGATCATTTTTTCCACTCACCGAATGGAAACCGTTGAAGAACTGTGTGACCATATTGCGCTGATCAACAAGTCAAAAAAAATATTGGAAGGTCAAAAGAAAGAGGTAAAGGCAAAATTCAAAACCAATACTTTCATTGTAGAGCACAAAGGGGATTTTTCATTGGATGGTGAAAATTACGAACGCATCCATCAGCGGAATCTTGAAGACAACTACCTGGAAACACTTGTCAGAATCAAATCTGACAGAAATGCCAACCAATTAATTCAGGACCTTATCGGCTCAACAGAAATTCATGGGTTCAGAGAAAAAGTACCTTCTATGAATGACATCTTTATTCAACTTGTAAACGGAGGAAGTGATGAATAAAATTTTTCTGATCATCCAACGTGAGTTTCTCAACCGCGTTCAAAAGAAATCATTTCTCATCGCTACCATTTTATTGCCGTTGATTTTTCCGGCCATCATTGCCATTATGGTATATGTAGCCAAGGAGCAAGAGAAAAGCGCCCGGATGGAAGTCATCCATTTTGTAGATGAGAGCGGATTATTTAATCCGGATGAAGTAAAAAGATACGAGCTCAAAAGATTTGATGGCACTATCGAAGACGCTAAAATCGCTTTTAGCAACAGTGATGATTTTGGGTTGCTCCACATTCCTAAAATCACGTTATCCAACCCATCGGGTATTACGCTTTATACAAAAATAAATCCCAGCCCAAGTGACATTAACGATCTGGAGTCAAAGTTGGCGTTACAAATCAAAGAAGCCAAAATGATCAAGTTCAACATTGATCAAAAAATATTGGATAGTCTAAAAACCAACGTCTCTATACGCTCCATCAGTCTAAGCGAATCAGGTCAGGAAAAATCCAGTGACACTAAAGTGCTCTTTGCCATCGGAATGATAGGAGGCATTTTGATTTACATTTTCATTTTTGTGTATGGCGCACAAATCATGCAAGGTGTAATCGAAGAGAAAACAAGCAAAGTGGTTGAGGTAATTGTATCTTCGGTGCGACCTTTTCAGCTCATGCTGGGCAAAATATTGGGACTTGCTTCTGTTGGCTTATTGCAATTTCTCATTTGGATAGTCCTTATCACTTCAGTCTCTTCTTTAGTACTTGGTTACCTGGGTTTCGATATGCCTCAACAAGAAATGGTAGATCAAATGGCAGTTGCCAATGAAGTACCACAGAACTCTGATTTTATGGAAATGATGCAAACGGTGAATGAAATTCCTGTTTTCTACATCGTGTCCAGTTTTCTGTTTTACTTTCTGGGTGGGTATCTTTTGTATGGAGCACTCTTTGCTGCGGTTGGCTCAGCGGTTGACAGCCCCGCAGAAGCTCAGCAATTTATTTTTCCTATTACCATACCCATGCTAGTATCCTATTTTGCATTGTTCACTTTTATTCTTGACAACCCACACGGAACCATTAGTATCTGGCTATCCATTATTCCGTTTACTTCTCCCATCGCCATGATGGGTAGAATTGGTTTTGGAGTTCCTCCGATTCAGCTTGCTGCTTCTATGATTTGTTTGATTGGAGGATTTATCTTCACCACATGGGTAGCTGCAAGAATATATCGTATTGGAATATTGATGCATGGCTCGAAGGTGAGCTATAAAGTGTTGGTTAAGTGGTTTATGATGAAAGGATGATCACCTCATTTGCGTGAAGCAATTGTTTTATTATCACTTTGAACGTACTCCAAGTCCCTTATTGCTTTTTTTCTTTATATTCATAGGTTATGTCGCGTAAGAACGCATTGCCTTCCATGGATTTTTATCAGGACAACACCAACCTGAAATGGATTATTCTTGTTGTGTCCGTTATTATCAGTATTGGCTCTATCTACTACACCAACATTCTGGTGGATCAATTGAAGGAGCGGGAAACACGGCAAGTTCGATTGTATGCGCGTGCGCTGGAATACACACTCAATGATGCCGAAAACAATATTTTATTTATCACGGAAGAAATCATCTATAAAAACAGTAGTATCCCTACCATTCTGGTCAATAAGGAAGGAGAGTTTGTTTACTCCGGCAACTTAAATATTGACCCAACCTGGTCTCCTCAAAAGAAAAATGAAAAACTGGAAAGAGAATTGGCCGAAATGAAAGCCACTTATCCACCTATTGAGATCGTACTAAAGGATCCCAACACGGGCGAAGTATTTGGCAAGCAATATGTCTACTATAAAAATTCTTTGTTGCTGAAGCAATTAGTGGCCTACCCATACATACAACTTTCGGTGATCGCCATTTTTGGATTTATCTCTTACCTGGCATTCAATTATTCAAAAGCAGCGGAACAAAACCGGGTGTGGGTGGGGCTGGCCAAGGAAACCGCACATCAATTGGGTACACCCCTTTCGTCTTTAATGGCCTGGATTGAAGTTTTACGTGATGACCCTGAGATTAAAAACAAGGGGATCGTAGACGAACTGGACAAAGACATCCGAAAGCTCACCATGGTTACGGAAAGGTTTTCAAGTATTGGGTCTACGCCCACCTTAAAAGATGAAAACATCTACTCTCTGATCAGCAACGTGGTGAGTTACCTTGAACCACGCGTTTCTTCCAAAATAAATATTGAACTCTACACCCTATCCGAATCCATCATGGCCAAAGCTCATGCCCCTTTGCTGGAGTGGGTCATTGAAAATCTTTGCAAAAATGCAGTGGATGCCATCGGGAGCTCCGGAACCATTGCCATTAAAATTTTGAGAGGAAGTGACGGGAAGGTCTTTATCGACATTTCAGATACCGGCAAGGGCATTCCAAAGGCCAACATTGCCAATGTCTTTAAAGCTGGATTCACTACCAAAAAGAGAGGTTGGGGGCTTGGCCTTACACTTGCCAAAAGGATTGTAGAGCTCTATCACGGAGGCAAAATTTTCGTTAAAACCTCCGATGAAAATCAAGGTACAACCTTCAGAATTGAACTATTAAGTGCATAAGACAAAGATCACTTAAAAACACAGTAAAATAGGCCATTTTTCGAGGTTCTCTTTTTTGCCTTTGAACCTGAAAGCGCTACTTTTGCGGTCGGATTTTAATACCCCTAATAAACAGATATAAATGGCAAATACCGGAAGAATTACTCAAGTAATCGGACCCGTAGTGGACGTAGCTTTTGACGGAGCTGGATCTAAGCTCCCAAATATCCTTGACTCTCTAGAAGTGACCAAAACTGATGGCACCAGAATCGTGCTGGAAGTGCAACAACATCTTGGAGAAGATAGAGTAAGAGCCGTAGCAATGGATGGTACAGAAGGCCTTGTACGCGGATCTGAAGTGACTGATACAGGATCACCTATCCAAATGCCGATTGGGGAAGAAATAAAAGGAAGACTATTTAATGTAATCGGTGAAACGATTGACGGCATTTCTAAGCCAAAAACTACTAAATCGCTGCCTATCCACAGATCAGCCCCTCTTTACGAAAACTTGTCTACCTCCTCAGAGGTATTGTATACTGGTATTAAAGTAATTGACCTGATCGAACCTTACGTGAAAGGTGGTAAAATTGGTCTTTTTGGTGGTGCCGGTGTAGGTAAAACCGTTTTGATCCAGGAGTTGATCAATAACATCGCTAAGGCATACTCTGGTCTTTCCGTATTTGCCGGTGTTGGTGAGCGTACTCGTGAAGGAAACGACTTGTTGCGTGAGATGATCGAAGCTGGTATCATCAATTATGGTGAAGAATTCGTTAAGTCTCTACATGCTGGTGGATGGGATCTTTCTAAAGTAGACACAGAAAAATTAAAAGACTCTAAAGCAACCTTCGTTTTTGGTCAGATGAATGAGCCTCCTGGAGCCCGTGCTCGTGTGGCATTGTCTGGTTTGACTGTTGCTGAGTATTTCCGCGATGGAGATGGAACCGGAAAGGGAAGAGATATCCTTTTCTTTATCGATAATATCTTCCGTTTTACGCAGGCAGGTTCTGAGGTATCGGCTCTATTGGGTCGTATGCCATCTGCCGTTGGATACCAGCCTACGCTGGCAACTGAGATGGGTGCTATGCAGGAGCGTATTACTTCTACTAAAAATGGATCCATCACATCGGTACAGGCCGTTTACGTACCTGCCGATGACTTGACTGACCCGGCCCCCGCAACAACCTTCTCTCACTTGGATGCGACAACCGTATTGTCTCGTAAAATTGCCGAATTAGGTATCTATCCTGCGGTGGATCCTTTGGATTCAACATCAAGAATTCTTCGTGCCGACATCGTTGGAGAGGAGCACTACAACTGTGCACAGCGAGTAAAAGAAACATTGCAGCGCTATAAAGAACTTCAGGATATCATCGCCATTCTTGGTATGGATGAATTAAGTGATGAGGATAAATTGGTAGTGCACCGTGCAAGAAGGGTACAACGTTTCTTATCACAGCCTTTCCACGTAGCTGAGGCCTTTACTGGATTAAAAGGAGTATTGGTAGACATTAAAGACACCATCAAAGGATTTAACATGATCATGGATGGTGAGCTGGATCAATACCCTGAAGCAGCCTTCAACCTTGTGGGTAGCATAGAACAAGCAATAGAAAAAGGAGAGCGATTAATGGCTGAAGCTAAAGCTTAAAAGCATGCATTTAGAAATAATAACACCAGAGAAAAAAATATTTGAAGGTGAAGTGCATATTGCCACCTTCCCCGGAGCGGATGGTTCTTTCCAGATTTTGAATGATCACGCCCCTTTAGTGAGTTTACTGAAAGAGGGCGATGTGGTCTATAAGTCAAAGGAAGCAACCTCCCAGATAAAAATTACCGGAGGTGTAGTGGAGGTAATGAAAAACAAAGTGATCCTGCTTGCTGACGGAATAGCAGTCTAACAGTGATTCATATTAAAATAAAAAAGGAGATACGTGTATCTCCTTTTTTTATGCCGAATACTGAACTGATTTATTGTCTAACCAGCCACTTTACAAAAAACACCACCCCGATGATCATGGCTATACCTCCAATGATGTAGAACACATCACCACTGATAATGAGCGCAACCAGTCCAACTGCTCCAAAAATAGCAGCTAGTTTCAGGTCGTTGTCCATTGCATTAGTGCTCTTGGTGGCCTTTACACTCTCTTTTTTCTCCTTTAGATATTTTTTTACATCAGCCCTAAATGCCTTCCGCTCTGATTTTGACATCTGAACGTAAGTCTTTTTGATTTCTTCCTTTACGGAGGGCTCCTTCTTTTCTAAAGGCAATACCATCGTGTTTTCCTTACTGGCTAATAATTGTTCAGCCTGAATAGGGCTTACTTCATTCTCCATTTTGGCCACATCGACTTTATTCCCCTTTTTACCGGAGTTATAATCATAACGGTCGAAATGATACGCGTATTTAGGAGAAGAACAGGCCGCTATAAAGAGCATGGCCAGTAAGTAATACAGTTTCGATTTCATGTTTGGTTTTGTTAAGTCAACTGATGATTGTTCACTTAAATATAGACAATACTCTCTTAATGAACCGCTTTTCGAAAGACCAAAAAAAACTGAATTGCCCAAAAATTAAACCGTAAAAAAGCAAGAGGATGTTGTACACAGGCAGAATGAGAAGGTAATAGACAATTGAAATCCACAGCGGCATTTCTCCTTCACCAACCAGGATTCTCAGAAGGGGTTGTTTGAGAAAAAGAACGGTAAATCCCGTGCAGGCAAATACAATCAGAATGATTACCACCTGGAAAGCACTGCCTACTTTCCACCGTTCCTGAAGTTTGTCAATCCAACTCACTGCCTATAACTATTTCTTTTTCGCGGCCAAGATATAGAAAGGCTGCTAAGAATTATAACCGCAAAAGGAATGAGATTAACAAAAGAGACTCCATGCTCCCGTTTCAGGAGCATTGGCTTCAATGCGAAGTGTTTCTTTGGTTACCGGATGGACAAACTCCAGCATTTTGGCATGCAGACAGATTCCGCCATCGTCATTGGGTGCTGGTGAGCCGTACTTTACGTCTCCAACGATAGCACAATCCATACTGGCCAGCTGCACGCGTATCTGATGCGGCCTGCCTGTTATCGGATTAACCTGAATCAGATAATAAGGGCCCTGATTCTTTATTAACTGGTAATCCAGCTCCGAACGCTTACCCTCCTTATTTTCTTTTGCGTGAGCAGTGGTCTTATTCCTTTTTTCATCTTTGACAAGCCAATGTACCAATCGGCCCGATGTTGCAGGCGGTTTTTGCGCTACTATTGCCCAATACGTCTTTTTGGTCTTTTTATCCCTGAATTGTTCATTCATGCGGGCAAGTGCTTTTGATGTACGGGCAAATACGACAACGCCACTCACAGGTCGATCCAGTCGATGAACCACTCCTAGAAATACTGCACCAGGTTTATTGTATTTTTCTTTAATGTATTGCTTGCCAATTTCTACCAAGGGTTCATCACCCGTTGCATCCCCCTGCACCAGCATCCCAACTGGTTTGTTGACGATGAGAAGATGATTATCCTCAAACAACACATCGATATAATTGGTAGTGGCCATATTACCTCTATCGGGAAGCCACCTCATCATTTTCCTTAAATTCCGAAGTAAAGTGGAACTCAATATCCGGGAAATTGTCTTGCACCATTTGGAGCCAGGCTTTGGATTCGGCCATGAATACCAATTTGTCATCTTTGTCACGCGCAATGTGACGCTGCTTCGAGTCCAGAAACTCTTCTAGCTTCTTTGGATCTTTACTACTGATCCAGCATGCCTTATAAATATTCTGAGAAGCAAACTCCACCGTTGCGTTGTATTCGTTCTTCAGACGAAACTGAATTACTTCGAATTGGAGTGCACCAACGGTTCCCACTACTTTTCTGTTTCCTAGCTGGTAGCTGAACAACTGCGCCACACCCTCTTCCATCAATTGAAGTAGTCCTTTCTCAAGCTGTTTGGTCTTCATGGCGTCTTTGTTGATCACTTCCTTGAATATCTCAGGCGAAAAACTAGGAATGCCGGTGTAAGTGGTCTTCTCCCCTTCTGTGAGCGTGTCCCCTATTTTCAGGTTGCCGGTATCATATAATCCTACGATGTCGCCTGGCCATGCTTCTTCCACTGTCTCTCTGTCTTGTGCCATGAAGGCGGTGGCGTTGGAGAACCTTATATTTTTATCTTGTCTTACGTGAAAATAGTTTGTCCCCCGTTCGAACTTGCCCGAGCATACCCTGAGGAATGCAATCCTGTTGCGATGCTTTGGATCCATGTTGGCATGAATCTTAAAAATGAAACCACTGAATTTTTTTTCGTCAGGTGTGATTGCTCTCAGCGTGGTTTCTCTTGGAATTGGAGGTGGTGCAATTTTAATAAAAGTGTCCAGCAATTCTTTAACTCCGAAGTTGTTTACGGCACTTCCAAAGAACACCGGAGCAACCTTACCGGACAAATAGTCTTCCACTTCAAAATCGGGATAGACACCCTCTATTAATTCTACATCAGCCCGTAGTTGTTTTGCATTATTTTCGCCCACATAGCCATCAATGGATGGATCAGCAATGTCTGCAATTTCTATGGCCTCTTCCACCTTGGTTTTACTTGGTGTAAAAAGCTTCAGACTCTTTTCATACAGCGAGTAAACTCCTTTGAAAGTTTTACCCATGCTGATTGGCCAGCTCAACGGCCTTACTTTGATATTCAATTTCTCTTCGATCTCGTCCAGCAGGTCAAAAGGATCCTGTCCTTCGCGATCGAGTTTATTGATAAAGCATATCACGGGCGTATTGCGCATGCGACACACTTCCATCAATTTTTCGGTTTGCATTTCCACCCCTTTCACGCAATCGATCACCATGATAACACTGTCCACTGCAGTGAGGGTGCGATAAGTGTCTTCGGCAAAATCCTGGTGACCGGGTGTATCGAGCAGGTTTATTTTAATGTCTTTATAATTGAATCCCATGACAGAAGTGGCCACTGAGATACCCCGTTGTTTCTCAATTTCCATCCAGTCGCTACGGGCGTGATCCTTTATTTTGCTGGATTTAACAGCTCCAGCCTTTTGAATTGCCCCTCCAAACAGGAGTAATTTTTCTGTAAGGGTCGTTTTTCCAGCATCAGGGTGACTGATGATACCAAAAGTTCTGCGTTTTGCTATTTCTTGTTCGAGTGTCATAAAGGAGGAGCAAAAGTAAGAAAATCTACCCACCGGACACATCAGGAAGGTACTTCATCTTACCGTTTGGAGCGAATTGCGGCAAGGATAGTAAGGGTGCGCAGCAGCCCGAAGCATGAGGGCCGCAGCCCTGAATAGCCTGACCTGCCGAGGCACGAGGCAGGACCGCCCAAAGACAAAATCGTCAAGTAAACCTCATACAAGGTGATTATTTATGACAATGTGTCACTTTTTGCAAAAAAATACCCCTTGGCACAACCATTGATCAATGCAAGTTGCTATTAAAATCGAATTGAATTAACTGATCATATCATGGGAAAAATTATAGGAATAGACTTAGGAACAACCAACTCCTGCGTAGCCGTAATGGAGGGTAATGAGCCTGTGGTTATCGCCAACAGCGAGGGCCGCAGAACCACCCCTTCTATCGTAGGATTTTTGGACAACGGTAAAGGTGAGCGCAAAGTAGGTGATCCTGCTAAAAGACAAGCGATAACTAATCCCAACAATACGGTAACTTCCATCAAACGCTTCATGGGTAAAAAATTCGATGAAGTGTCTGGAGAGAAGAAGATGGTTTCTTATGCTGTAGAAAAAGGCAACAACGACACCATCCGAGTAAAAATCGGAGATCGTCTCTACACCCCACAGGAAATCTCTGCAATGATTCTTCAAAAAATGAAGAGTACGGCAGAAGACTATCTGGGCACCGCAGTAACAGAAGCGGTAATTACCGTGCCTGCTTACTTCAACGATGCTGAGCGCCAGGCTACGAAAGAAGCCGGACAGATTGCTGGTCTCGATGTGAAAAGAATCATCAACGAGCCAACCGCAGCTGCACTTGCGTACGGTATGGACAAGAAGAACAAGGACATGAAGATTGCGGTGTATGACCTGGGTGGTGGTACATTCGATGTCTCTATTCTTGAATTGGGTGATGGTGTATTCGAAGTAAAATCGACCAATGGTGATGTACACTTAGGTGGTGATGACTTTGACCAAAAAATAATCAACTGGTTGGCTGATGAGTTCAAAGCTGATGAGAACATTGATCTGAGAAAAGATCCAATGGCTTTGCAGCGTCTGAAGGAAGCTGCGGAGAAGGCAAAGATTGAACTATCAAGTTCTTCAGAAAGTGAAATCAACTTACCTTATGTTACTTCAGTAGACGGAGTACCTAAGCACCTTGTGAAAAAATTGACCAGAGCAAAATTTGAGCAACTGGTTGATGACTTGGTACGCAGAACTTTGGAGCCTTGCAAGAAGGCCATGGAAGATGCCGGTATGAGCAAAAGTGACATTGACGAAGTGATTCTGGTAGGTGGATCTACTCGTATCCCACGCATACAGGAAGAGGTTGAGAAGTTTTTTGGCAAGAAGCCATCCAAGGGTGTTAACCCAGATGAGGTAGTAGCAATTGGAGCCGCCATTCAGGGGGGTGTATTGACTGGTGAAGTAAAAGATGTACTGTTGTTGGATGTGACTCCACTGTCGTTGGGTATTGAAACCATGGGCGGTGTGATGACCAAGTTGATTGAGTCCAACACTACCATTCCTTCCAAAAAGTCAGAGGTGTTCTCAACAGCATCTGACAGCCAGCCTTCTGTAGAGATACATGTATTGCAAGGTGAGCGTCCGATGGCAAAGGACAACCGTACGATTGGAAGATTCCATTTGGATGGAATTCCACCAGCACCACGAGGTGTGCCTCAAATTGAAGTAACATTCGATATTGACGCAAACGGAATTCTTCATGTGTCTGCCAAAGACAAAGGAACAGGTAAAGAGCAAAAAATCAGGATTGAGGCCTCTTCAGGACTTACTGAAGCTGAAATCAAAAAGATGAAAGAAGAGGCACAGGCCAATGCCGAAACAGATAAAGCAGAGAAAGAGCGAATTGAAAAAATCAATCAAGCCGATTCTTTGATCTTCCAGACTGAAAAGCAATTGAAAGAGTTTGGAGATAAAATATCTGATGGCAATAAAACTCCTATCAACGGAGCGCTTGAAAAATTGAAAGAAGCACACAAAGCACAGGATGTTGCCGCCATTGAAAGTGCTATGGCCGAATTGAACAAAGCCTGGGAGGCTGCATCTCAAGAGATGTACGCAGCTGGAGCAGCCGGTGGCGCTCAGCAAGGAGCCGATGCTAATGCTGGGGCAGGTGCAACAGGAGCGGCTGGAAACGGTACTGAAGAGAATGTGTCTGATGTAGAATATGAAGAAGTAGACGATAAAGACAAGAAATAACGGCTTGCTTTAAATACTTTAAACGACAAAACCCCCGAAAATTCGGGGGTTTTGTCGTTTTAAAGGCAATTTCATCCATTCAGCGACATACTCTATCCGGATAGGTTACCCAGCCCTACATTCGACCATAGATAAGAGATGAAAAAGCTAAAAACAATAAATGTCTGGGGTGTATGGTTGGTGATTGCTTTATTGAATTTGGGCTGTGGCGAAGAAGGTGGCCTCAAAGGAACACTCAAGATTTCAATTACTGACGCACCCGTAGATGCTGATCAGGTAAAATCTGTGAACCTGGTAATCACCAATATTGAGGGTTACCAAAACGGAAACTGGAAAGCCTTTAGAAATTTTGAACAACCAGTAGGTGTAAATCTGCTGGCCTATACTGGGGGTAAATCCATTTTGTTGATTGACCAGTACACCAGCCCTGGTGAATTTTCTTCCATGAAGCTGAGTTTGAATATGGCCAATCGCAATAGCAGTCTGATCATCAGCCCGCAATCCAATATTGTTTTCAAAAATGGGTCATCTGCTCCTTTGTACATGCCGGAAGGGCAGGCGCCAGAGGTCGTACTCGAAAAAGGAATGGGCATCTATTCTCGTGGCATCACAGACATTACCCTTGATTTTGATTTGCGTAAATCCATTCGCATTAACGAAAAAGGAGAATACATTTTGGATCCATACGTGCGCTTTGTTGAAACTAAAAAATCAGGTCATATCAAAGCTGCCTTAGTGAATAGTGCAGTCCCAAACAGGGTGGTTGTTTATGCCTACAAAAGAGGAACGTTTTCAGGTAATGAAGCCACCCAGACAGGAGACCGGGTAGCATTCTTTAACTCAACGACTTCTACCTACATCAGCGCAAAGCAGTTTTCTCTTGGTTTCCTTGAAGAAGGGGTATACGATTTAATTTTCGTGAAACACCTTGAAACCGGAGTCACGATGGAAGTACTAGGCAGATATAATGAAGTGAAGGTAAGTGCAGATGAGATAATCTCCATCGATGTAGACCTGTCTCAGCTAAGTCCCTCTTAGAGCCAATCTTCAATCCTTAAGGCAGATGGTTAGCAACCTGAACTGTCACTTATTTTTCTCGCCCTGCTTATGGTGATCGGTAAATACATGTTTCTAAAACATTTTTACCTTTAACCCCTAATTCATAATTAAAAGGTCAAAATGCTTGTAATAAAATTTGGTGGTACTTCAGTGGGCACCCCAGAAAGAATGATGAAGGTTGCCACATTGGTTTCGGCAATCGAGGGAAGAAAAATAGTCGTTTTGTCAGCTGTATCGGGCACCACCAATACCCTGGTTGAAATATCCAATGCATTGATGGCTGACGAACAAGACCAAGCGTCTCAACTCATTGACAACCTGGAAAAGTTTTATAATAATTTTTCAAAGAATTTATTCAAAACCTCTACCTATCACACACTTGGAGAAGAAATAATCAGCAGGCATTTTAGCCTCATCAGGTTGTTGGCGGCAGGTAAATTTGATGAAAGAAGCAGACGGGAAATGCTGGCCCAGGGTGAGTTGCTCTCAACAGAATTTTTTCATGCTTATTTGAATGAACGAGATGTAAAATCGCGAATGCTCCCCGCATTACATTTTATGTCAATTGATGAGGACAATGAACCCGAGCTGGAGAAGATAAGCGAGCGCCTGCGTCCACTTATCAAGTCTTTGGAAAAGTATGAAATATTAATAACCCAAGGATACATCTGTCGCAATCATAAAAATGAAATCGACAATTTAAAAAGAGGAGGCAGTGACTATACGGCTTCGCTGATAGGCGCAGCGGTGAGGGCTGATGAAATTCAAATCTGGACGGATATTGATGGCATGCACAACAATGATCCAAGAATTGTAAAAAATACCTTTCCCATTGCTGCATTGACTTTTGATGAAGCCTCGGAGCTTGCCTACTTTGGTGCGAAAATCCTTCATCCATCCACTATCGTGCCTGCACAGAAATACAGTATACCGGTACGATTGAAAAATACCATGGACGAAGCTGCCCCCGGTACCATCATCAGTGATAGCAGTGAAAAGGGAAAAATAAAAGCCATAGCAGCCAAAGATCAAATTACTGCCATCAAAATAAAGTCTTCGCGAATGCTGCTCGCCTATGGATTTTTAAGAAGGATATTTGAAGTTTTTGAAAAACATCATACTTCAATAGATATGATCTCCACCTCTGAAGTAGCGGTGTCTGTTACCATCGATGACAATCGAGCTCTACATGAAATCAGCGAGGAGTTGATGAAGTTTGGTACCATTGAAATCGATCACAACCAAACCATCATCTGTATTGTGGGAAATAAACTAGCCGATAAGGAAGGTGTTTTAAAATTGATTTTCAATTCGCTGGGCACAATTCCCGTGAGGATGGTGTCATTTGGCGGAAGCAAAAACAACATCTCTTTGTTGATAGAAACTCCCCAAAAAGAAAAAGCTTTGAACTTACTAAACGAAGGATTGTTTGAAGCCAAGTAACATACTGAGTATGGTTTTTCTTCATGTTTAAAAGAAAAGCCATACCCAGTTTAAAAGTAACAGGCTTTTGATTTTAGGCGTTAAGTATTAAATCACGCATCGCAATAAAAGCAACTCCTCCGGC
>DDTF01000006.1:52189-84520 GCA_002345965.1 Flammeovirgaceae bacterium UBA2371
ATGAGGATACTACCTCCGGTACCTGCTGCATAGGCTATAAAATGCCACAACGGATGATCCATTGGCACTGAAAACATTCCAATACTTGCAGCTACTAATGGCACATTGTCGATAATAGCGGAACCAATTCCCAAAATTGCAACAACGATATCCCTGTTCGGGATTGCGGTATCCAAATCGTTGGCAAAATTAAATAACATCCCTAAAGATTCGAGTGCCGCTACCGCCATCAAAATTCCCAGGAAGAAAAGTATACTAGGCATTTCAACTTTACCCAAGGATTTATGCACCGGGCTGTGATGAGATGCCGCATCGCTGGCTTCCTGTTCTTCGCCTACATTGGATAAATCAAATAAACGATTGCTGAATATTTCAGCGAAGGCAGCTACAACTGCCAATGAAAGCATCATTCCGATATAAGGTGGAAGGTGCGTAACTGTTTTGAAGATTGGAACAAACACGATTGCCGACAAACCAAGGTATAACATCAATGCCCCATATTTTGAAGTAGATACTTCCTCGTTGGTATCCAATTCAATTTCTCCAGAGAAAACCTTAAATTTTGAAGCAATGAAAACCGGAACAACCATACAGACCACTGATGGAATAAATGTGTGCAGGATTAATTGTAATGTGGTAACCTTATTGGCTATCCACAACATGGTAGTGGTAACGTCTCCTATAGGGGACCAAGCTCCTCCAGCATTGGCCGAAATAACAATAAGACCGGCAAACCATAAACGAGTTTCGCGATCCTTAATCACTTTTTGTAAAATCGTTATTAATACGATGGTGGCAGTAAGGTTATCAATGATAGCAGAAAGTATAAACCCTAAGATGCTAAAAATCCAAAGCAGGTTTACTTTGCTTTTTGTCCTGATAAAACCTTTGATGGTAGCGAACCCGTCAAAATAATCTATTATTTCAACAATGGTCATGGCTCCAATAAGGAAGAGTAAAATCTCAGCAGTTTTCCCCAGGTGGTGCAGGATAATTTCTTCCAAGTGAGTTGGTGTTAATTGCTTCAGTTCTGAATTGACATTGAATACATCCAGATGAAACAAGGAAATTATCGCCCAAAGCAGAGCCATCATACCAAGAGCCGGTATCAGCTTATCAATTTTAAAGGTATGTTCAAGTGTAATGGCCAGGTAGCCACCAATAAAAATGACCAGAATGATTA
Source organism: Flammeovirgaceae bacterium UBA2371 (assembly GCA_002345965.1). Taxonomy (GTDB): domain Bacteria; phylum Bacteroidota; class Bacteroidia; order Cytophagales; family Cyclobacteriaceae; genus ELB16-189. Next base: position 53,373 of record DDTF01000006.1, read on the forward strand.
TTTGAATATCCATAATAAATAAACAGCTAGTTTGATTCTACTAGTTAATGAATTTGATTGTCTTAAACTACTTTAAATTCTTCGGAAAACATTTCAGCGCCACCAATATTATCCTTTTCAATGTATCAGTGAGGCCGGGGAGGTGCCACTAAAAAAAGCTTTGCTTCATCACAATTGATTTGGTTATGCTAAAATCTTTACTTTGCTTTGGCCCGATTTGCTACGATCAAATTTCGATATAATTCAGTCAAGACAAAGTACCGATCATGGAAATAATTATTGTCATTCTATTTGTAATAGGATATCTGGCAATTGCTCTCGAGCATCCTATCAAAATCAATAAAACTGCTTCTGCCCTTCTTACGGGCGTGCTCTGTTGGACCTTGTACGCAATTTCTTCTCCTGGTGAAATTCACCACATTGGTGAACAGTTAGCCGAACACCTTAGTGAAATTTCTGCAATACTTTTCTTCCTGATGGGGGCAATGACGATTGTAGAATTGGTGGATGCCTATCAGGGATTTCGCGTGGTTACAGATCGGATCACAACAAAAAATCCTAAAAAATTATTATGGGTAATATGTGGCGTTACTTTTTTTCTCTCGGCCATATTGGACAATCTGACTACCTCGATTGTCATGGTTTCATTGATAAGAAAATTGGTTCCCAACAAACAAATGCGATTGTTTTTTGCCGGCATGATAGTAGTGTCGGCCAATGCGGGTGGAGCCTGGTCTCCAATTGGAGATGTAACTACAACAATGTTATGGATTGGTGGACAAATTACAGCCGGCAATATTGTGGCTACACTTATTATCCCCAGCATCATTTGTATGGTCATCCCTTTATTGTACCTGCAGTTTACACTAAAGGGTGAGTTGGGAGAACCGTCCGCAACCACTGCGCATCAAAGTGGTGGTCATGGCAGTCATTCAGGAGAACCTGTTCGCGGATCAAAGACCATGTTGTTTGTAGGTGTTGGCGGTCTGATTTCAGTTCCGATTTTTAAAACCATAACCCATTTACCTCCTTATCTCGGTATGCTATTAGCCCTCGGTGTACTGTGGGTAGTTTCAGAGTTAATAAACCCAGACATGGATGAGGTGGAGAAAAGACCGTATACAGCAGCAGGTGCGCTTACAAGAATTGATGTTCCCAGTGTATTGTTTTTCCTAGGCATCTTATTGGCGGTAGGGTCACTCCAGTCGATGGGTACCTTAGGTGAATTTGCCGCGATGCTTGATAGAACATTAGGGGACAACAGAATTATCATCACCCTCATCGGCATTCTCTCTTCCATTGTAGACAACGTGCCTCTTGTTGCCGCCAGCATGGGTATGTACAGCATGGAGATGTATCCAACAGATCACATGATATGGGAGTACCTAGCTTATTGTGCAGGTACCGGAGGTAGCGTATTAATAATTGGTTCGGCAGCGGGAGTAGCTGTGATGGGTATGGAAAAAATAGATTTCATCTGGTACCTTAAGAAAATCGCAATGCTTGCTTTGCTGGGATACTTCGCAGGAGCAGCCGCTTACCTAGTATTGTATCCTTACTTTGCAGTTCATCACTAGTATCTGAATTCAGACAATAAAAAAGCCAGGTAAACATCTGGCTTTTTTATTTTTTCCCTGACTCCTGTTCTTAAAAAAGAATACTGTTATTATTTCAAATAATTCTTGTGATAACAAATTCCAAGGATGGTCAAAATAATCTTTTAAATGGCCTTTTTCTTACAGCAGTTTAACACAAACTGAATTCAAAAATAATTACAGCAGAATTTTGTTGGCGTATTTTAAAATTCATGAACTTTCCGCGCCATTCACCCGCAACTTATGGAAACCCTTATAATCATTTTCTTTGTCATCGGCTATGCCTGCATCGCCATGGAGCATCCCATCAAGATCAACAAAACTGCATCTGCCCTACTAACGGGTGTGATTTGCTGGACCTTGTTTGTCTTATCTCCTCCTACCACCGATGTTATTGAAAGTACATCTTTTAAAACCTACCTTCAACATCTCGAACTGGATGAAGGGGTTCAAAAAATTACTGAAATAAGCGATGAAATCTATCGAGGCTTTGTAACTACTCAACTAGGAGAACACCTTAACTCAATTTCCCAGATTCTTTTCTTTCTGATGGGGGCGATGACGATTGTTGAGTTGGTAGATTCTCATCATGGATTTCGATTCATTACCGATAGGATATCCACCCGAAACCCAAAAACACTTCTTTGGATTGTCGCATGGGTTTCTTTTTTTCTTTCCTCTGTTCTGGATAATCTTACTACCACCATTGTAATGATTTCCCTTATCAGAAAACTCATTCCAGACAAGGACATGAGATTGTTCTTTGCAGGCATTATCGTTATCGCTGCGAATGCCGGAGGCGCCTGGACCCCGATAGGAGATGTTACCACTACCATGCTATGGATTGGTGGACAAATCTCGTCAGGAAACATTATTGTGACACTGTTTCTTCCAAGTGTCGCTTGTCTATTAGTCCCCCTTGTATACTTGAGCTATACCTTAAAAGGAACCCTGGGAGATATCGATGCAAGCACTTCAGAAAAAGGAAAAATGTTAAGCACCAGTAAATTGATGTTATTCCTTGGTGTAGGCGCTTTGGTATTTGTACCCATTTTTAAAACTGTAACGCACTTGCCTCCTTTTGTAGGTATGCTAATGGGCCTTGGCGTTCTATGGGTTGTATCCGAATTGATAAACCCAGAAGCAGATGAGATCGCAAAAAAGAATTATACTGCAGCAGGTGCCTTATCAAGAATAGATGTTCCCAGCGTATTATTTTTCCTGGGCATATTAATGGCCGTAAGCGCCTTGGAGTCCATGCAGCTATTACACCACCTTGCAACCTGGTTGGATCAATCGATTGGTGATCAGAGAATAATTATAACACTTATCGGAATGTTGTCTGCTATTGTAGACAATGTGCCCCTTGTGGCAGCTAGTATGGGTATGTACAACATGGACGTGTATTATCAGGATCACATGATCTGGGAATACCTGGCCTACTGTGCCGGTACAGGAGGAAGCATATTAATAATTGGGTCAGCTGCGGGTGTTGCAGCAATGGGGCTTGAGAAAATTGATTTCATTTGGTACGCAAAGAAAATATCTCTATTGGCACTGCTTGGTTATGCTGCTGGTGCAATTGTGTATATGATCGTAGCTCCAATATTTGCCGTACATCCTCCCCAATAGGCTATACGTTTTCCATGCCAATTAAATAGACGGTATAGGTGATGTATCCTGCAAGAAGTATAAATGCTTCCCATCTATCGAGTTGGCGCCTACTCAGGGTGAACATGAATACCATCAAAATAATTGTAGAAGCAATTAAAATATAAATATCAAAATTCAATGCCGCATTGAAACCTACCGGATGAATAAGTCCAGTTGTTCCCAGAATAAACAACACATTAAAAATATTTGATCCAACTACGTTGCCAATTGCAATGTCTGTGTTCTTACGATAAGCGGCTACTGCCGAAGTGGCTAATTCAGGTAATGAGGTTCCGGCCGCCAGTATGGTTAACCCAATTAGTCTTTCGCTCAGCCCTGCCTGTTGCGCGATTGCAATGGCATTGTCTACTACCAGTTTACCACCTCCCACCAACATGGCCAATCCCACAAGCACCAATCCCAAAGAAATCCATGTGCCATATGTTTTTATTTTTTCTCCTTCATTAAGATCTGTTGTGCTTGACATGCTTCGATAGACGTATAACAGAAACATCCCGAAACCAACAAGCAATAGTAAACTTTCTCCGCGAGAAAGCTCCATGCTGGCACCTTCACTAAAGAATTGATCGTTTACCAGCAATAACATGACCAGCGTGGCCGCCAATGATATAGGCACTTCATATTTTATGGTATTTCTTTGTACAGCCAGTGGGTAGATTAGACCACAAACACCCAGAATAAAAAGAAGATTAAAATTGTTGCTTCCAATGATATTTCCAAAGGCAGCATCACTTTTGCCATTGACGGCCGAAATAACGCTGACAATTAATTCTGGCATGGAGGTACCCAAAGCCACTACGGTTAAGCCAATTGCCAAATTGGAAATATTGAATTTTTTAGCAATTGAGGATGAGCCACTGACCAGGAAATCAGCGCCTTTGATCAAAATTACAAAACCAGCTAGCAGTAGAATGATTTGAACTAACATAATCCCAATAGGTTAAATGAAATTTAAGAATTATTTGGCAATTCAAAATGAGAGTTCAGATACGAAGCATACCCAATTCAAAAGTTTTGAAGGAAGTGTGTTTGAACAAAAAAACTGAATTCTGTTCCGCTAACCGATTTGGCGCAAGATACCTACTTACGTATTTCCGACTTGTAGTTTTTCGCAATGAAACCTCGGATAAACTTTGATCTATTATACTTTCAACATTTACCCTTCTTTTGCTTTCGGATTTTATATCCTGATAGTCGGAGGCCATGAGAAAAATGGTTAGACTCACACCAACTGCTAAGTTTAAAAGAAATCGAAATGTGACCATACAATTATTTATCCAAATATATGGATAAGCCAATGTATAGCATTTTTCTTAAAAAATTATTTATACCAATTGATTTAGGGCAATTTCAAATGAAGCTTGCGCAATTCCAGTTGTTTGCGGGTTTACTTTTTTGGTTTTTTCAAGTGCACTTCTGATGATGGTTGATATGTCATTAAAAATATCCTCGTCCAACATATTTACTTCACTTTCCATAAAATAAGCAAAAACACGGGCCATACCACAATTCGCTATAAAGTCCGGCAGGACAGAAAATTTTTGGTCTGCATAAAGTCCCGTGGGCCCAAAAAATATTTCGGGGTCCGCAAAAGGCACGTTGGCACCACATGAAAATACTTCAAGTTTGGAGGAAATCATGCGATCCACCTGATCTTTGGTGACAAGGCGTGAAGCCGCAGCAGGAATAAAAACTTCAAATTCGAGATCCCAAATTTTTTCATTTGCGATTTCATAGGGCAGCAAATCAGGGGAAACCAATTTGTTGCTCTTTCTGTCCAGTACCAATCTCTTTACCTCTTCATGTGTAAATCCAGCTTGATTAATAAGTCCACCTTCCCGACTTATTATCCCTACTATTTTCATTCCCATCTGGGACAAATAAAAACCAGCGGCTGCGCCAACATTTCCCCATCCTTGCAACACCACGCGTTGACCTTTCACACCACTGTGCCACAAATCATAATAATGACGAACCGCCTGCGCTACCCCATAGCCGGTGCACATATCTGCGATCGTATATTTTTTTTCAAGCGAAGGTGTGAACCTTTCATCTTCAATGATCTTGACAACTCCTTGCCGGAGTTGACCAATGCGATTTACTTTTTGAGGTTCTGTGGGTTTATAATGGCCGGTAAAGACACCTTCTTGAGGGTGCCATATCCCAACATCTTCGGTAATGGGAATTACCTCGTGAATTTCATCAACATTTAAATCTCCCCCCGTTCCGTAATAGTATTTTAAGAGAGGCATCACTGCTGCATACCAACGATGAAGCACCTCCGCTTTGCGCGGATCGTTAGGGTCAAAATTAATTCCCGATTTCGCTCCACCAATGGGTGGGCCTGAAACGGTAAATTTTATTTCCATGGTTTTGGCCAGCGACTCTACTTCCCGTTTGTCTAATCCTGCCCTCATCCGTGTACCTCCACCAGCTGCACCTCCACGTAAAGAATTGATCACTACCCAACCTTCGGCTTCTGTCTCTGAATCCTTCCATTCAAAAACTATTTCAGGTTGTTTATTCTCATACTTTTTAAGTAGTTCTTTCATATCTCAATTTTCAAGTGAGGCAAATTTAACAGGAAATCCATCAGTTTTTATAAAACCCAATCATTACGCCAGCACATGAATCGGAGGAAGCTCCTGTCACACTTTTCAGCACATTGATTTCATTACGTACACGCAAGATTCCTAGCAACGCAAAAACAATGGCTTCCTTGTAGTTCACAGTCAACGTATCAGGCACTACTACCGCAGCTTTGCCCGCTAGCTTTTTCTCTAATGTATCCACCAAAAACGCATTCAATGCTCCACCTCCGGTTGCAAGCAATTTCAATCCCTTTGATTTATCAGGAATAAGTGCTGCAATCTCTTCTGAGATTGACTCCGTAAAAGTGCGAAGTCTGTCTTGAACCGAAACGGACTCAATATCAATAATTGGTTGAATGTGTTTTTCAAAACCCTCACGGCCTAATGACGGTTTTGATGACCCCAACCTGGCATACTGTTTCCGCAATTGATTGAGCACCTCGTTATTAATGTTTCCCTTAGATGTTTCTCTTCCGTCCCTGTCAAATTCCTTATTGATTTTTGTTGCGAGGTAATTTAGTCCCATGTTGGCATAACAAATATCAAATGCTATTCTTTTACCCTTTTCCATTTTGGAAAGATTAGCAATTCCACCTATGTTCAAACAAACATCAAATTGTGAGAAAAGGATTTGATCTCCGATAGGAACCAACGGTGCACCCTCTCCACCTTTAAGCACATCCAGTGATCTGAAATCATTGACAACGGGTAAGGTTGTTGTGTTGTGAATGGCACAACCATTTCCCAACTGAAAGGTGAACCTTTTCTTGGGTTGATGAAAAATAGTGTGCCCATGGGAAGCAATGAAATGAATGGTCTTGATTCTATTCTTTTTAATAAAATCGTTACAGGCCTTGCCTATAAAAACACCAAATTCATTATCCAGCAATTGGAGCGCCTCACCAGGAAGTAGATGTGCCTCAGCCAGACGTTTGCGCCACTGTGTATTGTAGCGTTTGGTTTCTGCGGCCTTCAACTTAAAATGCCATTGGTCTTGTTTGTGTATAAATTCACAATAAGCCATATCGAGTCCATCCAGTGATGTTCCTGACATCAGCCCAATGACATAATATTTAGCAGGTTCCATTCTAGCTTTTGAATTTGAGGTCATGTTGAATTTAATTTTCAATTTACACCAATGTTTATACGTTCATCTTACGCAAGGATTGCCAATCCATTTCATACTTTTGCACTCTGTCATCGAAAGTAATCATTTGCAAAAAAATACTTTATGAATCTTGCTGTTGATTATGGTAATTCCCGAATAAAAGCCGGACTGTTTGAAAATCATCATTTGGTGGAGCATGTCCAATTTGAAAGTGACCCTCAATTTGAAGCGTGGTTGGGTGCTCATAGATTTGAGCATGTTATCATCAGCTCTGTCACCCGCGATACAGATCATATCTTACAAGTGATAAAGTGTGATGGGGCAAAATTGGTAATGAGCCAATCTATTTTGCTTCCGCTCACTATAAAATATGCCACCCCGTTGACACTCGGAGTGGATCGGATAGCGGCCGCATGTGGTGCAATAGAAATAATGCCAAACAGAGATTGCCTCGTTATTGATATGGGCACTTGCATTAATTATGAGTTTGTAGATGACCAATTGAATTATCACGGAGGAGCCATTTCACCAGGTGTTAAAATGCGTTTTGATGCCATGCATACGTTTACAGCCAGATTGCCGTTAATTCATCTCAATGACAAGGTGGCTTTGACTGGTAATAGTACCGAAACATGCATGCAGAGTGGAGTGATGAACGGAGTCCTTTCAGAGCTGGAAGGAATCATAGCCTTATATAGAGAAAAATACCCCTCCATGGGTGTGATTTTATGTGGGGGTGATGCCCATATTTTTGAAAACAAGTTGAAACAACCCATATTTGTAGCCCCCAATCTCGTCTTGCGCGGATTGAACAGTATAATGCTTCATAATGTCAATTTCTAAGTACGCTTTGTTGGTTATTCTGCTGGCTACATTCACCCGGTATGAATCGATGGGTCAGGCAGCGAAAACTCCTTTTTCCTCATTTGGCATAGGTGAAACGTTTGGCAACGGTCTTACTCAAAATCAAGGTATGGCTGGTATTGGAATAAGCAACCCTGAATATTGGCATTTAAATAACGTGAATCCCGCACTTCTGGTGTACAACACGATTACTGTTTTTGAGGCTGGATTCATTGGCGAACAAAGGACAATTAAAGGCAGCAGCGCAAGTGAAAAAGCGGGGAGTGGAAACCTCAATTATCTGGCGATGGGCTTTCCAATAAAGAGAACAAAATGGGGAATGGGTATAGGATTGATGCCTTACTCCTCTGTTAATTTTGCGCTTAGTTATCAAGCCCCTATTGAAAATAGTACAAATACAGTGGAAGTGCTTGAACAAGGCAGTGGTGGAATCAATCAACTGTATTGGTCCAATGGCATCGCCCTCCATCCAAATGTTTCAGTTGGATTAAAAGCTACCTATTTTTTCAGCTCAATCATTAACCAATACGCAGCCACACTTAGCGAAACCAGCCAGTTGGTTCGGTATACCACAAACGTATATGACAGGCAATCCTTCAAGGGCTTTGGATTCACAGGAGGTGTTTCCTTTCATAAAGACTCTATAGGACGAAAGAACTTTCAGTTCAACGCTGGATTGGTGTATGACTTCAAAGCAGACATTGATACCAAATTTTATGAGCGACTTGAAAGGAGAAATGCTGGGGGCATCACGGATTCAGTAACTATTGTCAATAATGAGCCTGGCACCACTACCATCCCACAATCATTCGGGGGTGGCATTTCCTTTGGCAAAGAATTGAAATGGCTTGTTGGAGCAGACTTTACTTATCTTGACTATACTCAATTCAAAAATTTCAATGGAACTCCTGAAGGCGTGAGCAAAGGATGGCAATTTTCTTTAGGTGGAAAAATAACCCCTGATGCAGGTTCTCTAAATAATTACCTAAAAAGAGTCACTTACCGAACGGGTGTAAGCCTCAGTGAGGCACCTTATTTGATTAATGGCAATGTGTTGAAAGATTTTGGCATTAATTTTGGGTTATCTCTCCCAGTGAGCCGAATTTCAAGTTTGGATTTGGCGTTTAAAGTGGGTAAGAGGGGAGATTTACTAACAAACTCTATTGAGGAAAATTACTTTAAGTTATATTTTGGCGTTACTTTCAACGACCAGTGGTTTATAAAAAGAAGATTCGACTAGAAATGAAAACTATGAAAACAGTAATAGCTGGTGCCTTGATGTTCATGTTTATCGCATCAAGCCTCGATACCAATGCACAGTGCCGTGAATTTAAATGGCCAGAGGACAAAAGTAAGGCTGAAGAAAAAGTTGCCCTGTATGGTGATGCCATGAAACAAGGCCAATACAGAGCTGCCGCGAGCCCATTCATCTGGATGCTGAAAAATGCTCCTGACTGGCATGTAAAGCTCTATATAGATGGCGCTGACTTGTATGATAACCTTGCCGAAAAGGAAAAAGATCCAGCTAAAAAACAGCAATTGGTTGACTCCATGTTGATGATGTATGATTTGCGCATCAAGTACTGCGGAGATGAGGTAAATGTGCTGAACCGTAAAGCTTTCTATGCCTACAAGTACAACGTAACTAATAAAGAAAAGTCGGCTGAATTACTTAAGCTTTTTGATCGTGTCGCTGAGATTAGCGGAACCAAAATGACAGATGGTAACCTTGTTGCTTACATGACTGTGGTTCAGGCTAATCATGTGTTGCTTAAAAATCTTAGTGATGAGCAAATTCTTGATCGCTATGATAAGATTATTTCTATAGCCAATAGCAAAATAAAAGAAGACGAAGCGGCCGGTAAAACCAAAGATGTAGCCAAAGTGAAAGAATACATTGGTGTAATTGACGATTTGCTAATCGGAATGGTGAAGGTGGATTGTGATTTTGTGAAAAACAACCTGGAGCCTAAATTCAGGAAGACGCCAAAAGATCTGGCATTGGCCAAAAAGATTTTTGGTTTTATGCTTCAAGGTAAATGTACTGATGACCCCTTGTGGTTAGAAGTGGGTGAAGTCATTCACGCAGAAGAAAAAGATTTTGGTTTGGCTAAGAACCTTGCTTTGAAGTACATGGGCAATGACAATCTTGACAAGGCTGAAACATTGCTTAAAGAGGCACTTTCATTAGCCTCCACTCCAAGTGATAAAGGGGATATGCTCATCTATTTGGGAAGCCTTCAGGCTAAGAAAGGAAGTAAAAACGGAGCCCGTGATTATTTCCGTCAGGCTGCCGAAACTGGCAATAAAGATGGATATGAGAAAATCGGAGACCTGTACTATAGCAGCTTCAACGACTGTAAAAAAAGCGTAAACATGGCTGAAGACAGGCTGGTGTACATAGCTGCTTACAACATGTACGCTCGTGCAGGTGCTAGTCAAAAAATGGCTCAGGCTAAATCTCAGTTTCCTTCAAAAGAAGAAATCTTCCTTTTCAACTGGAAAGTGGGAGATACCATGAGGGTAAGTTGCTGGATTGGAGAAACAGTAACCATAGACACTCGTGATTAATTAGCATTAAATACCTTATCAAAAAGGCTGGCTTTTAGCCAGCCTTTTTGTTTTTACCTTATGGCACACCTACCGAATACTAAAGCCTCATTTATAAGCAGTGTAATTATTTCGCTGGTTGGGTTTTTGTTTTCTTGCAGCCACACCGAAACCTCCCAACCTGTTGAATACAATGGTCCGCTCTCAGAAGCTGAGAACGTAGAAATGTATTATGCTGAGAACGACATCATCAAGGTGAAAATGATTGCTAAAAAAGTTTTTGAGTTCGAAAACGGAGACCGTGAATTTCCCGATGGCATCTACCTTGAATTCTTTAATGAAATGGGCAAGATCACGTCAACCCTGCGCGCCAATAGCGCCTATTTTTTCAGTGAGGACAATCAATGGCGAGGTAGAGGGAAGGTTGAGATCGTCAATATTGAAAAAAAGGAACAATTGAATACTGAGGAGCTCTTTTGGAAACAGGATACCAAACGGATTTTTACGGAAAAATTTGTGACTATTAAGCTCGAAAACGAGGTAATTTATGGCACCGGGCTCGAGGCTGCGCAAGATCTGTCAGACTATACCATCAAAAACCCTGAGGGAGAATTTGAGGTAATTGAGTAATATCCCGCCAATCGTCCAATATGCTTATCTTTGCAAATCCATGAAATTGGCAGACATTATATTACTATCCCTTGCGGTAGTATTTATTATTATTGGGGCATACGAAGTGATGACAGTTGGACTTGGCCAAGCTTACTGGTCTATTATGCTCTCTTTTATTTTGTTCTTCGCCTATACCATAAGAAAACGATCTAGATGAATACTGCGTTATTCACCCCTGTTCTTATTTCGCTAATATTCTCTTTCTTTTTTTCGGGAATCGAAATCGCTTTCTTTTCTGCCAATAAACTTCAAATAGAATTACAGGGAAAACAGGGTGTGCTTTGGGGGCGTATCATGTCCCAATTCGTTAAAAAACCATCCTGGTTTATCGGTACAACACTGATAGGCAACACACTCGCTTTGGTGTTATTTGGTATACTCATTACCCAGATGATTGAACCTTGGCTGGTTTCAGTGCTACCTGTAGGATTCAAAAGTGAATTGTATGTTCTGCTCATTCAAACAGTAATTTCAACTTTAATTATTCTCTTTACTGCAGAGTTTTTGCCAAAGAGTTTATTCCTTATCAACCCCAATCTGATGCTGGCCACGCTGGCAATTCCTTTTCGCATTGCGTTTTACGTTCTTTCCCCGATCACATTTACCATTGTTTACCTGTCAAAACTGGTGATTGTGCATGTACTCAGATTAGAGTATTCAGAAGAAAAGCCTGCGTTCGGTCTAACAGACATGAATCATTACCTCAAAAACATGCAAAACGTGAAGCATGAAAATGAGGAAATCGAGCTGGACAAGAAGATATTTCACAACGCACTTGAGTTCAAGACTGTCAAAGTAAGGGAGTGCATGATTCCAAGAACAGAAATTGTGGCCATTGCTTCCGATGACGGTTTGGAGAAATTAAGAGAAGCTTTCATTGAAAGTGGACATTCCAAAATCATTATCTACAAGGAAACCATTGATGATGTAATTGGTTATTGTCATTCTTCAGCGCTTTTTACAAAGCCAAAATCGATCAGCGAAATCCTCACCCCTATCAATATCGTTCCTGAAGCCATGATGGTGAATGAACTAATGATCCAGTTTATCAAAGACCGAAAAAGTCTTGCAGTAGTGGTTGATGAGTTTGGCGGCACCTCAGGTATTGTGAGCATGGAAGACATCATAGAAGAGATCTTCGGAGAAATAGAAGATGAACATGATGAAGATGATCTGGTAGAACAACAAATTGATGACCACACTTTCCTCTTAAGTGCTCGGCATGAAATTGATTATCTCAACGATGCCTACGATTGGAATTTGCCGGAAGGCGACTATGAGACCCTGGGTGGAATGATCCTGGCCTTCACCGAAGATTTTCCGGAAGAAGGAGAGGCCATCTCTATCCCTCCTTATACCTTCATCATCCAATCCACGGAAGACAATCGTATCGATATTGTCAAATTGCTTGTAGAAAAGACCAGCTCCAAAGACTGATTTCAAAGCCATTTTGGACGGTATAATTGCCTGATAATCAGTAAAATTAATTACTGAATTAGTTAATTACCCCTTTGCTGAATTGAGAATAGACCTTAAATTTGCGGCTCTTTAAAAATTAAATTACGCTAACTCTAATCGAATACACAGTATGGCTCTTATTGGAACTTTGAGGAACAAAATGACAAAGGTGGTTGTCGGCTTCATTACGGTAGCCATCGCGGCTTTTGTTCTTAATGATTTATTTGGAAGCGGGCCAACTTCTGTCTTTTCTGGAAATGACAACGAGGTCGGTGAAATTGCCGGCAAGTCAATCTCATTGGAAGAATTTCAGGCAGCTGTACAAGCCAGGGAAAACAATTATATCCTCAATTTTGGCCGTCAGCCGGGTGAGCGTGAGCGTCCTTCACTTCGCCAGCAGGCCTGGGACCTGCTTATCTCTAAATATGCAATTACCCCTCAGTATGAAAATGTAGGCGTGAAAGTGACCAGCGATGAGGAATGGGATATTATCCAGGGAAAGAATGTGGACGAAAATATCAAGCTTTCATTTACTGACTCAGCCGGAAATTTTGATAGAAACAGCCTTATAGCCTATTTGCAATCACTTGACAATCAGCCTGTCAATTCTGAGCCAAGGGTAAGGTGGAATATTTTTAGAGCCGATCTGGTACCTGGAAGGGCGAGAATTAAATTCGAAAACCTGATCGTAAAAACGAACTATGTAACTCAAGCTGAATCTGAAAGAGAGTACCATTTGCAGAATGATGTGGCTGAGGTAAGATATGTTTACGTGCCCTTCTACTCAATGAGTGATTCACTGGTAACTGCTTCTGAGTCTGATCTAAGGGCCTATTACAATAAGAACAAGGAAAAATACAAGGCCGAAAAATCACGTAGCATGAGCTATGTTTCTTTTCCACTCACTCCTTCTGCAACTGATTCAGCTGAGATACGTGATGAATTGTCAAAAATTGCTTCTGACCTCAGAACAACAGTCGAAGACTCTGTCTTTGCTGTAATCAATTCTGACAATACTGATGCCTATTCTACATACACGCCAGATAAGTTACCGGCATTCTTGAATGAGCAAATTGGATCGATGGCTGCAGGCACCGTAATTGGCCCTCTTTTGGATGGTGGCCGTTATAAAGTAGCAAAGTTGGTTTCCAAGAACAGAGATACCGTTTACAACGCAAGAGCAAGTCATATCCTTATCAGATGGGATGATGAAACTCCTGAAGCAAAAAAGACCGCTCGGGACAAGGCACAAGGCATACTTAATGACCTTAAGGCTGGTGCCAATTTTGCCCAAAAAGCTTCAGAATTTGGTACAGATGGTACTGCCAGCAGAGGTGGTGACCTTGGCTATTTTACTACTGGTCAAATGGTAAAACCTTTTGAAAGTGCCGTTTTCAATGCAAAGTCAACTGGGTTGATCAATAATCTTGTAGAGACAGAATTTGGTTACCATATCATCGATGTGACAAGCGTAAAAGACAACACGAGCTATACTGTAGCTATTATTGAAAGAGACATTACGCCAAGTGATGAAACTCAAAATGAAGCCTACAGAAAAGCTGACTTGTTTGCTAGCAGTGTGTCAAATATTGAAGATTTCAAAAAGCTGGCGGCAGAAGAAAATTTAAGGGTTTATGAAGCGGCAGATGTAGCTACCAATGACACAAGGGTAAACACCCTAAGTGATGCTCGTCAGGTTGTACTTTGGCTTTTCCGCGATGCCAAAATCGGTAAGGTATCTGATGTTTTTGACGTACAAACAAGTTATGCTGTTGCCGTAATGACAGACGAAACAGAAGAGGGATACATGGCCTTTGAAGATGTGAAGGAAGAAATAACACCATTGGTAAAGAATCAGTTGAAAGGAAAAAAGATAGCCGAAAAACTAAATGGACTGAATGGTTCACTGGATGAAATTGCCGCTGCCTACGGTGAAGATGCCTCAGTAAATTCTTCCAGTGATCTCAAACTGAATTCCAACTCATTGCCAGGAGTAGGTATAGATCCAATAGCTGTAGGGAAAGCATTTGCCCTTGAAAGCGGAAAAAGGTCAGCGCCAATCATAGGGGAAAATGGTGTGCTAATTATAGAGAGCGGTAACAAGACCATAGCTCCTGAAATTGGCGATTACTCCATGTTTAAAAATCAGAAGCTACAATCGCTCAACAATCAATCTGGTTTCAATATTTCGGAAGCATTGAAGAAAGGTGCCAATATTGTAGACAAGAGATATTTATTCTTTTAATAATTTAAATCAACAAAAGACTCCATTCGGAATGCCGGATGGAGTCTTTTTCGTTTTATGATAGATCAGAACTGGCTTGACTCTTTTAAGGAAAAACTGGAAAACCACTATGCCTGGCCTTCCTTATATACTTTTAAGTTTATTGTACCGAAAGGAAAGGAAGAAGAGGTTCGCAGAATGTTCCCCATGCACAACCCAAGTGAACGCCTGTCGAAAAACGGGAACTACACCAGCTTCACCATTCAAATGATGATGCCCTCCACTGAAGCTGTAATTGAGGTTTACCAAAATGCCTCCGCAATAGATGGCATTATTGCCCTTTAGGTGATCCCTTCCTATCTTCATTATTGATACCTTTATTGACGACTAACCAACCAAAGCCTATGTGGATAGAAGAAAATCATAAGCTTAAGAATGTTTATCAATTCAAGGATTTTATTGAAGCCTTTGCCTTTATGACCAAAGTGGCCATGCTGGCTGAAAAAATGAACCATCATCCAAGCTGGTCCAACGTGTACAACAAGGTGACCATAGAACTTACCACTCACGATGCCGGTAATATTGTTACCGAAAAGGATCGCAATCTGGCTCAGGCTATCGATAAATTGGTCAAGTGAATCCGGAAAAGACTTATCTCTACTTAGTGCCAACGCCTATCGGAAACCTGGGGGATATTACTTTACGGTCGCTGGAGATATTAAAACAAGTGGATACTATTCTTGCTGAGGACACCCGCAAATCCGGTATCCTCCTAAAGCATTATAATATTCAGAAACCATTGATGAGTTTTCATATTTTCAATGAACACAAAAAACTCACAGGACTTATCGAAAAGATGAAGGGCGGGGAAACCATGGCGTTGGTAAGTGATGCCGGAACGCCAGGAATCTCAGATCCGGGTTTTTTGTTGGTGCGTGCTTGTTTACAAGCAGGAATAAAATTGGAATGTTTGCCTGGAGCCACAGCTTTTGTACCCGCCCTGGTGAAATCTGGTTTCCCAACAGATCGTTTTGTTTTTGAAGGCTTCTTGCCCCACAAAAAGGGAAAACAAACTTTACTTAAGAAACTTGCCGAAGAAGACCGAACCATCGTTGTATATGAGTCCCCTCACCGACTTGAAAAAACACTCGTGCAAATGCTTGAGTTTTTTGGTGAGGAAAGAAAAATCTCTGTTTCAAGAGAGCTTACCAAAATTCATGAAGAAACAATTACAGGATCTTTGAATGAAGTTGTGGCCCATTTTAAAGAACACAAAGTAAAAGGTGAAATTGTTATTGTAATCGATGGCAAAAAAGAATAGCATAAGCTTGGGTTATCTTTTTGCCGGGGGCACACTTTTATTCAGCCTGGCCTGGTTAATGCCCTCATTTCCGCTACTTGCACTAATAGGCTTCGCTCCATTTATTGCCATAGCCGTTAACAATCGAAAAGAAAAATCGATGTGGAGCTCACTTGAATTGGTGCTGCTTGGCCTATCCATTTCTCTTTTTGCGGGTACTTTTTTCGACTTTGCCGAGCTTACCTATGTGGTGATTCAGGCCATCCTCTTTACCCTGTCTTTCTTAGGTTACACATTTGTACGTAAAAGCCTCGGATCTGGAGTCAGTATCATTACCCTACCACTTTTTTGGCTTTCCATAGAATATGTATTGCTAAAATGGTCTCCATTTCCAGTCCATTTTTTAGCTGATCTTTTTATTCTAAAACCAGAATGGACGAACTGGAATCATCAAACTGGCTACCTTGGTGCGTCCCTCTGGGTGCTCATTTGCAATACCCTGCTTTATCAGGCTGCACTCACCGAAAAGAAAATAAACTGGATTTATGTCACTCTATTTGCCCTTTCATTCGTAGGACCCATGCTTTACTCCTATAGTCTTGATACTGTGGCTTTAAGCCGGGACGAAATGATGGTTCTTTATTCCACATCACAAGAAGAAGTAGGTGAATATGCTCAAAAAGGAGAATTAATTCCTAGAACTGCCGCATGGGTTTCAGTGTTGATACTATTGTTTACCTTAGTTAAAAGAAAAACATCGAAAAAATGATCGATTTGGGCCAAATGGAAATGGATGTCATAGAACTGAGCAGTGAGGTGGCCAATTTCATCAATGATGAAGTCAAGAATTTTGATAAATCTAAAATTGAACATAAGAATTCACCAAACAATCTCGTGTCCTATGTGGATAAGGAAGCCGAAAAAAAATTGGTGAAGGCGTTGAGGTTAATACTTCCTGGGGCAGGATTTCTGGCAGAAGAAGGCACTTCTTCAGAGGGATCAAATGAATATAGATGGATAATTGACCCGCTTGACGGCACAACCAATTTTACCCACGGTTTGCCCCCCTACGCAGTCAGCATTGGCTTGTCCAAAAAAGACAAAATCGTTTTGGGTGTAGTTCATGAAGTAAGTAAAATGGAGTGTTTTTCTGCCACAGTTGACGGACCTGCTTCCTGCAATGGTGAAGAAATACATGTTGCTGATACTCCCTCTTTAAATGAAGGATTGTTAGCCACAGGATTTCCCTATTATCACTTTGATAAAAGAGATGAATACCTTTCTATTATCAAAACATTTCTGGAATTGACCCATGGTGTACGAAGGATGGGTAGTGCAGCTACGGATCTTGCTTACGTGGCTTGCGGTAGAATGGATGGTTTTTTTGAATATAACCTAAACCCATGGGATGTAGCTGCCGGGAGCCTGATTGTGGAAAGAGCAGGGGGTAAAGTATCTGATTTTAAAGGGGGAAGCAATTTTCTTTATGGAGGTGAGATTTGTGCGGCTGGAGCTATTCAACCAGAAATGGTTGAAGTCATCAAAAGACACTGGGGCTATTCATAAATTAATTAAATTTGCATATGCTTCAATTTATCCTTATAAGTGTAATGGGCCTGGCCGCTGTCAGTTATCTTGGCTGGCTTGTTTACCAATCCTTCGCCTCCGAAAGCTGCGAATCGGGATGCGGAAAGTGTGGAACATTGGACATAAAAGCCATTTTGAAATCTGTTGAGGAAAAGAAAAAGGCCTCCTCCTAAGCCCACACCTTAGTTCCTTCTGTACAATTTTTGCAAATTTCTATTTCCTCTCTTGACTTCAAAAGTGATTGTCTGAAGTGGTTGTACCTTTTATCTTTCCAGATTTCTTTAAATGATTTTTCATTGAGGTCTCCCAAAACAAAATGGGCATCCTTATCAAAGCAGCACGGTACTACCTTTCCATCCCATGTAATCACACAGCTATGCCACATTTTCCAGCAGTGATTAAGTAAACTGTTCTTAATGTCATAAGATCCGTCTGCCATTTTTTTATACCTGCTGTATTTTTCATTGGTTGGTATCAGCTCAGAACCATTTTTGTAATCGTAGATCTGTGCAGTTTTTAGCGCTACTTCATCCACACCCAGCTCATCTGCCAATCGGTAGACTTGCTCAATTTGATTTTCATTAGGACGTACAACTAGGAATTGAAAAATAATATGAGGCGTTCTTGATTTTAAAAGGCGCTTCCACTTAATAATATTGCGTGTCCCCTCTATTACTTTCGAGAGCTTACCTCCTACCCGATAGGAGGCGTAGGTTTCCTGATCTACCCCATCAATGGAAATGATCATCCTATCTAAACCAGACTCAACTGTTTTCTTCGCCATTTCGTCTGAAAGGTAATGGGCATTGGTGGAAGTGGCTGTGTATATTTTTTTTTGAGATGCATACCTCACCATTTCCAATAATTGAGGATGTAGATAGGGTTCACCCTGAAAATAAAATATCAAGTAGGATAAAGTGGGCGCAAGCTCATTAATTACCTTTTCAAATAATTCTTGCTTCAACATGCCGGTAGGTCTCGTAAAAGACCGGAGGCCACTAGGACATTCGGGGCACCTTAAATTACAAGACGTGGTTGGCTCTATGGATATACTGATAGGCATAGCCGGTAAGGAAGCCTTTCCGGTAAATCTTGAACCAAAATAGCTAGAAAGTACCTTGCCTGAATTCCAAATCCGGGGAAGCGTAAGCTTGGAGGCAAAATTCAGTCCGTCTTTTATATTTCGATTCATGCCTGATCCAAAATTACCTTTTACACAGCGATTGTTTTATATTTCGATCGATTATTTAGATGCATGAGGTATATTCTGATTCTTCCCACAATTCTGCTCGCTTTCAACTTGTTTTCGCAGTCACTCCAACTGTCAGAAAATGCTCAGATTGGTGTAATCACCTGTGCTCCCTATCAGGGCGAGTTATACTCTGCTTTTGGACACAGTGCCATCAGAGTGTATGATCCTGTTCACAATATCGACTATGCTTATAACTATGGCACATTCGATTTTAATCAGCCCAATTTTTATCTCAATTTTACAAGGGGACATTTGCTGTATAGGCTGTCTGTTCAGTCCTATCCTCGATTCAAACACAATTATTTATACTTGAACAGGTGGGTACATGAGCAAGTAATCGATCTCAATCAAGAACAGAAACAAAAGCTTTTTGATTTTTTGCAATGGAACGCACAGCCTGAAAATCAGGACTACCTGTACGATTATTTTTACAACAACTGTGCGACAAAAATCAGGGATGTGTTTGTAGAGGTATTGGGAAAAGACATTCAATTTGATGATTCATACATTACCACCAATTATACAATCAGGGAGCTTACAGACTTGTACTTAAAGGAACAGCCATGGGGAGATTTGGGAATTGACATTTGCCTTGGATTACCCATGGATAAAAAAGCTACACCCATCGAATACATGTTTTTACCGGATTATATTGAGTCTTCATTTGAAAATGCTACCCTCAACAGTGAAGCTGGACAAAAAAAACTAGTCAAAGAAACCATAGTTTCAGATTCCGGTAATCCCCCCAATACGTTTGATGGCCCCCCTCACCCCTGGACGGTTTTTGGGGTTTTATTGGCAATCATCGGGGTAATTTCTATTATTGATTTTCGGAAGAAAAAAATCTCCAGATGGCTGGATGCATCCCTGCTCATCATCACTGGTTGTATTGGATGCTTGTTGTTCATTTTGTGGATAGCCACAGATCATAAAGCTGCAGCCAACAATTTTAATTTGTTGTGGGCACTGCCTACCAATCTGATTGCAGGAATTCTGATTTTTAGCGAACAGAAAAAACTATTGAAAAAATACTTTGGCTTCTTAACAGCTATCACGGTGTTGCTAATCACTACCTGGGGATTGCTGCCTCAGCAACTCAATGTATTCTTGTTGCCATTGATAGTAGCCATTGCCATCCGCTATGGCCTCAACTACTACTTGCGAAAGAACAATTACATATGAATTGGCCGGTTGGCTGTGGCCGCCAGACAAGCTTCTTTCACCGCTTCCATGTAAGTAGGATGGGCATGTGACATTCTGGATACATCTTCTGCCGATGCCCTGAATTCCATTGCCGTGACACCCGCAGCAATCATGTCAGCTGCACGAGCACCAATGATATGAACACCCAGAATTTCATCTGTTTGTTTATCGGCCAATATTTTTACCAATCCATCCGTGTCCATGCTGGCCCTTGCCCTACCCAATGCCTTGTAAGGAAACGAACCCGTCTTATAAGCTTTGCCCATTTCTTTTAGCTGTTCTTCCGTATAACCTACACTGGCTACCTCAGGCCAGGTGTAAACCACTCCAGGAATGAGTAAGTAATTGATATGCGGTTTTTGCCCCGCCATCTGTTCAGCCACCATTACACCTTCTTCCTCCGCTTTGTGTGCTAGCATTGCTCCTCTTACCACATCGCCAATTGCATACACATTGTCTAATTTGGTTTTTAAATGGTCATCAACAGGTATTTTTCCTTTGTCCAGTTCAATCCCAATCTTATCAAGTCCCAGCCCATCGGTGTATGGCCTTCTGCCAATGCTTACCAGGCAGTAGTCGCCCTTCAATTCTATGGCCTTACCCGATTTATCCTCTGCCTTCAACACCACTTCCTTTCCTTTGTTTTCTACAGAAATGACTTTATGGCCAAGGTAAAATTGCATACCCAGCTTCTTAGTTACTTTTAAAAGTTCTTTACCCATAGTGCCATCCATAGTAGGAATCAGACTGTCCAAAAACTCCACTACAGTCACTTTGGCGCCAAGTCGGGCATATACGGAGCCCAGCTCCATTCCTATTACTCCACCGCCAATTACAATCATGTGCTTCGGAACCTCCTTAAGCTCCAATGCTTCTGTACTGGAGATGATTCTCTTTTTATCGAAAGGGGCAAAAGGTAATGGTGTAGGTTTTGAACCTGTGGCTATGATTACTTTCTCTGTTGTAATTGTTGATTCTTTTCCGTCTGCACTTGTAATCTTGATGGTATTCTTGTCTACAAAAGAGCCCACTCCTGTGTGTACCTCAATTTTATTTTTTTTCATGAGGTAGGCAATGCCATCAACATTCTGCTTTACAACATCCGATTTGCGCGCGATCATTTGTTTGATATTCACTTTAGGTGCAGGTATATCAATACCATGTTCTTTGAAATGGTCCCTTGCATTTAGAAAATGCTCTGAAGAATCGAGCAATGCTTTGGAAGGTATGCAACCAACATTTAAACAGGTGCCACCCAGGGTTTCATACTTTTCGATGATGGCAGTTTTGAATCCCAGTTGTGCGCACCGAATTGCTGCAACATATCCTCCGGGTCCTGAACCAATTACTGTTACGTTGTACTGCATAGCTTCGTTCTATTATTATTTTTTTATGAAAAATTAAACGCCAAGAATTAAACGACCCGGATCTTCAAGTAGCTCCTTCACCTTTACCAGGAAGCTTACTGATTCTTTTCCATCTACAATACGATGATCATAGGAAAGTGCCAGGTACATAATAGGGCGAATTACCACTTCACCATTAAGGGCAATGGGACGCTGCACAATATTGTGCATACCTAAAATAGCAGACTGGGGTGGATTGAGAATCGGTGTTGAAAGCATGGAGCCAAATACACCTCCATTGGTAATAGAGAATGTTCCTCCGGTCATTTCTTCAATAGAAAGTTTTCCATCACGACCACGTGTAGCCAATCGTACTACTTCCTTCTCAATTTCAGCCATGCTCATTGATTCGGCATTGCGAATCACAGGCACCACCAATCCTCGTGGAGTCGAAACGGCAATAGAGATATCACAGTAATTGTGATAGACCGCCTCGTTACCATCGATATAGGAATTTACTGCTGGAAACTCTTGCAAGGCCACACATACTGCCTTGGTGAAGAAGCTCATGAACCCAAGACCTACTCCGTATTTTTCTTTGAATTTATCTTTATAACGAGAACGAAGATCCATTACCGGTTTCATGTCCACCTCATTGAAGGTAGTTAACATGGCCGTTTCATTTTTCACAGCCACAAGACGTTTTGCAATGGTTCTGCGCATGCTCGACATCTTCTCTCTTGTCTCCTCGCGCATGCCTTGTTGCGCTGGAGCTGGGGCCGCAGCCTCAGGTGATTTTTGCTGACTAGCCTGCGCATTCATCGCATCCTCTTTAGTGATACGACCCCCTACGCCAGTTCCAGAAACTTGTCCGGAAGAAATTCCTTTTTCTGCTAATATTTTTCCTGCGGCTGGAGAAGGATGCCCTGCTGCATAGGATGTGTCTCCTGCAGGGGTACTACCTGATGCCGTGGACACTGGTGATTTTGATGATGAGGGTTGAGGTGATCCTTCTGCCACTTCAATCTTACAGATCAAACCACCAATAGGCAATGTCGTACCCTCTTTGGCTACGATCTTTAAGATACCCTGTGCTTCGGCAGGAAGTTCAAACGTGGCCTTATCCGACTCTACCTCCGCAATCACTTCATCCAGTGACACAAAGTCCCCGTCTTTTTTCAACCAAGTAGAAATGGTGACCTCGGTGATTGATTCACCCACCGCAGGCACCTTCATCTCTTTCACTTCACCGGTTGCCTTAGGCGCAGCGCTGGCGGTAGGCGCAGCTGCAGCCGCTTTGGCAGCTTCTTTAGGAGCTTCAGCTTTGGCAGCGCCTTTTGCATCTGTGTCTATTTCGCAGATAACCTCTCCTATCGGAACGGTATCTCCTTCTTGCTTTACAATTTTCAACACGCCCGTTTTGGGTGAGGGAAGCTCAAAGGTGGCTTTATCAGATTCCAGTTCTGCAATCACTTCATCCATCTCCACACGATCGCCATCTTTCTTCAGCCAGGTGGCTATGGTCACTTCAGATATGGATTCGCCTACTGTGGGAACTTTTACTTTTTCAGACATGGTATTAGTTAATTTTTTTATGCTTTTACTTCTAAGGCTTGATTGATGATTTTTTCCTGCTCCACTTTATGAACTTTTGCATATCCGGTAGCAGGCGATGCACTAGCCTTTCTGGAAATGAATTCAATCTTTTGTTCAGGCATCATTCTGATAATAAAACTTTGGTAACCCATGTTGGATGGCTCCTCTTGTGCCCAGACCAATTGTGCTCCCTTATATTTTTTTATGATCGCGTTCAATTGCTTTTCAGGGAAAGGATAGAGTTGTTCAACCCTGACAATCGCAATGTCTTTTATCTTTTTCTTTTGGCGTGCTTCAACCAAATCGTAATAAATCTTGCCTGTACACATGATTAATCTTTTTACAGACTTTGGGCTGGTTGGATCATCTATCACTTCCTTGAAGCCTCCCTTTGTAAATTCATTTATAGGAGAAACAACGGATGGATGACGTAGCAATGATTTTGGTGAAAACACAATGCAGGGTTTTCTGAATTCCCAGGTAACCTGCCTTCTTAACAAATGAAAAATATTAGCTGGGGTGGTTGGATTGGCCACTACCATATTGTATTCAGCAGCCAGTTGAAGGAATCGCTCTGGTTTGGCACTGGAGTGCTCGGGGCCCTGCCCTTCATAACCATGAGGCAATAGCATTACAAGTCCATTCATACGTTGCCATTTGGATTCAGCACTCGCTATGAACTGATCAATCATTACTTGCGCACCATTGACAAAGTCTCCGAATTGTGCCTCCCATAACACAAGTGCATTAGGAGATGCCAACGCGTAGCCATACTCAAATCCAAGCACACCAAACTCAGAAAGCAAAGAGTTGAATATTTGGAATTTGCGCTGGTCTTTTTGTATGTGATCAAGATTGCAATAATTTTCATTGGCATTCACATCCATTACGTAAGCATGACGATGAGAGAAAGTGCCTCTTTTCACATCTTGACCTGACATTCTTACAAATCGATTCTCAATAAGCAATGATCCATACGCCAACAATTCAGCATCCGCCCAGCTCAGTTCTTTGTTTTCAAAGAAAGATGCCTTTCTGTCTTTCATTAACTTCTCAATCTGCTTGATCGCTTTGAATCCAGCAGGTAAGGTTGTAAGCGCTTTTCCCACTTTATCAATTACTGATTGTTCAATACTTGTTGAAGGTGACGAATCAAAATCCTCAGGTTTGGATTTTCTTAGTTTGTGCCACTCTTCTTCAATCTTTTGAACCTTATAGGGTAGTTTATTCTGTTTAACCTCGTTAAGTCGGTCTTGTAATTGATTCCTGAACTTTTTGTCCATTTCACTGGCCAGCTCAGCATCAACATCTCCGCGTTCAACCAGTTTCTTGGAGAAGATCTCCCTGGGATTGGGATGTTTGGCTATTATATTATAAAGCTTTGGCTGGGTAAACTTAGGTTCGTCACTCTCATTGTGCCCATGTCTGCGATAACACAGCATGTCTATGAAAATATCTTTTCCGAATTTCTGTCTATACTCCACAGCCAGCTTACAACAAAATGTTACTGCCTCTGCATCATCTCCATTTACATGAAGCACCGGTGCATCCACAATTTTTGCCAGATCTGTACAGTAGATGGACGTTCGGGCATCGTCATAATCGGTTGTAAATCCAACCTGATTGTTGATGACAAAGTGAATGGTACCTCCGGTATTATAACCTGGCAATCCAGACATTTGCACTATCTCATAAAGAATACCCTGGCCGGCAATGGCTGCATCACCATGGATGAGTATGGCCATCGCTTTTTTGAGGTCGCCCTCATATTCATCATCGATTTGACCTCTTGTATAGCCCAGTACGAGCGGATCTACCGCTTCAAGGTGAGAGGGATTAGGGGTCAGTTTAACATAAATTTTATTTTTTGAAGGGGTATCAATCTGTCCCGCATAGCCTTGATGGTATTTAACATCACCATCACCCATGGTGCCATCAACACCAGCGTTGCCCTCAAATTCATTAAATATTTGCTCGTATGTTTTTCCTAGGATGTTGGACAGTACATTGAGCCTGCCCCGGTGCGCCATTCCAATGGCAACCTCTTTCACACCCATTTCAGCCGACTTATTGATTATGGTTTGTAGTGCTGGAATAGTATTTTCTCCGCCCTCCAATGAAAACCTCTTTTGCCCCAGAAATTTTGTGTGAAGGAAGTTTTCGAATACCACTGCTTCATTCAGTTTGTAAAGAATATCTCTTTTTTCCTCAATGCTCGGATCATAGGTGTAATACTCCGTTTCGCACTTGCCTACGAACCAATCAAAAATTTCCTGATTTCTGATATAGCTATATTCAAATCCAATTGGACCTACATATACTTTATCCAGTTTTTCAATTATCTTTTTAAGGGTGGTACGTCCCAGCCCAATCTCAACACCCACATCAAACTCTGCATCAAGGTCTGCATCTGTCAGGCCATAATATTTATAATCCAGGGGCACTTTGTGATCCCTTCTTGGGCGCACAGGATTGGTATTGGACTTAAGATGCGCGCGGCTTCTGTAAGTATGGATCAAAGTTCTTACTTGTGTCTCCTTAATGGTAAGGCCATCTGGCGAAGGCATTGCGGGGCCATTGTCTCCATACTTATGAAGTGAAAAATCATAACCCTCAAAAAACTTTTGCCAGGAAGCATCCACTGAATTGGGATCCTTCTTGTAATTCTGATAGAGGTCATCGAGATAGCCAACGTCTGCGTTGGAGATATAGGAATATTTATCCATAGTTTTGATGGTGTGTTAACAAATGTAAATAACCATACTATTTATTAAAAATCTAATAACCGCATTAACAAATATACCGTACTCCTCAGCGTTATAACCTGTGTCCGAACTGGTTGCTGAATCAAAAAAAACCACTACATTTGCAGTCCTAAAAAAAACTGGACGAGATCCACAAAATAAACTAGCAAAATGGCTGTAAAAATCAGATTGGCCCGCAGAGGCCGCACAAAACTGGCAATGTACGATGTAGTCGTAGCGGATGCCAGAGCACCACGTGATGGTCGCTTTATTGAAAAAATCGGAACTTATAATCCCTTAACCAATCCTGCCAGCATCGACCTGAAGGATGATCGTGCATTTCATTGGCTAATGAATGGCGCTCAGCCCACCGATACGGTAAAGGCAATGCTATCTTACAGAGGCGTAATGTTAAAAAAACACCTGCAAATAGGTGTTGTTAAGGGTGCTATAACTCAAGAGCAGGCTGACGCAAAGTGGGCAGATTGGATGAAGGAGAAAGAAGCTAAGATTCAAGGCAAGAAAGATAATCTTGCTAAATCAAAGCAAGATATCGCCAAAGCTCGTAAAGAAGCTGAATCAAAAGTAAGAGAAGCAAGAGCTGAAGCCGTCCGTAAGAAGAACGAGGTGAAGGAGCAGGCACAAGCCGCCCCTGCCGAAGAAGCAGCTGACTCAACACCACAGGCAGAAAGTGCCGCTCCTGAAAGCGAGGAGCCTAAAGCATAAGCAAAGCAATGGAGATTGACTCATGCTACCAAATTGGGTACGTGATCAAGAGACATGGCTTAAAAGGTGATGTTAGGGTTCTTTTAGAATCTGAACTGCCTAAGAAATTGGAATCAATCTTTGTTCAAATCAACAATAGATTGATTCCTTTTTTTATTGAGCACATTTCGATTTTGAATGACCAGGCCATCATCAAATTTGA
The DNA here is from genome assembly GCA_002345965.1 of Flammeovirgaceae bacterium UBA2371. Taxonomy (GTDB): domain Bacteria; phylum Bacteroidota; class Bacteroidia; order Cytophagales; family Cyclobacteriaceae; genus ELB16-189. The sequence continues at coordinate 80,065 of DDTF01000006.1, forward strand.
AGATGTTAATAGTCCTGAACAGGCCGACCAATTGATACGAAACGCAGTGTACCTTCCCAAGTCATTAAAAAAGAAGTCAAATAAGCTGGAAACCAACGACTTGATTGGATTTTCAGTGTTCGCTGATTCAGAAAAACTGGGAACTATAACTTCAATCAACAATCATGCATTGAATCCACTTTTGGTGGTGGCTTATGAAGACCGTGAATTGTTGATTCCTATTAGCGATTATTTCATCAAAAAGATTGATCCTAAGCTGAAAAAAGTGAAAGTGGAGTTGCCTGAAGGTTTTATGGAAATCTGATTCCAGCCCACTAATTATTAACTTGCTGTAATGCATATTGATATTATCACCTGCCTGCCCAGATTATTGGATGGCCCCTTCTCTGATTCTATCCTAAAAAGAGCACAGGACAAGAATTTGGTCAGCATTACCGTTCACGACCTGAGGGATTACTCTACCCATAAACACAAATCGGTTGACGATTACGCCTTCGGTGGAGGTGCGGGTATGGTCATGACCATTGAGCCCATTGATAATTGCATTTCGCATTTAAAAGCCACTCGCCAATACGATGAAGTCATTTATATGAGCCCCGATGGAACACTTTTGACACAATCTTTGGCCAATAAATTAAGTCTTTATCAAAATCTGATAATCCTATGTGGGCATTATAAAGGGGTAGATGAACGGGTGCGAGAGCACCTTGTTACGGCCGAGATCAGCATTGGCGATTACGTCCTGTCAGGGGGTGAATTGGCTGCTGCTGTGCTTTCAGATAGCATTATAAGGTTGATTCCGGGTGTTTTGTCAGATGAGAGCTCCGCCATGACCGATTCCTTTCAGGATGGCCTGGTAGCTCCTCCTGTTTATACCCGACCCGCTATTTATAAAGGGTGGAAAGTACCTGATGTTCTTTTATCCGGTCACGAATCCAATGTGGAGAAATGGCGGCATGAAAAAGCAGTAGAACGAACCAAAAAGAAGCGTCCTGGCCTATTTAAGGGCGATTAACAAATCACTAAAAAAACTGCATCCCATCAGTTTTTGTAATTTCTAAATCCTATATTTGCAGTCCATTTTAAAAAACCATCATGCTATGGCTGATTTAATGAAGATTGTGGAGCAGGAGTTGGCCTCTAAGAGAGCCGATATCATCGATTTTAAGGCTGGTGATACAGTGAATGTTCACGTTAAGATTAAAGAGGGCGCCAAAGAGCGTGTTCAGCAATTCCAGGGCGTGGTCTTATACCGCAGGGGAAAGAACACAAACGGGGAATCATTCTCCGTGCGTAAAATCTCTAACGGAGTAGGCGTAGAGCGTGTGTTCCCATTGTTAAGCCCAAGCATTGAAAAAATTGAGCTTGTTAAAGCTGGTAAAGTACGCAGGGCCAAACTTTATTATATGAAGGGAAGGCAAGGTAAATCTGCCAGAATTAAGGAGAAATTATCAGGCAATCAGGCTTCCAAAGCTTAAAAATTCAATCATTACGAACCCGCCTTCACAAGGCGGGTTCTTTTTTTGCCCGGGCACAATCTAGATTGGAGTAGTAATGCCTTGGCGCTATATTTAACAACTCAAATTCTTATCCCATTATGGCAAAAACAAGCATTTCTAAACTTCTCGGAAAAGAGGCAAAATACCTTCTGGATTACAAGACCAAGGCTATTTCACAAGATAAACTCATCCTGCCAGGTCCTGATTTTGTAGACAGAGTCTTTGTTCAGTCCAACAGAAGCCCCCAGGTGCTTAGAAGCTTGAATGCGATATACAACCACGGAAGATTAGGAGGAACGGGATATGTTTCCATTCTGCCAATAGATCAAGGCATAGAACATAGCGCAGGTGCATCTTTCGCAAAGAATCCCATTTATTTTGACCCCGAAAATATTTTAAAACTGGCAATAGAAGGTGGTTGTAATGCGGTGGCAACTACCTATGGTAATCTGGCCATGGTTTCCAGAAAATATGCCCATAAGATTCCTTTTATTGTAAAAATCAACCACAACGAGATTCTAACCTACCCTAATAAATTCGATCAGGTAATGTATGGCTCGGTAGAAGAAGCCTGGAACATGGGTGCCGCTGCTGTGGGGGCTACCATTTACTTTGGTTCTGACAATGCTACTCGCCAGATTCAGGAAGTGGCCGCAGCCTTTGAACGCGCTCACGAATTGGGAATGGCCACCATCCTGTGGTGCTACCTAAGAAATAGTGCCTTCAAAAAAGATGGCAAAGACTATCACGTTGCCGCTGACTTAACCGGTCAGGCCAACCATTTAGGGGTGACCATTCAAGCCGACATTATCAAACAAAAATTGCCTGAAAACAATGGAGGTTACAAGGCTTTGAATATTAGCGGATCAAGCTATGGCAAGTTTGATGAGAAAATGTATACCCAACTGACCACCGACCACCCAATTGACCTTTGCCGCTATCAGGTAGCCAACTGCTACATGGGCCGTGCGGGATTGATCAACTCCGGTGGGGAATCTAAAGGTGCCAGCGATATGGCTGACGCAGTAAGAACTGCAGTGATCAACAAGAGAGCAGGTGGAACGGGCCTGATTTCCGGAAGAAAAGCATTCCAGAGGCCAATGAAAGAAGGCATTGAAATTTTGAATGCAATTCAGGATGTATATCTGGATAAGGCCGTTACAATAGCCTAAATTGTAGTGCTATTATCACAGAATGAGGGGAAAGGAATTCATTTAAAGCGATTATTATGTCATGGTTTAAACGCACCGATAAGGGAATATTAACACCGACAGAAGCAAAAAGAGAAGTTCCGGATGGTCTTTGGTTTAAGTCCCCTGAAGGTAAAATTGTTCATACCCGGGAATTAAAAAATAATGCCTATGTGGTCCCTGAGGAGGATTATCACGTACGCATTGGATCAAAAGAATACTTTGAGATCTTGTTTGACAACAATGAGTTCACAGAGCTGGATGCCAACATGGAATCAGCTGATCCACTGAATTTTGTAGACTCCAAGCCGTACCCCAAGCGAATCAAGGAATCGCAGGCCAAGGTAAACTTAAAGGATGCCTTACGCAGCGCCCATGGTAAAATGAATGGGATAGACATTGTAATTGCTTGTATGGATTTTAGTTTCATAGGAGGTTCGATGGGCTCAGTTGTAGGTGAAAAAATATCCAGGGCAATTGATCATTCTTTAAAAAACAACATTCCCTTCCTGATGATCTCCCGATCAGGGGGTGCGCGAATGATGGAAGCGGGACTGTCATTGATGCAAATGGCTAAGACTTCTGCTAAGCTGGCATTATTGGACGAAGCCAAAATACCATACATTTCCCTTCTTACTGATCCTACTACAGGTGGAGTAACAGCCAGCTATGCAATGCTTGGAGATTTTAATATTGCCGAACCTAATTCATTGATTGGTTTTGCTGGTCCACGCGTAATTAGAGAAACCATCGGAAAAGATCTTCCTAAGGGATTTCAAAGTGCAGAGTTTGTACTGGAACATGGGTTTCTTGATTTCATCATTGACAGAAGAAACCTTAAAACTAGGTTAACTACATTGTTGCAGATGCTCGCTTGAGTTACTTGATCACTCTATCCACATCATAAAAAATAGCCACTCCGATGAGTGGTTATTTTTTTTTGAGCCCTTGCAAGTTTTATTACTGCCTCATAGTGGTGCTTGATGGTATTCAGGTTATTTCGATTCCAATACGCTGAATATTCGTCTTTTGGAGTAACCTATAAGCACACCCATATTAGGTTTTACAAAAAAAAGAGGCTGCTCTTTTGGAGCAGCCTCTTAGTAAAGTAATCCTAAGAATTACGGATTCATTGTAACATCCAAAGCAGTAGTAGTGATTGCACTCACATTTCCTGTGCTGGTTATTACATAGAAATACAAGTCAAAGTTACCGTTGGGTGCAAAGTTGATGAATTGAGGCGATGATCCGGTAGAAAAGCTTCCTGAAGCTTTAATAAATCCGGCTACCTCTCCTCTTGTATCAAATCCTGCAAACTTAGCTCCTACTGCAGGCGCGTCTCCACGATTGGCAGTTGCTGGATTGTAGGCTTGACTTGGAGGAGTAGCGCCATCAGCTATTGCTATCCAATAAATAGTACCACTTGTAGATCCAGAGTTGGTGATCGATGCACTGGCTATCTTTAGCTGTGTACCAAAGTCATAAGGACCTGCCAAGTTTACAGTAATCGCAGATGGAATAAACAAGTCGATAGTTACCTGTGGCTGCGCAATGATGTTCAATGCATTTCCAGCCACATCCTTACCTCCAGCTACTACAACTGTCATGGCTCCTGCTGTTGCATCGCCATTGGCATCGTTGTAGTTGTAGGTAATACTTGCCGACTTACCGTCTGCTGCAATTGTCATCCTCTTGTTTGTAAATGGATCCATATTTTGGCCAGTTACAGTTACATAGATGGAATCTTTCGCTACAGTGCTCATTGCC
>DDTF01000029.1 GCA_002345965.1 Flammeovirgaceae bacterium UBA2371
AAGGATGCTAGGGAAACACAGGGACTAACACTAAGACAGGTAGAAGAGATAACCGGAATTTCCAACGCATACTTAAGTCAACTTGAAAATAATAAGATCAAAAAGCCATCAGCGAACATTCTGTACAAGCTAGCCGAACAGTACAGGATTGCTTTTGAATTTCTTCTTGGTGAAGCAGGAATTGTTGAGAAGAAGGAAGGTCAAGCTGGGCCAAAAACATTAGCGGGATTTGCGCTGTCTTCCGAAGGATTAACTCCTGAAGAAGAATCCGAGTTAGCGGGTTATTTAAAATACTTGAGATTTAAAAAGAAGAATGAACAAGGTAACGATAAAGGACATTGAAAATGTATCCTTCGACATTCTTAAACAAAGTAAGTCACTTGGTGTATTTCCCACTCCGGTGGATAAGATTGTGCAATACTGTGAACTGAAAGTTGATCGAGAAACTTGTTTAAGTAACATCCCAAAAAACCACCTAGCTAAGGCATCTGAAACACTGAAAAGCGCACTTAGAAAGCTTCGAGGTGCTATTGACACCAGGGAGAAAGTTGTGTATCTGGATTTGAGCCAAAACGCAAATCGACAAAGATTTGTGCAGTTACATGAAGTAGGCCATGACGCCTTGCCGTGGCAACAGAAAACATTCGAGCACCATGAAGATGATGACACTACGCTAGACCCAGACACTCAAGTTGCTTTTGAGGCCGAAGCAAATTTTTTTGCATCTGGTACATTATTTCAACTTGATAGGTTTGATGAGGAAGCAAGTCGATTAGAGTTAACAATTCGATCACCTTTGGCTCTATCTAAACAATTCGGTGGGTCTGTTCACGCTACAATAAGAAGGTACGTTGAGCGATCTCCCAAACGATGCGCTCTCTTAGTAATTGAAAAAGAAGGGCTGCTGAATTTTAAGGTCCGAAACTATTTCCAATCACCATCCTTTACAATGGAATTTGGAATATTGAAATGGCCAGAACGTCTGGGGCCTGATCAAGCATTCATAGCAGACTGTTCATTCAGTAGAAAGATGAATGTAGATGGACAGTTTTTATACAAAGGAGAAAATGGTGATATAACGTTTCAGTATCATTTCTTTAATAATTCATTTAATTTCTTTGTGATGGTGCTTCCTTTTGGAGAAAAAATCAAATCCAAGGTCAAACTTGTCTTTAAGGAATAAGTTAACAGGACCATTAGGATATTACACCTTATGAAATTTGGAGATTCCAAGTGATGAACGACCCGAGATACTTGTAGCGAACACCCGTTTCTAATAGGAGTAAAAAAATATCACCCACCTTGGTACCAACTTGTGAATATTAGATTTTTCTGACGCTCACCTTCGCTTCCGTAATCAATCACGGAAGCTATGCTCGAATCCATTTCCTGGCAGGAGTTTATTTCAACAATCGCCCTTCTTATCGGTGGCTACTACGTCATCACTGCACTGCTACTTTTCGGCAGCGAGATCACTAACATTTTCAAACAAAAAAAACTAAATCTCACGAACACCCACGAAAGAGAGAATCAACCTGATTCAAATGAATCTATTGAACTCATGGGCTCAGTGAAATATGGTGGACGTCAATCAGAAAATGTTCCACGTGAAGAAAAAAGTGAAACAGAAAGTTTGATTGTTGCTACTGCACAGGAACCTGAAGAACCAATTACGGAAGCGGCAACGAGCGAAGCAGATGAGGCCACGCTTAAATCTGTCTCAACCCTTCTCGAAGAAATCAATACGCTCACAGAAGTTGTCGCTGTCGGCAGCAAGGCTGAGTGTGCTGAACTCTTTCGCACACTACTATCGAATTATCCTGACCTGTTTCATACTACGCATGAGCCTGAGATCACCGCATTCATTTACAATTCCTGCAGGGAGCATTGTGAATTTCAAATCGAACTAAGTGAAGTCAAAACGTGGTGGCCACAGCAGGAAAACACAGAAGTAAATAATCAATAACCATCAAACAAAATTAAGTCTTATGAAAAGAGCAGTTCAATTCTCCATTCAAAAGGGTAAAGCACTCGGTCTTGCCTTGATCGTGTACCTGATTACTTATGCGCTGGCTGAAGCGCAGGACGGTAATGCCGGTATCAACGAAGCTACCATGCGCGTGCGGAGTTATTTCGCTACCGGCACCAATCTCATGTATGCCATCGGGGCCATCCTTGGGCTCGTAGGAGCTGTAAAGGTTTATCAGAAATGGAACAGCGGTGATCCCGATACCGGCAAGGTTGCTGCCGCCTGGTTTGGCAGTTGTGTGTTCCTGGTCATTGTGGCCACTGTGTTACGATCATTCTTTGGAATCTGATGGCATCCAGCGTTTACAAAATCAACAAGGGTATTAACAAGCCGATTGAGTTCAAAGGCCTCAAGGCGCAGTACATCGCATACCTCGCGATCGGACTCATCGGCCTGTTGATATTGTTTGCAGTGCTCTACATCATCGGGGTGAACATGTTCATTTGTCTCGCACTTACGCTGACGCTCGGTGTGCTCTTGTTCATGACCGTTTACCGGATGAGCGACAAGTATGGTCAGCACGGCCTCCTGAAGAAAATAGCAAGGCGAAGCCTCCCGGATTTTATCAAATCAACCTCTCGAAAAATTTGCATTCAACTCAAGAACTAACATATGGCACAGGAGATTGCATTTCATAAAGTATTCCCGATCTACAAGGTAGAACACGACTGCATCCTGTCGAAGCAGGGCGATGTAACGCTGGCTTTTGAAGCGACTCTTCCGGAGATTTTCACCTTATCGGATCAGGAGTACGAAGCCTTTCATCAGGTGCTGGTTAAAGCCATCAAAGTGCTTCCCAACAATACGGTGTTCCATAAGCAGGATTGGTTTCTTTCGAGGAGACATCAACCCGAATTTGAAGAAAAGGAAAGTTCATTCCTGTCGCGATCAAGCGAACGGTTTTTTAATGAACGTCCTTACCTGGATCACAAGTGCTATATAATGCTCACTCGGAAACCAGCTGATCGAAAACCATCAAGTTCTGTTTTCTCCAACCTGATCCGCAGGAGCATTGTACCGGAAGGCCCGCTAAATCCACAGCGCATGCAGGAGTTCCTGGATGGCGCAGGACAGTTTGAACGGATACTCAAAGACAGTGGATTTGTAAAGCTGACCAGGATAACGGACGATGAATTAGTAGGTGATAACAGGAAACCCGGTTTATTGGAGCGCTACTGTTATTTGCTTTCGGAAACGAACGCGCCTATGATAAAAGACATCCACTTCCGGGATGGGCTCAAGATCGGTGATCTCCATTGTCAACTCTACTCGTTGTCCGATGTGGAAGACCTTCCGGCTTTGTGCGGATCCCGCATCAACTATGATAAGTATTCCACTGACAAGACCAAGTTCAGTGTTGGATTTGCCTCACCCTTAGGCCAACTGTTATCCTGTGATCATATCTATAACCAATACATCTTCATCGAGGATGCACACAAGACTATTAAACAGCTCGAAAGTAAACGACTCAGGCTGCAATCGCTGGCTACATACTCCCGCGAAAATGCAATCAGTCGTGACGCCACGAATGATTTTCTGAACGAAGCCATTTCATCACAACGCCTGCCAGTCAAGGCCCATTACAACATCCTGCTTTGGACAGACAATAAAACAGAACTGAAAGAACTTAAAACGCAAGTTTCATCGGCACTTGCTCAGATGGATGCAATCGCGAGACAGGAAACCGATGGAGCCCCACAGATTTTCTGGGCTGGGCTTCCAGGCAATGAAGCCGACTTCCCAATGAATGATACTTTTGATACGTTCGCAGAACAGGCTACATGTTTTCTGAACCTGGAAACGAGCTACCAATCTTCTGTTAGCCCTGTGGGCATACGACTTGGCGACAGGCTGACTGGCAAGCCTGTTCATGTCGACATTTCAGACGAGCCTGTCAAAAAAGGCATCTGCACCAATCGAAATAAATTCATTCTAGGTCCTTCCGGCAGCGGGAAGTCATTCTTCACCAATCACATGGTACGATCTTACTACGAACAGGGCACACATATCGTGCTGGTGGATGTTGGTCATTCCTACAAAGGACTTTGTGATTTGGTGAATGGATACTATTTCACCTATGATGAAGCTAATCCCATCCGGTTTAATCCATTCTACATCGGACAAGGTGATGTGTTGGATACCGAGAAGAAGGAAAGCATAAAGACCCTGTTGCTGGCATTGTGGAAGAAGGATGATGAGACGTTCAATCGCTCTGAATATGTAGCACTGTCTATTGCGCTGAAGATGTATTATGAGAAATTGGATTCAGATACGAAGTTATTTCCTTGCTTCAATTCATTCTATGATTTCCTGCGGGATGAATTTGTCAGAATTCTGAAAGAAGACAGAGTGAAGGAAAAGGATTTCGATGTAGAGAATTTCCTATACGTGCTCCGGCCATATTACAAAGGAGGTGAGTTCGATTATCTTCTGAATGCCACTGAAAACCTGGAGTTGCTGAAAGAACGCTTCATTGTCTTTGAACTGGACAACATCAAAGATCATCCAATCCTGTTTCCGGTCGTCACGATCATCATCATGGAGGTGTTCATTTCCAAGATGCGCAAGCTCAAAGGCGTGCGCAAGATGATCCTTATCGAGGAAGCCTGGAAAGCTATCGCAAAAGAAGGTATGGCAGAATATATCAAGTATCTGTTCAAGACCGTGCGAAAGTTTTACGGGGAAGCCATTGTGGTGACACAGGAAGTTGAAGACATCATTAGTTCGCCCATCGTCAAGCAGGCCATCATCAACAACTCCGACTGCAAGATTTTGCTTGACCAGAGCAAGTACCAGAACAAGTTCGACCTGATACAACAACTGCTCGGGCTCACCGAGAAAGAGAAAGCCCTTGTGCTCTCCATTAACAAAGCCAACGATCCTTCCCGGAAGTACAAAGAAGTATTTATCAGCCTGGGCGGAATGCTGTCCAAAGTGTACGCCACCGAAGTTTCTCTCGAAGAATACCTGGCATACACTACGGAGGAATCAGAAAAAATTAAAGTGCAGGCGTATGCCAAAAAATGGAACGGTGATATAAAAAAAGGAATCGCTGAACTGGCTAATGACATACGCAACGGAAAAGCTTAAACCAATGATTTCTATGACTCGAATAAGAAAAACAATTTTTATCCTGCTTATAGGAACGCTGACATTAACCGTCACGCCTATTCAGGATAGCCATGCCGCTATTCCCATTGCCAAGATCATTCAGGAAGGTGTAAAGAAAGTGATCAAAGCCGTTGACCTGATGATCCAGCGCCTTCAGAATAAAACCATTGCGCTGCAGAACGCAGCCAAGGTGTTGGAAAACAAACTTTCCAAACTCAAGCTCAATGAGATCGCTCAATGGACCGAACGCCAGCGGCAGTTATACAAAAAGTATTACGATGAGCTTTGGAAAGTTAGAAACACTATTGCCACTTACAAGAGGATCAAAATGATCCTTCAACGACAACAGCAGATCATTGACGAGTACAAGTTCACCTGGCACATGGTCAACCAGGATAAGCACTTCACCAGATCAGAGATCGACTACATGTATCGTGTTTACACCGGGATACTGAATGAGAGTGTGTACAACCTCGATCAAATTCTTTTAGTGATCAATTCATTCAAAACGCAGATGACCGATGCCAAGCGTCTGGAGATTATCAATAAAGCCGGTGACCAGATCGAGCAAAACTACGCTGACCTCAAGCAATTCAACAACCAAAATATTCAACTGAGTATGAACCGGGCTAAGGATGAACACGAAGTATTGGTAGTAAAAAAATTATATGGGCTGGAATAAAGTATAGTATGCGAAGACTTGGTTTACATATCGATGAACTGGAAAAGCTGTTGAATGAGAAGGGGTTTGACGGTCACTTCCTTTGTAATTCAGCATTTCCCGGTAAACTGAGAGAGTCGCTGCATCAGCATCTACTGGAAATGCTTCAGGGAGAAACTCACATTCCTTCATTTTATCTCACAACGTATTCTCTTTGGAAGGGCGAAGAGAGTCCGTATGTGCAATGTGATTTCAAGGTGCGATACGATAAGGACTATGGTTTTGAAATTGATAAAGTGGACGCAAAGTATGTGGTCGACCGTTCCTTCAATCCAGTCAGAACTTTCGAAACCCGCCTGAAAAGTAACGAAGATCTGCCAACTCGCGAGAACATTAATTCACTGGTCGGCCAGCGAAAAAGAAGTCTGAAACTTTAAATACGGAATTATGAAATTTTTATTCATCATAGTAACAGGAATATTATTAAGTACAACCTCACCAGCGCAAACCTGGGACGAATGGTTCAAGCAAAAGAAGACGCAGAAGAAATACCTCGTTAAGCAGATTGCTTTACTAAGGGTCTATCTCGGTTACCTGAAAAAAGGCTACGAGATAGCAGACAAAGGACTCACCACCATTCACAACATCAAGAACGGAGACTTCAACCTACACCGGGATTTTTTTGGTTCGCTCAAGAACGTGAACCCGCACATTAAGAACTCGGCCAAGGTGGCTGACATCATAGCCTTTCAGGTTTACATCATCCAGAATATAAAACAGGTGAATAATTTCTGCAAGAACAACGAATATTTCACGCCCGAAGAAATCCGGTATGTCGCAGCCGTGTATTCCAATATGCTGTTCCTGTGTGATGCTTCAATCTCTGAACTGCTGACAATTATCCGGTCGAACGAGACAGAGATGAAAGATGATGAGCGGTTAGTGCGCATCGACAAGTTATATGACGACATGCTGGACAAACATGCCTTCGTACAGTCGTTCGATAGCGATGTGAGACTGATTGCCAGGGAGCGAGAACGCGAAACACGTTCTGTTGAAAGGATGCACAAACAATACGAAACAATTTGACGAAATGGCTATGAAACGAATTTTGCTTACCGGATTACTTTTTGTTGTGTTGGGTCTGAGGCCGGCCTGCGCGCAGTCACAAGAAGCTCAACAACTATTACTGAACTGGGAAAAACTTCGCCAACTCGAAGAGATATTGGACAACATGTATCGCGGTTACAAGATACTCGACAAGGGCTACACCACAATCAAGAACATTGCGCAGGGAAACTACACAATCCACCAGTTATTCATTGACGGATTGATGGCCGTTAATCCATCCATACGAAATTACAAGCGCATTCCGTTCATCATCGAATACCAAAAGTTATTGCTGAAGGAATATCAGCGTGCCTATAATCGTTTTCGTCAAGATCCCAACTTCAAGTTGGAAGAGCTCGAATACCTGGCTAACGTCTACAAATTCCTGTTTGATGCTTCCCTTCGAAATATTGATGAGCTAATGATGATCATCACTGCCACCAAGCTAAGCATGAGTGACGATGAACGTATGCAAGCCATCGACAGGATATTCTTTGACATGGAAGACAAGCTCATCTTTTTGAGATCCTTCAACAACAACACGCAACTGTTGGCCATCCAACGGGCACACTCGCGCAATGACATGGAGACCATGCGAAAGCTTTATGGTGTTAACTAAAGTAAAACAATGAAAAACATTAGAATCCTATTAATATTTCTTCCTGTGGCATTTTTTCCTGGAGTCATGTACGCGCAGGGTTTCGCAGGGGAAATCCACAGCCTGCAAAGTGTTCTGGACCAGCTATATGCGGATATGCTGCCTCTGTGCAGTAAACTGATCGGGGTTGGACGAGGGCTGGCCGCCTTTGCAGCGCTGTGGTATATCTCGTCAAGGGTGTGGAGACATCTGGCCAATGCTGAGCCTATCGACTTCTATCCGTTGCTTCGCCCGTTTGCGCTCGGCTTCTGTATTATGATATTTCCCTGGGTAATCGCCCTGATGAATGGCGTGTTTAAGCCGACCGTTACCGGCACAGCTGCGATGGTCACTGGATCAAATAATGCGATTGCCTACTTGCTGAAGCTGAAAGAGGAAGCCATTAAAAAAACTCCGGCCTGGCAAATGTATGTGGGGCCGGGAGGCGAAGGTAATTATGACAAGTGGTATCGTTACACCCATCCCAATGGAACAGGCGAAGGCGTACTCGATGGCATCGGCAACGATATCAAATTCGGGATGGCCAAAGCTGCCTACAACTTTCGCAATTCCATTAAACAATGGATGTCGGAAATTCTGCACATCCTGTATGAAGCCGCAGCTCTTTGTATCAACACGCTCCGGACGTTTTACCTGATCGTACTCGCCATCCTTGGACCATTGGTTTTCGGTTTTGCGGTCTTTGATGGCTTTCAACACACGCTCACCGTCTGGATGGCTCGTTACATTAGTGTGTTTCTCTGGCTACCAGTTGCTAATATATTCGGAGCAATCATTGGTAAAATACAGGAGAACATGCTGAAAGTCGATATCCAGCAGGTGATCCGATACGGGGACACGTTCTTCAGCACAACGGACACTGCCTATCTCATCTTCCTGGTCATTGGCATTGTAGGATACTTTACCGTGCCAAGTGTTGCTAACTACATCGTTCATGCCGGAGGCGGATATACGCTGCTTCACAAGGCTTCCAATGTCTTTACGGGAGGAGCACGAACAACCGTTTCAGCGGCCACCGCAGGCGCTGGAGCAGTAGTTAGTTCGATAAGTCAATCATCTCACTTAAATCACGCTGGTTCTTCTCAAAGCAGTGCAGCAATGAAAACTAACGAAGGCTATATGCACGATAAACTTTCAGGTAAATCATGATGAATATGTTTCAGCAATTAAGAAATATCGACACGGCATTTAAACACATCCGGCTGTTTTCGCTGGTGCTTATAGCAGGTTGTGTTTTCGCGGTTTGCTTTACACTCTACAAGAGCTTTCAACTGATCAGTGAATCGCAAGAGCGGATATACATTCTCTCCAACGGAAAAGCGTTGGAGGCTTGGTCGGCCGAACGCAAGGACAATATTCCTGTGGAAGCACGCGATCATGTGCGGACCTTCCATCATCACTTCTTTACCCTTGACCCCGATGACAAAGTCATTCAAGCGAACATTACTAAAGCACTGTATTTGGCCGATGCTTCGGCTAAGAAGCAGTACGATAACCTGAAAGAGAACCGCTATTATTCTAATGTGATCTCAGGAAATATTTCGCAGGAGATTGATATAGACAGTATTCGCATCGATATAAACCAATATCCATTCTACTTCCGGTGCTTTGCAAGGCAGCGGCTTATCCGCACTACCTCCATTGTGACGAGAAGCCTTGTAACAGAAGGATACCTGCGCAACGTATCGCGCTCCGACAACAATCCCCACGGATTCCTGATCGAAAAATGGAACACGCTGGAGAACCAAGACATTAAAACAGAGAACCGATGAAGCCGAACATGAAAAAGAAAATAAAAGAATCACGTCCACTCATGCAACAGCTGGTAATGCAGCGTATCGATTACCTGAACACAACGTTCAACGCATTCCCTCAGAGCAAAAAGAAAATAGTTCTAGCGGTGGCTGGCGTCATGATCGCATGCCTTAGTGGCGCAATGGTACTCAATGCCATTTATGGCGTTCCGGCAAATCCACTGACATTCGACAAAATCACTTTACCATACAATATCCAGATGCAACAAACCGATACAACATCCCTTACGCCAATAGGCAAAATGAAAGGCGAGATTGATGGGGACTTTGAAGCCTTCTACCTCGCGGTCGATAAAGACGGCCAGGTATACCTCAATCGTGATCCGGATTATTCGGAAAATCGATACGATAAATCCACGGGCTGGGAGTTGGTAACACGTGAGCAACTTGCTGTATATGAGAAAGAACTTCATTTCATTCCACACCAAAAGAAAAGTTTGAAACCATAAAATTTTATCTATAAAACTTAAAACAATAAAGAGTATGAAACCACATTCAGAAAAATTCCTGCAGAAGAGAAGATTCTTGATGGTACTGCCCCTGTTGGTGCTTCCCTTCGTTACGATGATCTTTTGGGCTTTGGGTGGCGGACAAGGTACCTCTGCACAAGCTCATACCGTATCCCATACTGGGCTTAATTTGTCCTTGCCCGATGCATATTTCGGAGAGAAAGAAATATGGGACAAACTCGCCCTGTACGAAATGGCCGAACGGGATTCAGCTAAATATGAGGAGGCACGAGAGAGCGATCCGTATTTTGACCTGATCGCGTTCCAGACACAGGATCAACAACCGGAAAAGAAGTCGTCTGCGGAAAGAGAAAGCAAACTGATCAATTCTTTCCGGCAAAAGGAAAGACAAGTAAGCGATCCCAATGAAGAACGTGTTACACAAAAGCTGAATGAATTGTACAAAGAAATAAACCGTACCACCGAAGGACCGGTTGAGCTGAAAAATGATCCGACTCTACTTCCTGAACAAACATCCGACCCACAGTTCGCGGCAGACGTAGACAGGTTGGAGAAGATGATGCAACTTATGCAAGACGGTCAGGGATCTGATCCTGAAATGGAGCAGATTGAAGCCGTTCTGGAAAAGATACTGGACATCCAGCATCCAGACCGAGTGAAGCAAAAACTGGAAGCGGTAAATGCAAAAGCCAAGGCAAATACCCTTCCTGTTGAACTAGCAAAGAATGATGAGAATATTTCATTAATTAATTCGAATGTGACTGGTTCTCACGAATCCATTGACAGTGCTTCCATGTTTGAAACGTTATCAACACCTAACCTGGGTCAGAATGGTTTCTTTGGATTGGACGATGAAACACAACAGGCAAACGAGGTGGGCAATGCAATTGAAGCAGTTATTCACGATATGCAGGAGTTAGTTGCAGGATCGACCGTCAAAATGCGACTCCTTAATGATATCCATATCAAAGGGAGACTCATTCCGAAGGATCAATTCATTTACGGTGTATGTGCCATCAACGGTGAAAGATTGACTGTCGAGGTCAGTTCAATCAGAACAGGAAATTCGCTTTTACCTGTCTCATTGGAAGTTTATGACCTGGACGGACTCCCCGGGATTTACATTCCCGGAGCAATTACACGAGATGCTGCCAAACAGGCTTCCGATAATGCCTTGCAGAATATTCAATTAATGTCGCTTGATCCATCCATCGGGGCACAGGCTGCAGCAGCTGGTGTGGAAGCGGCCAAAGGACTTTTCAGTAAGAAAGCGAAGCTGATCAAAGTGACAGTGAAGGCAGGCTACCAGATTTTCCTGGTGGATACCAACCCAACGACCAACAGCACTTATTAATGAAAAACAATTCAATTATTGACCTATTTGTAAAGATCATTTATGGGGATTGCTATTGCCGCCTGCCTGCCGGAGGTTTACCGAAGGCATGGATGTTAGAAAAGCCGATGCACAATCCCGGACTGTAGTTAGTGATGAGAAGGTCGTTGTCGTGACTTCTCATTAAGATTCGCAACGACATACGGGTTCCGGAACCCATGCGCCTGTTGATGATTGTAGCTACTTATCACACAGGTGATTTTTTGATCCCTCGATAGGGAGTATGAGAATTTTTTTTTCAACTATTAAACACCAAAGTTATGGGTTTACTGTTTGGCGCTATTGCTGCCTTTGTGACACATGCATGGCCGGTATTACTCCTGCTATTGCTCTAACAAGGAGATGGGGCGATTTAAGTCGCCCCACCTTTGACTATTTAAATCAATCATTAAAATCAAAAACAAAATTCACATATGTATTACTTTTTAAGACATGGTTGTATCGAATGGCTCATGGGAACCATACTCGCACTATGCACCATTGAGGTCGAAGCACAACCAGATAATCATGTGCAATCAATAGAGGTGACATTTAACAAAACATCCTCTCTCGTATTTCCTACAGTGATCAAGTCGGTTGACCGAGGAAGCCGGGATGTGTTGGCGCAAAAGGCTAAGGGCGTAGAAAATGTTCTTCAGCTCAAGGCAGCCAGACTCGGATTTACAGAGACTAACCTGACTGTGATTACGGCTGATGGAAGGATACATCATTTTACGGTGAACTATTCGAAAGAACCCGTAGCACAGGTGGTGAATATCGGTGACGATGAGAGTGCGACTGACAATCCGCAAAAACTGATCTTCCAGTCCATGATGACAGAATCCGAACTGGAGAAGTATGCAACACAAATTGTGAACGCAAAGCGCAGCATCCGGTTCTTCAGGGAAAGCAAACATAAAATTGGTCTTTCACTGAACGGAATCTACATCCGGGACAATATTATCTTTTATCATTTCCAGATCAGTAACTCATCGAATATCAATTACGACATTGACTTCCTGAGATTCTATGTGCAGGACAAGGCAAAGGTAAAACGCACCGCATCGCAGGAAGTGGATATGAAACCGGTGTATGTGTATGGTGATGATCAACAGGTAGCTGCAAACACTGTGCAGGACATTGTTTACGCACTGGAGAAATTTACCATCCCGGATGCCAAGCGCCTTCACATTGAAGTGTTTGAAAAAAATGGTGGGCGGAACCTGGAACTGTCCATCAGGAACAAGACCATCGTGAATGCAAAGCTGATCAAATAGCCAATGAGTAAGCGATGCTTTCTAATCAACATGAATATTACAAACTATTAAACAACACATTTATGAATGTCAAGAATCTGGAATTTCTGAAAGAGGGCCTGAAGTATTTGGGCTTTGGCGAGAAACTTAATGCTGATCTTGAGAACAAGATCAAGGAGCAACCGGGAGAGTTTAAGCTAAGTATGGTTGGAGAATTCAATAAGGGTGATACTAAAGAGAAAATGAATTATTCTCTTGATTTTAGAAAGTCTGATCAGACTGATATGTATTTTTTCAATCGGTATCAGGCCACGCTGAAAAATGACGATCCCACAAAGGATGTAACCCAGACATTTTATATCACAAAAAACTCCGGGATCACCGCTAAAGAGGCGTACAATCTTTTGAGCGGCAGGGCAGTCAATAAAGACCTGAACAACAAAGAAGGTCAACCTTATAACGCGTGGCTGCAACTTGATTTCCAGGAGAAGGACAAGAACGATAATTTTAAAGTAAAACAATACCATGCCGGGTATGGTTACGACCTTGAAATGGTCATGGCCAAATACCCCATCAAGGAGCAACTGAATGCCGAAGAAAAAACAAAACTGATGAAATCCCTGGAAAAAGGGAACCTCACTCAGGTCACCTTTGCGCGGGAAGGCGGAGAAGATAAAATGTACATAGCAGCCAATCCGCAATACAAAAACCTGGACCTTTACAATTCAAAAATGGAAAAGCAATTCCAGGGCATTGAAAAAAAGGAGAAGCAAGACACAGATAAATCCAAAGAGAAAAAGGAAACTGTGAAGCAGGATGGCGAAGAAGAAAGTGAGGGGAAAAGAAAATCGAAGAGGAAAGGCGTTGGGGTTTAGCCTCGTTTCTTCACATGACGTGACGATCATTGATTGGCAGTCCGCAAAAGGTTGTGTTGTTATTGTTTTTGAAGGAACAACTGTTTTGTGGACAGCCAATCAATATTCTAAGTCAAAAAAGATTTCTAACTCAATCTGTAAAGCACTTGTCAAAACCTCATCGTATTCTGGATTCTTTATTGTTAACCGCTAAAGTTGCCATACGAAATAAAAAAATTGGTGAATTAGGCTTTTCCTATATGGGTGGCGTCTATAACAAGTTTCAGGAAGATGGATTGGTACTGGATGAAAAGCGGAGACATCATTCGTGGGCGCTTGATTTCAACACGGTTATATCATCGACAAAGACTTACTTTAATACAGAGTGGGTATTCAACAAGGTAGATGTACCACCAACCTATGGACAGCAATATGGAGATAAGCAGGTGGGTGGTTTTCTTGATGTCGTTCAACCCATTGTTCGGAAAAATATTTTTGGCTTTGATCGGTCTGTTATCAATGCAGTTTGCCGTTTTGAATATGTAGATTGGAATGTGGGTGAGTTTGCTGAAACCGGTGAGGACATTGCCGAATACATTGTTGCCGTGGTGCCAGGAATTAGCTGGCGCCCAAATTCACAGACTGTTATTCGTTTTAATTACAGGTATAACTGGCAAACCGATCTGTTGGGAAATCCAGCCTCCAAAACAGCCGGGTTCCAGTTCGGCTTTTCGTCCTATTTTTAAGTTCCAGTTGCTAAAAATGTAAAATGAAAACCCGTATAATCTTAATATTTAGGCCGTTTCTTTTATCGTTTACTCATTTGCAACCCAATTGCATCATTTTTTCGTTTATCTTTGCATCGTGAGAATCGGTTATATTCTGTTTGCTTTCTATTTGCTCTTTCTGGCAATATATCCATGCAGTGATGGAAGCTCAATGAGCGAGCAAAACAGCGAGATTGTCACAATAGCAGCGTATGACCACGCTAATTCAAATCAAGATCAAGACCTTTGCACTCCTTTTTGTATATGTGCGTGTTGTGCTGCCCATATAAAACTTTCCCCTTTAGCTGACATCGACTTCGCTGTTGTTATTCATAACACCAAAGAGACAGTACCCTACATCGAAAAGCAGGTATTGTCTGATTCCAATCACATCTGGCAACCGCCCAGAATTTAGAGCCCCCAATTTTTCATTTATCAAAAGTTATGCAAGGTGACAGATCACCATGCGTACACTATTTAGGGCTAAGCTTCCAAAACAATTAGTAACAAAAGAAAACATAAGAAGAGGAATATGAAATTCTTGCTCAGCAAGAGCATGGAATACCTCTTGTGGTTCATACTCCTGCTTTTATTTTTATTGATTTTAGCTGCTTCGTGGGTTCTGCCCCATCTGAATTTGAACCATAATTGACATTGTGTCGTTAAGGCTCAATTGTAGTGTATAAATATCAAGGAGATGAACATAAATATTCAAAATGCAATCCTATTGCATTCACCAAATGCCTATATTTGAGCCAATGAAAATATTTTGCCTGCCTTTAGCAATCGTTATTTTATGGCTGTCCTGCTATCCCTGTAGCGATGGGAGTATGAATAATGGGGGCCGGCAAAATGAGTACAGTGTGGCCGACACTTCTAGTCATTCAGATACGCTACCTCAAACTGACTTTTGTTCCCTTCTTTGCGGCTGCCATTGCTGCCACGTTCATGCTACCCTGAATACCTCCTTAGAGTTCAAACATGCAGTGGAAATACCAGACAATTACACTGCCTATGCCTGGGATTTCAAGAGCATGGAAATCTCAAACTTCCTACAACCTCCCATATCCTAAATCTCGCTTGACGGTTGGGATAGTTGGGTCCTTTTCTAAGAGGACTCGTTTCTCCTTCGATAGCTAAGTGCTTAGCTATTCTTATAGCATCCCATTACTCAGATTATTCGTGAGGCTCCTGCTAATTAGTAGTCTTGTAGTCATCCATGTTTAGGGAAATTTGAAAAACAAGAAAGTAAAAAAGAAACGGAATAAGGTCACACTGCAACGAGTGGTTAAGTGGTTTATCATAGCGCTGTTTTGTATGCTATTAGTGGCAGGGATTATTGCCAAAATTCACCACTTCTATTCTGTTCATGCCAGGTAAAAGTAAAGTGATCGAAGAAAACAAAAAGTCTTGCTGTGGCAGGGCTATAAATTTAGATTTTAGTTTAAAAATGATAAGTAGATGAAAATAATAAAAATGGTTGCCTGTCTTTCAATTGCTATTTATTCGAATGGCTGGGCTCAACAAAATTTACAACAGCTTCAACTCAGTGAAGCGCTCTCCATTGCGCTCAGGAATAATTCAAGTATTAAATCTGCTGAGTATGATATTACTACAAATAGAGAGCTAAAAAAGACGGCTTCTGATATAGGAAAAACTTCTATCGCAGGCACATTCGGTCAGTACAACAGTTATGTCAGAAGTGATAACAACATCACTATTTCACAATCGATCCCATTTCCGACTGTATTTACTGCAACCGCAAAGTTGGGGGCTGCCCGGATTAGAAGCAGTGAATTATTGCTGGGTGTGACACAAAATGAACTTTCCTTTCAGGTAAAATCGTCTTTTTATCAGCTGGCTTACTTAAAAACACTTGATAAATGGCTGTTACACCTTGACAGTATATATACGGCTTTTCAACGAGCCGCCTCATTGCGCTACCAATACGAGGAAACAAATCTTCTGGAGAAAACGACAGCTGAAACACAAGCCGTACAAATCAGAACACTCTTGCGACAAAATGATGCAGATATTAAAATTTTTCAAACTCGTTTAAAGACGCTCCTTAACACAGATGAGCAGTTAGACATAGCCTTTGATAGCCTATCGGCCAGGGAGATTTCATTACCGGATACATCGTCACTGATCAACAATCCGCTGCTCAATTGGTTTCGTCAACAAATCATGGTGGCCGAAAAACAAAAGATTGTTGAGAAAAATAGATTGCTCCCCGATCTGTCGGCTAGTTATTTCACCCAGACCCTCATTGATACGCAACTTAAGGCTGGCTCTTCAGACTTAGCGGGAAGTTCTGACCGTTTCCAGGGATTCGGAGTTGGAATTAGCATACCGCTATGGATAAAACCGCAGGTGGCAAAAGTAAAAGCCGCTGAATCACAACTCAAGGCAAATGAGAGCATGTACGCTTATCAGGAAAAAAACTTCCAGGGTCGGCTAAATGAACTTATTCAAGACTATCAAAAATACCGGGAATCACTCAGCTATTACCTGGAGGCTTCCCTTCCTAATGCCGAGTTGTTACTCAATCAATCTCAAAGGGCTTATGAAAGTGGAGAAATTGGTTACGTAGAATACTTACAAAGTTTACGCACCGCCACTGAAGTGAGAACAGGTTATCTGGCTACCCTGAATAATTACAATCAATCTGTAATCTCTATTGAGTACATCATTGGACAACAATAAAACGAACAATCATCAACATGTTATTTACTGCTTTTAAAATCTAGCTATGATCAATCGAATAATTTCATTTTCAATAAAGAATAAATTTATCATCGGCTTGCTGGTGGTCGCCCTTGTGGGTCTGGGCATTTATTCAATGTCAACGGTCAATTTGGGATCGGTGCCTGACATAACAAACAACCAGGTGCAGGTAATAACAGTAGCCCCTAATCTGGGTACTCAGGACATTGAACAATTTGTTACCTATCCGGTAGAACTGGCAATGGCCAATCTTCCCGATTTAGTGGAGATCCGGTCAGTATCCCGATTTGGTCTTTCTGTAGTTACTATAGTCTTCGATGACGAGATAGGTACCTACTTACCCCGTCAGTTAGTGCAGGAAAAACTAAATGATGTTCAAAAGTCTATACCCTCAGGTTTTGGGGCTCCCTTTATGGCACCCATTACTACCGGACTCGGAGAGATATTTCAATATACTTTAAAAACAGAACCAGGCTACGACACCGTGTATGATGCGATGGAACTGCGCACGATCCAGGACTGGATTGTGAAGCGACAGATGGCGCTTGTTCCGGGTGTGATTGAGATAAATGCGTTCGGAGGTTACGTGAAGCAATACGAAATATCGCTTGATCCGGACAAGTTGAAAAGTATGGAGATAACGATGCCAGAGGTTTTCACGGCTCTTGAAAACAACAATGCCAATACCGGAGGTGCATACATAGAAAAAAACCACCAAGCTAATTTTATACGGGGCGAGGGGCTGGCCAGATCATTGGATGATTTGAGAAGTATAGCAGTCAAGACGATCAACGGAAGGCCCATCTTAATTAAAGACGTAGCAGAGGAAGTGAAGTATGGAAATCAGGTTCGTTATGGCGCGTTGACGCAGGATGGAAAAGAATCCGTTGGTGGGCAAATATTAATGCTCAAGGGTGAGAACCCCAATTCAGTTATTAAGAATGTTGAAAAGCGGATTATCGAAATCCAGAAATCCCTTCCTAAGGGACTCAAGATTGAACCATTTCTTTCGCGAAGCTCACTGATTGAAAGGACGACAAGCACTGTTACTAAAAATCTGGTTGAAGGAGCGCTAATTGTAATCTTTGTCTTGGTGGTATTGTTAGGCAGCTTGCGCGGTGGCTTGATCACTGCATCCATTATCCCACTTTCCCTTTTGTTCGCATTTATATTGATGAAGCAATTTGGTGTCTGGGCCAACCTCATGTCACTTGGAGCAATTGATTTCGGTATCATCGTAGATGGTGCTGTAATCATTGTAGAGGGAGTGGTACACATCATTGAAAAGAAACTACGAACTGCCAAAAATGCTTTCACTTCTGGTCAAATGGATGAGATATCCTATGAGGCCAGCAGTTCCGTAATGAATTCGGCTTTCTTCGGGCAGTTGATCATCCTGATTGTTTTTTCGCCTATCCTGTTTCTTACCGGTGTGGAAGGAAAAATGTTTAGACCGATGGCCTACACATTTGGATTTGCAGTATTGGGAGCGATCATTCTTTGCCTGACTTATGTGCCGGCTGTATCAGCCTTGTTATTGAAACCTACCTCACGGGAGAATAACAACATTTTTGCACGTGGGGAACGTGCCATTCAAAGGCTGAGCGATAAAATAATGAGCGGCATCTTTAAAGTGTATAAGCCCCTACTCAGCAAAGCGCTCGACTTCAGAAAGATTGTGATTGGACTGGCCGTTCTCCTATTTATTTCAGCACTGTTCATTTTTTCAAGGATGGGAGGCGAATTTATTCCCAAGTTGGACGAAGGGGACATTGCAATGCAAGCCCTCATCAAACCGGGGAGCTCTCTCACAGAATCTATTGAGGTGTCAAAAAAATTGGAAACCATCGTACTGGAAAATTTCCCGGAGGTAAAAACGATGATCGCCCGTATCGGTGTAGCGGAAATACCCACCGACCCAATGCCAATGGACATAGCCGACACGTACATCATTCTTGAAAAGGATGAAAGCAAATGGGTGAGCGCCTCAAGCAAAGCAGAACTTATAGAAAAAATAACAGAGAAGATTTCAGTCATCCCCGGAGTCAATTATGTTTTCACTCAACCAGTTGAGCTTCGGTTTAACGAATTGCTGACCGGTGTCAGAGAAGACGTGGCCATTAAATTGTATGGAGAGGACTTGAAAGTGTTGGCAGATAAGGCTAACGAAATGGCGACCATCATTGGTAAGGTACAGGGTGCTGCTGATGTTCGCGTTGAAGCCACTAGCGGGTTGCCCCAAATGACTGTCCAATACAATCGGGCGAAACTTGCGCAGTATGGCCTTGACATCACGAAACTGAATCAATATGTAAGCTCAGCATTTTCGGGAGCTTCGGCAGGCGTAATTTTCGAAGGGGAGAGAAGATTTGATTTGGTCATCAGGTTGTCTCAGAAGTACCGGGTCGACATTAACAGTTTGATGAACCTATACGTGGATTTACCCAATGGTGCTCAGGTACCACTTAAGGAAGTAGCGGAGATCAGTTATCAACCAGGCCCCATGCAAATCAGTCGGGATAATACCTACAGACGCATTTATGTAGGTGTTAATGTACGCGGTCGGGATGTCGAGACAATGGTGAATGAGATTCAGCAAAAACTTGACGCACAACTTGATTTGCCCCCGGGTTACTACATTACGTATGGTGGTTCTTTTGAGAATTTGCAACGTGCAAAACAAAGGCTTCAGATTGTAGTACCTATTGCACTGGCACTGATATTCATCCTGCTCTACTTTGCACTTCACTCTGTTTCTCAATCCTTGATGATTTACATGGCGGTGCCTCTCGCAGCGATAGGAGGAATCTACGCGCTGATGCTGAGAGGAATGCCGTTTAGTATATCGGCAGGTGTGGGGTTTGTGGTTTTGTTTGGCGTGGCCGTACTCAATGGGCTCGTACTTATAAGTCGTCTCAACGATTTGAAATCAGAGGGTCTGACAGACATAAAAGAGAGAATTTTCACAGCCACCCTTGAGCGAATACGACCGATCTTGTTGACAGCAACAGCGGCTATTATGGGTTTTATGCCCATGGCAGTGTCTGCATCTGCAGGGGCTGAAGTACAAAGACCTTTGGCTACGGTTGTGATTGGCGGACTCATCTCTGCCACACTGCTTACACTGATTGTAGTGCCCATACTATATTACTTCCTCGAATCACGACAAGACAGAAAACAAATAAATCACGAAACACCAAAAGCCTAAAAGGCTATTCAAAATAAAACTAAGAAACAGAAATTATGAAAAAGTACATCATATCTATTTTAATACTGGGAGCCGTTATTCAATTTTTGACTGGCTGTAGCAGTGCATCAGAAAAGAACCCGGAAACACATGCGGAGGAAGCCGGTCATGAAGAGAAACCCAATACCGTTTCAATAACAAAGGCACAGGCGGAAACGATTAAATTAAAAATTGGTAAAATAGAGATGAAGAGCCTGGGTAATAACATCAAGGTAACAGGGAGTTTACATCTCTACCCACAAGATCAGGCCAAGGTAAGCACTTTTGTAGGCGGTAACGTAAAGACTATTTATGTTAGAGAGGGCGACTGGGTGAAGAAAGGACAAACGATGGTGTTGCTTGAGCATCCTGACTTTATCCAAATGCAGCAGGAACTCCAACAGCAGACCAGTCAACTGGATTACCTGAAGAGAGAATACGAAAGAAAAAAAGCATTGTACGATGAAAAAGTATCATCAGGAAGGGAGTATCAATTAGCCAAGTCAGAATATCTTTCCATTCAATCTTCTATTAACGCACTGAAAAGCAAATTAACCCTACTGGGTCTCAATGTGGATAAAGTGCTTCAAGGGGAAATATTTTCTTCCATTCCGATTAAAAGCCCGATCAACGGGTATGTGAGCGACATTGCTATTTCCACGGGCGACTATCTGCCACCCCAGATGAGTTTATTTCATGTAACGGATAATTCTAAAATACATGCCGACTTTAGGGTTTATGAAAAAGATATTCATAAAGTCCACAAGGGTCAAAAAGTATACTTTACGGTGGCCAACAAACCTGGTGAACTACTCGAAGGTCAAATTGACGACATCGGCAAAACATTTGAGGATGATCCAAAATCGGTGCATGTACACGCCAGTATTGATAGTAAAAATCAGAAGGATATGCTTCCCGGAATGTATGTAGAAGGAAGGATAGTGGAGCAGGAGAAAAACCTGCCTGTAGTACCGGAAGAAGCCATCGTGTCGGAGGGAAATGAATCCTATATTTTTATTGTGACTGAAAATGGAAATGAAGGGCATGATAACAAGAAAGACACAAATGACGAGCGGATATTCTTTGAACGCGTAGCGGTAACTACGGGGGTGAAGGACGCGGGCTTTGTTGAAATAAGTACTTCTCGTTCTTTGACTGATGTTAAAATAGTAATAGTAGGTGCCTATTCGCTGTCATCGGAAATGATCAAGGGTGAGTTGGAACATGAGGATTAAAGCACTTGAAACCAATTTAAAAGCAAGAACCATTAAATTTTTAAAATAATGAAATAGCCAAGCAGTGCCTGCACCCCACAGGCATGATAATAAGTTTGGCGTATTCCATGTGACATTTAAAGCGAATAAATATTTACACATGAAAACAAATAAAAAAGCAATCGTACTGGCGGTCGCAAGTGGCATCTTGCTTGGAGTCTTTGTAATCCAACCCATTACCGTTTCACTTCATGCCTTCGACTCACATGTACAAGGTGAAAGCTGGTTTTCATACCTGATGGATTCCTATGGGCAGGTGCTTTCTTTCACAGATATGAAAGGAACATTACTAGCCATGTTTTATGGCGTTATGGCCGCACTCTTTGTGATGATGATCACCACTAAGAGAAGAAAGAAGACGGAGTAGTCACTTGTATTTTGATTAAGAATATTCACCATGAGTTCCACAGTTGATAAGGTAAGAGCGTATGTAACAAAGCGGATGAAGGAGGAGCTACCATTGGATTTGTGCTTCCACGATTGGGATCATACCAGTGTAGTAGTGGATGCTTGCCATCGGATCGCAACGACAAGCCAAATATCGGAGCAAGACTACGAAATTTTGATGATAGCAGCCTGGTTTCATGACTTAGGATTTATACATCAGTATCAAGGTCACGAAAAAGAATCCCAAAAAATGGCAGAGTCTTTTCTCAGGAGCATACACTTCGATGATAAAAGACTGCCCGAAGTAATTAGTTGTATAGAGGCTACACGTATGCCGCAATCACCAAAAACGTTTTTGGAGAGAATACTTTGCGATGCAGATATGGCCCACCTTGATAGTCCTGATTATCTGAACAGGCTTGCCTTACTGAGGAAAGAATGGCTTATAAAGTTAGGAAAGGCGTTTACGGATAGGGATTGGTATACTGAAAGTTTGAATTTTTTGGAGCAACACAGATATTTCACGCTTGCTGCTGAAGGTCTATATCATGACGGTAAGATCAAAAATATAAACAAGCTAAAAAAACTTATAAGTAAAGGCAATTGGAAACCATTATAAATGAATAATAAACTATTGAACACGATAGTTTGACCCAAGTTAAATCAATTTAAATAAATCAACATGAAAGAGATAAAAGCATTTATTAAACCAAGCCGGGTTCAAATCGTTGTAGAGGCTCTTCGTGATGCTGGATTTGAAAGCGTTACATTATCGAAAGGAGAAGGAACAGGAGCGTTTAAACAAAAAGACGCTTCTCCCTCTCTGGATTTCAATTTTGCAGACAGCCCTGTAGCAAAACTCGAGCTGGTATGTCAGAACGAAGAGATGGAAAAAGCAGTTCAATTGATATGCGGTAAAGCGAAGACGCCCGATCCAGGGGACGGTATTATATACATATCCGAAATTAAAGATGCCTACCGAATTAAAACCGCTAAGTCCATTAAGATATTTTACCAGTAGGTTTTGGACTTCTAAATGAGTTTAGGGTTACAAAGTGCATCATAAAAATGAAACTAAATACCTTTTGTTATGAAGACTATAAAAATAATTATGCCTTTTGTTGCAGTATGTCTGCTGCAAAGCTGCGCGATTGTCCGTCCTGGGGAAGTAGGAGTAGATGTGCACTTTGGTAAGGTGCAACCAAAGATTTTAAAACCAGGGCCTCAGCACATGATGAATTTTGCTGGTAAAAAAATTGAACACTTTAATACTCGCATCAGTAACTACTCTCAGGAACTCAATTTTCATACTAAGGAAGGAATTGAGGTTACTTCTGAAATCACCATTCTTTATCATCTGGTTCCTGACTCAGCCATTCAGGTCTTCCAAAAGTTTGGGACGAGGTATCAGAAAACGGTAGTAGAAGATAATTTAATTACAATTCTTCGTCAAACGGGTCTTGCTTATAAGGCTACGCAACTCATCACTGAACGTAATGCAATTGAAAGTACCATCAAAGAGAAAATGAATGAGGTGATCGAAAAATATGGTTTTGCTATGGATTTGGTATTGTTAAAACAAATAGACCTTCCAGTAGCCGTAGTTGAGACTATTGAAGCCCAACTCAATGCGGATGAAATAGCCAAGAAAACTAAAATTGAGAATGAAATAAAACGGAATCAACTCGATTTCGAACTGGAGAAACAAAAAAAAGAAAAGGAAATGCAAATTGTAACAGAGCGCATGCAGATCAATTTTAATATTGAGAAGGAGAAGCGTGAGGCGGAAAGATTATTGATTGCTGCTGAAGCCATAAAGAAGCAGCAGGCCATTATCAACTCAACCCTCAATGACAGACTCTTAAAATATAAAAGCCTGGAGATCACAAAAGAACTTATCACTTCTAAAAACTCCAAGGTGATTATCACCGATGGAAAATCACCTGTGATAGTAAATGAAAATTGATTGCTATAATGTTGAATGGGAATTACAGCCTTTGAATGATAAATATACTTAACTATGAAAACAATACTTAAGTTAGAGAATACGCTGTTGCAACATCGGATAAATCCTACAGCGATGCGGCTGCTGGTATTGGAATATTTACTGGACCGGGAGACTGCCGTTAGCCTTACCGAACTCTATAAGGATTTTGAAAAGTCGGATAGAATCACACTTTACAGAACCTTGAAAGTTTTTGAAGAAAATGGCATGGTGCATTGCATTGAGGATGGAACGGGTGTTCCAAAGTATGCGCTGTGTGAAGAGGGGTGTGAGTGTGAAATAGGAAAAGATTTACATGTACATTTCCATTGTTCAAAGTGTGATGAAACAGTTTGTCTAACCAACCATAAAATTCCAAAAATAAGTTTACCCGAGGGTTATATAGCCGAGAATTCTGATCTCGTGTTTACCGGAATTTGTAAGAAATGTAGCAAATAAAGAGTGATGGAATGTTAAAGAAGAAAAAAGTACAACTACGAGACCTTAAAAGGAAACCGGAATCTGAAATTCCAGCAAACGAAACGAAGTTTAAAACGTATACTCCGGCAATTTTAAGTTTTACAATGCTCATCGTTGGTATCTCATTCGATTACTTTAATGTGTTCCCATTTTTCCAGGGTTGGATACGTATTGCCTGGTACAGTGTGGCTTACATCCCCGTTGGGCTGCCCGTGATCAGGGAAGGTTGGGAAAGTATAACCAAAGGCGATTTTTTTACCGAATTCTTCCTGATGTCCATTGCCACACTGGGAGCATTTGCCATAGGTGAATACCCGGAAGGTGTAGCCGTTATGTTGTTTTATGCGGTCGGTGAACTTTTTCAAAACGCTGCTGTCAGACGGGCCAAAGGAAATATAAAGGCATTGCTTGATGTACGGCCCAATACAGCGTTGGTATATCGGGATAACAATTTTGTAGAGGTAAATCCCGAAATGGTACAGGTCGGGGAAAAGGTTCAAGTACGAACAGGAGAAAAAATTCCACTGGACGGTACGCTTATATCTGAAAAGGCCAGCGTTAACACGGCAGCCATTACGGGGGAAAGCAAACCCGACACCATTCACAAAGGCGATAAGGTTTTTGCGGGAAGCATTAATTTGGAAGGCGTGATAGAGCTGGAAACGACCAAAGAATTTAACGACAGTTCTATTGCCCGGATTTTAGATATGGTACAAAATGCCACTGCAAGAAAATCCAAAACAGAACTTTTCATCAGAAAGTTTGCTCGAATCTATACGCCCATTGTGGTATTTCTTGCCGTTTGTCTTACCATACTACCCTACTTTTTTGTGGAGAGCTACGTATTCAAAGATTGGTTATACCGTGCGCTTATTTTTCTGGTCATTTCTTGTCCTTGTGCCTTAGTAATCTCCATTCCACTGGGCTACTTCGGGGGCTTAGGTGCAGCATCAAGAAACGGTATCCTGTTCAAAGGGGCCTCATTTCTTGATGCAATGACCAAAGTGAATACGGTGGTCATGGATAAAACAGGCACAGTCACTAAAGGTGTGTTTAAGATCAAGGAAATCAAACCGGTGGCAATTTCCGAAAATGAAATGATGGCATACCTGCTGGCTTTGGAGGGACAATCCACTCATCCAATTGCCCGTGCTATTTTGGAGTATGATTTAAAGGGACAGAATCACATAGCCTCTGACGTTAGCGAGATAGCTGGAAAAGGATTAAAAGGTAAAGTCAACAATAAAATAGTTTTAGTCGGTAATAAAGCCTTAATGACAGCCCATGGTGTTAGTGTCCCACCTGAAACTGATGCTATAGTAGAATCCATTGTGATGATTGCCATTGACAATGAGTTTTCAGGTTATGTTACGATTGCTGACCAATTGAAGGAAGATGCCGCAGAAGCCATTAGGGAAATGCATAATGCCGGCATTAAGAAAATCATTATGTTGTCGGGCGACAAGCCTTCCATTACCGAAAAGGTTGGGCTTGAACTGGGATTGGAACAAGCCAAGGGAGGCTTACTACCCGAAGATAAGCTGCACGAAGTAGAGGAGATGAAGAGAAACCCATCAGCCTATATTGCTTTTGTGGGTGACGGGATTAACGATGCACCCGTTTTGGCAGTAAGTGATGTGGGGATAGCCATGGGAGGGTTAGGAAGTGATGTTGCTATTGAAACCGCTGATGTAATCATCCAGACGGATCAACCTTCAAAGATTGCAAAGGCCATAAAAATTGGAAGGTCTACACGCAGCGTAGTCTGGCAGAATATTGCCCTGGCCTTCGGGGTGAAATTAATAGTAATGATCCTGGGAGCATTAGGTTTAGCCTCCATGTGGGAAGCCGTATTTGCAGATGTGGGTGTGGCCTTTCTGGCAATTTTAAATGCGATAAGAATTCAGAAAATGAAGTTTTAAACTACCCGTGTTGAATAAAAAAATCGCATGTGTGTTTGCAATAAGTCTCTGAATATATATTCAATGATTGTTAGTAATACATTATGAAAATGAGAAGTAACAATAGATAAAATGCTGCTAAACAAACGCATGTCCATATCAGACTTTCTTAAAACCATCAAGGTTGATATCTTACTGATCACCTCATATGCTATTGTTGTAGGAATTTTGGATCAATATGGTTTTTTGAGCAAAATTTCTGTGCCAGTAGGAGTTACGGCCGTACTCGGAACCGCGGTTGCTCTATTACTTGCATTTCGCACCAACCAGTCCTACGAGAGGTGGTGGGAGGCAAGGATTATTTGGGGGGCTATTGTAAATGATTCCAGAACACTTATAAGGCAGTGTATTTCTTTTTTTGAAAGGAGCAATGAGAGTTATGAACCAATTGTGAAGGAAATGGCTGATCGGCAGATTGTTTGGTGTTATGCTCTTGGAGAGTCATTAAGAAAACTGTCATTCTCCTGTAAGGTGCAAGAGTATATTGTTTCAAATAGAATTGAGGCCATTAATGTTCCGAATGCATTGTTGTCACAACATTCTGAAACATTACTGAAAGCGAAAGAAAACAATATGGTTAATGATTTTCAACAGGTACAAATAGATAGCACCATTGCCAGATTGTGTGACTCCATGGGTAAGTGTGAACGCATAAAAAATACGGTTTTCCCAAAAGCATACAGTATGTTGATTCATACCATTATTTATGTCTTTGCTACCATGTTGCCCTTTGGATTGTCTGATAAATATCTGGCCGTAGAAATAGGGCTTACGATTGTCGTACCAATCATCTTCATAGCAATAGAAAAGACGTCAATGCTAATGCAAGACCCTTTTGAAAATCAGCCTTTTGATACCCCTATGACAGATCTAGCACAAACCATAGAAATTAATTTAAAACAAATGATTGGAAATGAAAATTTGCCTGTAAAAAAGGAATCTGAAAGCTATTATATTTTATAAGAACATTATCATATAATTTATGGACATTCAAACAGAAATAACTTTAATCCCCCGTTTATTACTGGCCGTAGTATTGGGAGTTCTCATTGGTCTGGATAGGGAAATTGATGGGCACGATGCAGGCATCCGTACGTATGCAGCAGTTTGCCTTGGTGCTGCGCTAATTACTATTATCAATACGCACATCATAGTGGCAGATCAAACCCGTATCGTAGCCAACATTGTTTCAGGTGTTGGTTTTTTAGGAGCAGGGATAATTTTTAAGGATACGTCAAAAAACTTTATTTCCGGATTAACTACGGCAGCTACGATTTGGGCAACAGCAGGGGTTGGCATTGGTATAGGATACGGTATGTATCTGATAAGCTCCGTCACTGCTGCACTTCTTATCCTTCTTTTAGTATCACACCATTTTCCTTTCTTAAAGAAAAAAAGTAAAAAAGAACCGCTATGAAAAAAACACAAATAAAAATCTCTCTTTTACTTCCCGAAGTACCGAACGAGAAAGATCAGTGTGTGCAAAAACTGATCAAACAGCTTCAAGGTACGGAAGGCCTGGAAAAAGTGCATGTATCAGATGAAACGTATGATAGTGTACCGCAACTCTGTTTTCATTACGATCCGGAGCTGATCTCCATAGACCGTATCCAATCGCTGGCAGAGCAAACCGGGGCAGAGATCACAGGTAAATTCGGGCACAAACTCATAGAAGTAGATGGTATTCGGCATACGCGCCATGCCCGTCACATCGAGCACAACCTCAAGGAAGTGGATGGCATATTAGAAGCCTCCGTATCTGCATCAGGAATGGTGCGAGTAGAGTTTGATACCAAAAAAACGGATGAAGCAGAAATTCTGAAAACTTTGAGAAAAGAAGGGCTTGATTTATCGGACACAAAAGTAAGTGCCCTACGCTTTCTACCGAAGGTTGAAAAAGCCGATGAAGATGGCGAACAAAAAGCTGACAAAAAGGAACATGACCATAAGGAAGGAGAAGACGATGAGCACGGTGGCATTTTAGGTAAAAATACCGAGCTCATCTTCTCCATTGTATGCGGGGCATTGCTGGGTATTGGCTTTGGGCTTTCTTACGTAGATGCCGTTTCCTCCTGGGTAAGCCTCTCACTTTACATCGCAGCATATTTCTTTGGCGGCTTTTTTACGGCTAAAGAAGCGGTTCAAACTGTTCTTAAAGGTGGATTTGAAATCGATTTTCTCATGTTGGTCGCAGCTATCGGTGCGGCTATTTTAGGTGAATGGGCAGAAGGTGCTTTGTTGCTCTTCCTTTTTAGTCTGGGTCATGCCATGGAACATTATGCGATGAACAAGGCGCGAAAATCCATTGCTGCATTGGCTGAATTAGCTCCAAAGACTGCCCTACGCAAGAAAAACGGAAAGACGGAAGAAATAGGGATTGAAGAACTAATTATTGGTGACATTATCGTAGTAAAGCCTAATAGTAAAATCTCAGCGGATGGCGTAGTGGTAAATGGCAACAGCAGCGTGAACCAGGCGCCTATCACAGGAGAAAGTGTGCCGGTAGATAAATTGCCTGTTGATGATCCTGAAAAAGAATGGTCAAAGACAACTGACATTAAACCAGAAAATCGGGTATTTTCAGGAACCATTAATGGCAACAGTACTTTAGAAATAAAAGTAATTAAAGAAGCCAGTGACTCAACTCTTACCCGTTTGGTAAAGTTGGTCAATGAAGCCCAAACCCAAAAATCACCTACCCAACTTCTTACGGATAAGTTTGAGAAATACTTCGTGCCTTCTGTACTGGCACTGGTGGTACTATTGCTAGGTGCTTTTTTGGTCATTGACGAAACCTTTAGTGAGAGTTTTTACCGCGCGATGGCCGTACTGGTTGCTGCAAGTCCATGTGCGTTGGCGATCTCCACGCCTAGCGCTGTTTTGAGTGGGGTTGCCCGCGCTGCAAAAGGTGGTGTGCTTATAAAAGGTGGACGGCCGTTGGAAGATTTGGGCGTTTTGACAGCACTGGCCTTCGACAAAACCGGAACGCTAACCGAGGGAAAACCTAAACTCACCAAAGTAGTGCCTCTTGGGAACGTGAGTGAAAATGAACTTTTAAAAATAGCGGTGGCGGTGGAAAACCTAAGTGACCACCCGCTGGCAAAAGCGGTAGTGAGGGATGGGAAAGAGCAGCTAAAAGATACAGTCATTCCAGAAGCGAGTGATCTTGAAGCCGTGTTGGGGAAAGGGATCAAAGCTTCGCTGGGAAGTGATAAAATCTACATAGGAAACCTTGACTTGTTTGAGGACCTGGATGAAAATAAACCTTCCAAAGAAACAGAAGAACAAGTAAGGGAACTCGAAGGAGGTGGCAACACCACAATGCTGATCCGCAGGAACGCAGAATACATTGGTATGATAGCTCTAATGGACACACCGCGTGAATCGGCAAAGGCAACTCTGGCCGAACTGAAAAAAATTGGCATAAAGCGCATGATCATGCTTACCGGGGATAACCAGCAAGTAGCCGATGCGGTAGCCAAAGAAATCGGACTTACAGATGCCTGGGGAAGCTTGTTGCCCGAAGAAAAAGTGGATGCTATCAAAAAATTGAAAGAACAAGAATCTAAAGTAGCGATGGTTGGTGATGGTGTGAATGATGCCCCGGCCATGGCCAACAGCACGGTAGGTATTGCTATGGGAGCTGCCGGAAGTGATGTAGCTCTGGAAACAGCCGATATCGCCTTGATGGCGGACAAACTGGAAACTTTGCCTTTTGCAATTGGCTTAAGTAGAAAGGCTAAGGGCATTATCAAGCAAAACCTCTGGGTGAGTTTGGGAATAGTAGCCATTCTCATTCCATCTACCATTTTGGGATTGGCTAATATCGGCATTGCGGTATTGATCCATGAAGGTTCTACGTTGGTTGTTGTTTTTAATGCGTTAAGGTTGTTGGCTTATAAAAAGTAGACAGACATCATTTAAATGAACCCTAATCAATTTAGAAAATGAATTTAGATAAACGTATTTCAAGAATCGCAGGAATTTTAATTCTATTCGGAATGCTGGCTGGACTATTAAGCATTGTTCCTTCAGTAGAAAGTACCGAGTTCCTCAAAGAATTATTTCCCAATAGAAGCCAGGTGTTGATTGGAGCAGTTTTTCAATTTCTGTTGGTTCCTATCTACATTGGATTTGCACTTATACTATTTAAAACCCTAAAAGCACATAAGGGAAACAGCGCTATTGGATTTGTGGGATTTAGGATGATAGCCGGGGCATTTCAAATTTTCGGAGTGATTTTACTACCCCTGTTCATTTATCTTAGTAAGACTTATCTGACTTCTACAGGAGAAAGTTTGCTGTACCTTGAAAGTTAGGTGAAATGTTAAAGATAATCAGGGATTTGACCAATCATTTGGGCGTGATGGTAGCAACAGGATTAGGCAATCTATTGCTGTACCATATACTTTTTAGCGGAAAGTATATTCCGAAGTGGTTAACGATATGGGGCATCATTGGAAATGCGCTTATAATCCTGGCAAGTTTCCTGATATTATTCAGGTGTTGATGTGGTATCAACAACATATATCGCTATAACCATACCACTGGTCGTACAAGAATTAGTTTTTGCTTTTTGGTTAATGTTCAAAGGATTGAATCCGGAGTATGCAAACCAATTAATTGTAATGATCCTGGGAGCATTTGGTATGGCCACTATGTGGGAAGCCGTATTCGCAGATGTGGGTGTAGCCTTTCTGGCTATTCTTAATGCTGTTAGGATTCAGGGTATGCGGTTTTATTGATTGACTGAATCACCAATTTGTTAATAACAATGTTAAAGTAATGAAGGGACAAGTTGCAAGATGCGATAGCAAAAAAGTCATATCGGCTATTTCTGATATGGCTCTTGACTTGTGTAACTCGTAAAGTTACTGTTTGACAAATATCATTATTTATTTTTTACAACTTGTATTTTTCAGAGCGGATTGGCTTTACCTTTTGCTGTATCCTTTTAGAAATCGTCCACGCAGGGTACCCATGTGAAATCATATTGCCCGGGATGGCTTCTCTGGTAAGGTGATTGCTCGTTAAAACCACTCCCTTCAACAGCATAGTGGGATATCCAATTGATTTAACAGTTAGCAAATGTTCATTTACAAGCCAATTCCTATTGCTGATTCTCACAACCTCTTTGGAGATTGGCCGAATACTTTTTACTCTCGAATTTTGCGCTGAGACGACAGAACCAGCCAGTAATAATGAACTGGCAAGAGCGACTACACATAAAGTTTTCATAATTGTTGTACATTGTGTGAACCATATTGAAATTTCTTTCAAGCATTTGCAGGGTTGTCTTAATGCTGTGACTTCCATCAATACTTGTTATTGATTTACACGATAAATATATCTTTTCGTTTAATAAACCTGCATGATATCAATCATGCAGGTTGCTCATTAAAGTATAACATTTAGCCAAAATCATAAACGCATCTTTCATTGATTTTTCTGTATTTGCAAATAATGATACGCACGAATATCATCAGTTTTGTACTGCTCTTTGCAATGCCTGGAATTGCGCAATCTGCGTTGGGACAAAATACCTACAGATCAAAAGATGGATCCTTGTCAGTAACAATAGTCTATCAAGGTCAACTGATTACTGCGCACACCAAGAAAGTACACGTATCGTTAGATTATGAAACATCCGCCTTTGTATTTCGACTGGCTCCCGCAGATCTCCACACGGGTATCGATTCTCTTGATCGGAAGTTGAGTCGCCAAACAACAAACTTTGTCTTAAAAGGAAACTTCGGCCTCAGTGAAATCAGAACAACTCAGCATCCTCCGCAGGACTTTCTATTCTCAGGGACGTTAGTAACAGGACAAGGAAAAAAGACTGAAATTTCTGGCACCGGAAGACTTGAACATATTGACGGAGGGGAAGAGATGGCCTGTGAACTGGCCGCCTACTTTGATACTACACCTGATGCCATTGGTATTGAAAGCAAAGAGGGAGAACGAACCGTAAAGGTCCAATTCTACAAAACCATTCTAAAAAGATATACAACTTACTAATGGAAATAATGGTGTAATGGCATCATAATAACTTGATCTTAAAATTGCTTGTATGGCTAAGTCATGCTGTGAACCAAACCTTCCGGAACCTACACCCACTTCCAGAAAATGGATGAAGCGGTTTTGGTATGGCATCCTTTTGCTTATTGTCATACTGCTTTTGCTGGCTCAACTGTTTGGTTTGTGATTACCATCTTTTGTGTTTTACGGAAATGAAAGGCTTCCAACTTTTAGTTATCAATCGATTAACAATGTTCTCGTTCCAGCAGAATAAATTGTAATGGCAGCATCGTGAGCCTGATATAATTGATCTGCTCGTTTTCTATACTTTGAACAGGCACAGTGCCTAAACCCCCAAATAAAAATCGATAGCTGCTACATCCGTTCGATTCAACTTGGATGTATTCAGTTTTGGTCTTATTGATGGAAGCATTGTAGGCAATAATAATTTCATCGTCAAAAAGCAGGCGGGAAAAAGCAAGCAGACATTCTTTGCATTCCGGAAAATGGAAACGAATGCCATCGGTCGATGTAGGCCTCGCATACATGCGCCCAAACTTTAGTGCGCGTTTGGTTTTACGCAAGGCGGCAAGTTGAGCGATACCCTTATAGATACCAGATTCTGTATTTAACGCGTTCGTTGTTCTGTCATTCAAACTGAACATAGCTTCGCGAACACCCCAATCACCTTCCGCAGTACCATCAAAACCCTGCTCTGTGCCGTAATAAATGCATGGTGTCCCTAGTGCACAAAGCAAAAAACCCATGCCTGCAATAATTTGTTCTTCGTTAGCATCCTTCCCGAAGCGATGTTTAACAGACTGTCCTACCTGATCATGATTATCCAAAAAGGTTACCAGAAATTCACCAAACTCACCGCGATGAAGTGCGGTTTGTCGAAGTGATTCGTAGCGATCAATTAACCGCCCGGGTGATGTTTTTCCTAAAATTACATCCGGAAGGATATGGTGTAGCGGGAAGTCTAATACGGAATTAAGACCATAGTATATAGTCTTGTCATCGACAGAAACAGATGTTTTTGGTCCTATATAGTTATTATAGAGATGATCTGGCCCAACTAATTCACCAAATAAGAAAAAGTTTTTCTTTCCCAGGGAATAGGCATATTCCCTTACTGAAGAGCAAAATCTACTTACGGCTAGCTCACTCATGTGCTTTACGGCATCTAACCGGAAACCGTCCACATCCACTTCGCGAATCCAGTAACAATGAATCTTGATTAACTGCTCCTGTAACCAAAGCGATTGCGGGGAATCGTCCAGCGCAAAGGTTTTCAA
This sequence comes from Flammeovirgaceae bacterium UBA2371, assembly GCA_002345965.1. GTDB lineage: Bacteria > Bacteroidota > Bacteroidia > Cytophagales > Cyclobacteriaceae > ELB16-189. The sequence goes on from DDTF01000029.1 coordinate 33,458, forward strand.
AGCGCTAAAGTCCCCATCGCGTGTTTCGGGTACTGCTTCAAAGTTTCTGATTCTTCCTTTGCGTGCATACAATTCTGGATTACGCAATTCAGATGGAAGAGGCCGATCTTCGTAACGCCAGCCTCCAAATGGAAATACCTGGCCTTGATAATAATAATAAGGAACATCTTCGGGATAGAACCAATTGTCACCGGAGTGGTGCAACACAATATCAAGAAATACTCGTATGTCCATGGCATGCGCCTTATCAACCAATTCCTCTAAATCTTCCTTTGTCCCAAACCGCTTGTCAATTTCCAAATAGTTTTGAATCGCATAGCCGTGATATGATTCTGGATTGTTCTCAAATACCGGGCTAAGCCATAATGCAGTGCACCCTAAGTCCTGGATGTAGTCAAGATGATTGATGATGCCGCGGATCGTGCCACCACAAATTTTCTGGAGATCTTCTTTGGTCCCGAAACCTGATTGACGGTCAACTCCTTTTTTCGGTTTCCGTTTTCGATCATCATGGAACCGGTCTACCAAGAGGAAGTAGATAAATTCTTCGCGCCATTCGCGATGGCAGTTTGTCCAGTATTTCTTATCTGGTCTCGGCTGAAGGTTTATTTCTTGAACTGATGTCATTGTAGTACAAAGTTATTGGTGGTTGTATGAGTAATTCTAGGAAATAGAGCCATACCTCGCGGGGTCTCCACGCACCCACAGTATTTATACTTTCTTGAACTTTTCATTTCAATGGTTGGCGTATCTTCAAGCTTACTAACGTGATCTAATCCATTTGATGAACATGACGTTTTATACTCTCTTACAGAATACCCAACTGTCTTCCTAAACTGACTTGAAACATGTTGCACGTTTGAATAGCCCAATCGATAGGAAATCTCACTGAGCGTAAGTTCTCCTTCACGAAGTAATTGTTTTACGCGTTCGATTTTCTGTTCGATCAGGTATGATTCAATTGTTCTATTCTCAGTTTTGGTAAACAACTTGGTTAAACCAAAGTAATTTTTAGCGAGTTGATCCGCCAGGTAAGCTGAAAGTTTACCTACCGTATTTCCAGCTTCTACTTCGTCAAGGTATTTCACTACCTGAACCTTGATTTCTTCAACCGTTACCTCCGCCTTTTCATGAACGAGGTAAAGCCCTACTTCGTTTAATTTCTTTTCGAGGGTTGGTAAAATGCTGTCACAAGGCGATGAAAAAATAACATGACCTAGTTCAACTTTGTGCGGAGACGCGTTCAGTTGCTGTAGTACTTGTTGGACGTAAATGATGCACCGTTCACACACCATATTTTTAATATGAAGTTCAAATGTTGTTTTCATGATACTGTTTCTTTTCTGATTTGTATGTTAAATAGAAATTCAATGAAGAACCGTGACGGTTACTTCAAAATCAGCGCGTATACATACACGCTCTGAAAAGAGTATCAGATTAGAAAGGAACTTATTAGAATTCTAAGTCGATGGCCTACGGAATTTGGCGGAATCTTCAGCAGTACACCTAATGGATTGACATACTGAACTGAAGATAAAAGGTGATATTGGTGAATTACTACTGCAAGCAGAATATGAGCATGCAATGGAGCCTTAACAATACTTACATCGCCACCATTGAAAAGAGACTTATAGAACTGATTGGTAATATCTTTGCAGCAATCATCATCTTGATCATTGTGAGCACCAGCATGCGGTTGTTCCGCAACTTCATTATCGTGTGAGTGATGTCTTTGATGTTCATCGTGTTGGTGATGTTTACTTTTTGCTCCATTCACATGATGATTCAGTGCTAATAGGTCATGCTTGTTAGCGCCTGCCATGGAAGTACGATCTATACTGCATACTATATCGCAGGTGGTTATAGCCAAAATAGAAATGGCAAATAGATATGCAATAGCACCTTTTCCTTTCCGTATGGTTTTAAAGTCCATCATTTAAATGCTAAGCTATCTATGTAAGATGACTTAAAAGATGATGGACATCTTTCCGAAATATGACTTTTGTCATATTCCTTGCCGGAATTGAAGAAAAGTGCATTGGAATTTGCTTTTCGAATGCACTTCATAAGCGGAGATTGGAACTTGCCTGCTAATATTTTACTCCCTATTGCTTATGTTCCAGACCCTTTGAGGAAACTAATTTGCCTTCAGGGGTAAATTTAATCTCTACTTTTTTCCCGTTCTTTTTCCCCTGGTAACTGTAGTGAAGTGGAATAGCTCTTGAAGTTCCTGGTGTCCCTTGATCAGCAGGAGCGGCCGTGGTGTGTTGAAAATGTGAGAACCATGCTCCACCCTTTATTTGCATTTTGGTGGAACCAAATTCTTGTTCGAATGTTTGGAGTACTGCGGCCGGTACTTGCTCATCTTTAATTTTTTCAAACATAGTCATTGGAGTAGTTTGAGCATAAGACCAAACGGCACTGAGTAACAGCATGACTGCTGTGAGTTTTAACGTTTTCATAATCTTGAATTTTGAATGTAAGTATTTTCTATATGCTAAATACGTTCATTCAAATCATGAAAGATGAAATCATTTTGGCATTGAATTACAAATATTTGACTTTCTTCACAAATTACTTCAATTCATATATGGAGATTTTATTTCCTGCCCAAGCATCAAGATTGGTGATGGTGGAAGAGGCTATGTTTTGCAACGCCTCTCTGGTCAGGAATGCCTGATGGCCGGTGATTAGCACATTTCTAAAACTTAATAATCTGGCGATGATGTCGTCTTGCAATACATCTTCAGAATGGTCTTGAAAAAACAGGTTGGCTTCCTCCTCATATACATCCATTCCAAAACCGCCAATATGCTTACTCTTGAGGCCATCAATAACATCTTTTGTATTTACCAAACCTCCTCGACTTGTGTTAATTAACATTACGCCAGGTCGCATGATCTCAATTGTTTCTTTATTTATGATATGCATCGTCTCCTTTATCAAAGGTACATGAAGTGTAATGATGTCACTTTCGCGGCATAGTGTATTAACGTCCACGTATTCCACGGTGTCGATGATCTCAGGATTCTTTTGAATGTCATAGGCTAAAATCCTACAACCAAATCCATTCAATACTTTTGACACGACACAACCGATTTTACCCGTTCCCATGATACCAATGGTTTTACCGTTCATGTCGAAACCCACCAAGCCGTCCAGAGAAAAGTTTAACTCCATGATCCGGTTGTGCGCGGATATAAGCTTTCGGTTAAGGGCAAGCATCATAGCAACGGTATGCTCTGCCACTGCATAAGGTGAATATCCGGGCACATTGGCCACATGCATGCCAAGCTTTAGCGCGTGAGGCAGGTCAACATGATTAAATCCTGCTGAACGAAGGGCGATGAATTTTACCCCCTGCTCATATAGTAAATCCAACACAGGACCGGAAGCATCATCATTGACAAATAAGGAGACTGCATCGCAACCATTCGCTAATGTGCTTGTCTTACCATTCAGAGATTCCTGCAACAATATGAATTCATGCTTATGCTGGTTCGCCTCAATTAGGTATTGTTTTTCAAACAGGTGTGTGCTGTAGATAGCAACCTTCATAGAGGTTTGGTTTAATTTTCAATCAATTGAGACTCCAAATTGTCAAGTATACGTTTTGTGCCAACAGCTTTCTTTTGTGCTTTGTCTTCAAGCCTCATTTCAAAATCACTTAACACGTTCATATAATTAATGTATGCTTCATAAGGAGAGTTGTAATGATTGAAGTATTTATGAACGTCACCATCGGCAAAATATTTTGTACACATATAATAGAAATGATCGCTGGTTTGTAAATACTTCCATTTCTTTATCATACTCGTATCTTGACAATTGATGACACGTTTCTGCAAACGATAAAGGCTATCAAAAGCATCGCGCTGTAAATCATTGCTTAGCCAGGCAGAAAGGTCACGCTCTTCATCTGCCCATGATATTGGATTTGCAATAGACATTGGAGCGATTGCAGTGAGCTTTTGTATCGCTTCTGTCGGTGTTATGAAAGAATAATCTGAATTGTTAAGCACTCGATTCGGAAGCGCCTTTAAAAACTCAAAAATTCCGCTTTCAGCCCATTGATGCTCACCAAACGTTTCATAGTCCATAAACAAATTAATAAGTTGTTCGTGATGTGGAACAGCGTTCAACCAATGCGTGAACTTGTCAGCAGTAAGCGGTCGCTCACTCCAATTGGTATCCGAAAACCTAAAAGCAATATCATCGCTCAGTTTATAGTTCTTTAACAGCAACTTCAAATCATGATCCGGATGCTGATACACGTAATTTGGACTTCGCCATCCCAAAATACGATCAGCGCCTTCGGTAAGCATGGCTTTAAATCCAAGTTTATTTGCCATATCGCCAATGTGATTGCTGTAAATCAATTCGGTATTTCTTAACACCGTTGGCCGTTGACCAAAGAGCTTTTCAATACGAAGTGAATGTTCAATCACCTGGCTTCGAAACTCTGTCTCACTTTTCAGTGATGCCAGCGAGTGCGCTGCAGTTTCTGCTAAAAATTCAACCTGACCGGTAGCGGCCAGTTCTTTAAAACTATCCAAGACATCAGGTGCATACAACTCAAACTGATCCAACGCAGTGCCAGAGATGGAGTAACTAATCTTAAAACGTCCTTTTGAGTTTTGAATTAACTCCAACATAAGTTCATTGGCAGGTCTATAGCACTTTTCTGCTACTTTGTTCATGATAAAGGCATTGTAACCATCATCGAAATAATTATCGCTTTTAGCAATATCAAAGAATCGATAATGCCTTAGGCGAAAGGGCTGGTGAACCTGAAAGTATAAACACAAATGGCGCATAGTATTTGGTCTTTATGTAAGTTGGCGATAGATGCTGAGAACCTTCCCGGCTGCTACATCCCAGGTAATGGACTTTACTTCAACAGCAGCGCCATTGGAAAGCGTGTACGCCAACGGCTGGTGGACAAGCACACTATGTATTGTATCAGCCAGTGCTTCGGTGTCCCAGAAGTCAATTTTGATCGCATTTTTTAATACTTCCGAAACACCTGATTGCTTTGAAATGATCACCGGAACATCGGCCTGAACGGCCTCAAGTGGTGAAATCCCAAACGGCTCTGATACCGATGGCATAACGTAAAGATCGGTTTGAGAAAGCAGGGTATTCACATCAGCACCTTTCAGAAATCCCGTAAAATGAAAATGCGAACCGATCCCCAGCCAGGCAACCATCCGGATCATATCTTCCAGTTTGTCACCGCTTCCGGCCATTACAAACTGCACATGCGGAAAACGTTGCAATACCTTATGGGCAGCCGATACAAAGTACTCCGGTCCCTTTTGAAAGGTAATGCGGCCAAGAAACGTAACAATCTTATCTTTAATTGGCTTCTCCACTTTTGGCAATTCTTTTTGTTGAATGCCGTTGTGTACGACAGATATTTTTTTTGCATCAATACCATACCGGCTTATAATAACTTGCCTGGTAAGGTCGCTTACGGCAATTATATGATCTGCGCCAAGCATCCCGGCTTGCTCGGCTTTAAAAACATCCGGATTTACATTTTCGCCAGAACGATCAAATTCTGTAGCATGTACGTGGATGACCAAGGGCTTGCCGCTCACATCTTTTGCTGCTAGTCCTGCCGGGAACGTAAGCCAATCGTGGGCGTGTATAACATCAAATTTTTGGTCATTTGCTATCTGGGCCGCAACGGAAGCGTAGTTAGCCACCTCTTCAAATAGATTATGCCCGTAATTTCCGCTAAACGAAAAATGATATTCGCTTTGCCGTTCTTTTGTTACACTTGTTCTCCTTATCTCATTAAATAATTCAGGCGTTGTGTAAGGCGACAACGAGGATGAAACTGAAATATACTCAAACATGTTTTTATATTTTCGCATTATTTTACTGACAGCTACATCACCGGCACTCAACAATTTTAAATTAGCCGTTTCCTCGTCACCGCATGCTTTTGGAATAACAAATGTGACTTCTATGCTTCGCCTAAGCATTGCGTTCACCAGTCCTTCACATGCAGTGCCAAGGCCCCCTGAAATGTGGGGTGGAAATTCCCACCCAAACATAAGTACTCGCATAGAATGTTAATTTATTGTATAGTCACTTCATTCTTAAATAGTCTAGTGGTTTGCGTAAGTGTTTCAGAAAGCTTTTGTAATCCCTAAGTGAAATTCCAGTAACCTCTTTGAATTGTTTTGATAAATGTGATACACTGCTATAATTAAGTTTTTGCACGATTTCGCTCAGGTTCAGGTGATCATCATATTCAAGCAATTCCTTTACCTTCTCCACCTTGTGCAGAATAATATATTTCTCAATAGTAATTCGCTCATAGTGCGTAAACATCCTGCTTAAATGACTATAATTGAATCCCAACTCTTTGGCAATTTTATCTGAAAATCGTTTAGGTAATTGTTCATCCCCCGATCTACTGATGGCATCAAGGATAAGGGTTTTGATTTGATCAACTAGTTGCTGGTCGCGGTCTGTTATTAACTCAAATCCATTCTTTCTGAGTACAGTCTGAATTCTTGTGATATCAATGTCATTTGGATCGAATTCAACCACGGCTCTTCCTAATTTAGCACTCTTCGCTTTCACATGAATCTTCAACAATTCATCGTGAAGTACCTTGATGCAACGGGTGCAGACCATCCCCTTAATATAGAGTACCTTTACCACTGATGTTTTTTTATTCGGTTTCACTCGTTGTTGCAATCAATAATATGCACGTGTATGTGTAAACTTCTCTTCAGCCCTATTTATGTTTTCAATTCCCGCAAATAGGGCATCGGGGGTAAATGAAATGCTTCCGATATTCTTGTCCACCAGGAATGATGCAAACTCCGGGTAATCGCTGGGAGCCTGACCACACAATCCTATTTTCACCCCCGCATATCTTGACTTCTCTATTGTCATGGCGATTAGTTGTTCAACCGCTTCATCATAGGGTGAGAAAATTTCACTTAACAAACCTGAATCCCGATCTGCACCCAATGTGAGTTGAGTTAGATCATTGGAACCTATTGAAAAACCATCAAAAAATTCGGCAAACTTGTCCGCTAGCAAAGCATTGCTGGGTATCTCTGCCATCATGTATAGCTCTAATTCATTGTCACCTCGTTTCAACCCGAGCTCAGCCATTAAGTCAATGATTTTTTGAGCCTCATGTAGCGTACGGCAAAATGGAATCATCAACTTTATGTTCGTAAGACCCATTTCCTCCCGAGCATACTTCATGGCTTTACACTCCATTTCAAATGCCTCCCGATATAAAGGGTGATAGTAGCGCGATGCTCCTCTGAACCCAATCATTGGATTACTTTCTTCGGGCTCAAATTCTTTTCCGCCAATAAGATTAGCGTATTCATTCGATTTAAAATCACTCATTCGCACAATCACCTCTCTTGGGTAGAATGCTGCTGCGATGGTGCCGATAGCTTCAGCAAGCTTATGAATGAAATAATCCTCTTTGGTAGGATAGTGATGTGTAAGCCTCTCTATTTTTGATTTAACCTGTGTATCCTTTAATGAATTGAAATGCTTTAACGCCATCGGATGAATTTGAATAGCATTATTGATGATAAACTCCATCCGCATAAGCCCAATACCATCACTGGGAAGAAAAGAGTATTTGAATGCCTGCTCCGGATCACCCAGAATTAGCATTACGTTAGTTTTGGGTTTGTGAATTATTCCCAGATCAATAGTAGTCTCCGACCACTTTAGTTTCCCATCGTATACGAATCCCGTTTCCCCCTCAGCTGATGAGACCGTTATAAGCTGTCCATCCCGAATCGATTGAGTGCCTTTTCCGGTGCCGACTACTGCCACGGCTCCAACCTCCCTGGCTACTATTGCTGCATGACTTGTTCGCCCTCCTTGATCCGTTACAATGGCAGCCGCTTTCTTTAAAATTGGATCCCAATCAGGATCTGTCTTTTTTGTCACCAGTACTTCCCCTTTGCTCAACTTGTTAATTTCCAAAGGGGAATTTAAAATCCTCGCGATGCCAGAGGCTATTCTATTACCAAGCCCTATACCCGAACATATTTTTTCACCTTTATCTTTGATCTTGTATTGCGTAAACGTTGCATTGTTATGTTTTCTACTTTGAACCGTTTCCGGCCTGGCCTGAACGATGAACAACTCGTTTAGAATACCATCTTTGGCCCATTCAATATCCATCGGGTGACCGTAGTATTTTTCTATTTCACAACCCCATTTAGCCAATTGGATAATTTCAAAATCGCTCAATACAAATTTTTGTTGCATGCTTAACGGGGTATCAAGATTTACAACCGTAGCCTTGGCATGATGGAAATTCTCAAGAGCTGGTTCTACATACTTCATCACCTTTGCCTTGCTACCAAGTTTTCGGGAAATAATGGGTTGTTTGAAATTGCCAAGTGTAGTTTTAAAGACTTTGAACTCGTCTGTATTGACATGGCCCTGCACAACATTCTCTCCGAGCCCCCATGCTCCCGAAATAACCACCACATTCTCAAATCCAGAATCAGGGTCAAGCGTAAACATTACTCCGGCAGAAGCTTTATCAGACCGAACCATTAGTTGAACTCCTACGGACAAGGCTACCTTATTGTGATCAAATCCATTGTCAATTCTGTATTTGATAGCACGGTCGGTATACAAAGAAGCATAGCAACGGTGACAAGCATTTAACACATTTTCAAAACCTGAAATATTCAAAAACGTTTCCTGTTGTCCGGCAAAGCTTGCTTCTGGAAGATCTTCGGCTGTGGCGCTACTTCTCACAGCAAAACTTACCTGCGTTCCATATTTATCAACCAAATATTTAACACCTTCTTGGATTGATATCTTAATCTCAACGGGAAAGGTTGCCCCTAAAATCAGATTACGGGCTGCAACACCAACCGCAGAAAGATTGCTGAATGATTTTATATCTAGTTTCCGTATTATCGAATTGAGTTTGGGGCGCAACCCGTTGTAGTCTAAGAAGTGCCAATAGGCTGATGCAGTCGTGGAAAACCCATCTGGGATTTTCATTCCGGCAGAAGAGAGGGCATTGAACATTTCGCCCAACGAGGCATTTTTTCCTCCCACCTGGTTCAAATCCGTTAATTTAATCTCACTAAATTTCTTTATCAGACCCATATTGTAGTGCTGTTTCATACACTTAAGTACGATAAAGCGAAATGCTTTTGACGAAATAATTTTGGTTAAGAGTTGTATTTAATTGTATCCCATGCTACAAACAGGGAATAGAAGGCATTTTGGCTGAAGCGATCTCTGAAAGCTGCTCCTCGTATAGCCACAAAAATTTATTCAGTTCCAAATAATTTAAAGGTGTAAGACTGAACTCTTCTTTTATGGACTTCATCTTTTCGACATACCATTCGTAATGGTCCTTAATGTCTTTGCACTGGCCGGAATTAAATGCATTAACCAGGCGGTGACTTGATGAACAATAGATTGGAAAAAGATTTGGGAAGTGGAAGCAACAATACTTTGACGCAAAGTGATACAACTCACAGGGGTTGTGAATCATCTCAAATTTACAAATGTCAGTAACAACAGAGTGGTCACCTTTCATTAATCGATCGTCAATGTTTAAAGAATGAATATGTGCTGCCATAGTAGTTTGCCCACCGTTTTGCCATAGTGACGGGTTTCCAATTGCCGCCACCTTGGATATTACCGTATCGATGCTTTGGTTACCAATCATTGATTTTATGAAATCAAACATCTTTTTCTCACCGGTAAAATATCCTTCAATACTCTTAAAATAAATTACCAGCTCTTCTACGGAGGACTGACTGTTGCTACTCATTTGTCTTGATCTTTTTTACCTTCAATTCTATTCTTCAACCTCTGATATCGTCCAACCTTTTTACTTAGGTAAGTTAAAGGCCCGGTTAAAATCAATTCGCCTTCCCCTGTGGCCAGTTGTTTAGCATACTTGCTAATAATGGGTGACACAACAATAACTTCATCTTCTATTGGTGCATTCAATTGTATTACCTCCATCTTAAATTCTTCCAGCGTTTGATTGCCAAGGATTGTAACGGTTTCAAGCCATATGGCATCCGGTTCCATTGTAATTTCTATGGAATGATCTTCAAACTTGCTATCCTTCTTTAGGTAATACTTATAGTCCTGATGCTGAGGTGTGGTGAATATAATAGTATCCCTTTTTCCCATCCGCAAACTAAAAGTTCCGTCAGCGTTGCTAAGCGTTCCCCACTCTTTGTTCAAATTGAATACAGTTACACCAGCAAGTATCCCACGCTCGGGCTTAAGGCAATTCACCTGACCACTCAAAACAATAAGAGTGTCCTTATTGGGTTTGTTTTGTGCCATGGAAGTTTTGACAAATCCGCTAACGCCAAACACAGCAATAATGGTGATGAATAGTTTTATCTTCATGATGGATGGTTATATAGCTTTTCATAGTACTCCTTTGCCATCCTTCCTGAATTAAAAATGGGTAACACATCCTTCATGGAGTTCTTCATGATGTTCACCCACTTTTCCTTCTCATCATAGTACATAGGAATGATTTCATTCTCGAGAATATCCAAAAGGCTCATACTTTCTTCAGTGTCTTGCGTTTCAGTGGAGGTCGATTTACTGACCGGAATAACAAATGCGTTTTCCCCGTGACTTGCGAATTCTGGTACCCAGCCATCTGGTATAGAAAAATTGATCGTTCCATTCATAGCAGCTGTCATGCCGCTAGTACCTGAAGCTTCTCGACTATACCTTGGGGTATTTAGCCAAACATCGGCACCTTTTTTTAAAACAGCAGAAAGCTTTAATTCATAGCCCACCAGCACCGCGCATCTTCTCAATTCACTGGTTGTATTGATCAGTCTGTTAAACTCATATATGGCGGCATAATCTTCAGGGTAGGTTTTTCCTGCCCAAATAACCTGAATAGGTTTATCGATTTGGGTTACAAGTTTTTGGAATCTTTCAAAATCCTTCAGAATAAGCCCTGCCCTTTTATATGATGTAAACCTTCTTGCCCAGACAATGGTTAAAACGTCTGTGTCAAAAAGTTTTCCTGTTTGGTCTGCTACTATTTCAAAGAGTTCTTCCTTTAATTTCTTTTTTCTTCTAAGCAGGGAATCAGTTTCGTTCTTATTCAAGCTATCTTCAAGTTCCCTGTCCATCCAGAAGTTCTTGTTCTGCGCGTTCGTAATTGAAAGGATAGTACACACGCCTTTATTTTTACCCCACATTTCGGTTGCTACTGATTGATGAATCTTCGAAACTCCATTCGCTATTCTTGACATCCTTAATGCAGTAACTGTAAAGTTTAGCGTGTCCCCTTTTGGGTTTGCTAATCTTTTCACTTCATCAAGAGGGATGGAACCAAAGAAGCCCATCTCATGGAGAAGTTTCAATTCAATTTCTGCATTGCCGGCTTTTTCGGGGGTATGCGTTGTAAACACGACACGCTTCCGAACCTCATCAAGATTTTTCAATTTGGAATATAAATAAAACGTAAGTGCAAGCCCATGCCCTTCATTCATGTGGTAAACGTCCGGCTCTTCATTCATTATTTCCAAAAGTTTGGCGCCACCTACACCCAGCAAAATGAATTGAGCGATTTTAGCCGCCAGGTCATTATCATATAATCTGAAACTTATGGATCTGCTCAGAAAATCATTTTCAGGAATATCGGTAGTCAATAAATAGATAGGAACTGTGCCAAACACTTCTGGCGCAAGCAGGTAAGCACGCACCTTTACCGATGCTCCATGTATTATAATAGAGAAGAGCTTTCCAGTGTCTTTTAGGTAAGAGTACCTTTTTTTAATGAACCTGTTCTCCATGTATCCATCCGCATTGCGAATCTGATCGTGATATCCGTTACTGTATAGGATTCCGACACCGACCAGGTTTTGTTTAAGCTCATGGGCACTCCGCATGTGCGATCCGGCAAGAAAGCCCAGTCCTCCGGAGTAGATCTTCAGCGATTGATGGACAGCAAACTCCATCGAGAAATAGGCTACTTTTTTATTTTCAAAAGATGTTGGCATTGCGTTTCGTTTGTTTGCTTTGTCTTTGGGAGCCTTATTTGTCATGACTTCCAGAATCCACGATGATGGGTAATCCATCCTTCCCCAGCGGAACAAAATAGAACTTGGTATTAGGACTCGTTGATAATTTGTCTTGTACTTCCAATGCTTTGTATTGCAAATAGCGTTGAGTGAGACCGGCATCTATTATTTGTTGTGCATCGCGTTGTCCCTTTGCCAAAATGCGTTGTATCTCTGCGTTCTTTTCTGCGATCTTCATTTCATATTCCTTTTGTTCAATGGCTTGTTGCACCGCTAACTTTTCATCCACCGCCATGGTTACTACTTTAGGATATTCTATATGCTTTACGGTCACCCGGTCAAATTCAAGGTGTTTGCCCTTTGTCAATTCCACCAGACGGGTAAGTATTTTTGCTTCAATTTCCGGGCTTTTTGGGGAAACCAAACTGTATTTGTAATGCGAGAACTCATTGCGCACAAGACTTATGAATTCTGGTTTAACCACCTCTTCATAGTAGCTCTCTCCAACCTGAAGTTCCAGTTGGGGCAATTCAGATTCCACGGGTCGAAGAGTAACCGATACCGTCATGTTGATATGCAACTCATCTTCTGTTAGTATAGATACATCCTCATTGTACGTTTGCCATTGCATATTGTAATCAACAATACCATCCCATGGCCAATGCCAAACGACTCCGTTGGAATATATCTTGTTCGTGACCAATCCCTTTTTACTCAAGGGCTTCCACTTCATTGCGTTGTATCCAGGTTTCACAACGGAACATCCAGCCACAATCATTACAATGGCGGCCATCATCATCACTTTCATTTTCGTTTTCATATGTTTTAGTATTTTACTTTTTAGTATTTAAAAACCGATCAGGGTCAATCCCAAATTTATTTCTGTACCAGGCATTCAAAGCTTCAATCTCCTTAGCGGTAAGAAGTTTAATTAGTTTTGGATACTCCTTTTCAAGAAGGCTTTTATCAAAGCTCAATTTTTGTAAAATCTCCTTACTGTATTCAAGTCTGCCCATGTGTTTGATTCGTTACTTCAAAGTAACGTGAAGCCTTAAGACTGTACTGAAATAATTTTGGCTTTGATTTATATCGTGTTGATTTTAGTGAAAAGATCAACACATAACATTTCCTTACGGTAAGAATTTCAACGACTATCAAACATAGTTTGACGTAATCTCAATCGTTTCCGCTGATTCTTATTGCAAAAAATATTGAATTTGAGACGAGTATCTGTAACTTAATACTAATCTTCACGGAAGTAGGAATAAACTTATATCAGGAAGGGAAATGTGAAAATGCCAATTAAATATAACAAGTAACCATAATTCGATAAAGTACTGAGAAGATATTCGAAGACCTTTACTGAATCAAATCTAAAATCAATTTCAAACAAACTAAACTATGAACCCTTATGAAACTGCTATGGAATTTTAAATCGCGTCTAACAGTAATGTTAATGCTATCCATGTTAACACTTCTTCAAGCCCAGGAACTACCTCCAAAACACAGAGGAATGCATCCTACTTTGCAAAAAGACGGTAAAGTTGTGGACGAGAATGGCAAGCAACTTGGCTACATTACGAAAGACGGAAAGGTATGTGATGTGACGGGTAAGGTAATTGGCATTATTGCGAAATCTGGCAATGTGACGACAGCAAATGGTAAAGGAATTATCGGAGTTATGCAAAAAGACGGGAGTTTTAAGTCAAAAAGTGGATATGTGGTTACAACTGGTGGTGATGGAACCGTCATGGCAGCAGGCAAGATGGTAGGGCATGTAGATACTGCGTACAAGAACAAGGCTCATGGCTGTGCACTTCATTGCTTTTTTAGTGAAGAAAACGAGGAAGCAGATGCAATTGACAATCCGAAGGATTAGATACATACATTTTCTTTGAATAGACGGTTATAGGAAAGCTCCTCAAAAAATTGAGCATTCCTATAATTTTTGTAAATTGAACTTGACACAATTATCTTTCTGAGCATTCTTGAAAAGATGATCAAACTAAAAACGATACGAAAAGGCAAGACCGCCATCGCTATGGTTGCTATCCTGTCTTTAGTAACAGTTTTGGGATGTGATTTCTTTTGTGACATAGGTCTGGTTTCATTTTCATTTGCCGATGCACATTCGAATACACATGATGGTCACGAGGCCCATTCTTCTGGGCATCATCCAGATCGACAGCATCATCATGCGGCAATAGAACAATCTGAACAGCACCATGATGAATCTTCGCAAGAAGATTGTTGCGATGATCTTACCAAACGTTTCTATTCATCGCTATCAAACCAAGCTCCCAATGGTGTTTTTATTACACCTGTTCAGATTTTCAAGATTATTTTAACACTTCAACAGCCTGAAGGAATTAACCGTTTTAATTCCTCTAATCTATTCATTTCAAAATTTGATCACCCGCCTAATGGACCACCAAATATCAATGGTAGGTTCGTGCGAGTTCTTATTAACTCCTTCCTTATTTGATTCTCATTTCAATTTGAGCGGCTCTTTCCTTATGAAAGGATAGTTGCATGCTACCGCTATGGCTCACTGGTATCCTTGAAACCAGTTCAATGAGTCATTAATCAAAATGAAAGTAAGAGAATCCACAACCCAATGAAAGCATATCAAGTGCATATCAAAAATATGGTGTGCGACCGTTGCATTTATTTTGTCGAACAAAGTTTAAAGCAGTTAAAGGTGCAAAAGGCCGAAGTCTGTCTTGGTTCCGCTTCATTCGTAACATCCCGTAAAAACATAGAAGAAGTCCTTGATGTAAAATTAAAAAAGGTAGGACTATCAATTTTAAGAACAAAGGAAGAAATCTTGATTGAATCAATTAAACGCGAAGTTGGAAGATTTCTTGATGGCCTTGAACAACACACACGAAACAGAAAATTCTCCAGCTTTTTGCAACGCAGGATCGGCAAAAGTTATTATAACCTCAGTAAGTTTTTCAAAGACACTGAAAACATTACGCTAGAATTGTACATCATCTCGCAGAAGGTTGAGCGAGTAAAGAGACTTATTCATGAGAATGAACTTTCACTTAAGGAAATTGCCGAGCGTCTTCACTATTCAAGTTTACAACATCTGTCTGCCCAATTCAGACGTATCACCGGAATTACAGTAACGCAATTCAAGAAGCAAATAGCTACAAGGAAGCTAGTACTAGGTTCAATCAGCGAAGTTTTGTCAGATTTAAAGTCCCGTGGTTTTTGTCTTCATTTTATTCCGAGCGGAAATGTCCTTCGTTGTAACGAATTGTCATTCACGATAAGTATAAGAGATGTTAACATGAAAGAAATTTACCGGTTTGAAGATAATCCTCGAAGCGGAGGACATTCCGCGATTTTCGAAGTAGAGACCACAGAGGGGCTAAAGGGATTTATGATATGTCAATAGGAATATAGAATGAGCGTAATGAAAATCATTAAAGTATAACATAAAGTCAAAATTGTAAGAGAGTGTCAAAACCAAAAAACCGACTTTTATAAACCTGAAAAGGGCTTCGTAATTTCTTAAATAAACAAAATGTAGTCTTATGAAAAAATCTTTTGAATTATTCCTCACAGTGTTGATCGTAAGCGTGGGCTTAACGGCTTGCGATAATGATAAATTTCCTGAGCCGGAAGTCAAGGACAACGTTTCTTTTGCCTTGGACATTCAGCCTATCCTGACAAATAATTGCGCTACCTGCCACAACCCTACAGAGGTGGAGCCTGATTTTCGTGAAGGCTTTGCTTATGATTCATTCGAGGAACTCATCACGGAGGGAGACGTCATACCCGGTGATGCCGAAGGGAGTGAATTGGTAGAAATGTTAGAAGGAAAAAGCGCGGATGGTAATACCATGCCTCCTTCTGGCCCCATGTCAAAGACTAACATCGCCCTGATCAAAAAATGGATTGATGAAGGGGCAAAGAATAATTGATAATATATATACATAAGAAAAAGGAAACAACCTCGAATATGAAACATACAATACTCTTAATTGTTCTGGCTTTAGCTTGTATTTCTGTAACTGCTCAGGAGGCCGATACGCTGAGTGAAAAGAAAATTGACAAACCTGAACGAGCCGCGTTTCAAAGTGCATGGCTTATCGATAATCCAACCGGAGTGGTAAACTCCAAAGGAACTTTTCAATTTGATATTCAACACCGCTTTGGTGTGATCAAAAGTGGAAACCGCGATCTGCTTGGCATGTGGGGAACATCCAACATTCGATTGGCGGTTAGTTACGCAATATCCAACCGTATAACGTTGGGCTTTGGAACAACAAAAAGTAACCTGCTACAGGATTTTAATTTAAAAGCAGGATTGATTCGCCAAACCAGGTCGGGTCGTGTACCGGTAAGCATAACCTACTATGGTGACGTAGCCATCGATGCCAGGGAAGCTGAGAATTTTCCCACAGCATCTAACCGACTTTCCTATTTTAGTCAGTTTATAATTACCCGCAGGTTCACCCCTGCTATATCCATTCAGGTTGCACCAAGCTATTCGCACTATAACATTGTCGATGAAACCATGTCGAACAACCAATTTGCTGTGGCTATTGGTGCAAGGGTAAAAATAAGCGATAAGACAGCCATTCTGGTGGATTACAGCCAGCCATTGGATCAGAACTCGGATAACCCCGGGCTTGCCCTGGGCATTGAAATGTCTACCGGGCTACATGCCTTCCAGGTTTTTGTGGGAAACTATAAGGGAATAGTTCCACAGCAAAATTACATGTTCAATCCTAACAAAATAGCGGATGGACAATTCTTGATTGGATTCAATATCAATCGACTTTGGAATTTTTAAACATACGCTCATGCATAAAGAAAATAAATGGTTTTCAAGAAGACGTTTTCTGGGAGCAAGTCTTTTACTGCCGTTTCTGAGCGCGGCACAAAATACTCCTACGATCCCCAATAAAGAAGAGGACGATGAATACACCACGATGCTTACTGCCAAAGGTGGTGTAGTAAGGGTGCGAAAAAGTGCATTAAAGAATGCAAAGATTGTTAAAATGAATATGTCGAATAAGTCTCTGCTTGATTGGCTTAAACTAAAAGGATAGTAACGAACCTCACATCATGGAACACAATCATGAAAAGGACAACAAGTCCAGAAGAACATTTCTTGATAAGGGACTAAAAATTGGCGTTTTGGCTGCCGCTGGTAGCGTTGCCCTTGCTAAGGTATTTGGGAACAAGACGGATGAAATATTGGATGAGGAAACCGTTGAACTCATGTCAATGGATGGTACGTTGATGCAAGTACCCGCCTCGCAAGTAGAAGTTCATCCAGAGAAAAAGATTGACTATAATCCAAGAGAAGGATTTCCAAAACGGAAATTTGTGATGGTAGTCGATCTGGCCAAATGTAGAAATGCGAAGAAATGCCAAAGCTCCTGTAACAAGAATCATTACATCACTGGTGACAATGCATGGATCAAGATTTATAAAATGCAGGACAATGAAAAGAGTGCGCCCTACTGGCAACCTACATTGTGCCAGCACTGTGATGAACCACCGTGTGTTAAAGTATGTCCGGTTGATGCTACATTCAAGAGAAGAGACGGTATTGTCCTAATCGATAATAATCGATGCATTGGTTGCCGGTTTTGTATGGCTGCTTGTCCCTACTCTGTGCGAATATTTAATTGGTCAGATCCCTGGCAAGGTGAAATGGCAGAAAGTATTCCGTATAGCCCTGACTACTCAGGTGTTCCTGCACAAAAAGGAACAGTTGATAAATGTGATTTCTGTCCCCACATGATTGATAAAGGCGAGCTGCCACATTGCGTCAGTGCATGCCCTAATGATGTTTTCAGCTTTGGTGATTTGTATGAAGACGCAGTAACAAACGGAAGTGGCCAAACTTTTCAGTTAAGTAAATTATTGAAAGAAAGAGCGGGTTACAGGTTGATGGAAAATTTAGGAACCCAACCTAGCGTGTACTATTTACCACCCAGCAACCGAGTTGTTGAATTTGAAGAAGGGCTGGAAAATTATACGGAATTCAAGTCAGTAGATAAGACAGACGAAATATGAATATAACTTTTGATCAACTGGTCGATGACCTTGCTCCTAAAAAATTTAGTTGGAAAGGAAAGCTTTGGGTGGTATTTCTGGTAATAGTAATTCTTATCGGACTATACGCATACATTCAACAATTGCGGCAGGGGTTGATTATTACCGGCATGAGAGATTACGCATTGTGGGGTGTTTACATTTCCAATTTTGTTTTCTTCGTAGCCATTAGCCTCGTGGGTTCGTTGATTACTGCTATTCTGCGATTATCCGGTGTGCATTGGAGCACGCCATTAACCCGGATTGCCGAAATTATTGCTGTTGCAGCAATCATCATGGCTGGTCTCACCATTATCATTGACATGGGCCGGCCCGACAGGATGCTGAACTTGTTTATTCATGGCAGATTGCAGTCTCCCATTATCTGGGATGTGATTGTAATTACTACGTATCTGGCAATAAGTATTCTCTTATTGTACTATCCTCTATTGCCCGATTTTGGTATCCTTAAGACACACGCACAAGAAAGCCCGAGAATACGAAAATGGTATTCCACACTTTCTTTGAACTGGAGCGGTACAAACGATCAACGAAGAATCTATTCACGATCCATTCAAGCGCTTTCGGTACTGATCATACCGGTTGCCTTTGCAATCCATACGGTGACGGCATGGCTATTTGAAACTACGTACAGACCCGGATGGGACAGTACTAATTTTGGTCCCTACTTTATTGCCGGTGCATTTGTTGCTGGAGCCGGAGCTGTTGTAGCGGTGATGTTCGTACTTCGCAAAACGTACGGTTTAGAAAATTACATTACGGATGAGCACTTCAACAAAATGGGAAAAATTCTCGTTTTGCTGTGTCTGGTGTATTTGTATTTCAACATCAACGAATACTTAATGCCTACTTACAAATCTACGGAAGAAGAAGCCGTGCATCTTCGCAGCCTGTTTACAGGTCAATACGCATCCTTGTTTTGGACGGCCATTATCGGAGGTTTAGTACTTCCTGTTATTGTATTGCTCTTTCCACAAGGACGAAGACCACTTCCGTTATTCATTGTTTCATTGGCGGTGGTAATAGGTGCTTGGTGGAAGAGATATATAATCGTGATTCCCACCTTAAGTCATCCGTTTCTACCGATTCAAGGTGTGCCAGAATCCTGGCGGCACTATTCGCCTACGTGGATGGAATGGTCAATCACACTCGCTACGCTCGCGGCAGCCTTATTGATCATCACCATACTCGTGAGATTCTTACCCATCATACCCATTCAGGAAACAGCCGAGGAGAAAGGAATTATCCGTGTTACGCAAATCAATGAATCATGAAAGTTTTTCTCAACTATCATAACGTCTTCATAATCTTCTTGATCTTTTTAGGCATTAGTATTCGGGCCTATCCGCAAGCCGGGAAATACAAGGCAAGGGTATCGTTGATGTATACTCATATCATGGACAAAGAATCCTACATCGCCATTTCTGCAAAGTATAAAGGCGAAAATGGATTTGCACAAGCCGCTGATCTTGAATTTAGTGTTTACCAAATGGATGAATCGACCGATTCGCTTACCTATTTGGGTAAAGTTAAAACCAATAGTGACGGTAAAGCAAAATTCAATGTTCCTGCTGATCTCCTTAAAAATTCCAACGATGCATTTAACTTCATAGTGAGAATTGAAAATGATAAACGATTCGAAGATGGAGAAGCATCGGTGAGCTTTTCATATGCAAGCCTGAGTGCTGAAATAACAAAAATTGATAGCGTAAACACGATCTCGGCTATTTTAACTGATGGGGCCGGGAATCCCGTACAAGGTGAATTACTAAAAGTTGGACTTAAACGTTTGTACGGATCACTTCAGATTGGCGAAGATAGTTATGAGACAGATGCTGATGGGGCAATACTTGTACCCATTGAAAAACCGATGCCGGGTGTTGATGGTAATTTGACTTATGAAGTTGTGTTGAGCGAAAGCGATACGTATGGTACAATAAAAGCCGAAGTTAATACGCCCATAGGAATTCCGATTGTTGATCAATCCACGTTTGATGAACGAACCATGTGGTCACCCCCAACGAAGACACCTCTTTATCTCTTAATTTTTCCGAATCTGATAATACTAAGCGTATGGATTCCGCTGCTTATATTAACCATTAACCTTTACAGAATTTCAAAATCTAAAACTTAATAAACTATGAAAAACCAGGTGTTAATTTTTACAGCAATCTTCCTTGCAATAGGACTACTCTCATTTAAGCAGTTGGATCAGTCCACAGAATGGGTAGTTCCGGAATCAGCCAAAAAAATGAAAAACCCCACTGACCCATCCAACAAAAGTGATCTAGCTGTTGGTAAGACCTTGTTTTCAAAGTATTGTCAATCCTGTCATGGTAAGGAAGGATATGGGGATGGGCCCAAGGCAAAAGAAATGAAGGGCGATATGGGCGATTTTTCCTCCAAAGAATTTCAAGCTCAAAGTGATGGAGCTTTGTTCTATAAAATTAAGACAGGCCGGGGTGATATGGCCAGTTTCGAGAAAAAGATCCCCGATGATGAGGATCGTTGGCTGATCATCAACTACATCAGGACGTTAAAACAATAACAATCTTAATACATGAGAACAATATTTCTCGAGCCTTATGACCAATCCCTTGATGATCAGTTCCGTGCTGCTGCAAGCGAGTGCCATCCTGAATTTCATCAGGCTGACTGGGAAAACATGAACAAAAGACTTGATCAAATGGAAAAATCTGAAAAAATATCGCGAGCCATCATGGCTGATAAGTTCATTGAACTAGCCAACGAATTTACCAAAACAGAGTCTAAAGAGCGCGTGGGAGCGGCTATAATGTTTGCTGCTGCCAGGTACAATGCATTTGAGGCCTCCTCCAAGTCAGAGAACCTACGAAAAGATAAAAATGATGCCCTTGACTGGTACACCAGGGAGTACAAAAGAATGCTGGATGCCAACATGGATGACCTCATTGACATGCAGACTTGAGGATTATAAACAGTTTGGAATGTACCTCATCCCCGGTTCGTGTCCGCACGAACCTGAAAGGGATGTGGTTCGTGAGGACATGAACCAGGGGCAGGGGATAAACGAATTTTCTACATATCAACTTTGCAGATATGAATGACCTACATTCATCAATCAAATTGATCGTGGCGGGGGGGTTATTGCTGACCGTGCAACTGTTGTATGCGCAGGAAAACTTAGAGGAAAAACCTGAAAAAAGGCTGGAAATGAGTGTAGATGTTTTCAGTGGAGCCTCTTCCATCGTTACAGGCGTAGGATTTAAGAAAAATGGGGCAATAGGGTCTTCTCAATACCACTACACTCCTACTTTTGGTTTTGGCGGTGATTTGGGTTATTCCCTGCTGCCAAGGCTTTCCGTGCATGCCAGCGTTGGGTATTTGCAGCGAGGGGCAGAGTTTACTATGCTCAATACGACCGAAAAGCGGACCTTTCAATTGTACTATGTGGATGCATGGGGTTATTTTGAATATGCCACGCTTGACAAGGTAAAGTTTACTTTTTTGAGTGGTCTCACACAAAGTACATTGATTGCCGCTCGACTTACTGCGCTGGGAGGAAACTCCAGCGTAATGGGCGACTTTAAAAGAATGGACTTCGGCTTCATAGCCGGCCCCGGAGTTTTCTTGCCTGTTCACAAACATAAAATTCGCATTCGGGCATTATTCAGTTATGGCTTTCGCGATGTTTTTGCTGAGAATCATTTCAACGATAATATAAAAGCGCACAACCATGCCTACCTTTTTCAGGTCGGGTACATCTGGTGATTTTCGCGGATCAATCTTCTGGTAAGAGCGGGGCAGAGATCAATTAAGTATAACTTTTAACCAAGATTATTCCACCCCCTAAAGTGGTGATTCTCGTATCTTACTTACGTGACGACTCGGCACAATTTTGATTCAACAAAAATTGATAATCAAATGAAAAAGCACATGATCTGGATGATCATAGGATGCACACTTCCACTGCTCCTGATATTCCTTGCACCAGCATTGGGTATCAGCGGCAATGTGTCCTTTTTCATTTTCATTGTGGTAATGTTTGCCTGTCATTTATTGATGCCCATGCATCATGGAGGACACTCACATGGCGATCAGGAACAGCATACACATTCTCAACCTTCTAAAATGGAAAACCATGAATCACATTAATGTTAAAAAATTTGGTTTGGCCTGCGGACTGACCGGGGCGTTACTGTACCTGGGCTGCATGCTATTGATGATCACTGTTGGGCATAATGGCACAGTCACGTTTTTCAACAGCCTTTTACATGGGCTTGATGTCACTTCGATTGTACGGATGAATGTTCCTTTGTGGGAAGCGGCCCTCGGAATTATTGAAACATTTATTCTTGCCTGGCTGATCGGTGCATGTGTAGCCGGGGTTTACAACCTAACCATGAAAAATACATCTTAACCCAATTGAAAAACGAATCGGATAAATGACACCTAAAGTTCAATCTTCTCATTTCTTATTAGGACTGGCCAAAGGAGTAAGTTCAGCTTATTTACTAGTAGGAGCAATCGTGGTTGTCTATTTGTACCTGATGCAATTTGTGAATCATGAACTTAGCTGGATTCCTTATCTGGTCGTTTTTTTTACGATCACCAAGGTGTTTTTTTTTACGTTTTTTACTTTTAAAAAGCTAAACAAATCCATTGAAGAATGTCATTCTTTCGCCCAGCTATTATGGATCTTTGGCTCGCTTGTATTTCTGATTATTTTCTCCTTTGCAGCAGACTATGCATGCTTATCCTTCACTAATCCAAATTCTTTTAAGGAATACAGTATGGCTGGTGATGTGGGTGCGTTTGAAAAGTTATTTGAATATTTCTACTTCAGCATGGTAACGTTCGCGTCAGTTGGTTACGGTGATATTGTACCGACAACTGTATTTTCTAAGGTGTTGGTAATTATTGAAATCGCACAAAGTTTTGTGCTAATTGTTTTTGGTCTTTCCAATGTAAATAATATACACACATTGATAAAACAACACTAAAAGTTATGAAAAAGATAAAGGTAGCCGTAAACGGATATGGTGTCATTGGTAAAAGGGTTGCCGATGCGGTAGTCCTCCAGGATGACATGGAATTAGCAGGGGTGTGTGATGTGGTTTCCGATTGGCGCATAAGAGTAGCGGAAAAAAAGAACTACCCTGTATTTGCTTTCAACAATGATTTCAAAAAGCAAATGACAAATTCAGGAGTCAACGCAATAGGTAATCTTGACGATCTCATCGATACTGCTGATATAATAATTGATTGCACACCGAAAAAAATTGCATCCAAAAACATTGAAAAATACAAGAAGGCAAACATAAAATTCATTGTTCAAGGAGGTGAGAAACACGAAATAACGGGGCATTCATTTAGTGCTGAAAATAACTATGCAACCGCAATAGGCCTTGAATCTACGCGTGTAGTTTCTTGTAACACAACTTCCATAATTCGCACATTGACCGCTTTAAAAAAGGCAGGACTGTTGAGGAAAGCAAGAGGTACTTTACTTAGAAGAGCAACTGATCCCTGGGAAAGCCACTTGGGTGGCATTATGAATACACTGGTTCCCGAGCCGGAAATTCCCAGCCACCAAGGGCCCGATGCGCAAACAGTGGATAATGAACTGGATGTAATAACGGCTGCGGTAAAAGTGCCTGAAACATTAA
The DNA here is from genome assembly GCA_002345965.1 of Flammeovirgaceae bacterium UBA2371. GTDB lineage: Bacteria > Bacteroidota > Bacteroidia > Cytophagales > Cyclobacteriaceae > ELB16-189. The sequence goes on from DDTF01000029.1 coordinate 57,240, forward strand.
GCCACCTGCACTATTGGAATGTTCAGTTGACCAGAAAAGCCAGTAAAGAGGAGGTAATAGCAGCATTCAAAGAATCGACAAGAATCTCGATGATAAACTATGCAGATGGATTATCCTCAAACAATACGATTAAAGAGCTCATGCTGGCAATGGGCAGACCCTATGGAGATATGTATGAGGTTGCGTTGTGGCAGGATATGCTTAAAGTAGTCGATGATGAGTTGTTTTACGCTTACGTTGTCGATAACCAGGCCATCGTAATCCCTGAGACCATTGATGCCATCAGGGCATTGACAACTATAGAAAAACTCGCCACCAACTCAATTCAAATGACGAATGTAAGCTTAGGAATAAAACAAAAGTTCATTGAAAAGTGATGGCCATGTATAATTCAATCATCAATAAATCCAAGACGTATGAAAAGAATATTAGTACCGACCGATTTTTCTGATTGCGCCAATGCGGCTACAACAGTAGCACTGAACATTGCCAGTAAAGCACAAGCCGAAGTTTATTTCCTTCATATGCATAAAATGGCTTCAGAAGGTGGTCATGCACACATGCATGGAGGCGGTTCATCAACCGGATTGCAACACTGCCCTGATGAAGGGCATGCAAAAAGTGAATTGGCTAAACTTGTTCAGCAAGCAGAAAAGATGGGTGTGAATGCAAAACCAGTGTTGGTAATAAATACCGGCAATGAGCGGATGATGGACTATGTTGAGCCTTACAAAATTGACTTTATTGTGATGGGTTCGCGTGGTGCTAGTGGGTTAAAAGAATTTCTTTCCGGTTCCAACACTCAGCGCATAGTCCGTGAATCACCTGTTCCGGTGCTCGCGGTTAAGGTAGGAAATGAAAAATTGAAATTTAAGAATGTTGTATTTGCGTCCTCTTTTGAAGAAGATGTCCATAAGCAATTTCTAAGGGTTGTTGAGTTTGCCGACCTCATGAATGCGCACATTCACCTGCTCTATGTAAACATGCCATTTAATTTTAAAGAAACAGATGAGGCAGAGGCAAACATGCACGCCTTTCATAAAAAATGCCCAAGAGGCACTTGCAGTGTTAATGTTTACAATGCATTGAATGAAGAAAGAGGCATCCAGAAATTTGCTGACTCAATCAAAGCAGATGTCATAGCCTTAACCACTCATGGCAAATCCGGATTCATGAAATTGGTTTCAAGAAGCATTACAGAAAGCCTGGTCAATCATTCGGAAGTACCAGTGCTCAGCGTAAACATTAACGTTGAGTAACAATTTTAGAAATGCAACATTTTTTATTGAAATAGAAAGGGATGAAAGAAATCGATGATAAAATAAGAGTAACAAAAATGTCAGGCGAAGTGGTTGAATTTGACCAGTCAAAGCTCAGGAATTCATTGGAACGCTCAGGAGCCAATGAGGCTGTTATTCGTGAGATCATCGAGAAGATGGAAACTCTTCTTTATGACGGAATTTCAACCAAAGAAATTTATAAAAAAGCTTTTCGATTGCTCAGAAGAACTTCAAGGCCAACCGCGGCTCGTTACAAGCTTAAGAAGGCCATCATGGAGTTGGGGCCTACGGGTTATCCATTCGAAAAATTTGTGGGAGCCATTCTTAGCCATCAGGGCTATCGTACTGAGGTAGGTGTAATTGTGAAAGGCCACTGTGTTAATCATGAAGTGGATGTAGTTGCGGAAAAGGACAAAGAACATTTCATGGTTGAATGCAAATTCCATAGTGATGAAAGTAGGAACTGTGACGTCAAAATTCCCCTGTATATTCAGTCTCGGTTTTTAGACGTTGAAAAGCAATGGCAAGCACGCCCTGGGCATGACACTAAATTTCACCAGGGATGGATTTACACCAACACCCGCTTCACAGCGGATGCTATCCAGTTCGGTAGCTGTGCAGGGCTTATGCTAGTGGGGTGGAATTATCCCAAGACCGGCAGTTTGAAGGACAAAATTGATTCCTCCGGACTCCATCCCATTACCTGCCTGACAACACTAACAAAATCTGAAAAACAAAAACTACTGACCATGGATAAAGTATTGTGCATGGATTTGTGCAATCAACCAGACTTATTAAAGTCGATTGGGATAGGTGACCTACGTCAGATAAATATTCTCAATGAAGCGAACGAACTGTGCAAAGGCAAAATATAATTGGTATGCGTGCGGAAAAAAATATTAGTATTCAGTTTTTGGGAGCTGCAGGAACCGTTACAGGCTCAAAATACTTGTTGGAAACAAAAGGCAAGAAACTCTTAGTTGATTGTGGCGTGTTTCAGGGGTTAAAGGAATTACGTTTACTTAATTGGGAAAAACCTGAATACGATCCAAAAACTATAGATGGCGTTGTGCTTACGCATGGACATCTTGATCATACCGGTTATCTGGCCCGGCTTGTTAAACTTGGTTTCAAAGGGAAAATATATGGTAGTGAACCTACATTAAAAATTGCTGAAATCATTCTCATGGATAGCGCTAAAATACAGGAGGAAGAAGCAGCCCGGGCAAACAAAGAAGGATACAGCAAGCACCACCCTGCAGAAGCATTTTATAATCTAAAGGATGTTGAAAAGACCATTGCGCTTTTTCGACCAGTTGCAGAAGGTAATTGGCTTTTGATTGAAGATGAGTTTAAGGTAAGTTGGCAGTACAATGGCCATATCATTGGATCAACGTTTATAGAAATTGATATCAGTGGAAAGCGTATTGTGTTTTCGGGAGATGTTGGACGTAAAAATGACTTACTCTTATACCCTCCCAAAAAACCGAGTAGAGCAGACATAATACTCATTGAATCCACTTATGGTGGACGTATTCATCCAGAAGAAGAATCCATTATTCCTGAATTAGAACGCATCGTCAACGAAACTGTACTACGCGGAGGTGGTATTTTCATCCCAAGCTTTGCCGTAGAACGCACGCAATTAATGATGTTAATGCTATGGCGATTGTTGAAAGAGAAAAGAATCCCAGAAATACCCATGATCATGGACAGTCCAATGGGTGCCAATGTACTACACCTTTTTCATCATTCTCGCGATTGGCATAAACTTAAGCCAACTGAGTGTGATGAAATGTGTTCCTACTTTCAAGTGATTAAAAGTTATCGGGATACGTTAGAACTGCGTAAAGGAAACGAGCCGAAGATAGTCATTGCTGGTAGTGGTATGATGACAGGCGGAAGAATACTTAACTATCTGGAAACCTGTGCTGGCAACTCAAATAACACACTGCTTTTCGCAGGTTACCAGGCAGAAGGAACCAGAGGAAGGAAATTACTCGAAGGAGCCAAAGAGATCAAAATATATGGCAAGTGGATTCCTTTCAAAATGCACCTGGAGCATATTGAAGGATTAAGTGCCCATGGCGATCAAAACGATTTAATCGATTGGGTGTCTGATATCAAAGAACAGCCTGAGAAGATATTCATTGTCCACGGTGAAACGGAACAGGCCAACGCATTGTCAGAGGCCTTACTAAAGCAAAAAGGATGGCAGGCACGAATCGCCCGTATGAGTCAAATTGTGGAATTATGATGGATGTAAAGAATGCACAAAACAACCGATTAAGGCTAAAACGGTTGGGTATCAATGCCCAGAACGAGTACCTGGTATTCATGCGAAAAGATTGTCCGGTTTGTACCTCAGAAGGGTTTGAAGCATTGAGCCGTATTAAAATTTCAAAAGGTGAACAAACCATCGTAGCTTCCCTTATTGTTTGGGATGACGAATTGCAATTAAGTCATGATCAACTAAGTCTGTCAGATTCCGCCATTGAAGCCTTGAAGGCAAAGGAAGGTGACCTCCTTACCTTAAATCATTTGGATGCACTGAACTCGATGAGTGATGTTCGTAAGAAAATTTATGGACACCGATTGAATCAAACAGAGTTCGACAGAATTATAAAGGATGTTGTCAATCGCAATCTTTCAAATATTCAGTTATCGGCATTCTTGGCATCTTGTACAGGCGATGCACTTGACAGGGACGAAGTAATTGCGCTAACGAAGTCCATGATCAATGTTGGCTTCAAACTTGATTGGGGCAAGGAAAATGTATTTGACAAGCATTGCATTGGTGGGCTTCCAGGAAATAGAACTACACCATTAGTGGTCGCTATTGTAGCGGCAGCAGGGTTAATCATTCCCAAAACGTCTTCCAGAGCTATTACTTCGCCAGCCGGTACCGCGGATACGATGGAAGTAATGACGAATGTAAATCTTACTACAGTAGGCATGAAAAAGGTTGTGTTGAAAGAAGGAGGTTGTCTCGCATGGGGCGGGTCTGTTCAACTCAGCCCAGCCGATGATATTCTTATTCGTGTTGAGAAAGCATTGGACATTGACAGCGAGGGACAGATGATTGCATCAGTGCTCTCTAAGAAAGCAGCAGCTGGCTCAACAGCTGTAGTGATCGATATCCCCGTTGGACCAACGGCTAAGATACGTTCACAGAAAGCAGCAAAGCAGTTATCTGATAAAATGGTTTCGGTAGGAAAAGAAATAGGCCTAAAGGTGGAGGTTGTGATCACGGATGGCACGCAACCTGTAGGACGTGGTATTGGTCCAGCCCTTGAGGCAAGAGATGTCTTATCCGTATTAAGAAATGAGGAAAATGCTCCCGTAGACTTGCAGGAAAGGGCTATTGTATTGGCCGGAAAATTACTTGAAATGGCTGGTAAAGTCGATTTGGGATGGGGAAGTAAAATTGCCTCCGAAATTTTACAAAAGGGAATCGCCTACAAAAAATTCGTGGCTATTTGCAAGGCTCAGGGATACTTTAAGGAGCCAGAACAGGCTCCCTTCAAATACCCTGTTACCGCTCATGAGGGGGGAAAGGTAATGGAGATTGATAATCGAAAACTAGCGAAGTTGGCGAAACTTGCGGGAGCACCAGGAGCGATGACTGCTGGAGTTCTGCTATATACACCAGTAGGTTCAACAGTAAAAGCAGGGGATCTTTTGTATGAAATCCATGCTGAGTCTCAAGGCGAATTAAGCTATGCTCTATCCTACCACGAAACCCAAACTGATATTATTACATTAAATTGAATGACATGAACATGATAATTTTTGCTTTACCCGGTAACGAAGACCTTACTGATAAGCTTGCCATTCATCTAAAGGCAGAAAAGGGAAAGGTAACCATCCGGCAATTCCCGGATGGCGAAAGTTATGTGCAAATCCATTCTGATGTGAAAGATAAATGTGTTGTTCTGGTTTGCACGCTGCATCAACCCGATGAAAAAATGCTTCCGCTCTATTTCTTAAGCAATACAGCCAAAGCCCTGGGGGCAGTTTGCACCTGTCTGGTGGCACCCTATTTGGCGTACATGCGGCAGGATAAACAGTTCCATCCGGGAGAGGGTGTAACCTCCACTTATTTTGCGAACTTGATTTCAAGTTTTGCGGACACCCTAACCACAATAGATCCGCATCTGCATCGAAGGAATTCATTGAGTGAAATTTATTCAGTTCCTAACAGGGTAATTCATGCTGCCTCGCATATTTCGAAATGGATTAAATCAACTATAAAGAAGCCCGTTCTGGTGGGGCCGGATAGTGAAAGCGAGCAATGGGTTTCTGAGGTTGCGAGGGAAGCCAATGCACCCTTCACCGTGTTGGAAAAGATACGGCATGGTGACCGTGATGTAGAGGTATCAATTCCCGATGTGGCGAAATACAAAGATCACACCCCCGTGTTGGTCGATGATATCATTTCCACAGCTCGTACTATGATAGAGACAATAGGTCATTTGAAAAAGGCAGGCATGAAGGCGCCAGTTTGTATTGGCGTGCATGCTGTGTTTGCAGCGTCAGCTTATGAAGACTTAAACAATTCCGGTGTCCAGCAAATTGTAACATGCAATACCATTCCTCATGAGACGAATGGAATTGATCTTTCTGATATTTTGGCGCAGGAAATAAAGGATTTAATGAATCATCATGCGTAACATATTGTTCGTGTTATTGATGTTTCCAATAATTATCCAAACAAAGGTTTATGGCCAGGATAAGGAAATGTTTATCGAACAGATAGCCGGAAAGAAAATTGTACGAGAAAACTTTGACAAAAATGAGAAAAGGCAGGGAAAGCAAATATTCCTTATTGGCGAATTAAAAACAAATGAAGGAACCTACAGTGTAGACGTAATTACCGAGTTGTACGATGAAAATGATAAACTCAAGGAAAAATACACAACCTCGTATAGATGCAATCCGAAAGAGTTTGACGTGCTGCTAAATGTATTCCCGTTTACTAATCCTGACAATACAAAAATAAAGGTGGATGTTACTTCAGATGATTTTCAGGAATTGTATGAACTTGACCATGAAGGACAATTGAAAGATATTCATTTAAAAATGAGTGTGGAATCTGGGGTACTAAACTTTTTTGGTTCTAAAAGCATAATCACTTTAAAAGATAGAAAAAAGAAATTGCTTAATACATCCATAGAAATTGATAGTAAAGCCGTTATTAAGGCATACATGATGGGCATACGGTTAAAGACCATAAACTACACAATTGAAGAATACCTTACCGAAAAGTTCATGCTGCAAAGTCAGAAATTTACCGAAGCGGATGGTTCCTTTTTTACAATGACTTATTCGCAGAACCCTGAAGAATAAAAGATGATAGACTTAAATCTCATATCCACACTCCCATTAACGCAGTCCGATAAAGCTGAAGCGAAGAAGGAACTTAAAAAGATTCGTAAGGAACTTTTTCTGCTGCAGAATAAATTCTATGCTAATGGCAATTACAGCATGCTTATCATTTTGCAAGGGCTGGATACTTCTGGGAAAGATGGCACTATCCGTCATGCATTTAGCGGTATGAATCCACAGGGCGTTCAGGTAAAATCTTTTAAGAAGCCAATAACCGATGAACTCAAACACGACTTTCTATGGCGTGTCTATCCTCATTTTCCGGAAAAGGGTATGATAAAAATCTTTAATCGTTCTTACTATGAGGATATTCTTGTTCCAACTGTGAATGGTGCCCTTTCGAATGAAGTATTGCAACATCGACTCAACTTGATCAATGAATTAGAACACCATCTACTAGCCAACAATACATTGATCTTAAAATTTTACCTCCACATTTCTGCCGATGAGCAGATAGTGCGTATTGACGAGCGTAAAACGAAACCGCACAAACGTTGGAAATATGCCAAGGAAGATGAACTTATCCCCAACCAATGGGACGATTACCAGAGGGCTTATCATACCATACTCAATTCCTGTGATCACTTGCCCTGGCATGTAATTCCTGCAGACAAAAGATGGTATCGAAATTATTCAGCAGCTAAAATTCTAAACGAACAACTGGAGAAACTAAAACTTGAATACCCAAAAAGCATAAAATAGAAAGATATGGAAAATCACGAGCATCATACGCATAAAGAGAAGGATCATTCCAAAATGAACCACAGCCATGACGATCACGCTAAGATGGATCATTCTAAAATGGATCACACCAAAATGGAACATCATGATCACGGAAATGTTCCGATGGGAATGGCAGGGCACGACCATCACAAAATGATGATAGAGGATTTCAAAAAGCGTTTTTGGATTTCCCTGATACTTACCATTCCGATATTGGTTTTTTCACCCATGATCCAGGGATTTTTTGGGTACGAGTGGCTGTTGCCGGGGAATTCCTATGTCCTTTTTGGTCTGTCCACGATTGTATATTTCTATGGTGGTTGGCCTTTTCTTAAAGGGCTAAAAGACGAATTGAGCCAGGGAGCCCCGGGCATGATGACGCTTATATCGATGGCCATAAGCGTTGCTTATTTCTACAGTTCTGCAACTGTATTCGGTTTACGTGGGATGGACTTCTTTTGGGAACTTGCCACACTGATTGATATCATGTTATTAGGCCACTGGCTGGAAATGAAATCGGTGCTTGGGGCATCGAAAGCATTACAGCTTTTGGTCAGCATGATGCCATCGGAAGCACATAGGGTGAAAGGCGACACGGTTGAAGATGTAAAGTTGGAAGACTTACTGAAGGATGATATTATTCTTATAAAGCCTGGCGAAAAAGTTCCAGCTGATGGAGTTATAGTAGAGGGAGAAAGCTATTTGAATGAATCCATGCTGACGGGTGAATCAAAGCCCGTAAAAAAGAGTTTGGAAAATAAAGTGATTGGAGGCTCCTTAAATGGCAACGGGTCACTCAAGGTGAGAGTTGAGCATACGGGCAAAGACAGTTACCTCAATAAAGTGATCACGCTTGTGCAAGCAGCTCAAAAGTCTAAGTCCAAAATGCAAAACCTATCAGACCGTGCGGCCAAGTGGCTCACCTATATCGCGTTGGCAATAGGATTTGGCACACTTGCTACCTGGTTATTCCTGGGATTTCCTTTTGTGTATGCACTCGAAAGGATGGTAACAGTAATGGTTATTGCATGTCCGCATGCATTAGGGTTAGCAATACCCCTGGTGGTAGCAATATCCACCGCTGTTTCAGCACAGAATGGTTTACTGATTCGAAATAGAACAGCGTTTGAAGAGTCACGAAAAATTTCAGCGCTGCTTTTTGACAAAACTGGAACTTTGACAAAGGGAGATTTTGGGGTTACCCGCGTTGAATCCGTAAATAAGAATTATGATTCAACTGAAGTGTTAAGGCTTGCGAGTGCCTTGGAACAAAGTTCCGAGCATCCAATTGCCGTGGGTATTATTAAAAAAGTAAAAGAGAATAATGCAACAATTCCAAAACCGGAAAACTTTAATGCAATAACAGGCAAGGGCGTAGAAGCAAAAGTAGAAGGAAAGAATATAAAAGTGGTTAGTCCGGGATATTTGAGGGATGAGAAAATTGATATTCCTAAAGATGCTTACAGCGATGCTGCTGAAACAGTAGTCTTCGTTTTAATCGATGGATCATTAGCAGGATATATTGCTCTGGCAGACGAGATAAGACCCGAATCCGCTGAAGCCGTCAAGATATTTAAGAAGAACAACATTAAAGTTTTAATGGCAACGGGTGACAATGAAAAGACCGCCAAAGCAGTAAGTGATAAATTAGGATTAGACGGATACTATTCAGAAGTGTTGCCGCACCAAAAAGTAGAGATTGTAAAAGAGTTGCAGGCAAAGGGCGAGTTTGTTGCCATGACCGGTGATGGCGTGAACGATGCTCCAGCTTTAGCGCAGGCCAATGTGGGTATAGCTGTGGGATCAGGTACTGATGTGGCAGCTGAAACAGCTGATATTATTTTGGTCAATAGTAATCCGCAGGACATAGCTAATCTGATTTTATTTGGCAAGGCCACTTACAACAAAATGATACAGAATATTGCATGGGCTACTGGGTACAACACATTTGCCATCCCACTGGCAGCCGGTGTGCTTTACTCGACAGGCTTTGTACTCGGCCCAGCGGTTGGGGCTGTCTTAATGAGTCTTAGTACAATCATCGTTGCTATCAATGCACAATTGCTAAAGAAAAAAATCGGTAACAAGTAACCGAAGGGAACTATACACTGATTATGATAAGTATTCACATTTCAGGTCTCGTAAATTTGAAGCAATGAAAGAGTTTGACAGAAAGCAACATTGGGAAAGCATTTACCAATCGAAGCAATCAAACGAAGTGAGTTGGTTTCAACCAACACCTGAAACTTCATTGGCTTTTATCAAACAATTTAACGTGCCTCTAAATGCTAAAATTATTGATGTTGGCGGTGGAGACAGTCTACTTGTTGACCACTTGCTTAAGCTGGGTTATCAGAATATTACCGTCCTTGATATTTCAGAATCAGCTCTTAGCAGAGCAAAACAAAGATTGAGTGATAACGCAGGTAAAATAAAATGGATCGTTGCAGATGCTTCTGAATTCGAACCAACGGAACTGTATGACTTCTGGCATGACCGAGCAGCCTTTCACTTCCTGACAGAGGAAAAGGAAATTGAAAACTATTTAAACACCGTTAAGAAGAGCATTAAGTCAAACGGAATATTTGTGTTAGGCACTTTTTCTGAGCAAGGCCCCAAGAAGTGCAGCGGCATTGAAATCAAACAATATTCCGAAGCATCAATGTCTGCGCGGCTTAGAAAGTTCTTTGAAAAGATCAAATGCATCTCTATTGACCATAAAACACCATTTGGTACTATTCAAAATTTCGTTTTTTGCAGTTTCAAAAAAATACAAACAACCTTGCTATAGCCAGATATGGAAATCCATACAGTGTCGACTATTATCTGCCCCAAATGCGGGCATCAGAAAGAGGAAACCATGCCTATCGATGCATGTCAATATTTTTATGAATGTGAAAATTGCCATGAGGTATTGAAACCAATAGAAGGTGATTGCTGTGTGTATTGTAGCAATGGCTCGGTTTGCTGCCCATCAATACAAGAAAAAGGTAAAAATAATTGTCGCACCTGAGTTTTTATGGATATGGTTACAAGACCAAAATTCTTCTTAAATGAACCAACTGCAATGATTTTATAACTCTAAGTCAAAATTCTATAATAACTCCTGTTCTAAAGCCACGTATATTTACATATCGTTTTGAAAACGCTCCAGACCATACTATCCGGAATACTGATTGTCATCGTGCTGATGTCCTGCGTCAGTCACTCTGTAAGCTTCCATATTTGTGGTGGTGAAATTGAAAACATGTCAATATTTGGCCACGCAAAGTCATGCATATTGAATAATAATGGCTGTGATAACCATACTAATGCAAACCAACGTTCCTACAATCAAAATGGCTGCTGCAAAGACACGAATCTGGTTATTGATACGGACAGGTACCTTTCAAATGCGACAGAGAAAGTATCCACTGAAAATATAATCAGCATTTCCATTCTTATAGTTAGTGTTGTTCAGGGCATTGACTACACGTTAGAAGAATACTCGCACACTTCAATTTATAAACCGCCATTAATTAATAGGGATATAACCATTCTGGTTCAGTCATTCCTTATTTAATATTCCTCTGAAAAACAGTCCCTGCATAATCAAAGGTAAGGGACTATTGCATTCACATTTTTCAGAGTTATCAAAAAACAATTAATTCATCATGTTAAATAAACTGATCAAGTTCTTTCTGGAGAACAAGTTAGTTACAGGGTTGGTGGTACTCATTTTTATTAGTGCAGGAATTGCTACCGCTCCTTTCAATTGGAAAATGGACTGGTTTCCCAGAGACCCGGTTCCGGTTGATGCCATTCCAGATATTGGGGAAAATCAACAAATCGTTTTTACGAATTGGATGGGACGGTCGCCTCAGGATATCGAGGATCAAATTTCGTATCCGCTAACAGTTGCGCTGTTAGGCGTTCCCGGAGTAAAAACTATCCGGAGTAGCTCCATCTTTGGGCTGTCAACGATCTATATCATTTTTGAAGATGACGTAGAGTTTTATTGGGGCAGAACCAGGATTCTTGAGAAGCTAAACTCATTGCCAGCTGGTATTTTACCTGCTGAAGTTCAACCGGCATTAGGACCTGATGCCACAGCGCTCGGTCAAATTTTCTGGTACACGCTAGAAGGCCGCGACCCAAAAACGGGAGAGCCAAGAGGTGGTTGGGATCCGCAAGAGCTAAGAACCATTCAGGATTTTTATGTGAAGTATGCACTTAATTCTGCATCAGGCGTATCAGAGGTTGCTTCTATCGGTGGTTTCGTCAAAGAATACCAGGTTGATATTGATCCGGCTGCCATGAAAGAGTACAATGTCAATGTGGCTCAAATCATGAAAGCCGTGAAGGAAAGCAATCTTGATGTTGGTGCTCGTACGATGGAATTCAACAATGCAGAATACCTGGTGCGCGGTTTGGGTTATATCAGAAATCTCGAGGACCTTGAGGAGGCCGTAGTCATTCAGCACAACAATACACCTATTCGAATCAAGGATGTTGCAAAGGTCAACTTTGGCCCCGAAACAAGAAGGGGTGGCTTGGACAAAGGCGGAGCCGAAGCAACGGGAGCCGTAGTGGTATCCCGCTATGGAGCCAATCCATTAGCGGTTATTGACAATGTTAAGAGAAAGATTGAGGAAATTGCCCCGGGCTTACCTTCTAAAGTACTTCCTGATGGAACGGTTTCAAAAGTAACCATCGTACCCTTCTATGATCGCAGTGGTCTCATCAAAGAAACGTTGGGAACACTCGAAGAAGCACTTGAACACGAGATTCTGATATCTATCATAGTGGTGATTGTGTTAATGATGAACATACGTGCGTCTATCATCATTTCCACCCTTCTTCCTATTGGTGTGCTCATGACTTTCATTGTAATGAAATACTTTGGAGTAGATGCCAATGTTGTAGCCCTTTCTGGAATTGCCATTGCCATTGGCGTCATGGTAGATGTAGGTATCGTTTTCGTTGAAAACATTTTCCGGCACTTGGAGATGGAAGAAAACCACAACGCCAAAGGGAAAAAATTATTGGGAATTATCTATGATGCCTCCGTGGAGGTAGCTTCTGCGATTATGACGGCATTGGCAACTACCATTGTAAGTTTCTTGCCTGTATTTGCCATGCAGGCATCGGAAGGTAAATTATTCAAACCTCTTGCCTTTACTAAAACATTCGCCTTGTTGTCTTCACTTCTGCTCGGACTAATTGTTGTTCCTGCACTCGCACACATAGTATTTTCAATTCGGTTCGATAAAGAGAAATCAAAAAAAGTGTGGGCATTGGTGACTGCAGGACTTGGATTGGCTTTTCTGATTATTTATGGAAGTATCCCTGCCATCGCATTGATATTGTTCGGAGTAAATAATTTTTTTGAAAATAAATGGCCTGAAAAACTACGTGTTTGGGTTAATCGGTTGAACACAATTATCATTTTGCTAACCGTAGTCTATTTTCTAACAGGTGCATGGATGCCTCTGGGAGCCCAAAATAGTTTTATTGTTAATTACCTTTTTGTGATTGTTATTGTGACAACTGTATTGGGCTCGCTAATGACTATTGTTCATTTTTATCCCGTACTATTAAGGTGGTGCTTAACGCATAAGTGGCAATTCTTTTTGATACCCATATTTATTTTTCTCTTTGGTATCACTGCTATGCAGGGTATAGATAAAATATTTGGATTTATTCCTAATGGATTGGAGGCAATAGGGCTGAACGTAAGACAAACGGATACATGGGAATATCTGAATAAGAAATTTCCGGGTGTTGGTAAAGAATTCATGCCTCCACTGGATGAGGGTTCATACTTGTTAATGCCGACCACCATGTCACATTCAGGCGTTGAGGAAAATATAGATGTAATAAAAAAAGTTGATGCGTTTGTAGCCCAAATACCAGAAGTAGAATCTGTGGTAGGAAAATGGGGTCGTGTTAATTCAGCATTAGATCCTGCTCCAATATCTATGTTTGAAAATACCATTGTATACAAACCTGAATACATGGTGAATGAAGACGGTCATCGATTGCGATTCAAAACAGACAAGGACGGAAATTATTTACTGAAGGATGGAACAAAACACCATCCGGAAAAAGATGGCTTTAGAAATCTCAAGCGAGAAGAATTAATTGAGGATAGAAAAGGTGAGTATTACCGTCAGTGGCGTGACCATATTAAATCACCTGATGATATCTGGACGGAGATTGTTAAATCTACCAAAGTTCCAGGTATGACCTCCGCACCAAAACTGCAACCCATACAAACACGACTGATCATGCTTGCTACGGGAATGCGTGCTCCAATCGGTATCAAAGTATTTGGTCCCGATCTGCAAACTATAGAATCGGTTGGGCTTGAATTAGAGAAAATCTTACAGCAGGTGCCCAGTATAGAGTCGTCATCTGTTTTTGCGGATAGAATTGTTGGTAAACCTTATTTGGAATTTGATATAGATAGAAAAGCCATTGCCCGCTATGGACTATCAATGTCAAATATTCAAAACTTCATCGAGATTGCCATCGGGGGGGTGAAGCAGACAACTACGGTCGAAGGTCGTGAAAGATTTCCGGTGCGGGTGCGATATGCGCGCGAGTTCAGGGATAATCCGGAAGACGTAAAGAACGTACTTATTCCAACACCTTCGGGAGCACAAATACCGCTGGGTGAGTTGGCAGAAGTCACGTATAGAAGGGGACCACAAATTATTAAGAGTGAGGATACTTTCCTGGATGGTTATGTAATTTTTGATAAGAAGATCGGATATGCCGAAGTAGATGTGGTAGAAGAGGCGCAGCGTTTCATAAAAGCTAAAATGGATGCGGGTGAGTTTATGTTACCCGCTGGAGTCTCCTACAAGTTCACTGGAAATTATGAAAATCAGATTAGAGCCACGAAGCGTCTGGCCATCGTAGTTCCTATTTCTTTATTGGCCATATTCCTCATCCTTTATTTTCAGTTTGGTAATGTGCAAACCACCTTAATGGTATTCTCAGGATTGTTTGTGGCCTTTTCAGGAGGCTTCATCATGATCTGGTTCTATGCACAGGATTGGTTCCTTAATTTTGGAGTGGCTGGTGTCAACATGCGCGATTTGTTTGACATGCACACGATCAATCTAAGTGTAGCAGTCTGGGTCGGTTTTATTGCACTCTTTGGAATTGCCACCGATGACGGGGTGATCATGGGAACCTATATTAAGCAAACCTTCGAGCGGGAAAAACCTAAGAGTATTGAAGGCGTCCGCGAAGCGATCATGCATGCGGGGCAACAAAGAGTAAGACCCGCCATGATGACAGCTGCCGTAGCCATCATTGCATTGATACCCGTGCTCACTTCTACAGGTAAGGGATCAGACATTATGGTGCCGATGGCCATTCCTTCTTTTGGAGGAATGCTCTTTCAAGTAATAACCATGTTTATCGTGCCGACACTCTATTGTGCTTGGCAGGAAGGTGTAGTTAAAAGACAAGCTAAAATCGAAAAGAATGAAATTAATGAATAAATATAACTGGCTGATCGTAATCCTGTTGTTCGCAACAACTGTCCGAGCTCAGTCAACGGAAGATCCAATTGATCAATACCTTAAGGTTGCGGCTGAAAATAACCCTGAACTCAGGTCTATCTTCAATCAGTATCTTTCTGCCCTGGAAAGGATGCCCCAAGCTAAGGCACTTCCTGATCCCACTGCTATGTTCAATGTTTTTGCAAGTCCCGTTGAAACAAGAGTGGGTGCCCAACGATTTGGCATTTCGTTAACACAGGCCTTCCCTTGGTTTGGCCAGCTTAAGTCGCAAGAAAATGCAGTTGCACAATTGGCGAAAGCTCGTTATGAATCATTTGAAGAGGCTAAAAACAAATTGTTCTTTAACGTACGTGGCACTTATTATGACCTTTATGTACTTGTGGCAGCAACCAATATTACACACGAAAATATCCGACTCCTGCAATCGTTTCGACAACTCGCCAATGTACGATTAGAGGCCGCAACAGGAAGTGCGGTGGACTTATTGAGGGTAGAGATGGATTTAGAAGAATTGCAAAATCAATTGCTTTATCTCGAAGATTCAAGAATACCCATTCAGGCCCGATTTAACGAATTGCTGAATACGAATTTGCCAATGGAAATAATCGTTCCCGATACGCTTGCAACCATTGCTTTTTCGGAAACTAAAAATGTTCTTTTGGATTCGGTTGTTGCACAAAATCCGTTGCTTAAAAGTTTCGAGTATGAAATACTGTCGATGGATGCCGAGATTGATGTTGCGCACAAAATGGGATTGCCCTCTTTCAGTTTGGGGCTGGCCTATACAAATGTTTCTCCCCGAACCGATGTGACCATGCCTGAAAATGGGAAAGACGCTTTGATTTTTCCTCAGGTTGGTGTAAGGATTCCCTTATACAGAAACAAGTACCAATCGATGGTAAAAGAAAGAGAGTATCTTAAAACGTCTATATCAGATCGTAAAGAGAATAAAGAGAATGAATTGAAGACTGCTTTGGAGAAAGTATGGAGAGATTACGCTGACGCAGTAAGAAGGGTTGCGCTTAACCACCGTTTGATTCGTTTAGCATATCAGGCACTTGATATCCTGGTGGCTCAATATTCTACTGCAGGAAGAGATTTCGAAGAGATACTTAGAATGGATCGACAATTACTGCGATACCAACTTGAGTTGGAGAAAGCACGTGCTGATCAAAATACATTCGTTGCTCAAATAAATTACTTAACCGGAAAACAACTTTAAAATGAAAATATTAGATGTTTTAAAAAACAGAACCGTACTGATTACTATTGGAGTATTCGTACTCGGGCTATTGTTTGGCTGGCTTTTATTTGGAGGATCAGGAAGTGAATCTTCCCAGAGTCTTCCTGAGGGACATGCCCTGGAGGATCATCAAAAAGGATCCGTGTGGACGTGTTCGATGCACCCGCAGATCAGATCGGATAAGCCGGGCAAGTGCCCCATTTGTGGAATGACTTTAATCCCTCTTGAATCAGACAACACAGAAAATAATGATGAGTCTGATCAATACACGGTAAAATTTTCAAATGCTGCCATGAAAATCGCGGAGGTGGAAATGAGTACCATTGAAAAAAAGGCACCTTATAAAGAGGTCTACTTACCGGGAAAAGTTATGGCCGATGAACGCAACATTTCCGCATTGACTGCACGGTATCCAGGCCGGATTGAAAAGCTCACCATCAATTATACGGGACAAAAAGTAAGTAAAGGTCAGGTGTTGGCAAAAATCTACTCTCCTGAATTGGTAACAGCACAACGAGAATTATTTGAGGCGTTGAAATTCAAAGAAACGAATCCTGGCTACTACAAAGCGTCCCGTAATAAACTGAAACTTTGGGACTTGACTGATGATCAGATTTCTCAAATAGAAAACGCTGGTGATGTCTCTTTCTATTTTGACGTATTGTCCCCAATCAGCGGTACCGTTACTATGCGCAATGTAGCGCTGGGTGACTATGTTAAACAAGGTGATCCACTTTTTGAAGTAGTGAATCTTAGCCATGTGTGGGTGATGTTTGATGCTTATGAAAGTGATATTCCCTGGATAAAAGTGGGTGACAAGATCAAATTCAAAATCAAATCTATACCCGGAGAAGAATTTGTTAGTACTGTCACCTTTATTGATCCGGTCTTGGATCGTATGTCAAGGGTGGCCGGGGTACGAGCCGAACTAAATAACCCCAAGGATTTATTGAAGCCCCAAATGTTGGCAACCGGGATTTTGAAAACAATGCTTCCGGGATCATCCAACCAACTGACCGTGCCAAAGTCATCTATTTTATGGACTGGTAAGAAGGCGGTAGTATATGTTATGACTAACGACCACAATAACATGTTCCAATATCGCGAGATAGAATTGGGTGCAGAGGCCGGTGACTACTATATAGTAAAAAGTGGACTTCAAGAAGGCGAAATGGTAGCTACTCATGGTGTGTTCAAAATCGATGCAGCAGCACAGCTTAAAGGAGAAAAAAGTATGATGAACCCGGAAGGTGGAAAGCAATCCATGGGAGGTCATGCAGGCATGGATATGGGCGGAGATAAGAAACCTGATGTTGAAAGCAAAGACGACAAAAATGCAAGTTCTATGGAAAATATGAAAATGGACATGTCAGTAAATATGGACTTCAAAATGCAATTGACATCAGTATACAAATCGCAATTGGATTTACAGAAAGCATTTTTAGCTTCCGATGTATCGAAGGTACAAAAAGCAGTTCCCGCAGTGGAGGCTAAGCTAGGAAATGTAGACATGAGCCTGGTCAAAGGCGATATGCACAATCACTGGATGACCACAGTAAAATCATTGAATGAATCTCTTAGTCGTATGAAAAAGTCTGGTGACATGGAACAACAACGCTTAGCATATGCTGACTTTAGTGATGCCTTGTACAGTGCGATTAAAATGTTCGGAACAATGGGAGAACCGATATACTATCAATTCTGTCCTATGGCAAGGAATGGTGCAGGAGCCTATTGGTTGAGTGCCACTAGAGAAATCAAAAATCCTTATTACGGTGATGCCATGCTTACCTGTGGGGAGACAAAAGAAGTAATCAATAAATAACACCAATGAAAGAATGTTGCAAACCAGCATTTGAAAAAGAGCCACGTTGGCGAAAGCCAATCAAATGGTTTGTCTATGTCTTGATCATCGTGTTGATAGTATTTGTGCTGTGGGATCAGCATGGACTTCAAGTCCTGTAGAAGGGGGACGTTGTCTAACTAGGACAAGTCCCTTTCTGCAGGCGCCAAAATAGAATTTAGGAATGATTAACAGAGATTATATATGAAGGGTCTGACCGGTGATATGTTCATTGTACCAACAATTGCTTTAATGATTGTAGTTGGTCTGTTCATCCTTTTCTATAAAAGAACGAGAGATAAGAAAATCTACACCGGGTTTCTAAAGAGTCTAGTAATCACTTCCTCTTTACTTAATTCAATTTGGGAGTTATTGCATAGTCCTTTGTACCTGTGGCATCATGATGATTTTCGGCATGTCTCAATTTGTATCCTGGCCTCTCTGGCAGATACGGTAATGGTACTTATGCTGATTTTTTTATTTGGATTGGCCTTCAAAAATGTGTTCTGGGTAAATCACTTAACCAAAGGAAGAATAATTGTTCTGGCTTTGGTTGGAGCTATAGGGGCAACAATAGGCGAAATGTGGCATACTTCAAAAGGTGATTGGGCTTATGCGGATTACATGCCTTTGATTCCCTGGTTAGGTGTTGGTGTTTCCCCTGTTTTGCAATTCACTATTCTTCCGTTAATCATATTTGTTGTGAACAAAAAAGTACTCCAAAGCTTGAATGATAAAACTTTCTTAACAATTAAATAAATGTAAATATGAAAACTAAAATGATGATGCTTTGTCTGACACTGATAAGTTGGGGAGCTTTTGCGCAGCACGATCATGCCGGAATGCATGATAAAAAGAACACGGATAAAGAAAAAATAAGTGAGAACATGGTCATGTTCAAAGATGCAAAATTGGAGACGGCCTACAAGAATTATATAGTCCTGAAAGATGCACTTGTTTCTTCAAACAAGGACGAAGCAAAGAATGCCGCTATCCAGTTACAAAAATCAATGGAAGGTGTAGCGGATGGTAAGATGGTTGCCGATGAAGCGGGAAAACTAGCAAGTGCAGGTAGTTTGGATGAACAGCGTAAAGCCTTTAGTGACGTAAGCAGCATGATGGCTATGCTGTTAAAAGGCGGAAAACTTTCTATGGGCATGATTTACGTAGAATATTGCCCTATGGCCAAGGCCTCTTGGCTCTCCAACGAAAAGGAAATCAAGAACCCTTATTATGGGGATCAGATGCTGAACTGTGGTAGTGTGAAAGAGATGATTCACTAAATACGAAATTGAAGCCCGCTGATAGAGACATATCAGCGGGCTGGATTGGTGGAAGAAAAGTAATAATCTAAAAAGATAATAAAATGAAGAAGAGACGTATGCAAACATCTTCTTCCGGAAGAATGAAAATTAAGGAAAGAAGATACAATGTTATTATGATAACGTTGGTAGTGGTATTGTTCGGGGGGTACTTCGTTTGGCTTGGGTATGGTATATATAAACAGGAGCGGCATGACTACATAGTACGTGAGAATCTTAAATCAATGCCAGTGCCTGGCGCCCCTATCGATCCTAAAATGGTTTGTATGGTAAATAACATGTACATGGGTATTGACCAGATTCCAGTATTGGTGCAAAATAAAACTTACTATGGCTGTTGTGATAAATGCGTGCGCGATCTGAATGAGGATGAAACCGTGAGGTATGCCATTGACCCCTTCAGTAACGTTAGAGTGGATAAGGCACTTGCTTTTATAACGATGAACTCCAAACAAAAGGGAGCTATTCTATATTTCGAGTCCAAAGAAAACGCAAAGAGATACTTCGAAAATGACTAAGATCATTTCTTTGAGTGATATAAGTTACTGACCAAGTCTTGCAAGGTTAGTAACTATGCAAGTAGTTAAATTAAAGACGGAAATAGGTTGATGAATTTTCGCCTTTAACTTGATTATTCTAGAAAATTAAAAATTTGGTAATGGGTTATTATTTCAATAAGAAGCTTTCAGGTGATTTCGATCAGACAATTGAAAAAGTTACCGAAGGACTAAAAAAGGAAGGTTTTGGCATCCTCACCGACATTGACATCAAAGCCACACTGAAACAAAAGTTGGATGTTGATTTCTATAATTACCGGATACTTGGCGCCTGCAATCCTCCTTTTGCCTACAAGGCTTTGCAAACTGAAGATAAGATTGGAACAATGCTCCCCTGTAATGTCATAATCCAGGAGAAGAAACAAGGAGAAATTGAAGTATCGGCTGTTGACCCTGGTGCCTCTATGCAGGCTGTTGAAAATGAGAAGTTGGCTGAAATAGCAAACGAAATAAGAAGCAAACTCGCGAAAGTGATTTCCAGTTTATAAATAAATTGTTTTTGAGCTCAATTCCTGTTCAATTATCGGAAAAGCCTTTGAATGAATTGCTTAAAAGAAACAAGAACCTTAATAATTAAAGTATGAAAACTTCAATAATTGTGTTGGGCGTAGCCATGGCAGCGATCATCGCCTCCTGTGATATGAACAATGACCAAATTCGCTCTAAATTGTCAGACCAGATTATAGGCACCTACAACGGTACACTTACATCCAGTTTGTCACAAACCACATCGGCAACGGCTGAAATCACATCCATGAATGATTATACCGTCCAGGTTCATTGTTTTAACGCTGATGTTGACACCACGTTTTCCATTGAACTCTATCAAGATGGCAATATGATGAGGGTATGTGCCACTGAAAATGATTTCAAGAATCAATATGGCCACAATATGTCAGCCAATCATCACATGATGGGAAGTAATGGCAATTGGACTTCTTGGCAGCAGCACATGAGCGCTGAACACAATCCAGATGATGAACATTTCGGCTATTTCGATATGAATGCTCAGACATTCAACTATACTTTTGAATTCATGACTGGGGCTTTGAGTGGTAGCAGACTAAGCTTTTCAGGCAAACGCAAAAATTGATTACTTGACGTCAGCAACTCATTATCCTGTTAGGAATTTTTTTTTATTCATAAGCAAAGTGGTGGTAATTCCATGGTAATTACTTGGATGAAATATAAAGTTCGGGAATAAAGTCTGTCTAATCTCTCAAAATTCGTTCTAAAGCTGTTACTAACATAACTCACAGTATTGAGTGTGCTCGGTCAATACGGGAAGAAACGTGTAAATTTTCCAGCTTTAAGCAACGAGTATGTCATCGAAAAATTTAGTGAGTCAGACTCGTAACAACAAACAATGTATTCCCGTATATTGCATGAGCAATTGAAAAAGATCAAAACCATAGTTACGGCCTTGCTGGCGATTCTTGTACTGTTATCCTCTATCAGTCAAGCAATTAGCATTCATTTGTGCGAGGGTAACCCGCAAGCAATGGCCCTTATTGGACAGGCGAAATCCTGTAGCCAAGCTACCATACCCTGTGAGCATACAGGGTCTTCCCTAGATGTTAAAAGTTGCTGCCAAGACATAACCATAAGTGTATTCCATGCTGAGGCTTATAGTGTAAGCGATCATGTCAAGTTGGGTTCTTTGCAAACTGCCCTTCTTCCGACCAATCCCTCAAGATTCCTCAACGATTCTGATTATCAGATAACCAAGTCGTATGTTGGTTACAAATCACCGATTATAGAACGGGATATTACCACACTCGTTCACAAATTCCTTATTTAACAGTATTCTCTTTCGAAGCGAATTTCATTTCCCTATTTTAATAGGTTGAAGTTCGAACGAACAGTGCTTTCGCACTGGGCATCGCATTCTGATGCAATCTCCATCTATTTTTCACTTAAGGTACATTCATATCATAATGAGTATATGATCGAAAGAATAATTTCTTACTCTATACACAATCGTTTTATTATCCTGCTTATCGCAGCAGGCCTCTTTGGGTGGGGTTTACACTCCGTAAAGGTCAATAAGATTGATGCCATCCCTGACCTTTCTGAAAACCAAGTTATCGTGTTCACTGAATGGATGGGACGAAGCCCACAGATCATGGAAGATCAGGTTACCTATCCGCTGGTCACTAATCTTCAGGCCTTGCCCCAGATAAAATATGTTCGGGGTACATCCATGTTCGGGATGAGTTTTGTTTACGTGATCTTTGAAGATGATGTGGACGTTTACTGGGCTCGGCAACGCGTTCTTGAAAGGTTGAATTATGCATCACGCCTGTTGCCGGAAGATGTTGTTCCAACCATTGGTCCGGATGGCACAGGTGTCGGCCACATACTGTGGTATACACTGGAGGCCCCCGGTATGGATCTTGGAGAACAACGTGCTATACAAGACTGGTACGTAAAATTCGGGTTACAAAATGTACCTGGAGTTGCCGAGGTAGCCTCTTTCGGGGGATTTGAAAAACAGTACCAGGTAACGATCAATCCCAATAAACTCACTTACTATGGGCTCTCAATCCCTCAAGTGATTCAATCCATTCGTGCCAATAACAATGAAGCTGGTGGAAGAAAGTTTGAAGTGAATGACATCGGATACGTGATCAAAACTACCGGATATATCCAGAGCATTGAGGCTATTGAAATGATCCCTTTAAAAACGGTGAATTCCATACCGGTTACGGTCAAGGATGTAGCGACTGTGCAGATGACCGGCCAACTTCGTCTTGGCATTTTTGATGTCAGTGGCGAAGGTGAGGCTGTCGGAGGTATTGTCGTGATGCGTTATGGTGAAAATGCCGATGAGGTGATCAAGAGAGTGAAGAAAAAAATGGAAGAAGTAGCCAAGGGTTTTCCCGAGGGCATGAAATTCAATCTTGCTTACGATCGCAGCGAGTTAATCGAAGAGTCTGTTTCTTCCATTAAGAAAACGCTTATCGAAGAAATGATCGTAGTTTCACTAGTGGTGATCATCTTCCTGTTTCACTGGCGCAGCGCACTAAGCATTATTATTCAAATACCCATTACACTGGCCACCGCTTTCATTTTATTAAATGCTTTTAACATCTCCTCCAACATCATGTCCCTCACTGGAGTGGCGCTTGCCATCGGGGTAATTGTTGATAACGGAATTATCATGTCGGAGAATGCTTACAAACACCTTAGTCAACGCTACGCTGAAGAAATGGCAAAAAAATCAGGGAACGCTTAAAAAGATAGCTATGAAATTTCTTAAAATATTCTCCCGAAAAAAAGAAGAACCATGGATTACCGAAGAAGAACGTCTTGCTGTGATCGAAAAATCAAGTAAGCAGGTTTCACGGGGAGTCTTCTACTCTACGATTATCATTATCACTTCATTTCTTCCGGTATTCATGCTTACCGGACAAGAGGGTAAACTGTTTCATCCGCTCGCATATACCAAAACCTTCATTATGATCGTGGATGCAGTATTGGTTGTTACTCTTGCACCCGTACTTATTTCGTTTTTTATGAAAGGGAAATTCAAAGACGAGAACACGAATCCTGTTAACCGGGTTCTGGAACGCGTTTATGAACCGGTTATCCGATGGTGTATGAAATGGCGCAAGACTACGATTGGAATTAACATCGCTGCGCTGGTCATCAGCATTCCCTTGATCATCAGCCTGGGCTCAGAATTTATGCCTCCGCTTGATGAACAATCCATTCTGTTCATGCCAGTAACACTTCCTGATATTTCAAATGCCGAGGCCAAACGTATTCTTCAAGTCCAGGATAAAATCATTCACTCGGTACCGGAAGTAGACAAAGTGTTAGGCAAGGCAGGTCGTGCCAGTACAGCTACCGATAATTCACCCATTAGCATGATCGAAACAATCATCATGCTTAAGCCAAAAAGCGAGTGGCGTCCGGGGATAACGAAAAAAGATATCGTTAATGAATTGGATGCCAAACTTCAAATTCCCGGAGTGGTTAACGGATGGACACAACCCATTATTAACCGCATCAATATGTTGGCCACCGGAGTTCGCACTGATGTAGGTGTAAAGGTGTATGGTCAGAATCTTGATACAATTTATGCCGTTTCTGAAAAAGTTAAGACGGCTCTGGAAGGAATTCCTGGCATTAAAGATTTGTATGTTGAGCCCATCACAGGAGGCAAATACCTGGTTATTGATATTAAACGTGAAGAAATTGGGCGTTATGGCCTCAACATAGATGACGTAAACATGATGGTAGAATCCGCTATTGGAGGTACTCCCATCACGCGTACGATTGAAGGCCGTCAACGTTTTTCAGTGAATGTGCGGTTGGCCCAAGACTACCGGAACAGCCTGGATCAACTTAAACGAATTCCGGTTCAAACTCCAGCATTGGGTACAATCCCATTATCGGATGTGGCTGACCTTCGGTTTGAAGATGGCCCACCCATGATCAACTCAGAAAATGCCATGTTGCGCGGGGCAGTACTTTTTAATGTCCGCGACCGTGACCTAGGCAGCACAGTACAAGAAGCCATTGACAAATTAAACAGTGACCTCTCAAGCCTACCTAATGGATATTATATTGAATGGAGCGGTCAGTATGAAAATCTTATCCGAAGCAAGAAAACATTAACGTTGATTGCGCCCATTGTTTTTATCATCATATTCCTCTCGCTCTACTTCGCTTTCCATTCCATTCGCGAGGCATTCTTTAGTTTGATAACGGTACCCTTTGCGCTTATTGGAGGGGCTTACATAATTTATTTCTGGGGTGTTCACTTATCGGTAGCCGTTGCGGTTGGATTCATTGCTTTGTTCGGTATTGCCGTAGAGACCGGTGTCGT
Source organism: Flammeovirgaceae bacterium UBA2371 (assembly GCA_002345965.1). Classification (GTDB taxonomy): domain Bacteria; phylum Bacteroidota; class Bacteroidia; order Cytophagales; family Cyclobacteriaceae; genus ELB16-189. Next base: position 81,950 of record DDTF01000029.1, read on the forward strand.
GATGGTAATCTATCTCAACGATGCGATGAGGCAACTTGTAGAGTTGAAAGGCAACTCGCGCGAGACCATTTCAATGAATGAATTAAAGGAATATGTCATTGCCGGAGCAGCAAAACGCCTAAGACCTAAACTGATGACAGTATCAGTAGCCTTATTTGGCCTCGTACCAGTATTGTGGGCCACCGGGGTAGGCAGCGATGTAATGAAACCCATTGTGCTGCCTATGATCGGGGGTGTGCTCACATCCTCCACCCACATCCTTTTAGTAACACCACTGATCTTTTTGATGACTAAAGAATATGAGCTTAAAAAATTCGGAAAGCTTGAAATCCATGAAATCAAACATTAAAACTATAATGCTAGCCTGGCTGGCGCTTTGGAGCAGTCTCACCGCCCAGGCACAGCAACGATTAAAGTTGGACAGCATCCTCACTGTGATTCATCGGAACAATCCCATGTTGCAGGAATATCGATACAAAGCACAAGCACTAAATGAAATCTCTAAAGGTGCGAAAAGTTGGATGGCCCCGATGGTTGGACTGGGAACTTTTATGACCCCCTATCCTGGTCAAATGGTGATGGATGAAAGGGATAAAGGATCTGTGATGATCTCCGCTGAACAATCTATCCCCAATCCGTCAAAACTAATGGCCAATCAGCAGTTACTCTCCTCAAAAGCTGCTATTGAAGAGGCCGCTGGTTCATTCACATTCAACGAACTGAGGTCGCAGGCAAAAATAGCATTTTATGATTGGTTTGTTTTGGAAAAGAAGCTGCTGATCCTTCGCGAGAATCAGGAAATCATTCAACTCATGTTCAACATTGCCAAAGCACGGTATCCCTATAACCAAAGTCCCTTAGGCAACAGCTTCAAGGCAGAAGGACGATTGCATGAAGTCGAGAATATGATCTTTATGACAGAAAATGAAATCATTCAGAAAAACATTGCACTCAATGCATTGATGAACCTGCCCAAAGATGTTCGCTTTGCCATCGATACCGTCTTCCGGGAGTTTGGTCCGGTAGAACTTGCTGTAGACACTACGTTACTGGCAAACACCCGTAGCGATATCCGGCAACTCAATAACACCATTCAAACGATGCGTTATGCTGTGAAGTTGGAAGGCTATCAGGCCAAGCCGGACTTTAGAATCCGATATAACCACATGGCTCCATTGGGGCAGATGATGCCCAGCGCTTACACAATTGAGGGTATGGTTTCTATACCCATCGCTCCATGGTCTTCGAAAATGTACAAGGCCAACGTACGAGGAATGAATCTCCAAATTGAAGCGATGAAACGTGGGCGCGAAGCTATTCTGAACGAAGCACAAGGAATGGCTGCGGGAATGGCTTGGGAAATACAAACCACCAGAAAGCAACTGGACAACTACGAGCAAAAAATAATTCCGGCACTTGACAGAAACTACGAGACCGTAATGCTGGCATACGAAGAGAACCGCGAGGAGTTGCCTATTGTAATTGATGCATACGAAGCCCTCATCATGGCACAAATCCAATACTTAGATGTGATGAGAAGATATTATCAGATGATCGTGAGTTATGAAAAACAATTGGAAAAATAATATGCAACGTGCGATTGATAAAAGTCTGAAAGCATTTGCTCTCCTTATCGTAATGATGGGTTTGGTTGCAGCATGTAATTCAGAAAAGGACAAAGAGGTGCATGCTCACGATGAATACACCTGCCCCATGCATCCCCAGATTACTCAGGATAAACCGGGAACTTGCCCCATCTGCGGAATGGATTTGGTAAAGAAGTCTGGCGCAGAACAACCGGTAGCCGTATCGGAGGAAATGAAAGATCTGATCAAGCCTACGAATAGCTCTGTGGTAGCTGCTATTGAGATGATTCGGCCGGAAAGAAAAACGCTGCCAGTCAATGTCACAGCCCCGGGAGTAATCAGCTATGATACCCGTAAAACCTACTCGGTGCCTGTGCGCTTTGGCGGACGCATTGAAAAGCTTTATCTGAAATACAACTATCAACCCGTGAGAAAAGGCCAGGTGATCATGGAGATATATAGTCCGGAATTGATTACTGCGCAACGAGAGTTACTCTACGTGGTAAGCCAGCATAAGGAACAATTCGAAATCATCGAGTCTGCAAAACAGAAACTACAATTACTGGGACTTACTAAAGATCAAATAGAGAACATCATCAAGACCGGAAAAGAATCCTTTGCGTTCCCGGTGTTCAGCCCTTACTCTGGGTACATCGTGGAGTCAAACGTGTCTCTTCCTGAAGCCAGCACGGCAAGTGGTGCATCATCAACATCCATGAGCGGAGGTGGAATGAATAAAAAATCAGGAGGCGCTATGGGTGGAGGGGTGCAGCCAAGCAATGCAATGAATTCGGCAAATTCATCACTGGCCACGGGCGGGCAATTTTCAACTCGCGAAGGTATGTATGTGTCCACAGGGCAAAGTCTCTTCAAAGTCGTAGATGGTACTCGCCTTTGGGCTGAACTGTATTTCCCCGCGAAGGAAGGTGCGCAGATCAGAAAAGGTGTGCTCATTGAACTCCACATTAAAGGTACACCCGAAGCGATACAGGCAAAGGGGGACTTTATTCAGCCATTTTTCAGCGAGGGCAAACAATTCCTGCAAGTTAGATCCTACATCAATGCTATCGCCACTGAAATCCGTGTTGGACAACTTTTAACGGCTCATGTTACTGAGACACATAACCAGGCACTGTGGATCCCGAAAAAGGCAATTCTTGATCTTGGAGTTCAGCAAATAGTTTTCATCAAAGAGAAGGCAACCTACATTCCCTTTAAAGTAAAAACAGGAGTAGAGACGGATGGCTGGATTGAAATTACTGAAGGGTTAGATGAGTCGATGGAGATTGCCGCCAATGCTCAATACCTGGTAGACAGCGAGAGTTTTATAAAAGTAATTAACCCATAACAACGATGAAAACTACAATCCAATATTTAGTTGTTAGTGTCATCATACTACTGACAGGATGCAATGGAAAGAACAACAACGGTCAGTCTTCTGAAATAAAACAAACCTATACGTGCCCCATGCACCCGCAGATCGTGCAGGATAAACCCGGGACATGTCCAATCTGCGGAATGGATTTGGTGGTGGTGAATGCAGGGGGAGATAAGTCAGAGGTTACGCTCAGCGAAAGCCAGATAGAACTTGCCAACATTACTGTGCAACGGGTGTCGGTTCAGGAGATTGGAAACAGCATACTCCTGAACGGCCGTCTCCGTGCTGACGAGACACAGACGGAAGTAGTGAGCACACGAGTTCCGGGCAGGATTGACAAACTCTTCATCAAAGAGACAGGCATTCCAATAAATCAAGGTCAACTGATTTATGAAATTTACAGTGAACAACTGCTCACCTATCAGAATGAATATTTACTCGCTCTCGCACAATCCCAATCCATCGACAATAAACGTTACTCTTCTTACCTGGAAGCTTCCAGGAAGAAGTTATGGCTGTATGGAATGACAGAACATCAGATTGAAGAACTGTCCAAATCGAAAGCCACTAATCCTCGAATACAATTCGTTGCTCCCGCCTCTGGCATCATTACCGAAATACCCGTAACAGAAGGACAATATGTTGCCGAAGGCGCAGCCATTTATCGCTTAGAAAAACTTAGCAAACTCTGGGTGGAAGCGGAAATGTATCCACGGGAAGCATCGCTGATAAAATTGGGCGACCGCATAATCATTTATGTTAACGGATTCGAGAATCAACCTATTGAAAGCAAAGTCATCTTTCTCTCCCCGGAATACAGGCAGTCCAGCCAGATTTTTGTATTACGCGCTTCACTTACCAATACTGATTATCGCTTTGTGCCCGGCATGCAGGCGGAGATCGTTTTCGAGCACTCAAAAAAGAAAGCACTGACTTTACCTGCTGATGCTGTTATCCGCGAAGAGTCGGGCAATCATGTGTATAGAATAACCGGTGTTGGCAAGTACCGTCCACAGATGATCACCACCGGACTGGAAAATTTTAACAAAGTTGAGATTACCAGTGGTGTGGAAGAAGGTGACTCAATTGTTGTGACGGGCGCCTACTTATTGTATAGTGAGATCGTACTCAAGAAGGGAGTTAACCCAATGGCTGGCCATAAGCACGATGAGGTAGCTGTGCAAGCAAGTGATGCCAAGCAAGTTCCAAAGACGGAAACGCCAATGTCGGTAGATCAGGCATTTATACAACAACTCAACGAATTGCTGACACCTTATCTAAAAATCGAAGAGGCGTTGGTAGCATCGGACGCCAATTCCGCTTCTGCTCAAACAAGGGCTTTCAATACTGCTTTGAAAGATGTGGATATGGGTTTGGTAAAAGGAGACGCACATGTTAAATGGATGGAGCAGTTGAAAAATCTGGAGATGGCTACCAAACTCATTTTGTCTGCCAAAGATATAGAGATTCAACGGGCAGCCTTTTCTCAACTCACTAATACTCTTTATTCATCCATTAAGACATTCGGAGTGCAGGGACTTAATGCATACTACCAGTTTTGCCCAATGGCATTCGATAACAAAGGTGCTTTCTGGATCAGTGATGTAAAGGAAATCAGCAATCCCTATTTCGGTGAGAAAATGCTGCGTTGTGGAGAAACAAAAGAGACTTTAAATTAAAGTTATGGCTAAACCTTGTTGCGAAAATGGCAATCCTAAGCCACCTCCAGTTTGGAGAGTATGGTCAAGACGAATAGTCTATGCTGTCCTGGTCGGAATTGTACTGTTCGTTCTTTTGAGTCAACTTATGCATAATCAATAACATATAATAAATGAAAGAAAACAAAAACTATATACCCGCATTAAAGTACGACTGGCTCACAAAAGTCTATGACCCCGTGTTACAGTTTACCATGCCAGAGCGGAAATTTAAGTCCGCATTGATCCGGCAAATGGAGATCAAACCAAATGACCGGATTCTTGATTTTGGTTGCGGCTCGCTTACGCTCTCAATCATGGCGGCTCAGAGACATCCGAACGCAATATTTTTTGGTGTGGACATTGATGCAAAAATTATATCCGTTGCGAGAGAGAAACTTTCAAAGACGAAACTGACCATTGATCTGCAACAGTACGATGGCAGTAAACTGCCTTACCCGGACAACTCGTTCGATCACGTGATGTCAAGCCTGGTGTTTCATCACCTCACGCTGCGCCAGAAATATTTTGCGTTGGAAGAAATCCGTAGAGTGCTTAAGCCTTCCGGAGAATTTCAAATAGCAGATTTTGGTAAACCGGCTAGTGCACTACAGAGGGTAGGATTTTATGCCGTTCAACTTTTGGATGGATTTCAGACAACGACTGATAACGTTGAGAATTTGTTAGCCAAAGCCATCAAAGAAACTTTTCAAGAGGCTGAAGAGACTGCGCATTTTAAGTCGATGGTCGGCACAGTAAGACTTATCAAGGCAACAAAAAAGAACAATGCAATACTATAATTAAACTTAAACATGTAACAATTATGAAAACAAAAATGATGATGCTTATCCTGGTTCTAGGCAGCTGGGGAGCTTTTGCACAACATGATCATGCCGGGCACGATCAGAAGAAGACTGACCAAACGATGGTCATGTTTAAAGACGCCAAACTGGGGAAAGCATATGAACATTACATTCATGTGAAGAATGCTTTGGTAGCCTCTGATAGTGAGGGAGCCAAGACTGGAGCCAATGTATTGAATAAAGCTTTGAAAGATGCCAAAGCCTCAGTAGCCTCAATTGATGCGGCAACAAAATTGGCAAGTACTTCCGATCTCGAAGAGCAACGCAAATTGTTCAGCACACTTAGTAACGAAATGGCCACATTGGTAAAGGACGGAAAGTTGTCAATGGGTATGCTTTATCTTGAGTACTGTCCCATGGCGAACAATAACATAGGTGCCTATTGGCTCTCCAATGAAAAGGAAATTAAGAATCCTTATTTCGGAGACAAAATGCTGAAATGCGGTAGTGTAAAAGAAATGATTCACTAATGCGGATGGAGATGTGACGGAGTTAACGCAAGTTGAACGTCTCACTCAACACGCGTATTGTTGATCGCTTATTTTTTTTTAAATCAGGACAACGCTAAAAAATATCTAAAGAAATGAAACGTAGAGAATTTGTAAAACTTTCAGGAGCAGCGGCCGCCTCCGCGATCATGATTCCTCCAACACTGCAAAGTTGTATGGACAATATGAACATGAATATGAACATGGGGTCTAATGCAGTGCCCGTTAAGGAAGGAACCTTCGCCACGTCCCTTTCTTTCCCCACAGTGATGTCAAGTAATTTTACAATGAAGGCCAAGGGGAACACGGCAAGCCTTTTAATTAATCAGAATGCCTCCGTATTCGGATACGCAGATGGCATCCTAGGCCCAACCATTAAAGTAGACACAGGTACCACGGTTGCAATTCCTTTTCAAAATCTGCTTTCCGAGGAAACCAATATTCATTGGCATGGGCTATTAGTTCCCGCCAACATGGACGGTCATCCCAAGGATGTTATCAACAGCGGTGGTAGTTTTGATTTTTCCCTCCCCATTAACCAACGGGCGGGCACGTATTGGTATCATCCTCACCCGCACGGGAAGACAGCCAGACAGGTATTTACTGGGCTCGCAGGTTTTTTTATTGCAAATGATGCAGAAGAGCAGGCACTGAACCTTCCTTCTGGTGACCGTGAACTTTTGCTTGTCATCCAGGATAAGCGCATTGAAAATGGTCAGCTGAATTATTCACCCTCCATGAATGAAATCATGACGGGCTATACGGGTGAATATATTTTAGTAAACGGTGCTTATGCTCCTTTCCACAATGTTTCTACCCAGTACTACAGGATGCGTATTTTAAATGGCTCAACGGCCAGGGTGTATAACATTAGTTTGAGCGATAACCTGGGTTTTGAAGTAATCGGTTCTGATGGTGGTTTGTTAGCCCAGCCCGTTTCTGTGAATTCCTTATTGCTAGGCCCGGGCGAGCGAGTTGATATTTTAGTAAGCTTTAAAAATTTGGCAGTTGGAAAGGAAATTTATCTGTTGAGTAAAACTTTCGATGGAGGGACTCAAGGCCAGCAGGAATTCAAGATCATGAAGTTTACGGTGAATCAACCAGTGAGTGATTCGTTCACTACACCCTCTCAACTTTCTATGATCACACCGCTGACAGAAGCTTCAGCATCCAGAACACGTTCGATGAAAATCAAAGGAATGATGGAGGGCATGAATGGAAATATGGGGGGAAACATGGGAAGTGGCATGCACACCATTAACGACAAAATCTATGAACTCAACCGGATTGACGAAACGATTGATGCAGGAGCTACTGAAATCTGGGATTTTGATAACTCCGCAGGTGACGAAATTCACCCCATGCACATCCATGGCGTTCAATTTCAAATCCTATCCAGAACAGGAGGAAGAGGTTCATTGATTGCTTCGGAAAGAGGTTGGAAAGACACTGTACTCGTGATGCCCCGAGAAAAAGTAAGGGTCATCATGAAATTCCCTCAAGATAAAGGGGTGTACGTATTTCACTGCCATAACCTTGAGCATGAAGACGATGGTATGATGCTGAACTATGAAATCGTGTGATAAGCTTTTAGCATTTTAACGAGATGTTTGCGATTTATTTACTAAATTTACTTTAATAACAATGAGGTAAGAACTGGTGAAAATCAAGTTGTTTATATATTGTCTTGTCCTTATCGCGTATTCGCTTTCAATCGCGCATAGCCTTATTCCCCATAGTCATTTCAATTCTCTTGGTGAATTTAAATCAGCGCATACACACGATGCTGATGAAGAGGGGAATCACGAACATAATCACGAAAATGAAGGTACATCAGACAGCGGCCTGTTCTTTCTTACACATACAGCTAACATCGACTTCTTACCGTCAACTTCCGTTCCTGATAAAAAAGTAGTTAGTAAGAACTTTCAATTTAATACTGCTGCTACCCTACAAATTTCAATTTTAACCGATGTATGGTTTGTTGATAAGGTATTTCACATACCAATCAAACCTCCCAGACTAGATTACAATTTATTTTCAACCCGTCTACTGCGGGCTCCTCCCATCTTTTCCTAGAATATCCATTCAAGCTATTTGAATGGTTCAATGACTTATCGTCATTCAATCCTTCTATGTACAATTAATAATCTATTGATCTATGGAAAGCTTACTTCCTGAATGGGCACCCAACGTGCATCCTATGCTGGTTCATTTTCCAATTGCTGTGTTCATTACGGCCCTTTTCTTTGATTTCGTTAAATTCTTTTGGAAAAAGAATTGGTTGCACATGGTAGTGACAGCCCTTTTTGTTTTCGCTGCATTGTCAGCCCTTATTACATATTTAAGTGGCAAACAGGCCATTGACATTGTTTCTGTTCCCATGCGGGCCGAATTAACGGCTAGTAACCACGCTGACTGGGGACTTTACACACTGCTTTATTTTAGTTTGTTTGCGGCCATCCGTGCCTTTCTGTTTTGGAAAGAGTTGGATCGCAAACGCGCGGTGGCCATACTGCTTTTCTGTGGAAGCCTTGCCGGTGCAGCTTTGATTAGTAAGACAGCCGATCTTGGCGCAAAGCTGGTTTACAAGTATGGTGTTGGTGTACAAAAAGCAAAGTAATGGCTATGGCTGAACCAATATTTATCTACTAAAGTAAATTTTACTCACATTAAACATTAAATCGAATGAAAAATTTAAAAACCAATTTATCCATTATAACAATCCTAGTTGTTTTTCTATTCCTTGCCGGTACTATGAGCTCTTGTGGCACGAAGTCACAAAAAGAAGGAGAAGAGCAAACTGAAGAATCTGATCATCACGAACAAGATAGTTCTAACACTGAGGATCACACCGAAGCTGGACATCACGATGAGGGAACAGATGAAAGCACCTCGGAAACGATGATGTGGATGCCGGGGGATCAGCCTTTCACAGGCATGCTCAAATTGGAGCAGGGCAATGAGCCTTCATTAACGCCCTCCGTTACCTCCGAAAGTGATGGCTCCAAAGTTCTAAACTTAACACTCACTGGGGAAAAAGTAATTCTGCTTTTTGACGGTGCATTGGAGAATGTAGGTGCCAATCTTCAATTCAAAACCAACAGCTTTCAAGGTGAAGTAGCTGTTGTACATCACTATACCGATGTTTCCAATTACGATTATGTATCGCTGACAAGTTCTGCGATGAAATTAGGACGAGTGGAGAACGGCAAAGACAACGTGATGGACAATAAGGAAATGAAAATGCCAACTGATTGGGCTACGTTAACAGTATCGTCAGCCGGTGAGCATTACAAAGGCCTTCTCAACGAAAAGTTAATTAACCACGGGCATGCCGAAACCCGCGCTGCCGGACAAGTAGGTGTATTGCTGAGTGGAAAAGGAAAGGTGATGTTGAAAATGATGGAGGTAATGAAACTCACTGAGTAACAAGTCAACCCAATAACTAAAACAATCTTAAACATATAAATTTTTAAATGATGAAAGCACAAATCATGAAATACCTGGTAATGTCAATTTTTGTATTCGCCTACGCCTTAACCTATGGTCAGAATGTGGCTGGTGATAAGGAAGCCGTTGTAAAAACCCTGGATGCTTATAAAAAAGCATTGGAACGACTTGATGTAAAAGGCACGGAAAAACTATTTACTGAAAGTTCTGTGGTGATCGAGTCGGGCAGTGTGGAGGGAACGTATCAGGAGTACCTCGCCCATCACATAGGGCCGGAACTGGATGATTTCAAATCTTTTCAATTTGAAAATTATAAAGTAGATGTAAATGTCACTGGTAACTACGCTTTTGCCATGGAAACCTACCTCTATACCATTGTGTTGAAAAAGGATGATAAGGAAGTCAAAAGAAAAGGAGTGGCTACCTCTTTTTTGATGAAGGAGAACGGAACATGGAAAATTGTTAACATGCACAATTCATCACGAAAACCATGAGATTGATTTAAAAGGATTTTAATTTTATGAATACCGAATCCTATATCCCCGCGCTTAAGTTCGATTGGCTCACAAAATTGTATGATCCGGTAGTAGGTGCGTTAATGCCGGAAAAACAATTTAAAAGCGCCTTGATCGAACAGGCTAGTTTGGAGCCAGGGAGCCGGGTTCTGGATTTTGGTTGCGGATCGCTTACCCTTTCCCTCAGGCTGCTGAAAAACGTCCTGACACAAATCTTCATGCCATTGATGTGGACAAGAATATATTAACCATTGCCGAAAGGAAGCTAATGAAATCAACAGCGAAAGTCACACTACTTCACTACGATGGTCATACGCTTCCTTTTGGCGATGGTTATTTCGATAGAGTGGTATCAAGCCTTGTATTTCATCACTTAACCCGGGAGCAAAAACGGCAGGCACTGCGTGAAATTTTCCGGGTTCTAAAACCCAATGGTGAATTGCACATTGCCGATTGGGGAAAGGCTAGAAACTTGTTCATGAGGGGCGCGTTTTATTTCGTTCAGATTCTTGATGGATTTAAAACCACCACCGACAATGTAAAAGGCTTGTTGCCAGAATATATTAATCTAGCAGGGTTTGAAGATGTGACAGAAACAAAATCATTTGCAACAATGCTTGGAACATTATCTTTATATAAAGGCATCAAACCCCAAAACGATGGACCAACAACCGCTCATTAACGAAATAATAGAAAAGTACAAACTTGACCCGGCCTCGGTTTACAACACGTGGTTCATCGGTAGTGACGAAAGGCTAAAAGCTTTTCGTGCTATCAGGCGTGGAGTATCCCAGGTGATAGATGACATTAAGACGGAAAAATTTGGCAATGATTTTAAAGGTTCATCTCTGGATTTTGTACTTACGGCTATCACAGAACAGAAGCAAGTGTTTGAAGGTGCTGCCCATCCCTTTTACTGGAAACCTAAAATGCGCATTCCCGATATCTATGAAAATCAGACTAACAAAAAGGCCTTCGGTCAGTTTTTGGAGAACTGTTACTATGCCAGCAATGAAGATCAACTGATTCGTGAGATTATAAAACTGGATGGCTTGAAAATAAAAGGATTAGGCCCTGCTGTGGCTAGTATTCTCTACTTCTTGCATCCCACCATACTTCCGCCATTCAATACAGCCATTGTCAACGGATTCAATTATCTATTTCGAGATAAGAAAAAACTAGGCAGTTGGCAAGAGTATCTCAAAATGAGGGAAATAATTATGAAAACAAATGCTGACAATAAAGATCAATTGTCAAAAGACCTTGGGGCTATCGCAGGTCTGCTTTTTGAGATTGGTTCAAGAAACATAATCATAGAAGGACAGATAATTTCGGACGAAGACAAAGTCAAACTATTAAAACAATACAACAAGCGGCATAAGGAAGTGATAGGTGAAAAACACGAAGAAGATTTGCATACTGAAATGCAATATCATCTGCTAAAAATTGGTAAAGCATTAGGGTACGATCCGATTGCTGCAACTAATGACAGAGGCAAATGTCATGGTGAAATCAATTTCTCTTTTATTAGTCTGAATAAATTTCCTGAACTCAATGTGGACAAGGATACGCTCAACACGATCCAACTTATTGACATCATTTGGTTTGAGAAAAACAACAACAAGGCCGTGTGTGCCTTTGAGGTTGAAAAAAGTACGTCAATCTACTCAGGCATATTAAGATTGAGTGATCTGGCCATTTCATTTGCCGACCACAATACTTCCCTTTTTATTATCATACCCAACAGCCGCGAAAAGGATGTTGTGTTGCAACTTAGCAGGCCAGCGATTAAGAATAGCAGTGTAACTATAAAGTACATCCTATTTTCAGATTTGCGGGAACATTGCGATGCACTTTGCAAGTTTGGCGAAAGTCATAAAATTCTAGAAAAGATCGCTAAAACCGTTAAATATTAATTTAAACTAAACCAACTGTGAGACTTTCAATCCTATATATCCAGAATCTGTTTTCCTTAATAAACGGATTTTTCAAACTCAATTATATTGGGTTGTCAGCACTGTTCACACTAACCATTTCAGCAGTAAGTGCACAGCACGCCAACCACCAAACAGAAAGGAGTCTTGAACAGACGGTTAAGCATGCAAATAGAAAGCGGGTAGAATATGACCTTTATGTGAAAGACACGTTGGTAAACTACACCGGCAAAGTAAGAAAGGCCATTGCCTTGAACGGCCAAATTCCAGCTCCTATATTATTTTTTACGGAAGGTGACACCGCCATCATTCGAGTGCATAATCAAATGAAGGTAGAAACGTCCATTCATTGGCATGGATTATTACTACCCAATGAACAAGACGGAGTACCCAACCTGACCACCGCTCCAATTGAAGCAGGCAGCACGCACACGTTTACATTTCCACTCATTCAATCGGGCACGTATTGGTATCACTCGCATACCCTGTTGCAAGAGCAATCTGGTATTTATGGCTCTATTGTGATTTATCCGCCCGAGGGAAAAGAGAAAAAGGAAAAAGTAATCATGCTTTCGGACTGGACAAACGAAAACCCTCACGAAGTGCTTCGATCACTGAAGCGGGGTTCGGATTGGTATGCCATCAAGAAAAATTCTGTTCAGAGCTGGGGAGAAGCTTTAACCAAAGGTTACTTCAAGGATCGGGCTAAAACAGAATGGGTACGTATGCCTGCTATGGATATTTCAGATGTGTACTACAACCGATTTTTCATCAATGGTACATCGGAAGGCACATGGAACGAGGGCAAACCCGGTGATAAGGTCCGTCTCAGAATTATCAACGGTGGATCATCATCGTATTTCTGGTTGCAATATGCGGGAGGTAAAATGAAAGTCGTTGCTGCAGATGGCCTGAACGTAGAGCCGGTGGAGGTGGATAAAATCCTAATTGCAGTTGCTGAAACGTATGATGTGGAAGTCATAATACCCGATGATGGGATGGCCTACGAATTTCGGGCCACCGCACAGGATATTTCAGGATATGCTTCTTTGTTTTTAGGTGAAGGCATGAAAATGAATGCACCCGATCTGCCCAGGGTAAACTACTTCGAGATGATGCGCGACATGAACAACATGGGTAAGATGGGGAGTATGGATATGTCGGGGATGAAAGGAATGGACATGGGTGATATGAAGGGTATGGACATGAAGCAAATGAACATGGCCGACACAACACATCAAGGTCACAAGATGGAAAAAGATTCATCTATGGTGGATATGGAAATGGATTCCACCATGTCCATGCCGATGGACACCACCATGAAAGATATGGACATGACAGGTATGGATATGAGCAGCATGAACATGGGCAACATGGAAGAAGTCACCCTTTCTTATGATATGCTGCGATCGCCACAACCCACTACGCTGGATCAGGATAAAACCATGCGCGAAATTAAGCTCACTCTTACTGGCAACATGATCCGCTATGTATGGTCGTTTGATAACAAGACGCTTTCGCAATCGGATAAAATTATGATTCGCAAAGGTGAAAATGTGCGAATGACGTTGGTGAACAACACCATGATGCGTCACCCTATGCACTTGCATGGCCATTTCTTCCGGTTTATCAATGAGCAGGAGGAATATGCACCTATGAAGCACACGTTTGATATTCAGCCAATGCAAAGTGTGACCATTGAATTTTACGCCAACGAAGAGAAAGACTGGTTCTTTCACTGCCACATACTTTATCACATGATGGCAGGAATGGCACGGGTGGTGAGCTACGAAAATTCACCATCTAATACCCAGGTTTCCGATAAAGATCAACGCAAACTCTTCAAAGAAGACAAGATGCCTTTCTTGTGGGGCCAGACAAAAGTTGCCAGTGATGCTGTCTTTGGATTTGTGAGTCTGTCCGGAAACAGGGGGATACTAGGATCCACCTACAGGGTAAGTTATAAAAATCAATATGAGTTTCAACCCGACTACGAGCGGTTTCTTGACAAGCGACAGTTCTTCTCAGCCTATGTCGGAGCCGATATCAGAAACACAAGACAGGTAATAGAAAGTGGAAAGCTTATAAACAGACAGGTAGGGGTGTTGGGTATTCGTTATTTGTTACCAATGTTTTTGTTGACTGAGTTGAGGATTGACCACCGGGGCGATGTTCGGTTTCAGATTGCACGAAACGATATACCGATCACCAAGAGACTGCGCCTTAGCCTGGTTGCTAACACAGATAAAGAGTATAATATTGATTTTGATTACTACATACACAAATACATTGCCATACATGGTTCTTACGATTCTGATTATAAGTTTGGAACTGGAATAACTTTTCTTTGGTAACGCCAATGCACTAAAGACTTTACACGATGAACTTAATCGAAAATGACGTCATTGAAATCTAATAATGAAACGATTAATCCATTAACTTTGCACATTGAGGGTCTAAAAAGCTAATCATCTACTTTTGTGAGAAATTCTTTAACTGTTACGCTCAAGAAAGGCCAACATTGGAATTAAGCCTGTAAACTTTTAATTAACCATAACCTTAATATTGATAATGATGAATATTATTTTCAGAAGCTTAATAATGGCCACTCTGTTGAGTTGTGCAAACGGGAATACAAAAAGTGATATGCAGATTGAAGAACCAAAAACAAAAGCTATATCTCCAAAAGATGAAGAAAATATCATAGAACCGCAAAGTGAACTAGACACTTTAAAAGGCAGTATACGAGCACGCACAGACGGGATGATTGGAAATGTTAGTATGACCATTCGATACTATTCGCCAGCAGTTCGTGGCCGTGTAATCTGGGGCGGACTAGTTGCTTATGATAATGTATGGGTAACAGGTGCGCATAAAGCCACGAGCATTGAATTTGATCACGATATTAAAATTGGTAAGACAGTGGTACCAGCGGGCAAATATGCCTTCTTTACTATTCCAAGCAAAGATCAGTGGATGATCATTCTCAACAAGAACTGGAACCAACACCTTGTAGATGATTATGCACAAGAGGAAGATGTAGTGCGTATAAATGTAGTCCCTGAGACTCAAGTAACACATCAGGAAAGACTTCGCTACGTAATAGAACCTGAAACTGAAAAAGCAGGAGAAATAGTGATTTATTGGGAGAAGCTGGAGGTTTCAGTGCCGTTTGAAATCCTAAACCAGCAATGATTCGCTCTTTTTTAATATTGGGTCTCCGCAATCTCTTTAACAAAAACAGAGTATATACTTTCGTAAATATCCTTGGGCTTGCAGTAGGGCTAGCATCCCTGTGGTTGGTGTCATTGTTTATCTATGACGAATATACTTTCGACCGGCACTACACCAAAACCGATACTATCTACCGTGTGATCCTAGACTTCGCCAGCGATGGCACCATAACATCCTGGGCCAAAACCAGCGCACCTATAGGCCAGTACTTGCAGGGGGCCTTTCCTGAAATAGAACAAGTTGCCCGGATTAGAAAAAACCCCGGTACTGATTTACTCTCCATTGGCGAAAGACAATTTTACGAACCACAATTATTTTTCACGGACAGCACGTTTTTCCAAATTTTCGACATCCCATTTCAAAAAGGGAACCGAGACCTGGCCCTGGCGGATAAAAATAATATTGTACTGACGGAGGCACTTGCCCTTAAGTATTTCGGCAGCACGGATGTGATTGGAAAAACCATTCGCTATGACAATAGCATTGACCTGAAAGTAACCGGGGTAATGGAGTCCATGCATCCCAACTCTCACTTCATTGCCGATGCATTCGTTACTTTCTCTACATTACGCGATTTGTTTGGAGAAAAACGGTTGGCACACTGGGGTCAGTTTGACCACTATACCTATGTATTATTGGCTCCAGGTGCTTCAGCGATTCAGCTTGAATCCAAGCTTTCCGATTTGTTAAAGCGCAACGCACCAGAATGGGTACAGGAAAAGGAATCTTTATTCCTTCAACCACTCACTTCCATTCACCTTCACTCTGATCGCAAGGATGAAATTTCTGCCAACAGTAATGAAAAGTTTTCTTACATATTAGGCACCATTGCATTATTTATTCTACTCATGGCTTGCGCCAATTTCATCAATTTATCTACCGCCACTCAACTATCCCGATCAAAAGAAGTTGCCATACAAAAAGCCTTGGGGGCCAACGCAAGTAACCTTACCTTCTATTTTTTTATAGAATCTCTGGTCATTTGCTTGACCGCTTTCATGCTCTCACTCTTAATGACGCAACTTGCGTTGCCTTACTTTAATATGAGTACTGGCAAGCAAATTATGCTGCAGCAAAACCTTTGGTTGTTAACTCCAGCCCTGGGAGTAGTCACTCTCATCGCTTTGTTTACTGGATTATTTCCTGCCTGGCAATCAGGAAAACTTACAACCTCATTGGTTGGTAAGCCGCAAACCGGTGGCACAAGCTCAGGACTCAGAACCAGTTTAGCGGTTTTTCAATTCAGCATCTCCATCTTTTTAATCATCGCCACCTGGATTGTATTCAAACAACTCAATTTTTTGGAATCAAGTCAGTTTGGATTCAATAGCGAAAATGTAATTGTTGTTCCTGTAAAAGACAGGTCACAAAATAATCGCTTTCAAACGCTGACGAATGAAATTGAACAATTACCTGGCATTGAAAAAGCCTGCTTTTCCTCAAGCACCCCCGGTGCCAACAATTCACTCACGTACACCTACACAATGCTGGGATCTGAATCCGGAGAGCAGGCCCTTTCCACCTTCTTGGTTGACGACAAGTTTTTTGATCTTTACCATATTCAAATAAAAGAAGGAAGACTTCTCAATCCCAACAACATCGATACCCTTGCCGATGTACTGCTCAACGAAGCTGCAGTAGAAACACTGCAACTCAAAGATCCTATTGGCCAACAAGTAACTGGCAAGGTGAATGGAAAAGTGGTCGGTATTGTAATGAACTTCAATCACACCTCTTTGCATGAAGCTGTGCAACCAGTCATCATGTATGCTTTCACGCCTACCTTCAGGTTCGTTTCAGTGAAGCTAAACGATAACCAAGCTGGAATCGAGGCACTTGGTAAAAAATGGCCGGAACTCTATCATGGTTATCCATTGGAGTATGATTTTCTGAACGATCAGATCAAACAATTATATGGTGCTGAATTCAAATTGAAAGAAGCTTACACCTCGTTTTCTTTGATCGCGATATTGATTGCTGGAGTTGGCTTAATTGGCCTGACCACGTATTTGTTAAACAGAAAACTAAAGGAGATCAGTATCCGCAAAGTATTTGGTGGCAGTACCATTCAAATCATTAAGTGGATGTACGCCAGTTATGTTTTTATCATAATCCTCGCTTCGGTACTGGCCGGATCTGCCAGTTATTATTTTATGACGCGATGGCTCAATGAATTCAGTTATCAAATCGAATTGAATATTGTTTATTTTATCTTACCACCATTGGTCATGGCCTGCGTCCTATTTCTATCAACCGGATTTCAAACACTGCGGGCTTCCAGGGCCAATCCAATAAAATACTTAAAGGAGGATTAAATTCACAAAACTCACGGCTACTCGCACTCAGGTGCCATACTTAAGTAGTACATAAGACCATTTCACCACAAGCCAAAGGTATGCCCGTTGCGAAAAATTTGTCAAGGGCAAGTCGAGTGACGATCTCTATCTTATTATTTTTGAATCGTCACCCTTGACAAAATTTTCGCAACATGCTCATTGGCGGCTTGTCGGTAAAAATGGCTAGGTAAATTTATTTAATAATCTGCTTTTACTTCTTATCCCGATTAGTGAAATAAAACTCATTATATCATTTGACAAATGCCCTACGGAAGATCAAATTTAATATGAAGCGTATTCATCATTTTTCTTCCCAGCTTCTTCTCCACCCATCTTGTTAATTTTCCAGTTTTGTCGTCACCCGCAACAAATCCGATATTAGGTAAAGCAATACATCTGCAGTGATCGGTTAATAGCGCAAGTTGCTTATGTGAGTCGATGTAGACTAAGCCGGTATTTACTAGCTCTATGATAAATGGCTCCACATCAACTTTACTATTTATTATCTCTAGACACCAATTTATTTTTGTTAGTTTCAAAAATCCATACTTACATAAATACGCTATGACATGGTGTTGCTCTTTGGAAATACTAACCGGCTCCCAATTTTCTGGTGGTATAGGCTGAGTGAAGTAATTCCCGGGGAAATCATCATAATGGTAATTCCATCCGCGTTGTCCCATTATATTTACAATGTTACAATTCAAAAAACGATTAACGCATTCTATCTCCAAGTCGTCTCCAAATATTTGAGGATCTAATTCATATCGGTAAGATAGACGGCTCCAGATAAATTCTAATAAATGCAGAACAGGTTTGTTTGAACTTGAATTATAAAATGGCCAAGTACCATTCTCAATTGCCGATATATAAGGCATTCCGTTTCCTTTGAGCAGACAAAACTGATCGCTCATTATTAAGTTCGGAAAATGTAGTGGACTGAATCCTGAAACAAGTCGATTTTCTTCTAAGAAACCTTTAAAACTATCTCGTAGTCCCGATTCGGATGCGTACCCACGGTAACCTATTACGATACGCAATGGCAGACATGCTTCTGCCCTTAAGCAATGCCAGATGTGTTCTGCTGTGGTACTTTGGAAATAGTTTGTAACAGGCTTACTGCTATGTTTGCCCATTTTAAATACTCCTTTATATGAATCTGTTAGGATTCTGAATGTATAGGCGGCTGAATTTTCAAGTTCGCAAATATCATAGACGTTCTTGAGATTAAAGTATGCCTCTGACAACAAGCTTTTATTTAATGTTTTTTTTACTTGAAATACAGCTATTACCTGATCCTCTGAAACAATGTATTTCTCTGTGAAGGGAAGTTGTTTAGCTTCCCCCTCAATGAGCATTGCATCCATTTCATGACTTAATTCTCCTTTTTTATTCTGAATAAAAGAACCGATCACGATATTAAGATTTAAACCTTCAAACACAGCTTTCTCCAAAACTGATTTGGTAAGCCCCTCATACATGTCACCAATTGTAGGTCTGTGCAAAATTGCTGTATCGTCTATACGAGATTTCCCGACCTCGATTAAATTCTTAATAAGATCTTCAACAGTTCGAATCATAAACTCAAGTCATTAATCATTGGTACAAAGTTATGCTTATGTCGGAATATGCTTGCAAGGAATTTCCGGCATAAACGGTTTCCCCCTTACAGTCGTGCCTCCTTCCAGGAACCCCCAATTATTCCGTTCCTCCTTGCGCAAATTCCTTCCAAAGCCTTCGAGTGCACCATAATTAATTCTTACGATTATGGAAAACACAAAAGAAACAAGACAGTATCAGGTAGCAGAGATTCAGCTCAGCTACAAGTCAAACATCAAGCCATCGCAGCGTCCTAAGATCAACAGTTCAAGGGATGCCCACACTGTATTAAAGGAAACTTGGGATGAGACGAAGATTGAGCTTGTAGAGCAATTCAAAGTAATGCTTACGAATCGTGCAAACAAGGTTCTTGGAATTTTTGAAGTATCTACAGGAGGAATCAGCGGGACTGTAGCTGATCCAAAACTAATTTTTGCGGCCGCGATTAAAGCAGCAGCATCAGGTATCATTCTAAGTCATAATCATCCTTCTGGCAATTTACAGCCGAGTCAGGCGGATATTGATCTGACCAGAAAGATAAGAGAAGCTGGTAGATTTTTGGAAATTCAATTACTTGATCACATCATAATAACCACCGAAGGATATTATTCCTTCGCTGATGAAGGGCTCATATAGGGCCCTTTTTTTATTTCTTTTCAAAAGATCAGCCGTGTCATTTAGAATCAATTAGCCATATTTGACTAATATAATGAAGATGCACAGGCACGAAACTTAGCAATTTGATTAGGCTGCCATATTAGCCAACTTTCTAAGGTCTTCAATAAAAAGGTTCGAAAATTGTACAGGGAGGACGACAATCAAAAGACCCCAGGCGAAAGCCTGGGGTTTTGTTTTTTATAGCCGAGCCAAGCCCAGCTTGGGCGAGGATAGAAAAAACAAAACAAAGTGAGCGTAGCGAGCGAGGTCTTTTGAATGAACACCCCCCAATCAGGATCAACGAAGTTAATCCTGTTTTCATCATTCAATTCGGCATGTAACTAAGTTCCACACCAGAGAGAATCTGCGTCTGCTAATCCGAGCCAAGCCCGGCTTGGGGCGAGGATAGAAAAAACAAAACAAAGTGAGCGTAGCGAGCGAGGTCTTTTGAATGAACACCCCCCAATCAGGATCAACGAAGTTAATCCTGTCTTCATCATTCAATTCGGCATGTAACTAAGTTCCACACCAGAGAGAATCTGTGTCTGCTAATCCGAGCCAAGCCCGGCTTGGGCGAGGATAGAAAAAACAAAACAAAGTGAGCGTAGCGAGCGAGGTCTTTTGATTGAACACCCCCCAATCAGGATCAACGAAGTTAATCCTGTTTTCATCATTCAATTCGGCATGTAACTAAGTTCCACACCAGAGAGAATCTGCGTCTGCTAATCCGAGCCAAGCCCGGCTTGGGCGAGGATAGAAAAAACAAAACAAAGTGAGCGTAGCGAGTGAGGTCTTTTGATTGCATCCCCCCACTACAGGATCACTGCAAGTAATCCTGAACTCTAACTGCTCAATAAAAAGAATATACAAGTAAGTGAGTGAAACGAGTGGGTCTTTTTAAAGGTCAATCACTGAAAAGTCGATATCCAATTGAGAACATAATGTTTGATTGAGTAAACTTAAGTTCTCCAGGGCTCATCCCAATGGCCTTTAGATTGGCATCATTGGTAAGTCCTGATACATATCTCGTGGACAAATTAAAGCCCGCAGGCAAGTCTAAACCAAGTCCAATTCCTATGCTGAGATTTAAGTCGTTCAATGCGTTTTTAATATATTGGTTATGGTTGTCCATGGCAAGTAATAATAATCCAATTTGTGGCCCCGCCTGAAGACTAAGGGCCTTTGTGAATTGATAGCCCATCATTATCGGGATATTGCAATAATTAATAAACTCTTTATTAATATCCCTACCATGTCCCTGCTGGGAGTATAATACTTCTGGCTGGATGTTAAGCTTATCGGATAAAACTATTTTCAGGTAAATACCTATATGGACACCCGGAGTAGCCTCACTGGATTGGGATACACCGGCTTGCTTAATCTTTGCATTTGAAATGTTTATACCCAATTTGGATCCGCCACTCAATTTCTGACCATTGGCACCTGGACTAAATAGCACCATTAAGGAAAATAGTATAGCAATTCCTTGCTTTAGCCTTATACGGTTCATTTTGAATTTATTTATTGATAAACCTTTTCACTATAGAGGTAAACTTAGTATTCTCCTCTATAAAAATAAAATGACCGCTCTTCTTAAAAACTTCCAACGTAGCATTCGGAACCTGATCCGCCAACCGCTGGCTGGCCGACAAAGGAATGGCATCCACCTGACCATGAAGAACAAGCACGGGAAAAGAAAATGAACGCAGGGATTCATAATAATCATACGCGCTGAGTTCCTTGCCCAACCCCGTATACAATGCCTTGCTGGCATCAGGATAATTGTCCGGC
This sequence comes from Flammeovirgaceae bacterium UBA2371, assembly GCA_002345965.1. Classification (GTDB taxonomy): domain Bacteria; phylum Bacteroidota; class Bacteroidia; order Cytophagales; family Cyclobacteriaceae; genus ELB16-189. Next base: position 103,481 of record DDTF01000029.1, read on the forward strand.
AGATCAAAATCCAGTTTATTAAAATTGGCTTCCTTGTAAAAGGAATGCCGAAAGCTCAGCAACAACAATTTTTTGTAAGCCGATGACTTCCCCGCCTTAAAGTTAGGCGAACCAATAAGTATGGACCTGTCGGTGCTGTCTGCACCTGTGGTGCGGTCTGTTTGCGTTTGCCTCATCGCACCATCGTACTCCTTGCTCAAGGGCACCGCATTGCAAAAGATAATCCCCTCTATCCTGTCCGGATGCGCGATGGCATAGCTGACAGCCGGTATGGCTCCCCACGAATGGGCCAGCAAATAAATCTTTTCCTTGCCCAAACTTACCCTCAGCGCCTCAAGGTCGGCAACAAAGGCCTCCAATGAAATGGCTTCTGAAATGCTTGACTTTCCACTGGCACGCTGATCGTAGTATACAACCTGGTGATGTTGGGAGAGTGCGTTGAGGTGAGGAATAAAATAGGTGTGGTTCATACCCGGACCACCATGAACAATCACAATGGTGGATCCGGTACCAACAGTCTTTACATAAAGTTCTGTGCCGTTAAGCGTCCTTAGTCCCTCTTCAGTTTGTGCCAGCGCGCAAACGGCATGGAACAGAAAGAACAGTATCGTGACAAAACGCATCATCACATCATGGCTTTAATAAAGAGCCGGTCATGGAAGCAAATCCTCCCACCAGTCCTCCCACAAGACTGGTAAGCACAAACAAATTGAGGGGAAACAACTGCCCGATCTTTTCGGTAAGAATGGATTGGGTGACGTTGTCAATGAACAGGGCCATACCCAGCCACAACAAGCCAATGGCAAGGAAGCCGGCAAGAAAAGACTTGAACCCGGTATTGCTGAATACAAATCCAACCAAAAACGCACCGATGGCCATCGTCCACCATGGAAATAGTTTTTGGAACATGAAGCACACAATGGCAGTAATAACAACTTGAATGATGAATCTCACTGTTGGATGGAATTAAAGGTGGTGGTATAATAACGATAAGGCGCTGTTTCTTTTTCAGTGTGGGGAAACTTCAGTCGGAAATACCTTCCTTCAGCCCACGGGGTCAGCAGGTTATTATAAAAGCGGCTGCCCTGATTGCCGCTCTGCCCGCCAGGGTAAACCCCCCAGGCTTTCACCCCCGTTTTCTCCATGCTGGCCACCAGCCGCCAACTGGGACCATGACTGCCTGTAGTAGCATTGATGGCACTTCCGTTTCCTCCGTTTTCTACGTGATAGCCAAAAGGCGGGATGCGCAAAAGATGGCCTACGCTGGTGTTCTTGAACCAGGCCCATTGGGGTTCTTTTTCGTTTTCAATTTTCCAGGTGTTGATCCTGTCCATACTGGCGGCATACGCTTGTCGTACCAATGTTTTCAGGTCTTCTTTCTCAGGGGTGCTTTGTACGTCATAAAAAGAAAGAAGGGTGTCGGTCTTCATCAGGTGAATGGTGGTGTAGTCGCTGGGTAAACTCAGCGAGGCGGTGCTGTTGGTCATCTCATCCCAGATGTTGCGATACAAGGTATTGTACCACACTTCATAATAGGTGGCAGCCACAGAACTGGCTGAATTCACAAAATCCCAACTTTTCAGCAGCTCAAAAACTTTGCGGCCCTCAGCGGTGAGGGCTGCCGAATCCAGCAGCTTCAATAAATAAGGCAAACTCTCTTCTGCCTGGATATTATAATTGTCGTTCTGAAACTTCATCATATCCACAGGGGTGATCTCATCCATGGCGCTCAGCTGCCGATTGATCCTTCTGTTGCGGTAAGCTTCATAGTTGTTGCTATGAACGTAATAGGGATAAGTGGGATCCACTGGGTATTGGTTGGCGGAGCTGACAAACCCGCGCGCTGGATTTTTTATCATGATGTTGTGCGCAGGGGGGATGTAGGCCTGCCACTCATTGGAGGTCTTGGTGCCATCAAGTACAAATTTGCCCTCGCCTTTTCTGCGTACAGGATATTTCCCTTGTATGCGAATGGCAATGTCTCCGGCTGTGGAGGCGAATGCAAAATTCTGAGCAGGTCCGGAGAAGTAGTCCAGCGCGGCCATGTAGTCGCGGTGACTTTTGGCACGGTTCAGTAAATAAAAAGTTTTCAACTCCAGCGATTCATCGTGGGCAATCCAGCGGAAGGCATAAGCGTTTTTTTCTGAATCGCCATGAAAGGAAGCATCGTACACAATAGGTCCATGATGGGTGTACACAACGGTATCATAAAATGGATCCTTGCCTTTGACGATAAATTGCTCCACCACCTTTTTAGTAGGCAGCCAGTTGCCATCGCTCAGGTACTCATTCCTGGTGGCGTCTTTGAATTCAATTTTATACCAGTCCACCAGGTCGCGTTGCGCATTGGTGGCACCCCAGCTGATGCTGTCGTTGAAGCCAAGGATAATCACAGGTGCTCCCGTGAAGGTAACGCCCATCACATTCACATGGGGGCTCTGCATATGAGCGGCAAACCAGATGGAAGGCATGCTCAACGACAAATGGGGATCGTTGGAGAGAATGGGTGAACCGGTGGCCGTCTTGATGCCACTCACTGCCCAATTGTTGCTGCCCACACCTTTTACTGCCTTTTGCGTGGGAGTGATGTTGACCAACTGATCGGGTAAAGCCAGTGGCACCGAGTCCAGTTGAATGGGTGGAAATTTCCAGCCTCCGGGATTGTCTACAATAGGGTCACCCACGGCCTCCCAATCGGGAAACAAAATGTCCAGCGTTGCTTTGCCAAAAAGGTTGAGTGCATTGGTCATCTCAAAATCATTTTCGCCAAAGTTGAGGGTCTTCGACATGTTCTTGAGCAGCAACCCCATCTTCAGGTCGTTCCACAGCTCCGGTTCATAATCGAGCAGCTTGTACTCCAGGGGATAGTCCTGATACTTCAGCGACTGAATGTAGGCATTCACGCCTTCGGTGTACTGTTGGTTCATCCTGTTGATAACAGAATCTTTGCTGTGTGCCAAAGTGGAATTTTGGGCACCGTACACCATGCCCAGCCTCCGTTGGTTGCGGTCAAAATCCAACGCCTTGTTTCCGATAATCTCCGATATCCGCCCTGCCGCGGCATGGGTCTGAAACTCCATCTGCCACAGGCGATGCTGGGCGGTGACATAGCCCATCACCCGATACAGGTCGTCATCGTTGTTGGCAAACAAATGCGGGATAAGCAGACTGTCGTAAACCACGGACACCTTGTCTTTCAATCCGGGGATACGCAATGCATAGTCGTAGGTAACAGGGGGCTCTGCATTGGCCCAGAACCCGTGAAAGGGATCCAGAAATTTTCCCAGTGGGGGAATGGGATCACCAAAATCCCAACCTCTGTTGAGCGCCCAGGTGAGCGCTATGGTAATAGTTAATGCAACAACAAATTTGATTCCTTTCACTTAGCCTTATTTTTGTGACTTAAAGTAAAAAGCTTTTCCTAATTTTCGACCTTATTCAACCAAATAATTAGATGCCAGCCGAAGAAGTACTGAATAAATACACAAAAACAGTCATTCGCAGGGCGGCAGACATCAAAGCCATCTTTTTTGATGTGGATGGCGTGCTCACCGATGGCAAAATCATCTACGACAGCGAAGGCAGGGAATTGAAACATTTCAACGTGAAAGACGGCCAGATCATCAGCTACCTGAAAAAAGCTGGCATCGTGGTGGGTGCCATCTCGGGCCGCGACTCCGCTGCCGTGGCCAAACGCTGCAACGAACTGAAAATGGACTTCTGCCACCAGGGTATCCTGGACAAAACCGCGGTGTTCAAAAAGCTGACAGACTTCCACAAACTGAAAAAGAAAGAGGTGATCTACATTGGCGATGACATCAACGACCTGGGACCACTTCAGCTGGCGGGCCTCTCTGTTTGTCCTGCCGATGCCCCCGTTTATTTAAAAAGTCTGGTAGACCTCAATACCAAAGCCAAAGGGGGCGATGGCGTACTGCGAGAAGTAGCCGACCTGGTGCTGGCAGCAAAAGGAATCCTATCAAAAATTTTGAAAAACAAGTAATGGACGTATTCAAAGATAAAGTAAGCATCACCGACAAAATCACCCTGGGAGGCGACCGCCTGGTATTGTTCGCGGGCCCTTGCGCGGCCGAGAGCTACGACATCTGTATGGAAACAGGCACGGAGGTAAAAAAGATTTGTAAGCAGCTGGACATCGACTACGTGTTCAAAGCCTCCTTCGACAAAGCCAACAGAACCTCAGCCTCCTCTTACCGTGGTCCTTCCATGGAAGGGGGACTGGAAATATTGTCCCGCGTAAAAAAAGACCTGCAGGTGCCCCTGGTCACAGACGTACACGAGTCCTTCCAATGTGAGGAGGTCGCCAAGGTGGTGGACGTGCTGCAGATACCCGCCTTCCTTTGCCGCCAAACCGACTTGCTGATAGCAGCAGCCAAAACAGGCAAGGCAGTGAAAGTAAAAAAAGGCCAGTTCATGGCACCCGAAGACATGAAGTACGCGGTAGACAAGGTGCGCGAAGCAGGCAACGCCAACGTGTTTTTAACAGAGCGTGGCGCCAGCTTCGGTTATCACAACCTGGTGGTGGATTTTCGTTCATTGCCTGTCATGCGTCAGTATTCACCCGTGGTCTTTGATGTCACCCACAGCATCCAGCAACCGGGTGGATTGGGTGGTAAGTCAGGAGGACAGCGTGAGTTCGCACCTTACCTTACACGGGCCGCAGCCGCTGTAGGCGTAGATGGTTTCTTTATAGAGACACACCCCAATCCGTCCAAAGCGCTGAGCGATGGCCCCAACATGGTACCGCTTAGTGAGATGGAAGCGTTTTTGAAGATGATCAAGAAGTACTGGGAACTGGCAACCAGCAACTAGAAACCAGCAACTTGAAACCAGAAACCAAGAACCAGAAACCGGCAACTAGCAACCGGTAACTGGCAACTAATTAAAATCATAAATTCTAAATTACAATCATAAATTTTAGATCCAATTGGATTTCCACCAGCTCATCGTATTTGTCGTTATCATCCTCCTGGTAATTTCCCTATACAAAGAGTGGATCAATCCTGCCTTATCCTTTTTTGGTGCCGTAATTGTTTTGTTGTTGAGTGGAGTGCTTTCTCCGGATGAAGCATTAAAGGGCTTGGCCAATCAGCAGGTAGCCATTATTTTTCTTCTGATGCTGATCACGGCAGGGGTGCGATCTATTTTTGGTGGTGAATTCTTTCTGAAATTATTCAGCGACACGCTTTCTCCTAAAAAATTCATGTTACGCATGATGGTTTCGGTATCCACGCTCAGCGCCTTTCTGAACAATACACCCATCGTAGCCTTTATGATTCCTTATGTGAAGGATTGGGCCGATAGAAACAACCATCCGAGTTCCAAATTTTTAATTCCTCTCTCATTCGCTACGATCACAGGTGGCATGGTCACAGTAATCGGTACCTCCACCAACTTAATTCTATTGGGCTTGATCAACGAGTACAATCAACCGGGTTTGTTGTACAGCGACTTCGTTTATCTAGGCATCATCGTTACCATCTTCACATGGACTTACTTTTATTTCTTCGGATACAAACTACTGCCCTCCAATACCTCTGGAATAGAAAGTGTTAAATCGCACATCAAAGAATACATAGTAGAAACCATTGTTTTCAGTGGGTCTCCCTTGATAGGTAAGTCAGTAACCGATGCCGGTCTGCGCAACCTCAAAGATCTTTTTTTGGTGGAAATCATTCGGGGTGACCGCCTCATCTCTCCGGTGGCACCCAACGAAATATTAAAAGAGAATGACTACTTGTTTTTCTCGGGCAACACCCAATCTATTTTTAAACTGATCAACGATGACAACGGGTTGAAGATACCCAAAGAGGATCGCATGGAATCACGCGGGCAGTTCAATTTTACAGAGGCTGTTATTCCGGCCAATTCTGATTTGATTGGTATGCGCATTAAGGATTCCGACTTTAGAAAGCGCTACAATGCGAGCATCATCGCGTTGCACCGCAATGGACGCAGGGTCTCCGGCAAGGTAGGGGAAATGACGTTGTCGGGTGGCGACTTCCTGCTGCTTTTAACAGGGGAAAATCCACGAAGTACCATCCAGGAGCGCAATTTGTTTTTGATATCCAAATCTTTAAAAGTGGCCAAGAGCAAACCCTGGTGGCTCAATACCATCGGGCTACTGAGTTTTGTGGTGTTGATTTTGGGAATCACAGGCTTAGTGCAATTGTTCACTGCCTGTCTGCTGATTTTGCTGACTTTGGTATTTGGTAAGGTGTTGAACCTGACGGAGATCAGAAGACAATTGGACCTCAACTTGTTGTTGGTGCTGGTGTGTTCGCTGGCCATAGGCGTAGCATTGGTCAAGTCCGGAGCGGCCGACAGCATTGCCAATCTCATACTTACCTATGTTCAATCATGGGGCGTCATTCCGGTCATCGCTACTTTATTTATCGCCACCACCTTGTTAACGGCCCTGATCACCAATGCCGCAGCCGTCTCCATCATGTTTCCCATTGCGATGTCCTTGTCTCAAATGACGGGTGTGCAGGCAACACCTTTTTTTATTGCAATAGCCTTCGCTGCCTCTGGCGACTTCATCACACCCATCGGCTACCAAACTAATCTAATGGTCTATGGCCCGGGTGGCTATTCTTTTAAAGACTTTTTCAAGGTAGGTTTCCCCCTTACGTTGGTATATATGGTAACTTGCATTGCCTTTATTGCTTGGTACTACCAAATATAAAACCGGCAACTGGCAACTGGCAACTGGCAACTGGTAACCTGAAACTTGAAACCTGAAACCTGAAACTTGAAACCCTCAAACCTACATACCCAATCTACCAAAGTAAGTAAAGCCGACCGAGAGCAGTTATTGAACCAAAAATCACAACTCATCTGGTTTACTGGACTCTCCGGGTCGGGCAAATCCACTTTGGCGGTGGCCCTGGAGAAAAAACTCTTCGACAAAAGTTTCAAAACGTATCTATTGGATGGCGACAATGTGCGCCAGGGATTGAACAAAGACCTCACGTTTGATGATGAGGGTCGTAAAGAAAATATTAGACGAATAGGAGAGGTGGCCAACTTAATGTTGGATGCGGGTACCATTGTACTGTCGGCATTCATTTCTCCATTCAAAGCTGACCGGGACTTGATTAGAGAGTTAGTGGGCAGCGACAACTTTATTGAGATATTTGCAGATTGCCCCATCGAAGTATGTGAGCAACGTGATGTAAAAGGACTGTACCAAAAAGCGCGCAGTGGTGCGATCAAAAATTTCACGGGCATCGACTCTCCATACGAAATACCGGTCAATCCCGATTTAATCATCAAAACCCATGAGCTGAGTTTAGAGGATTCCTTAGATTTGTTACTCAATAAAATATTACCAAGGATCTCGAAAAAATGAGTTCATACTATTTGTCCCATCTGAAGGAACTGGAAGCAGAAGCCATCTACGTCATTCGCGAAGTGGTAGCACAATTTGAAAACCCTGCCTTACTATTTTCGGGGGGCAAGGATTCTATCGTATTGGCCTATCTCTCCCGTAAAGCATTTTATCCGGCTCGCATTCCATTTCCACTGGTGCACATCGACACAGGACATAATTTCCCCGAGACCATGGAGTACAGAGATTGGCTGATTCAGGAATTGGGTGTCCGACTGATCGTGGGATCGGTTCAAGAATCGATAGACAAAGGAATGGCAGTTGAGGAAACGGGTATCAATGCCAGTAGAAATGCCTTGCAAACAGTAACGCTGCTCGACACCATAGAAAAAAATAAATTCGATGCGGCCATGGGTGGTGCCCGCAGGGATGAGGAGAAAGCGCGCGCCAAGGAAAGGTTTTTTTCACACCGTGATGAATTTGGGCAATGGGACCCCAAAAACCAAAGACCGGAACTGTGGAACTTGTTCAATGGAAAGAAAAACATGGGCGAACACTTCCGTGTTTTTCCCATCTCCAACTGGACAGAGATGGACGTGTGGCAATATATCCAGATGGAAAACATTGCCATCCCTAAACTATACTATGCCCACGACCGCGAAGTGATTGAGCGCAATGGCACGCTGTTGTCCACTTCGCCATATTTAAAACTGAAACCCGAGGAAAAACCTGCTGTAAAACGCGTACGCTTCCGAACCTGTGGCGACATGCCCATCACCGGAGCTGTAGAATCTCATGCCGACACCATCGACAAAGTAATTTCCGAAGTAGCCGCCTCCCGCAAAACCGAACGCGGCACCCGCGCAGATGATAAACGAGGTGAAACTGCGATGGAGGATAGAAAAAAATCAGGATACTTCTAGTTGCTGGTTGCAGGTGACAAGTTACCGGTTGCAAGAGTTGTGAAAAATTGAAAGATCGTTACAATGAAAAGTTATCGTGATTTAGAGATTTATCAGGAATCTAAACGATTGGCTATTGAATGTCACAAACTTTCGTTGACCTTGCCAAAGTTTGAGCTTTATGAAGAGGGTAGTCAATTGCGAAGATCCTCCAAATCAGTAACCTCTGCCATTATTGAAGGATTTGGTAGACGAAGGTACAAAGCGGATTACATCAAACATCTGATCTATGCGCAGGCTGAATGTGATGAAACAATATTGCATCTTGACTTTTTATTTGAAACGGAGTCATACAAGGACGAAGAACAATACAAAAGTCTCATTGGTGATTACGATACATTGAGCAAACGAATTAATAAATTTACCCAATGGGTAGAAGAGAACCTAAAATAAAACAATGCACTGGCAACTGGAGACCAGTAACTGGCAACTGGCATACCTGAAACCTGAAACCTGAAACATTGAACTTGAAACCTTAAACTTGAAACCGGCAACTGGCAACCAGTAACCGGCAACCCGCAACTAAATTATGAACCAACTATTACGATTCACAACCGCAGGAAGTGTCGATGACGGCAAAAGTACTTTGATCGGAAGGTTGTTGTACGACAGCAAATCCATTTTCGAAGATCAGCTGGAAGCGGTGCAGGCGTCAAGCACAAAGAAAGGATTCGATTACATCGACTTGTCCATGCTCACAGACGGTTTGAAGTCGGAGCGCGAGCAGGGAATTACCATCGATGTGGCTTACCGGTATTTCAATACCCCCAAAAGAAAATTCATCATAGCCGATACACCCGGCCACATCCAGTACACCCGCAACATGGTCACGGGTGCGTCTACGGCCAACCTGGCTATAATATTAATCGATGCGCGCAAGGGTTTGGTGGAGCAGACCTACAGGCATTCGTTTATTGCTTCGCTGTTGAAGATTCCGCACATCATCGTCTGCATCAACAAGATGGACCTGGTGGACTATGATCAAAAGGTGTTTGAAAAAATAGAAGAACAGTACAAAGCCTTTTCCTCCAAGCTGGAGGTACATGACATCCAGTTTGTGCCCATCAGCGCATTGAATGGCGACAATGTGGTGAACCGTTCCAAAAAGATGACCTGGTACGGTGGGGCTACGCTGTTGCATATTTTAGAAAACGTGCACATCGAAAGCGACCACAACCACATCGATGCGCGCTTTCCGGTGCAGTACGTTATCCGTCCCCAAACAAAAGAAAATCCCGACTTCAGGGGTTACGCAGGCAGGGTGGGAGGCGGTATCTTTCGCGCTGGCGATGAAGTGGTGATTTTGCCTTCTGGATTTAGTTCAAGGATCAAGGAAATCAGGCTGGGAGAGGAAGTGGTGAAGGAAGCCTTTGCGCCCATGTCGGTGACGATGACGCTGGAAGACGAGTTCGACATCAGCAGGGGGGATATCATTGCTAAGCCGGGTAATCAGCCAGAGCCCAAACAGGATTTGGAGATGATGGTCTGCTGGATGAGCCAGAAGCCTTTGAACGTAAGTTCCAAATACGTGGTAAAGCATACCACCAAGGAAGTAAAGGGAATTTGTAAGGCCATTCAATACAAGTTGGACATCAGTACTTTGCAACGGGTGCCCGATGCTTCAGAGCTTCAGATGAACGAAATCGGCAAGGTCCAGCTGCGGGTATCCCAACCTTTGTTCCCAGATATTTATAGACGCAACCGCATTACCGGCTCTGTGATTTTAGTAGAAGAGGGCACGAATGAGACTGTAGGGGCGGGAATGATTGTTTAAATTAGTTGCTGGTTTCCGGTCACCGGTTTCCAGTACCCTACATGCGGGCAACTTGAATACTATCAACTCTAACTCATAACATAAAATTCTCCATTAACAATTGCAGACAAAAGCACATGAGTGTATTGTGAGGCACTTGGAACAAACGGACTTGCCCATCCTCAGTGAAGAGAGAAAAGACATTCCTTACTAAGTGCGAAAAAACAGGAAATGATCCACCTATTAAGATATTCAGGGATTTTTCCGATAAAAATAATATGCGTTTGGAGGCTAATTTTTGGGTTTTTGGTGAATTTATAGCTCCTGTCTATTTTTCATGAAAAACACACAATATTATGAGGGTGATAATGAGCAAAGTTAACTCAACAATTTCTCAAATCGTTGAGTATGCGCTAAAAGAAAATCAGGGTGGTCATCTCCTGATGTCGAATGTTGGAGGTACTAAAGAATTAATTATCTCGTACTTTAAAACTCAGCAAAAAAAGCATGGTAAAAATTCAATATCCAGCTTCATTGTAGCGCAACATTGTGGGCATAAGGTTTCGGATGAAAAATGGGTAGAAATATGGAATGATTTGTTTCTGGAATTGAAGGTTACTGGTCCCAAATATGTTGTAGGAAGGCATACTGATGGGTCACAAGATCATTGCCATGGATTGCTTGCGCAATTTAGGCCCAATCAATATTTGTTTGATGAAGATTTTAAATCTAAAGTCCCAAACAAAGCCAATGAGACCATTTATAAAGAAAATAAAAGTAAACTTTCAGCTAAACTTTTTGAACTCGCTAGAAAGTTGGAAGAGAAGCACCAATTACCACCTCTATCAATTTCAATCCACTATACCAGAGAGTATTATATCCCTGCTAAATTTCGATTTAAGGATTTAATGAGGAGTATAATTGATGAGTCAATTGATTCTGCTAAAACATTAAATGAATATGAAAAGAGGCTACAAGAGATTTCAAGTATTGGCATTTCTAAATTCAAGATCACATTAATTGAAAACAAAAAGTATAGCTACTTAAAGCGGATCTTTGATGCGACAGAGATGACTTTTGAGGCAAAACAATGGTGCAATTATGAGAACGTATTTAAAATTGGTGACTTTAAGTGTAGGGGTGCTTTACTAGGACCTGATTATACAAAAGAAAGAATTATAGAAAGAATAATCAAAAATTCTACAAAACTGGAAATTGACAAAAGTAATGGGGTATATA
>DDTF01000052.1 GCA_002345965.1 Flammeovirgaceae bacterium UBA2371
ATATATTTTTATAAACATAAAATTAAGCCATATATTCGGGCGAAAATTGAAACACATCATTCTATGAAAAAAAATTTTATTTTAGTTCTAATTGGTTTCTTTAGTCTTTTATCTGGCTCTGCTTTTGCCCAGTATGCCAAGGGTGATAAGCTTTTAAACGTTGGTATTGGAGTCAACTCCTATTACAATGGAGGCATCCCGGTGGGTGCATCATTTGAGGTGGGGGTAACCGATGAAATCAGTGTGGGCGGTTCTATAGATTATCTCTCACACAATTATGGCACCTTTTTCGGCAATGACTGGCGATTCACGGCACTATACATTGGCGCCAGAGGTTCTTACCACTTCAATGAACTGTTGAATCTAAAAAATGATAAAATTGATCTGTATGGAGGTCTTACTTTAGGGTACAGAAGTTTCACCTGGAGCGATTCATCATATGGAAGTGGTCTTGGCAACAGTTATGGAAGTGGCGCATTCCTTGGTATTTACGCTGCAGGCCGCTATTATTTTTCAGAAAAAGTGGGTGCATTCCTTGAAGTAGGTGCAGTGGGATCGACCAACGCAAAACTGGGAGTTGCCTTTAAATTTTAATAAGAAGTCTTCTATAAAGATAAAAAAGTACGCCTCTTCAGGGCGTACTTTTTTTATCAAAACATTTTTTTCGTATCAATCACATTGATCAATGGCTTTCCTTCAAAATAGTTTTTAAGGTTTTCACAAAAGATGTCAGTGATCAACTCATTTTCTCTATCACTGGTACTTCCAGAGTGAGGACTCACAATAACATTAGGCATATCCCATAGCGGACTTTCTTTCGGCAAAGGTTCCATTTCAAACACATCTAGGCCTGCAACTCCCAAATGACCCGATTGCAAAGCACTGATTAATGCAGATTCGTCCAGCAGGGCTCCACGTCCGATATTGATAAGTATTGCTCCTTTTGGAAGAGTAGCCAATTCTTTTTCACCAATCATCTTTTCTGTTTCGGGTGTGTGAGGAGCAATCAGGACAAGATATTCGATTCGTGGCAATACCTTATCTAATTCATTTTGTCCATACAATTCATTGACATGAACATCTCTGGGATTAACATTATGGGTATCCCTTTTCACACCCAGCACATTCATTCCCATACACTGGCACAATTGACCAATTTTTTGCCCTACTTTTCCGACACCAATAATTCCTATAGTTCTATTTCGAAGATCTGTTCCTGCAAAACGCTCCCAATGTTTCTTCCTTTGGTTGTCGATAGTATGTATTAATTTTTTGTTGAATGCCATCATTACCATAAGACAAAACTCAGCAAGTGGCTGATCGTGTACGCCTCGTGCTGATGTAAAAACAGTCTGAGGCATTCGCTGAGCGTATTGAAGTTGATGCAAGGCCTGACCGATTCCTGAACTTGTCGCTTGCATCCACCTCACATTCGGTGCCAGTTCTGGGAGATCATGCATATGCGTTTGATCAAAATCAAAAAGGATATCTGTTCTTTTCAGGAATGATAGCCATTTTTGTTCTTGGTCAGATGTTCTTTTGATTGGGGCTCCTTTATGATCGGCAGGATAACGAGGTGCTGCAATTAAATCAGGTTCATAGATGACTTCACACTGAGGTGCCGCCAGTTTTATACGTTCAACATGTTCGGGTTCTAAATAGCTGGCTATTAATAGGGTGTAACTCATGGTGGTGAAAATAAACAAATTTCAACCACCAGATTTCAAACTATACAAGAACGACTTTTAAAAGCCTTAACCGGTTTTATGCCTACCTAACCAAAAACGAATTACAATAAACTCAACCCAATTTTTTCATCACTACAGTGGCATTGTGACCTCCAAACCCAAAGGTGTTGCTCATCGCAACATTAATGTCCTTTTTCATCTTTGTGCCCATTACCACTTGTAGTCCTTGTGGCATTTCAGGATCAATTTGTTGGGTATTGATGGTAGGTGGTATCCAACCGGTTTCAATTGCCTTAATACAAATGATGGCTTCTGCAGCTCCTGCAGCTCCTAATAAATGACCTATAGCAGATTTGGTGGCACTGATATGCATGTGATCCGGATGTTCGCCAAAAACTTTTACTACTGCTTTCATTTCACTCATGTCACCCAAAGGCGTAGACGTTGCATGCGGATTCAGATAGTCAACATCTGATGGTTTTAAATGGGCATCCTCCAAAGCCCATTGCATTCCCAGCATGGCACCCTTTCCTTCAGGATGTGTTGCAGTCAAATGATAGGCATCTGCAGACATGCCTCCACCAGCCACCTCTGCATAAATTTTAGCGCCTCGTTTCATCGCATGTTCGTACTCTTCCAACACCAGTGCTCCAGCGCCTTCACCCATTACAAAGCCATCCCGCGTAATATCAAATGGACGACTTGCATGTGTCGGATCATCATTTCTTGTCGACAATGCCTTCATAGCACTAAAGCCGCCAATACCTGCTTCATTCATGGCTGCCTCCGATCCTCCTGTAATGATAATGTTGGCTTTTCCCCATCGAATATAGTTCATCGCGTCAATAATAGCAGTTGTGGAAGTAGCACATGCTGATACTGTGGTGAAGTTCAATCCCATAAATCCATACTTCATAGAAATCCATCCTGAAGCGATGTCTACAATAACTTTAGGTATGAAATAAGGATTGATCCGTGGTGTTCCATCGCCTCTTCCAAACTCCATCATCTCCTGTTGAAAAGTACTAAATCCACCATTTCCGGTTCCCCATATTACGCCTACTCTGGTCTTATCAATGGCTTCTAAATTTAATTTGGAATCATTGATAGCCTCATCAGTAGCTGCAAGTGCATACTGTGAAAAAAGATCCATTTTGCGTATCTCTGATTTTTCAAAGTGGTTGAGGGGATCAAACCCCTTAACCTCACATGCAAACCGCACTTTAAACTTAGAAGTGTCAAATTTCTGAATAGGAGCAGCTCCACTCTGACCAACAATAAGGTTATTCCAAAAATCATTAATATTATTTCCCAGTGGCGTGATAGCCCCCAACCCAGTGACCACAACTCTTTTTTGTTCCATTACTTTTTATTTACTGATTTGATTTAAAATATCTGTACAGTGGGCTGTTACAGCTTTCATCGAAATGCTCGAACGCTCCACCCTTGAAAACATAATCGCACCTTCGATGCTACAAAAAAAGATATAGGCTAAGGCCTTTGCGTCAATGTCAGACTTAAACTCACTTGTAGCTATTCCCTTATTTAGTAGTGATTCAATGAAGCTGACTGTACCATTGAGTTCAGCTGTTACCAGCCTTCGCATACCAGTGTCATTATCGTCAACTTCCACAGCAGTATTTAACAAAGGACACCCACCGGAAATGGGCGGTGTCAATACATAGGAGGAAAAGAAATCTAGCACAAGCAAAAGTTTTTCCTTGCATGTAACTCCACCTGAAACATGTTCAAGAAGCAAACGCTTTACCTTTTGGATGGCAAAGCCAAAAGCCTCTTTTCTGATTGTTTCTTTATCCTTGAAGTTACCATAAAGCGCGCCTTTGGTCAGGCCAGTGACCTTAGTCAGGTCAGTAAGTGAAGTGGCCTCAAAACCCTTTTTATTAAATAATGGCGCTGTTTTTTCAACAATAAACTGTCTTGTTTTTTCAGCTTTACCCATATCGGCAAAGATATAATAAAATATACCAATCGGTATATTTTATTATATCTTATTTTACAGCCCTTCCTAAAAAAACAGCCAGGTCCTTACGAACCCGGCTGTACCAATAATCTAATACTCACAATTATCTAAGTTCCGCTCGCTTCTTCTCCATCTCTATCTTGATTGCCTGTAGTCGCTTTAATCCTTCAATAGCTTGCTGTGTGGGCTTGGCATCAGCATTTTGAAACACCAGT
Organism: Flammeovirgaceae bacterium UBA2371; assembly: GCA_002345965.1. GTDB lineage: Bacteria > Bacteroidota > Bacteroidia > Cytophagales > Cyclobacteriaceae > ELB16-189. The sequence continues at coordinate 3,885 of DDTF01000052.1, forward strand.
TGCATGTACAAAAATTTATCCTGTAACCCTACAATGGTTTCATTGGGTCTTTCAGTAATACTTCCATAAATGATATCTGGATTTTCAGGCTTCCCTTCACCAACCATTTCGTTCAATGCGATGTATTGTGACTTCTTTAGTTTTTTCTTGCCATTCAGTTGTGCTTCAATAGACTCTCGCATAGACTGAAGCTCGTGATACGCGTTGTAACAATCCATAGAATAATCATGCTGTGCTTTCAAATCGGCAGAGGTGATGGTTACGCGCGGATCCATTTTTATTTCCAATGATTTTTCCATTGGCTTTCCATCTACGGTCAACCGTACAGTATACTTGCCTGGCATCACAAAAGGTCCTTGAGGTCCTGTTGGTGTATTCTTATAAACAGCAGAGATGGAATGCTGACGTTGGGAACCCGCAGGAGGTGCATAGCGCAAATCCCAAATAAACCGATGATGTCCTGCATCGGTGGCTATTTTTTGTGCCGGACGGAACCAATAAGTAGGATATTGCATAGCCGTTGTGTCTAATACTTCTGGTTTATCCTTGCTGGAATATTTTCTTACTACCTGACCATCTGCCGCTACAATTTCTAATACCACATCACTTGCATTTTGTTTGAGCAAGTAATCCAATATGGCTCCATCTGGAGGATTTTTACCTGTTGGTTCTTCGGGTAAAATTGGAGTATCTAAAAACATATTGTCACGTACACGAATGGCTACGGGAGGGCCAAAAAGGTAGGCCTGATCAGTTGCGGCTGCTTTGGCTTGTTCTCGCAAAGGATTGATGTTATCCATAATCCAAATCGATCGACCATGAGTACCTATTACCAAATCATCCTCATGTATAACCAAATCTCTAATTGATGTAGCCGGCATATTCATACGCAACGATTGCCAGCTTTCTCCATCATCAATTGAAAAGTAAACCTCTCGCTCTGTGCCAGCAAACAACAATCCTTTTTGTTTAGGATCTTCTCTCACCACATTCACAGGTCCCATCGGATTCATTCCTTTAACAATTTCTTGCCATGTGACTCCGCCATCATGGGTGCGATACACGTGGGGTTTCATATCATCTTTTCTAATGGCATTGATGGCCATGTAGGCTGTGTTCACATCAAAGTGGCCTGCATCCATGATCGATACCTTGTCCCACGATTTCAAAGCAGGAGGTGTAACTTCCTTCCAGCTCTTTCCTCCATCCTTGGTAAGATGAACAAGTCCATCATCGGTACCTGCCCAAATGGTGTTCACTTCGAGTGGAGACGCACTTACAGCATAAATAACTGCACGCTGCTTCATTGTTTCCATTTCCGCTGTTTTGAAATCTCCTACACTGGCAGGCACTTCGGGCTGTTTGCGTGTAAGATCCGGGCTAATGATTTCCCACTCCTGCCCACCATTCATAGTCTTCCATAGCACATTGGTTCCAAACAAAAGCATGTTGGGATCCTTGGGATGAAAAAGTAAAGGCAAAGTGCGCAGCATTCGATATTTTCCGGTGCGGAATGCCTCTGGTGCAACATTTTGTGATTGCCCTGTTTTTTTATTGAAACGCATTACGCGGCCACCATAAATGATGTCAGGATTCTTAGGGTCGGGCGCAATGGTTGCGTACTCATCATTTCCAATTCCAATCCAATCGCGCATAGAAATTTGTCCTCCATCACCACGACTGGCTGTGCCAATTGCACCGCTCTCTTGTTGTCCACCATACACCCAATAGGGAAATTGGTTGTCTGTAATCACATGATACATTTGTGATGTTGGCTGATTTAGCCAGGTACTCCATGTCTTTCCCCCATTTACGCTTATCGTTGCCCCCTGATCTACAGCAAAAAACATGATATCCGGATGCTCAGGGTTGATCCAAAGTCTGTGATAGTCGTCACCACCCGGTGCGCCCTTAAACGACCACCAGGTTTTTCCTCCATCTGTTGATTTATAAGCGGCTACATTACCCGCGAAAACTATGTCAGGATTCTTAGGGTGTACTTTTATCTCAGCAAAGTCTCCTCCCCGCCCCCATATCCTTCTGTCCGTTGTAACCAATGACCAATTCTCACCTGCATCATCGCTTCTGTAAATACCTCCGTTTTGTCTGGCATCTACAGTAGCATATAATCTTTTTGAATTGCTGTTTGCTATTCCAAAACCGATTCTACCCAAGCCTTGCGCAGCTCCAGGCAAACCATTGGTAAGCTGGCGCCAAGTAGTACCACCGTCAGTTGATTTATACAACCCACTATTAGGCCCAGCGAATGCAGCGTTTTCCCAAGGACCTTCCTGATGTTCCCACATATCGGCATACAAAACTTGTGGATTGGTAGGATCAAACTCAATTTGAATGGCTCCCGTATTGTGATTGATATAAAAAACTTTTTCCCAGCTTTTACCTCCATTGGTTGTACGAAAAACTCCCCGCATTTCATTGGCACCATAGGGGTGCCCTAATCCTGCTACAAACACAATATCTGGGTTGGTGGGGTGAACTATTATTCTGCCAACTTGCTGAACATCATTTAAACCAACATGCGACCAGGTCTTGCCACCGTCAACTGATTTAAATATTCCATCACCTACACTTAGATCAGGCCTGTGAAGCCCTTCTCCACTTCCGACATAGATAATATTCGGATTAGTAGGTGAAACCGCTATGTCACCCACAGATCCAGTAGGTTGATCGTCAAATATTGGATTCCAGGTACGACCGTAGTCATCCGATTTCCAAACACCTCCATTATTAACACCCATAAAAAATACGTTGGGTTGTGAAGGTATGCCAACAGCACCTACCGTTCGGCTAGCTCTAAATGGACCGATAGAACGGTATTCCAGTTCTTGAAATGATTGTTTTAAAACAGTTTGACCGAGCACTGATACAGACCCAGCCAAAAGCAAAAGGAGTAAAAATTGTCGCATAATCATTGGATTAGATTTCGATTTTAGGCAATATCCAAGGCAATCACAACACAAAACAAGAGCAAGAGGCAGATCTTTAGTACGAACGCAACTTGATCAAAGCGTTGGCAATTGAGGTTAATGGTTCGATAAAGCCGCAGAATTATCGTATCTTTGTCACTTCATCTGTCTTTCCGAGGGTTCTCTCCTCAAATTCATTTGAATCGACATAAATCTATTATTCACTGACCAAAACTATCTATGGCAAAATCGCAGGAGACCTGGAACAAAAAACAAAAAGAGAAGAAGAAGCAAAAGAAAAGAGACGACAAAGAGCAAAAGAAGCAGGACAGAAAAGCCAACTCATCCGGAAGCAACTTTGAAGACATGCTGGCCTATGTGGATGAGTTCGGAAACATTACCTCCACTCCTCCGGATCCATTAAAGAAAAAGGTGTCTGTAAAATTAGAAGACATCGAGGTGAGCATCCCCAAGCAAGCACCTATTGATCCAGCCGATTTGATCAGAAAAGGAAGTGTAACTTTCTTCAACGATTCTAAAGGATATGGATTCATTAAAGATACTGAATCACAAGACAGCGTTTTTGTTCATATTAATGCATTGTCTGAACCCATCAAGGAAAAAGACAAGGTAACTTTTGAAGTAGAAATGGGACCAAAAGGCCCTTCTGCAGTTAATGTTAAGTTGGTCAAGCCGGAATAATTCCTGCCATAACCCATCCTTAAAATACTATCATCAGCCGGAAATATCCGGCTTTTGTTTTTTGACCTCCCGTGAATTGACTTTTGATCAGTATCACACTATTTGCCCCCCAACAAAGTCTACTTCCAAATAGCGGAGCTAATTCTTACATTAGATTCTTTGTGAATAGTTAAACCAAATGATCAAAACGCATGAAATCCCGTATAGCTACCCTCCTTTTTGTTTTTGTTCAACTTGTTGCAGCAGCCCAAAGTAAGCAGCCATTCAGCCGGATGGATGTGTTTGAATTGGAATGGGTGGCCGACCCTCAAATTTCTCCTGATGGCAATCAGGTGGTGTACGTGCGCAGAGGCATGAACATCATGACAGACAGAAGAGAGGGAAAACTTTGGATCATCAATGCGAATGGGACTGGTCACGAGAAATTGACTACCAATGATGTAGGTGAAGGTAGTCCTTCATGGTCACCCGATGGAACAAGGATTGCTTTTGTGAGCAGCAGTGGCGATGGTGCTGAAATATTTGTCTACTGGATGAAGACTGGACGTTTGGCCAGATTGACGCAGCTGAATCGATCCCCAAGAGGATTAGTTTGGTCTCCAGACGGAAAACATATCGCTTTTTCAATGCACGTACCAGGCAATGAACTATCGCTTGTAAAACCTCCTTCAAAACCAGATGGTGCCAAATGGGCGGAAGCACCAAGGGTGACCACCAGATTGAAACACGAAGCAGATGGCTCTGGATACATGGAGCCAGGTTATTCTCATTTGTTCGTTGTGCCTGCTGAAGGTGGCACCGCACGACAGGTGACCAGCGGAAATTTTCAACACAGAAGTACTCCAGTTTGGTCAAGTGATGGAAAACAATTGATTTTTTCTGGCAATCGCAATGAAGATTGGGAATATGATTTTGACAACTCAGAGCTTTACGCTGTCTCAGTTATTGATGGAAAGATAAACACATTAACAACTCGAAAAGGACCTGACCACAGTCCGGCAGTTTCACCAGACGGAAAGACAATAGCCTATGTGGGGTTTGATGACCGAACACAGACCTATCAGGTCACAAGGTTGTACACCATGAATGGGGATGGATCGGGCAAAAAAGAAATAGATACTAAACTTGATCGTGACATTAACAACCCAGTGTGGGATAGTGAGGGGAAAGGTCTGTACTTTCAATATGACGATAAAGGAAATACTAAAATTGGCTATGTTACATTAGCAGGAAAAACTTCTCTTATTACCAGTAATCTTGGTGGTGATGATCCAGCGAGGCCTTATGGTGGTGGTTCGTTCTCCATGGCCAATACAGGAAGAGTAACTTTTACTCACACAACTCCAGAACACCCAAGTGAACTGGCCATAATGGATAAAGGAAGTAGCAAGGTTAATTTGATTACTTCTTTGAACAGCGATTTGTTGGATTTCCGTCAATTAGGCAAGGTGGAAGAAATTTGGTACAAAGCTTCAGTAGGGAACTACGATATACAAGGTTGGATTGTCAAGCCTCCGTTCTTTGAAGCCGGAAAAAAATATCCACTGATTGTAGAAAACCATGGAGGTCCTACTGCAAACTATGGGGATCGTTTTTCACCTGAAATGCAATTGCTGGCTGCGGGTGGCTATGTGGTGTTTTATCCAAACCCACGCGGAAGCACCAGTTACGGTGAAAAATTTGGAAATGAATTGTATCACAACTATCCCGGTAACGATTACGATGATGTAATGGATGGTGTGGATGCGGTGTTAAAAAAAGGATTTGTCGATGATCAAAATTTATTTGTAACAGGCGGAAGTGCAGGTGGAATAATGAGCGCGTGGATGATTGGAAAAAACAATCGGTTTCGTGCAGCTGCTGTTGTAAAACCAGTAATGAATTGGATCAGCAAGACATTGACAGCTGACAACTATTACGGGTATGCCAATTCGAGGTTTCCAGGGCAGCCTTGGGAAAACATGGAAACTTATATGAAATTCTCTCCCATCTCTTTAGTTGGAAATATCCAGTGTCCCACATTGGTAATGGTAGGTTCAGAAGATATGCGCACACCTCTTTCTGAAGCCAAGCAATTGTACCATGCACTCAAGATCAGAAAAATAGAAACAGCATTGGTGGAAGTCCCTGGTTCTTATCATTATATCGCCAATCGTCCTAGTCAACTGATCACTAAGATTGATCATATTTTAGCTTGGTTTGACAAATACAAAAAATAGCATACATGGCCTTTTCTGTCAGGGAAGCTACTGTCAAAGATTTTGATGTTGTTTATCAATTCGTATGTGAATTGCAGCACAAGGTCTTTGACAGAGACCTGATGAAGCAACTCTATCAAAAAAACATTTCCAATCCAGACAATGTATATCTGGTGGCTTATGATCAACAAAAAGCCATAGGTTATTTAAGTTGTCACCTTCAAACACTACTTCACCATGCAGGTACTGTAGCAGAAATTCAAGAGATGTTTGTGGCGGCCGAATATCGAAGCAAAGGTGTTGGAACAATACTCATGAATACCATCAAGCAATTAGCAAAGGCAAAAGGTGCATTACAGCTGGAAGTGACCACAAGGATGATTCGGGAAAAGGCGATTCAATTCTATGTACGCGAGGCTTTCGAAAATTCACATCGAAAATTGGTCTATTATTTCAAATGATTTAAAAACTCCACTTCATTCGAATAAACCCTGATTGAGAAACAGAGCCATAGTCGCCAGAGATAGGATCTTCATCAAAGAACAGCTGGCCCACTATGTCCAAATCCAAATTTTGTTTTAAAGAAAAGGTAAGCGCTGGATTAATAAAAAAGGCGTTACTTCCAGGGTAAGCGATTGCAGACAGTCCCCCAAAGAAAAGCGGGGTGAATCGATAGGAAGATTGTACAAAAGATGACCATCGATACATTGAAACATTTCGCACAGTAAAGTTACCCGGTCTTGCTCCTGAAAACGAAAAACCAAAAGCCGGATCTACTTCTGCGAATGAATTGTACATCACAGAACCATTGAGATACAGAGAGTTTTGAAATGAATAATCAATGGAGAATGCACCTAGAAATAGATAATCGTAAGATTGATTGACTGCGGTAGTTATAACAGGAATGAAATAGGAAAGCTCTCCCTTGAATCCTGCATTGCCTATGTTTCCAGCCCAGCCTGTTCCCATAGCAAGGTCTCCTTGTGCTATGCCAGCCAAAAATTGCATGTCGTAATTCCATTTGTTGATTCTCCACATTGCAGCACCAACAAACCTATCCATGTCTTCCGCCACCTTTGCCGCCACTTCTATACTTGATGCCACGCCAGTGTATTTTGAAATGCGCAATGCATCTGATCCAGGACGTTCTTCATAGTCAAAATCAAAAAAGGAGTAAGCATTGAACCAATCATTTGGGTTCCAGGCGAGGTTAACTCCCCAATTAATTCGTTGTCTACCTAATTTTATTTCCCAATCATTCTTATTCCATTGTACATAGACTCTGTCTACCATCACGTTCAACAAGGCGCTTTTGTTATTAATCAGGTTTGCAGACAAATCAAAGTAGTCATTATTGGAATCAATGATCTGGTTATATCCTGGAATGTCGCTTACAAAATCCCCAAGGAACAACCGGTTTCTAAACTCCACGTAGGCGGTAAAGTTAGTATTGGGATACCAAGCAAAGTTTAATCGGTTGTGCGTCAGGTCTTCAATCCAAAGGTCATCATTAAAGTAATTAAACGAGCCCATGTTTTTGATGTAGCCCTTGAATGTCACCTTTTCTTTATCAGTTTCCTGTGCCACTGTAAAGAAAGAGAGTAAACCTCCAATACCTATTAAAAAAAGTTTTTTCATTAACGTTTCACATCTGAAACTATGGCCCCATCCTCTAAAGTGATAATTCTCCTTGCCTTGTCCATTACCCGCTGATCATGAGTAGAAAAAATAAAAGTAGCATTTTGCTCCAGATTCATTTTTGCCATAAGATCCAGCAAATTGCTGGTCGAAGCAGAGTCAAGATTCGCAGTAGGCTCATCCGCCAAAATAAATCGAGGTTTGGAAGCCAACGCCCTTGCCACAGCCACACGCTGCTGCTGCCCACCTGAAAGTTGAGATGGTTTGTTGTTGGCTTTATCAGAAATATCCATGCGTTCTAATAGCTCCATGGCCCTCGTATGCCTCTCTTTCTTATTCCGCTTTTGAAGCAGCATGATAAATTCTACATTTTCAATTGCAGTAAGTACTGGGATAAGGTTGTAAGCCTGAAAAACAAACCCTATATTTTTTAATCTAAAATCGATCAGCTCGCTATCCTTCATAGTAGAAATATCTGTACCTGCTATTTCTACTTTTCCTTCAGTAGGCTGATCAAGACCTCCAAGAATATTCAATAAGGTGGTCTTTCCGCAACCGGATGGACCAACAATAGCAGTAAACTCGCCTTCCTCAATATTCACACTCAGCTTATTGAGTGCATGCACTGGTATGGTAGTCTTGTGGTATACTTTTGAAATGTTGGTTGCTTTTATAATTGTAGACATCTATCTCGATGTTTAGTTTTTAAATGGTATGTAATGCGTCAATAGGTCTGAGTTTAATTGCTTTCCAGGCAGGATAAATTGAAGCTAAAAAAGCTGTAAGCACAACTCCCACCACGATTTGTAAATAATCCATTGGTTGCAAAACAGGATATAAAATACTTTCATAGCCAATAGCCTCTAACCCCTCAGAGTAGTCGGTTAAATCAATTCCCGATGTTCCAAAATAGGATACGGTAGCATAACCAATGAGCAGACCCAGTGGCCCACCAACTGTTGACAGATAAATGGTTTCCAACATGATCATAAAAAATACTTTAACCCGTTTCATCCCCAAAGCCATCAACATGCCCAATTCCCTAACCCTTTCTAACACTGCCATCAACATGGTGTTAACTATTCCAAAGGCAAGGGCAGACATGATAATTACTATTAGCATTTTCAAAATACTGGCCATCCACTGCTCCATGAACACCAATACGGGTGACAATTCCTTCCAACTTTCAACCTGATCATCGGGAAATTTGGCTTTAAGGATTTTTGCCAGTTCTTCATCATCTGTTTCTGGCAAAGTGGTATAGGCTATTTCATGTATGTTGTCTCCAATATTCAATAACCTGTTGAGATCTGTTTTTAAAGTAAAAGCCGTTGTCTCACTAATTGTAGGTGAAGTAGCTTTGAGAGTGCCCACTACCCTAAAACGGCCTGCTGTTATGGTCCCATCTGCATCTTGAAAAGTAAGCACCACTTTAGACCCAACATTCACTTTCAACTTCTCAGCCAATTTATTTCCAATCAAAACCGGATTGCTACTGGTGCCTTCAAAGTAAGTACCTTCATGCACCAGGCTGTTTAGTTCAGTCACCTTTGCCTCCTCATCCGGATTGATCCCAACTATTTTTACCCCAGTTGCCTGTCGTGACGATGCGATCATGCCATTGACCAACGAGCGGGAAGTGACGTCTTCAACGCTTGCAGTAGTTTCTAAAAACCTGATTACAGACAGATAATCACGAATGGTGTATTGAATGTCATAGTCTTGTGTAAACTCCGGGTGATGTATCTGTCCATTGGACGTTTCATGCTTAATGGATGATGATACATAACCAACGAGAAAACTTTTCATAAAACCACCACCAAATGCCATTGCCCAAATGCCAACTACCATTGCGCCAATTACAACAAGGCTACGGCCCTTATTTCTCCATACATTTCTCCACGCTATGATTGCTATCATAATATTTAAGGTCTCATGGATTCGACTGGTTTCATTTTATAAATGGACCAAATGGGATAACCTGCCAACACAATGGCCATAATAAATATTGCGTATGCTTGATTGGTGAATATCACCGGATCCAATGAAAAAGCGTATACAGCTTCTACTCCAAAGTTTTCTATGGCCTTCGCTGCTTCATCTCCGAAATAAATCGGATTAATATGAAAATAGGTTAAGGCAGGCAAACTCATCAGTATACCAAGTAGTACTCCTATTGAAGTCATCATGGTAATTTCTAATAACACAATCACTTGCAGCTGAAGTCGCTTCATGCCCACTGCGATCATTACCCCAAATTCGTATTGACGCTCTGCAGTCATCATCAGGTAGGTGCCAAACATCCCGAAGCCAATGACTAGATAAAGAATCCACAGCATCACCTTGCCACTAATGTTGTCCAATTCAATACTCTGTACAAGGTCTGGCACCAATTCTTTCCAGTCCATTATCTCGTAAGCATCTCCTTTGTATATCTCCCTGATCTCTTTTGTAATTTTTTGCGCATCGTCTGGATCATCAATTACAAGGGCTGCACTGGTAATCAAATTATCAGCCGCATAAAACCACTGCGCCTTTTCCAAACTCATGTAGATCAATTGATTGTTTTGTTGTGGCATGGCAAACTTGACAATACCCCTAACGGGAAAGAGGCCAGCGGCATTGGCGCCATGATAACCTTGACCTAAAAGCACAATGGTATCTCCTACAGTAGCTTTCAGATAATTTGCAAGACCTTGTGAAAGTAAGACCCCATCGTCTTTTGCTTTCAAATAAATGCCTTCAAGCAGTTTGTCTTTTACTCTCGTGAGTTCATTTTCTCTTTCGGGATCAACACCCATAATCAAAGCCCCTTTGGTTTGACTCTTGTAAGAGGATAGTGCAAAAGACTCTATACGTGGAACATAAGTTTGAACACCTTTTAAGGAGTTGACCTTTGATAGTTTCACTGAATCAAACTCAAAACTATTGTCGATTACCTTATCGTTCCAGTATCCATCTTTATGGATTTGAATATACCCCGTATAAAACCTAACTGCATTCTCTATCATCCGCTCATACGAACCCAGTTGCATGGATCGCATTACACATGCCAATAATACGGCAAACGTAATAGACAAGATCGTGATCAATGATCTTCTCTTATTCCTCCAAATGTTTCTCCATGCAAGTATTAAATACATAGGTTATCTAACGCGTTTCATATTCTGCATTGAAAAGAAATCCTCCTTTAATCCAATGTTAAACTCTTGATTGATGTATTCAATCACTGTTTTTTGTTTTGGATTATCTGCCGGTATCATCTCCATTCTGGTTGGTAAAGTCCGCCCTCCCATTTCCCTGATATCTGAGAGTATCATAGTACTCACCAGATAATTGTCTTCATCGTAGTACTTAACCAATAATTGATTGTAATCTTCCTTCTCTATAAAACATACTACTTTACCCCATACAACAGGCGCGTCTGGCTTTGGGGTAAGTACAATTTTATATACCTTTTTACCTTCAATTACTGAATCCTGATCTAGACTATGCGTGTAGTCGTTGACAACGGAAGATTCCTTCACCAGATCGTCATTGGTAAAATCTGATCCCATCCAGGATTGCAACATCATGGATGGCGGCAGCTTTACAACCCTGTCAATTGAAGGTTGCCAATTCCACATTTCATTATCACGTTTCAAAAAGGCCTGTCCTTTATCACGTGCTGGTCCGGTTATTAATATTAAACTATATTCCGTTCCAAGTGACCAACCTTTCATCGTTACTTCTCTTTTCCAATCAGGGCGGACAATAGTCATCTTCATCTCTGACCTATTGGACGTGCCTCGCACTTTGTCATCTACACGTTGCATTATTTCCCGGGCCGTTTGTGCATCTACCTTAAAGCCAATCAATATGATTACAAGAACTGTTATTATCCTCATGCGATTAATTTTTTTTTGCAATACTTCTTAATTAAAAAATTTTCCATTTCCGCTAGTGGATAATCTTCCTTTATCACCAGGTATTGAATGGCAATACCATCGAATAATGCAGCCATCAACTTAGCTTCACCCGCGGGATTGGGAAAATTGATTTTTTCCAACAACTCCTTCAAAAATGATGTATACCCCTTCATTTTATGAGTTGCCATGTCATGTACAAAAGCGAACTTATCAATCCTAAAAGTGAGTACCGTCATCAGCCTCCAGTATTCTGGTCTTTCCCTCAATTGCTTAAAAAACCATTTTATAATGTTTTGCAAAGTCACCTTTGGATCATCGCTCAGCAATTCTCCAATCACTTTGTCGCCTTCATTCATCGCTCCCTTTACTAATTTCTCCAGCAAATCCTCTTTGCTATCAAAATAGTTGTACATCAGCCCCTTTGATACGCCCGCCTCTCTGGCAATCTGGGCAATACTGGTTGCGTCATAACCCTGACTTGCAATGAGCGAAAATGCGGCATCCATGATCTTTTTCATGCTTTCCTGCCTTATTTCCTCATTTTTAGATGCAACTCTCGGGCTCATTACTTTTTGACTGAACGATTGGTCAATAGTAGTATATCACGGCTTTAAAAGCAAATCAGCAAAGCGGTAAGAGACCCAATTAAAAAGCCATATTTTAGCCATGTATAACTATCTAAGAGTTGATCTTGAATTCTCCATTATCTCAGCGTGGTCAAACTGCATCTCAATCTGTTTTGCGCATTGACTTTGAAGCCTACTTCGAGGCAATCAAAAATCTGTATCATCCGACAGAAAACCCCAATGGTACATTTCCTTTAAATGTAGCCGAAAATAAGCTTAGCTGGCCAATGCTTCGATCACATATAGAACACCTGACTTGCGAGCACGACATTCCAGACTGGGTAGCCAATTATACCAACAGTACTGGCTCTCCCTCTTTTAGGGAAAAAGTCGCCAGCTTTTATTCGGAATTCTTAACGCATTGTGAGGTTAATCCAGAACATCTCGCGCTATCGGCTGGCGCTACATCTGTTATAGATCTTACCTCCTGGATATTAGGAGAACCTGGCGATGTGGCTGTGTTCCCCTCTCCTTGTTATCCTGTTTACAAACAGGACATACAGAATAAATCAGGTATGGAAAGGTATGATCTCATTACACACCACAATATTGAAGATTTAGCAAACGGGCCTCTCCTCAACATCAAACATCTGGAAGCAGCACTGAAAGATATTGAAAGTCAGGGTAAACGCTTCCGCCTGCTTGTCATTACTAATCCTGATAATCCAACTGGTGGAATGTATTCACAATCCAAACTGAATGGATTTTCTGATTGGTGTATCTCACACAATATTCACCTGATCGTTAATGAGATTTATAGTCTATCGCTTATCAATACACAACACCCGGAATTAAAAGACGATTATCCAACACCTACATCTTTCTATTCCTTTGCCAACATCATGCAACAGCGACAAAGTGAATACCTGCACCATTGGTATGCACTATCCAAAGATTTTGGTGCGTCTGGTTTTCGGGTGGGCATGGTTTACTCTCTCAACAAAACCTTCCTTGAAGCTTATAATAATTTGAATGGCCCGTCAATGGTTTCCAATTATACTCAATGGATGTTTGAGCTTGTCTTTAGTGATGAAGACTTCATTGAAAAGTATATCCAAAACAATCAAAAGTTGCTTACCGAAAATTATTTAACTGTGATCAAGGCTTTGAGAGAACTCCAGGTTTCCTATGCTCCAGCCAGAGGCAGCCTTTTTGTTTGGTTGGACTTATCGGAGTTTTTAAAAGAAAATACTCAAGAACTGGAGACTGAACTCTGGAATGATTTGTATAAACAAACCGGCATCTTACTCACGCCCGGAAATGGATTTGGGCACACGCAACACGGGCAGTTTCGTTTGGTGCATTCTTGCTTTCCGCAGAAAGAGTTAGAAGTAGCCATGAAACGATTCGTCCAGTTTGTTGAAAACAAAAGGAAAGCTTAATTCTTATTCATAAGGATAGTGAAATGATCGAAAGTGAAGTGTACACGTCCATCTGTTGAATCAACTCCTTTTACTGTTTCATTCTCTATTTGAACTAATGCTTCATCAAGCTCAACGAGCAATGATGGATCTACCAAAGGAATATTGTGTGCGGGAAGCAAATGTTTCAACGATTTCGACATCTCAGCTAACCGGTTAATTGAATGTTTATAATCTTCTAAGTTAGTTTCCTTAGCAAACAACCAAATTGCACCTTGATAAAAGGTATCGCCTGTCCACAACAAACCATTCTCTTTATCCCATAGCCCTATCGCATCGGGCGTATGTCCGGGGATAGCAATAACTTCTACGAGTCGATTACCCAAATTAATCGTAAAACCTTCAGATACATACTCATCAATTTCGTAAGGTCTTATGTGATGTTCTTCAGCGATGACATTCTCTGGCAGTGATTTGCATAATGCTTCTGGTGAAACTTCTTCAGCCACTCGTTCATGGGGCAACCCTTGTTTTCTCAATTGGGTAAACTCTGTATCCATTCCGTAGACAAAATCGAAATCCGCATTCCCGCCTACATGATCATAATGCGAATGGGAATTAAGAACACGAATGGGTAGAGATGTAATTTCTTTGACAACTTCCTTGATATCTCCAATACCATTCCCAGTATCAAATAATAATGCAAATTCATCTCCAATGATCAGATAAGAAATCACTTCCTGCCATTGATAAGGTTCATATATCGCATAAATATTGTTTTGTACCTGGTATACCTCAAACCAATAATTTGAATAATTCAATTTTTGAAATTGGGTGTTGGCCTCCCGCGGAAGTCGATCACACCATCTCAATTCACGTTCCGCTTGTGGCGTACATGTTCCAAAGAGCATCATAATCGTTAGAAAGACCAGCGTACTTTTTACCATAACTCTAATATCTTCAATTCAACTGTTAACCATCTGATTTTTATTAAATTTAATTATCCATTTTTAAACACTGATCCAGTGAACCAGCTATTGGGTGCATAAATGAATTAATTCAATGAAAACAAAAGAATGTCCATCTTGTGCAATGGAAATTGATCCTAAAAGTAAAGTTTGCCCCATTTGTGGGTATGAGTTTGCCATGTACAGCACAGGCATGAAGTGGGTTGCTATACTATTGGTGATCCTGTTCATCCTCTATTTTATCTTCTAGAATTATGTCAAAAAAATTACTCCTTATCCTCTTCATTTGTTTGCTTGGTTGTGATACTAAAAAAGCGCAAAAACAAACCATAGCAACCCAAATGCAATTCATCAAAGCGGTAAAACAAAAAGGGCCGGTAGCCTATCGCGATCCCTTTGGCGCCATTTCACCTGATGGAAAACTATTTGCTTATAGTGACCGTAAACAAATTCTAGTTCAGCAAGTGGTGGGGGGCGCTACTTTCGAATTGGAGAAACATGGCACTTTCGTCATTACGCTTAACTGGTTGCCCAACAGCCAGCACTTAGTGACCTATGAAATCGGTGGAGAAAGAAAGTTCTGGTACATCTATGATTTAAAAACCAAACAAGGGACTCCTTTATGGCCTGCTAAAAATAATTTTATCGATGAGTCTAAATCCATTAATCTAGAAAGAGCTGATGTAAGAGACTTAACCTGGTCATTGGATGGCAAACGCGTGGCAGGGCTTTCAAAGAAAAATGGCAAAACGCAATTATGGTTATTGGATGAAAATGGCGATAATGAAAAAATAGTGGTTGAAAAGGACTTGATCGAATCCATTCAATGGAATCCATCTTCCAATTCATTTGCTGGAATTGTGGAAGAAAACAAAAACCGGTTTATTCAACTTAATTTGGAAGATACTAATTCAGAGAAAATCAAAGTTGACAGCTATGGGCCTATCGCATTTTCTCCAGATGGTCAATTTCTCTACTTCAGTTTGGCCAATGAAAAGCAGGTTATTGATCTTCAGCAATACAATTTAAAAACCAAATCGAAGGTACAGTTGGCAAGCTTCTCGCGTGACAGTTATGCCCCCTCAGTGGCAAAAGATGGCTCAGTGCTTTTCAGACTTCAAGACTATAAAGTTTTTATTGCTGCAGTAGATGGGGATGGTGGTGAATCAAAACCCATTACCACATTCATGTCTGAAATTTCGCATTGGCATCCCAATGGTAAACTACTCTCCTTTACTTATGGCAACTGGAGAAGAGTAATGGATGACAGGAACTATCCCGACATTACACAGGAAATTGGCTATGTCGCTTTTGACATGAACCAACCGAAAGATAAACCAGATGTTGTTGTGCGCGCTTCCTATTCTGAAGATCAAGGGATGTGCTGGTCACCCAATGACAAATGGATTGCTTTCCATACCCATGCCGATGGTACTGATGACATTTGGATTCAACCCAACAACGATGCATCTAAAGGAAAACCGCTTTCAAAAGGTGGCTATGAAACCGGTTGGCCACGCTGGTCACCAAATGGAAAGTGGATTGTATCCAACACTGCCCCCACTTCTGATCGCATCAATAAACTTTTTCTCATTGGCATGGATCAGGAGACAGGAGAACCTACCACAGAACAAATTGAATTGGTGCCTCCAGGACTTGAGGAAGGTAGCTTTACTGACTCTCAATGGATGAATGATAGTAAGAACCTGGTGATTGAATATGTAGTCAATCCTGAATTAAAGGAGATTCACATTGTACCTATAGATGGCAAACCCGGTAAAAAAATCCATTCATTCAATAGTGACCAATTGTACTCAGGCATTGCCCTTTCCCACGACCAGAAATGGGTAGCCTACATTGCCCCCGATTCGAATGGTAACTTTCAAGTCTTTAAAGTCTCAATTGATGGAAAGGAAGTAAAGCAACTTACCTTTGACGCCACCAACAAAGCACACCCCGCAGGATCACCTACCGATAACCTATTTTCTTTTACTGTTTTTAATTATGAATCGATTTTTTGGCTGGTGAAACCTTCATGATAAATATTTCCTCTGAGTTTCCAATGAATCTAAACATGTTGGTCTATGAGAATTTGGTTCCCATCCGGATCAAACATTGAAATACTTGCTGGCCCTGAAGAACTTTCATCTGTTTCGCTAGCCAGTTTGACTCCTTTTCCTTTAAGTTTTTTCTGAATTTCTCTAACATCTTTAAACGAATCAAGTTGATTTGCATTTTCATCCCAACCCGGATTAAAGGTTAAAATATTTTTATCAAACATGCCTTGAAAGAGACCAATCAATGCGTTTCCATTTTTCATGATTAAGTAACTTCTTTCCACTTTACCAGCAAAGACAGAAAAACCGATCGCCTCATAAAATTGTTTTGAAGCCTTAAGGTCCTTGACGCTAAGGCTTATTGAAAATGCACCTAATTCCATCTTGAGTTATTTAAGTTGTTAATAATTAATCATTGAAAATAAAAAAACCATATCCCCCCGGATCGCGGATAATTACGTTGTCAACAATGCCGCGATCATTGAAGTGGGTAATCTCTTCTGTAATCGGAATATTTAATGATCTGATCTTCTTGATCACTTGGGGATTATTTTCCTTGCCATTGAAATAAGTCAAGGAGGGGTTAAAGAAAAGATGAGGGCACATCAATGGATTCATGATATTCACTGTTAACTCATCTTCATTCTTACAAGCCACCCAACCTTGTCCTGGCGAACCATTGATTTCAAATCCCAATGCTTTCCAGATGGCTACCGATCGTTCCATATCCAGTGTTTCCAAACTTAACCCTGCATAATTGCCCAATACGCTAAAGGATGTCTTAGCAGGTTTGTGCTTTACTTTTGACTCCCCTTCCATCAAGTAGATCCAAACATTACTTGCATCACTCAATAAAAAACCCTCACTTATATTATGAATATTCGTGAGCTTCTTCAACTGAGTTAATTCTTTTGACCAGCTCTTCCTATACAACTTCACCCCGGCTCTGGCAAAACGATCCGGATTAATTTCAATCACAGCTTTCCCGTCTGTTACGAGCGTTCGTGTTTTATCTGGCAATACTTTAAACTCCAGCTTTTGATAAAACTCAAGACTGTTTTGTATTTGATTGGTAGGCGTATGTATAAGTGACTGCATCCTACAAAAATTATAAAATTTAACTCAGTGGTGTATTAAGATTCCTCTCTTTTCAACAGAAACGCACTTGCCAGCGTAATGATCAAACCTACAGGCACAATCTCCATCAAAGTCATTCCAAAACGAATAATCGGATTCTTGTACATTTCAGCCATGCTGTTCATATCTGCTTTCATTTGCTCCATCTCGGCCACCGAGGCCCCTTCCTTTTCCATTTTTGATAGATATTGGGTTGTATATTGCTCCATAAAGTCACCAGAAGACATACTTAAGTACACCTCCCAGCCCGAAGCATAAATTAAAGCAGCTATTGCGGCAATCAGTATGCCTATCTGGAATCCCTTACCAAATGATAACATTCCATTGTTATGGTTATCCCGATATGATTTGACTCCGAAATAGATCATTGAAAGTGCTATGATCATGGTGGAGTAACCAATCCATTCACCATTTTCAAAACTGATGGTTCCATTGCCTAACAAAGGCATAGAAATAAGCATCAGGGAGGTGACAATAAGTCCTGCTATTAACCCGAATGTTAAAACAACTTTTCTCATAAGGTTGGCTTTAGTGGATCAATGAATTTATGACCAAATGTGTTGAATAGGAATTAATTCACCATCATTCTTTCGGGTGATTTGGCAGTACACAGCAAGAATCACCCTAAAGGACTAGGGGATTAAGTTCAATTCTTTTGCTTTCTGAATGGCCTGTGTCCTTCTGCTCACCTCCAGCTTAGAAAAAAGGTTAGATGAATGGGTCTTAACGGTATTAAGGGAAACAAATAATTTATCCGCAATCTCCTGATTGGCCAGTCCTTGTGCCATCAGTTCAAGCACTTCCAGTTCACGTTTGCTGATATTACGTTTTGTTTGCTCCTTATCATTAAAATGAAAATCAGGATTGATCATCACCACTTTCTTGCGTGTGAACTTCAGTCCCACCCAGATTCCTAATGCGGTAAAGAAAATGGCCACAATTCCAATATAAAACTCAAGGGTAAGATCACGTACCAAAAAGCGATACTCAATCATTCTCATTAAGAGAACGAGCAGCGCCAGTGCTAATCCATATAGGAAAATTGTCTTTTTCACAATGACTTAACCAGCTCGTCTTTTTTTTAATTTACCTCCTGCCGCTGTTCTCCCAATCCTTCAATGCCCAACTCCACTACATCCCCTGCCTTGAGATAAACAGGAGGATGCAGTCCATGCCCCACGCCTGAAGGTGTACCAGTAGAAATCACATCACCTGGTAGCAATGTCATAAATTGACTGATGTAATGAATGAGAAAAGGTATTTCAAAAATCATGTCATCCGTATTATTGTCCTGCCTAAGCTGACCATTTACTTTTGTCCACATGTGTAAATTGTTGAAATCGGCAACCTCATCTTTTGTTACCAGGTAGGGGCCCATAGGTGCGAAGGTATCGCAACCTTTACCCTTAGTCCACTGTCCCAATCTTTCTAATTGATATTCACGCTCGCTGTAATCATTGTGCAAACAATAGCCTGCTACATAGTCCATCGCATCTTTCTCCTCTACATAATTAGCTTTCTTACCTACCACTACTGCCAGCTCTACTTCGTAGTCTGTCTTTTTGCTGCCCCTTGGAAGTATCAGTCCATCATTGGGTCCGATAAGTGCAGATGTGGCTTTTAAAAAAAATATTGGTTCGCTGGGCAAGGGCATATTGGTTTCAAATGCGTGCTTTGTGTAGTTAAGCCCTACACCAATAATCTTGGAAGGTCTTTGAAAACAAGGGCCTAACCGAGTTTCTCCGCTTACTATTGGGAGATCGCTTTTATTTTTTGCTAACCATGCTTCCAACCGCGCCAAGCCATCGGATACGAAAAAAGATTCACCGTAGTCTTCTCCAAAAATAGAGACATCGCATCGCACACCATTGATCAATACACCGGGCTTTTCCTTTCCAGCTTCTCCAAATCGAAACAATTTCATCTTTAATTATTTATTTAATTGCACAGCTGCCAACTGCTTACATTAAGCATAAATACAGTTTCGGCTTCATCTTCAACTACCCTGCCCAGCCTTCCCTATCCAGGCTTCTGTATTGAATGGCTTCAGCAAGGTGCTCAATTTTAATTTCATTACTACCAGCAAGGTCTGCAATGGTACGGGACACTTTCAATATCCTGTCGTATGCCCTTGCAGAAAGGCCAAGCCGTTCCATTGCTGTTTTCAAAAGTACTCGCCCTGCGTCATTGATAGCACAAATTTCCTTTACCATACTTGAGGGCATCATGGCATTGCAATACATGTCGGTGCGCCCTTTAAACCGTTCTGCCTGAATAGCTCTGGCAGCCACCACCCTTTCTCTTATTACTTCACTGCCCTCTGATTTACGTTGGGCGGTCATTTCATCAAAACTTACTGGCACAACCTCTACATGCAAATCTATCCGATCCAACAAGGGTCCGCTTACTTTGCTTAAGTAACGTTGCACCACTCCTGGCGCGCATACACATTCTTTTTCCGGGTGATTATAATATCCGCAAGGACACGGATTCATACTGGCGATCAGCATGAAATTGGCAGGATAATCTATAGAAACTTTTGCGCGCGAAATCGTTACACGTCTTTCTTCCATCGGTTGACGCATCACTTCCAACACCGTTCTCTTGAACTCTGGCAACTCGTCCAAAAACAAAACACCATTGTGTGATAATGAAATCTCTCCTGGCTGAGGGTTGCCTCCTCCTCCCACGAGAGCTACATCCGAAATGGTGTGATGAGGAGAACGGAAAGGGCGGTTGGTAATCAGTGCTGCATCCGTACCCAATCTGCCCGCCACAGAATGTATCTTGGTAGTTTCCAATGCTTCATTTAATGTGAGTGGAGGAAGTATGGAGGGCAATCGTTTTGCCAGCATGGTTTTTCCTGCTCCAGGCGGACCTATCATAATGGCATTGTGTCCACCGGCTGCTGCGATCTCCAAAGCACGCTTGATATTTTCCTGACCTTGTACATCTCTGAAATCACTGTCGTAAGTATTCAACTGCTCATTGAACACTTCTCGCGTATCGATCACCAATGGATCTATTTGTATTTTATCAGTAAAAAAATCGATAGCCTCCTGCAAAGTTTCAACCCCAATAACATTAAGTTTATTTACAATAGCTGCTTCACGTGCGTTAGCTCTAGGTAAAATAATCCCTTTGAATGCTTCCTTTCTCGATTGAATAGCAATGGGCAAAGCCCCTTTGATGGGCCGTAACACTCCATCGAGTGACAACTCCCCCATAATTACATATTCCTCAAGTTTTTCAATATCTAACTGGCCAGACGCCTTAAGTATTCCCAATGCAATGGGTAAGTCATATGCTGACCCTTCCTTCCTTACATCTGCCGGTGCAAGATTCACTACCACCTTGTTGCGAGGCATATAATACCCCAATCCTTTTAGTGCTGATTCTACCCGGTGTTGGCTTTCTTTAACCGCATTGTCTGGCAAACCACTCATCCAGAATTTATTTCCCTGAATGATATTCACTTCAACGGTGATGGTTTGCGCATCCACACCATGCACTGCGCTGCCAAAGGTTTTTGCTACCATGAAAAAGATAGGTTGCTAAAACGTGATTATAGGATTTTTCACGATGAATTCATAGTCGCATCCCGACTTTGAATAGGTAAGTTGCTAGCTTACTTGTTTCTCAACCAGCAGTATGAGAATATGAATAATTTTGATGTGCACTTCCTGAATGCGATCGGCAAATCCATCGTGAGGCACGATAATATTGATATCTGCTATTTCAGCCAATTTACCTCCGTTTTTTCCACTTAGAGAAACTACTGTCATTCCCTTTTTATGGGCAGCCTTCACCGCATTCAAAATATTAACAGAATTACCACTGGTACTGATGGCCAACAGCACATCACCATTGTTGCCCAATGCTTCTATATAGCGTGAAAAAATGAATTCAAAACCATAATCATTGCCTACACAGGTGATGTGAGAGGGATCTGAGATTGAAAGTGCTGGTAAGGCCAGGCGATCGCCTCTAAATCTTCCGGATAATTCCTCAGCAAAATGCATAGCATCGCAATGTGATCCTCCGTTGCCACACGAAATTACTTTTTGTCCGGCCTTTATCGCTTGGCTTATTTTAGACGCAGCCTCTTCGATGGATTGTAAGGCTTCTTTAGATTGTAGGAAGTTATTAAGTGTGAGCGCAGCCTGATTTAATTCCTCCTTGATAATTTGTTGCGCATCCATATTATTCGGTATCCGACTTTTGGCTGGGCTCCGGTAGTGGTTTTGAGGCTTCCTGCAAGTCGTACACTTTTGCTTTCAGGTTGTTGATCTCAAACTTCAAAGCATCTTTTTCTTTCTCTTCAGATCTGGCAGAGCGCCATGTCCATATGAAATCTGTAGCAAACAATACCAGCCCAAGCACAGCTCCATATTTGAATAAATGAAGAATACCATACATGCGCGTAAGCACACCTAAGTCTTGTTTTTGGGCATCGATATAACTGGTGAACACCAGAATAATGAGATGATATACCCCAAAAATAGCAAAGAAGATAACCCGTCTTTTGTTCATTCCGCGCACGTTAGGCAACAAACATACCCTTTTTCATATAAATCAAAAATGCAATCTCACCGAAAACCTTGCATGAACATATCCATGCTAACGGCAAAAGACCGTTTTAATTATCATTGCTCTGAAAATCACTGAGCTTACGATACACTCCATTCTGTTTGCTTAATTCATCGTGTGTACCTCGTTCCACAATTTCACCTCCCTGTATCACAATAATTTCATCCGCATGTTGAATGGTACTCAAGCGATGTGCAATCACAATAGAGGTTCTGTTTTTCATCAGGTTGAACAACGCTTCTTGTACCAATTTTTCAGATTCAGTATCAAGTGCGCTGGTAGCCTCATCCAGAATTAAAATAGGAGGGTTTTTCAAAACGGCTCTGGCTATGCTCAGTCGCTGGCGCTGACCACCCGAGAGCTTAGATCCTCTTTCCCCAATACTCGTTTCATATCCCTCCTCTGCCTGCAGAATAAATTCATGGGCATTGGCTACTTTGGCGGCATGTACCACATCCTCCATAGTGGCTCCGGGTGCTCCGAAGGCAATATTGTTGAAGATGGTATCGTTGAATAAAATTGATTCTTGCGTAACAATACCCAATTGTTGTCTTAGCGATTCTACATCATATTTCGTTAGTGCATGATCATCCAATTTCACTTCCCCTTGTGTAGGATCGTAGAATCTTGGAACCAAATCAGCCAAAGTAGACTTGCCACCACCGGAGGGACCTACCAACGCAATCATTTTACCCTTGGGGATAGTAAGATTGATATTCTTGAGCACCAAGTCTGAATTGTAAGCAAACGATACATTTACAAATTCAATTTTCTCCTGAAATCTTTCCAACTTAATTGCATTGGGTGGACTTTGAATCACTGGTTCAGTATCAATGATCGCAAAAATTCGATTGGCCGAAGCGGTTCCTTTTTGCAAGGCAGTAATGCCATTTGAAAATGCTTTGGCTGGTTGAATAATCATAGAAAAGATAGCCAAAAAACCCAGGAATGTTTCTGGAGACAAACTGGAGTCCTCACTCAACACCATGTTCCCGCCAAAAAAAATGATGGCAGCCACTATCATCACGCCCAACACTTCGGACACAGGAGATGCCAGTTCATTTTTATACGACATGGATTTGTTCACCCTTCGGTAATAGTCCGACTCCTCTTCCATCTTCCGAATAATAAAACCTCGTGCATTGAATGCCTTTACCACACGCATGCCACCAAAAGTTTCATCCAGGATATTGACAATGCGCCCCAAAGATTCCTGACTTTGTTTTGCTTGCCTTTTCAATCTCTTGATTATTTCCGCCAAAACGCCTCCTGTAAACGGTAGCACCAATAAAGTAAAAAAAGTAAGCTTGGCTGAAATGGTGAATAAGATTGCGAAGTAGACAATGATGGTAATGGGTTCTTTTAAGACTGCTTTAAGACTATTCATCACTGCAGCCTCTACTTCCTGCACATCATTGGTAAAACGTGATATTAAGTCTCCTTTGCGTTCACTATTAAAAAACCCGATGTGAAGCCTGGATACATTACTAAAAATATCAAGTCGGATGTTCCTTACCAGATCTACGCGAATCTTGGTAGCCACCACGCGTTCAAGAAACCTGAAAAGATTGGCAAACAACACACAGAGTACTATCAGACCACAAACAAATAGTAATGCATTTAACGAACCATTTTCCAGAATGATCATTCGGAAGTAATGATTGAATACTCCTATGATGTATTCTGATGACAAGCTAAATTCAGGAAGTGGGGGTACCGGATCACCTACGTTGCGTTCAAACAAAACCTGAAGCATAGGAATCACTAATACTATATTGAATGCTCCAAAGATGATTCCCAAGATAGAAAATACAAAAAACCAAACCAGACGGCTTTTTATATAAGGGGCATAATTTAGAATACGGAGAAAGGTCTTCATCAATTAAAAGTCGTACAGCCTCTGGCCAATGTTCCAGCGCAAAGCTAATGAAGTTATTGTTGTATTGTTTCTTTGTGATAAGGCTGGTGCATCCTGATCTCGTCTTACCACTTTCAAATCGACAAACAGATTGTGTTTAAGCATGTAGGAGGCTGTAAAATCCAGGTAGGCAATACTTGTAGATACGCCTTGCCCGATGGTATTCCCAAAATCTTGTTCACGAGTGGAATTGCTCTTCAGGAGATCGCTGCCCCAGTTCGAGCTCAAAGTATCTCGTCCAACTTCCGCATAGATCACTTTAGCGATAAGGTTAAGTTTTGGTTTGGGTTGATACCGCACTATCGCCACCACTTCCTTGAAATTTGCTCCTAAAGGATGAGCAAAGGATTGCCTGTAGTTGGTATAGCTTCCGAATTGAGTATTATGAGAATAGGTATAGGGCCTCACCATATTAGCTTCCAATTGCAAATCAAGATTATTGACACCTGCTGCATCAATGTATTTTACTCCTCCTTGTAAGGCAAACTTATTGGCCCACCATCCATTGCCTTCTTTTAATCGATCTAAAAGGAATTCATCAAAAACCACCTGACCATAAGCTGAAAGTTTTTTGGCCACCATCCATTTAAAATCCATTCCTAAAATCACATTGTCACTGCTGCCAAATTGTTGTTCGATCGCCCTGTAAAAAATAACTGGATTGAGGTAGCTAAGGTCGAACGTGTTGTCATTCAAACTGTCTTTGGGGCTAAAAACCACAGATTCAAAAATGCCTAGATTGAATTTTTTACCAATGTTAATGCTGGCATGATGAAACGCCATAAATTTCTCGGGATAGCGCCTCTTTCCGCTACCAGATCCACCAATTGATCCTGGCGCATCTGCTGCCACACGATTCAGTTGAAATAAATAATTAAGCTTCCACACTTTTACATTGGTGCGTAAAAAAAGTGTGGGAGGGGCATAATCTGAGAATATCAATGACCTATAGCCGTTGCCTATAAAGGTTTTATCATGGCCAAACTGCATATAGATATGTTTGCTGATATCGAAATCGATATATGCTCTTGCCTGAAAATAATCTACACCGTTGTCCTTAAATGTTTTCCAGAATCCTTCATGGGGCACCACCGGATTTTGAGCAATGCCACCCCGAACATAAAGCGGAAGCCTCGCCTGATTGTCTGTAAGAAAAGTATAAAAGCCAATTTTTCTATCGATCATACCTCTGATCTCTACTCCTCTCGAATTGAGATATAAAGATTCTCCTGCCTGGCCAACGTTACCTATGCTGGTATAGAGCACTGGGTTGACGTGAATATCGAACTCAGGCAGATCAGAGTATAGCATATCCGATTTCTTCTTGTACAAATGACGAAACACAGGTCTCTCGCTTTGATTGGCTTCAGACCGGCTCCACTCCCAGCTGTCATTCCTTAGATATTGATAATTGAATTGATCGACTGAAGAGTTGAAAAGGTTATCATTCAATTGAAGTGAATCCACAAATTCCACTATAGCATCCCGCTTGTATGGTTTTACAGAGGTGAAGACCTGGGGCATTATCCTTCCTGCCTTGGTTTCATAGCGATCAATCCAGTGGTAGTAATCTTCATTGAGGGAGGCATTGGTGCTCTGCGCCATGGCGGCTCCAACCTGAAAAAGGACTAGAATAATAGAAAGGTGCTTCATTTTAAATATCTGAGAAGGCACTAGAAAGGTATTAGATAAACTTTATTTTTTTGAATAACTGCCCAATTGCTGCTTTATTTCACCTTATCAATGCTGTAACTTATTGATAGCGCTCCATCCAATCCTAAAAATTGGGTCAGAATGGAGGCCAATTTGCAATTTTACATGAAAAAACCCTCATTTCGCTCCATATAGAATTTATGAAGGGGCAAGGCCTTGCAAATAGGCATCAGTTCCTTATTTTTGCAGTCCGATAGAAAAAAAAGCTATGAAGAAGGAGATACATCCAGCATACAATGAGGTTATTTTTTGGGATACCTCATGCGATTTTAAGTTTTTGACCCGCTCTACCCTGACTTCAGATGAAACTGACAAGTGGACAGATGGCAAAGAATACCCTGTAATTAAGGTCGAGGTAAGTTCTGCCTCACATCCATTCTATACTGGCAAGAAAATGTTCATGGACACTGCCGGCCGTGTGGAGAAGTTCCAAAAGAAATACGGAAAGAAATCTTAAGCATTTCTGTCCAAAAGCATTTAAAGGTCTCCAAAAGAGACCTTTCTTTTTTATGGGGCAGTCCATTTTTAATAGCATTAATGTGGTGATCATTCTGGCCGGCACCCTATTTTTACGATATGAACCTTATTCTTTTTGACGATCCATCCATCCGGCAAGACCTCTCTCCCTTTACCCTAACTCGACCCATCTCCGAAATCAGAGTAGGCATTCTTACTATTACGGGAAAATGGGAAATAGCTTTTAACTGCAAAGCATCATTTCACACTGCCGATTATCTCTCATCGAAGTATCCAACAAAAAGTACAGCTGATAATGTTTTGGTAAATGGCGCAGTATGTCCTGATGCCGCTTTGGTGAAGGCCATTCTCTCATTAAAAAATGAAGAGGCGATCGCCAAGAGTGGTATTTTAATTGCCGCTAAAACGCATAGCACTTCTTTCGATAATATTAATGTAAAGGAGTACGAAAACGAGATCACCCTTGTAGACCAGGTGTGGAAAATATTTCAATTCAATGCTGCCCAAATCAAACTTGATTTTGATTTGATTACCAAAGGCAGAAAATCCAATGCCCTCAACGATTCGCACACTATCCTATATGGTGAGTTGGGAAAAGATATATTTCTTGAAGAAGGTGCTATAATAAAGGCTGCTGTACTCAATGCAGAAAACGGACCCATTTACATTGGCAGGAATGCCCAGGTACAAGAAGGCGCCTTAATTCGAGGACCTTTTGCTTTGTGTGAAGGCGCTCATGTGAACATGGGCGCTAAAATAAGAGGTGATTCTACCATAGGTCCCTTTTCCAAAGTGGGTGGCGAAATCAGCAACTCCGTCATCTTTGGATTTAGTAATAAAGGTCATGATGGTTTTCTTGGCAATTCAGTAGTTGGAGAATGGTGTAACCTGGGAGCAGACACCAACACATCCAATCTGAAAAACAATTATGAAAACGTAAAAATCTGGAACTACAAAAAAGGTGGCTTCAAAGATACAGGTCTGCAATTCTGTGGACTGATCATGGGGGACCACAGCAAGTGCGGCATCAACACCATGTTCAATACTGGCACCGTTGTTGGCGTAGGTTGCAATATTTTTGGTGATGGATTTCCACGCACGTTCATTCCTTCCTTTGCATGGGGCGGAGCAGCCGGGTTTACCACCTTTCAATTGAACAAAATGCTGGATACAGCCGAGAAAGTGTACGAAAGAAGAAATAAACGACTGGAGGAAGTAGACAAGGAAATATTACAACGTCTTTTTCAATCTACAGAAGGCAACAGAGTGTGGGAGAAAAAAACTGTTAAAGAATGAGGTTTTCAGAGATTCCAGGGTTAACTGAAATAAAACGCAAGCTGATCCAATCGGTGCAGACCAATAAAATGGCACATGCACAGCTAATTGCAGGAAAAGAAGGCGCATTGAATCTTCCCTTAGCGTTGGCTTACGCCAATTACATTCAGTGCACCGATCGCACACCCGAAGATGCCTGTGGCGTTTGTCCTGCCTGTTCAAAAAATCAAAAATTTATTCATCCCGATCTTCATTTTGTTTTTCCGTTGAGCAATATTAAAAATGACAAAGATGCCGATCGTTTTAAAGCAGAGATCACCAAATCATGGCGCGCATTTTTGACAGAGCAGCCTTTTGGTAAGCTGGACGACTGGACCAATTTCTACGGGGGTGAAAACAAACAAGCACTGATTTCTAGAGAAGAAAGTCGTACCATCATCAAAACACTTTCGCTAAAATCATTTGAAAGTGCTTATAAAGTAATGATCATCTGGCAACCCGAATACATGCACGGGTCGGCAGCCAATGGTATTCTGAAAATATTAGAGGAGCCACCACAAAATACTTTTTTCTTGTTGGTAAGTAATGCAGCCGACAGGCTATTGCCCACCATTGTTTCCAGAACCCAGCTTGTGCAGGTGCCAATGCTTACAGATGACGAACTCAAGCAATACCTTCAAAAGGAAACTGAAATTAAAGATGCCGACAGGAGAAACATCATCCAGCTTGCCGATGGCGATTTGAATCTTGCGTTGAGGCTTTCAGAAAGAGATGAAAACATCAACCAGGAGTTTTTTGCCAATTGGATGAGGGCCTGTTTCAAAAAAAGCTATGGTGATCTGGTGCCAATGGCTGATGAGTTTCATCAGTTGGACAAGCTCAACCAGCGTAACCTTTTGTACTATGGTATCAGCATGATGAGGGAATCCTTGTTATACATTGCCGGATCTACTTCAATCAACAGGACACAAGGTGGTGAACTCAAATTCATTCAGGATTTCAGCAAGGTACTGGACGTCTTAAAAATTGAGAAGGCCAATCGGCTCTTATCTGAGGCTTCTTACTTTCTTGAGAGAAATGGAAGCGCGAAAATGGTTTTTCTGAACCTTTCGCTGATGCTTTCCAAAGTTTTGAATCCTTAAGTTTGTGATTGATCGACCCAATCCTTTCTATTATTTTTGGACCCTAAAATATAAGCTCTAAGTATGAATCGTATCGCCTGCATCACCATTTGTGTTTTGGTTCTTTTTTCAAGTTGTGCACAAAAGAAAGATTATGTGGTGACCATTAAAACAGATATGGGAGACATGGTTGCCATTTTGTATGATGAGACTCCCAAACACAAAGAAAATTTTATCAAACTTGCTGAGGATCATTTTTACGATAGTTTGATTTTTCATCGAGTAATCGATGGATTTATGATTCAAGGTGGAGATCCTGATTCTAAAAAATCTCAACCTGGCCAGCGACTTGGCAATGGCGGTCCTGGTTATACCGTAGAGGCCGAATTCAATCCAAAACTCTTTCATGAGAAGGGGGCCTTATCCGCTGCACGGTTAGGTGATCAAATGAATCCTACCAAAGCTTCGAGTGGAAGTCAATTCTATATTGTTCAAGGAACGGTGATCCCCATGGATGCGATAGATCAAATAACGGTAGATCAAATAAAGCTGAATAAAGGATTGCAACAGTGTTTGCAAAGGGAAGAAAATAAGGCGCTTTATGATTCACTAACTGCGCTTTATTATGCAGGGGATATGCAAGCCTATCAGCAAAAATTATTTAGTCTGATCCCCAAAATAGAAAGAGAGACAGGGATAAAGGTGAGAAAAGAAATTCCACAGGAAAGAATAGATGCCTATACCACTGTAGGTGGCGCCCCACACCTTGACGATGAATACACTGTTTTTGGCAAAGTAATCAAAGGGCTTGATGTCATTGACAAAATCGCCAAAGTAGAAAGAGATGGCGCTGACCGCCCGATAAAGAATGTTTATTTCACAGTAACAGTGGAGGAGATGTCGAAAAAGAAAATTACCAAAGAATACGGCTACGAATATCCCGCAGACCCTAAATGAAAATAGTTGTAACTGGTGCAAACGGATTATTGGGTCAGAAATTATCACTGCTCCTTGATAGAGAAGAGAACATTGATTTAGTAGCCACTGCCAGAAAGCCGCTTGCCATAAAACTAAAAAAGGGAACATTTCATCTTCTGGATATTACCAGTGAAGATGCCGTTGACCAAATTTTCACTGATATTCGGCCGGATATTGTAATCAATACGGCCGCCATGACTCAGGTAGACCAGTGCGAAAGCGAGCGCCAACAATGTTGGCTGGCCAATGTGACTGCCGTTGAGCATCTGGTACATGCTTGTCAAAAAGTAAAAGCCAAACTTATTCATGTCTCTACTGATTTCATTTTTGATGGAACCGAAGGACCACTGAAGGAAGACGCCAAACCCGGACCTGTTAACTATTATGGCCTGAGCAAATTGGCAGGTGAAGAAGTAATCAGGCAAAGTAAAATAGACTGGGCTATTGTCAGGACTGTATTAGTATATGGCATTACTGCTGACCTTAGTCGATCCAACATTGTATTGTGGGTAAAGAAAAGCCTGGAAGAAGGTAAAACCATCAATGTGGTGAACGACCAGTGGCGCACACCTACCTTGGCAGAAGACCTGGCCATGGGCTGTTATCTGGTTGCCAAACTCGGAGCAAAAGGTATTTATCACATTTCGGGTGAAGAAATGATGACACCTTATGACATTGCCATTGAAACTGCCACCTTTTTCAACCTCAACAAGTCCTTAATAAAACCGACTGACTCTACTCAATTTAAACAACCAGCTGCCCGCCCCTTAAAAACAGGTTTCGATATTACCAAGGCCAAACGTGAATTGGGTTACAACCCTCATTCCTTTACCGATGGACTCTCCATTCTTGCCAATCAAATCCAAAAGATAGAATCTGAAAAATAATTCTGATACGCTTAAAAGAAATCAGAAATTAATTTCTAATCTTCGCCCCACTTAATCCCAAACTTACTATGGCCAATCGAGGTCAATTCGGATCCAAATTTGGATTTATCATGGCAGCAGCCGGATCGGCTGTGGGCCTGGGCAATATCTGGCGTTTTCCCTATCTCACCGGTGAGAATGGCGGAGGCGCATTCGTATTCATTTATTTATGTTGCGTGTTGGCAATCGGCATTCCCCTACTCTTCAATGAAGTAGCCTTGGGCCGACTCACAGGTAAAAATCCCATTGGCGCATTTAAAGACACCGGTAGCAATAGATTTTGGATGATTGGTGCCATTCTTTCATTGTGTGTTAGCTTTTTTGTCACCAGCTATTACGGAGTAATTGCAGGATGGACGATTGGTTATATCTATACCACATTGATGGGTGTAGAGCTTTCTTTTGCAGAATTCACTGCAAACCCTGCCATTGTTATACCATTGTTTATTGGATTCATTGGACTTAATCTGTTGATTGTAACCAAAGACATTGCCAAAGGGATTGAAAAAGCATCCAAGATTTTGATGCCCGTTCTTTTTATCCTGGTTTTTATCGTCATCATCAGAAGTGTAACATTAGAAGGCGCTTCAGCAGGTTTGCGGTATTTCCTTGTTCCTGACTTTTCAAAAATAAATGGAGCAACATTTCTCAAAGCATTAAGTCAATGCTTCTTTTCTATGTCAATTGGATGGGGCATCATGATTACTTATGGTTCCTATCTTTCTAAAAGTGAAAGTATAGTGAAGAGCGCTTTATGGATAGGAATGCTGGATACAGGTGTTGCATTGATGGGAGGGCTTATGATTTTCCCAGCTGTATTTGCTTTTGGAATGGAGCCTAATCAGGGACCAACCTTGGTGTTCCAGATACTGCCTCATATTTTCAGTGAAATGCCCGGTGGAAACATTGTAGGTGCATTCTTCTTTTTACTATTGTGTATTGCAGCACTTACATCTACCATCTCAATGATAGAAGTACCCGGTTCATGGCTGATCGATGAAAAGAAATGGAGCAGGAAAAAAGCAGCATGGGCAGTAGCTATTGCTGCTCTGGTGGTTGGTATTCCTTCTGCGCTATCCAAAGGGGCAAATGATACGCTCACCAATATGACTGTTCAATTTTCCGGAATTACCCTAACCAGCTTTATGGACATCATGGACTTCATCTGGGGTTCTTTCTTTATTATCATTGTAGCGTTATTTGTCTGCCTTTACGTGGGTTGGGTAATCAAGCCTGCAAGGATAATTGCCGAGTTGAGTGAAGGCACTCCAACTTTTGCTACCAAAAAATATGCGGGTGTTACTGCTGCTCAGGTTTGGAGCTTTTTTGTCAGGTATGTATGTCCGCTTGTAATTATTATAGTAATTCTAAACCAATTCAATATTTTCTAGGACGCTTAAGATAATTGGTTAGGCTCATAGTGGCATAATGCCTATTTAGTTCAATTCCAGTCCACAAACAGGATAATGGGTATCCCCATCCTATGGGGGGTTTGATTAGTTGATTTTTTTTTCAAAATTGGCTGCTTCACTTTAACTAATTTAACCTAAAAAGTAAGCAATGAGCGTTTCTACCGATAACAGGGGCCAGTGGGGCTCTAAGTTTGGCTTTATCATGGCAGCTGCCGGCTCGGCAGTAGGATTGGGCAACATTTGGCGTTTCCCTTATATCACCGGACAAAATGGAGGTGGAGCCTTCGTCATGGTTTATATACTATGTGTCCTTTTGATTGGAGTGCCGCTCCTATTTACAGAAATGGGTCTTGGCCGCTTTACCAAAAAAAGTACGATAGGTGCATTCAAAGATACTGGGGCCAACAAAGTGTGGATGGGCGCTGGGGCAATACTCGCTTTGGCGGTTAGCTTTTTTGTGCTCTCTTACTACGGTGTGATTGCCGGTTGGACAATCGGATACATTTACAAATCATTGATAGGTGCTACAGCAGGTTTTGAGGCTTATGCTGCCAACGGAGTGGCTTCAGTTAGTTTGCTGGGAACATTTATGCTGGTGACCATCCTAATTGTACTGGGGGGTGTTTCTGGTGGAATTGAGAAGGCTGCAAAAATCCTAATGCCTATACTTTTTGTTTTGATTTTTGTTGTAGCCATCAGAAGTTTAATGCTGGATGGTGCAATGGCCGGTGTTGAATTTTATCTGAAACCCGACTTTTCAAAACTTACTGCCAATAGTATTCTAGCCGCATTGGGCCAGGCATTTTTCTCCATGAGCATCGGATGGGGAATCATGATTACTTATGGTTCCTATTTGCCAAAGGATTCTAATCTCGTAGAGAGTGGCGTATATGTAGGTTTAATGGATACCGGTATTGCTTTGCTTTCTGGTTTTATGATCTTCCCAGCAGTATTTGCATTTGGAAAATCGCCTGAAGCAGGACCAACACTTGTGTTCCAGGTATTACCAGATATTTTCAGCACAATGCCTGGAGGCAACATCATTGGTGCGCTTTTCTTTTTGCTTTTAATGGTGGCCGCACTCACGTCTTCCATCTCTATGCTTGAAGTGCCAGCTTCTTATTTTATTGATGAGAAGAAGTGGAGTCGTAAGAAATCAGCATGGGTGGTGGGTATTGCCGCATTCGTTTTTGGTGTTCCTTCTGCCTTATCCCATGGCGCTAGTGATACCTTTACTAATTTGAGCGTGACTTTACCATGGACAGACGCCATCATTGGCTTCCAAAATATTGTGGATTATTTCTTTGGAACTTTCTTTATTGTGGTGGTGGCACTCACTACCTGCCTTTATGTAGCCTGGAAACTCCCTATTGAAAATATAGTTGGCGAATTGGATCATGGTTCACCTGCATTCAAAGCTGGAAATTTTGCCTCAAAGGCATTCGTATTCTTTATTCGATTTGTATGTCCTATCGTTATTTTACTGGTATTACTAAATATGATGGGGGTATTCGGCATTTTCGCTGGCGCTTAAACCATACCTTATTATAAAAAGAGGAGAGGTGAACTGGGTTTCACCTCTCCTCTTTTTTTTGCTTGCTTTATTACTATTTCAACAGCTCAACAATAGGTTGACCTGTAGTACCACTAGGAAATTTTATTTTTAAAATGGTAGATACTGTTGGTGCAATATCTGTGATGGTGTGATAATTAGCAGTTGATCCCTGCTTTACACCAAATCCATAAAACAAGATCGGAACATGGGTATCATACGTAAAACCTGTTCCATGTGTAGTCACATGGGGTTTTACACTGGATGTCCACCCAGACTCCATTGTATAAATCACATCCCCGGATCGCTTGGGATGAAATCCCCTCTTCACATTGCCCTTTATTCCTCCTTCGCTATAGCTACTAGCTTGCACTAATGACTTTGTAAACACATCACTGACATCGTCCAGACTGAGTAAGTATGAACGAACCAACTCTGAGGCCACTAAATATTCTACGCCAGAAGACTTGGGGTCTGCATTGAAGAAATCATGATTAAAGAAGACCTGACCATTACTGATATTTTCAATTAGATCTTTACCAGGAAAATAGCTTGATAAATAATCATTCAATCCTTTCTTAAAGTCTATCGGGCCATACGTTTCAGGTATCAGCTTCAAGTCTATTGAGTATTGACGTACATCTGCCACACCATGATCAGAAGAGAGAAATACCAGATACTGATCTTCACCAAAATCATTGTCCAACTTATTGAGCAACTCTTCAATATTTTTATCCAACCGAATGTACATATCCTCAATTTCTATAGCATTGGGCCCAACAGCATGACCCAGTTTGTCAGTGGATGAAAACGAAATGGCAAGAAAGTCAGTCCATTCATCTTTGCCCATCTCCTCACCTTCAATAGCAGCCAATGCAAGTTCCTTGAGTATTTCATTTCCGAAAGGAGTAAAGTACAACAACTCAAATTCCGGATTTAGTTTTCTAAGCTCTTTTAAATTGTATGGAAAAACTGGTCTGGTTTTTCCTTTCAATATCCAGTCGTCACTCAGGACAGCCTCATAAGGATTGTCATCCGGGCCACTTTCCTTATACTGAGTGATAGGGTAAAAAGTATTCCATGTTTCATTAAGGTATTTATCGGCCAGATTCCTTGCGTTAAATTTATCCAGCCATACAGGAAGCGCACCTTTGTAATAGGTACTTGAAATGAATTTTCCTGTTAATTCGTCATACCAATAGGCACCATCAGGGGTATGACCTGCTGGCAATACAGCACCCCGATCTTTAATGGATATCCCTATTACTTTTGAACGCCTCTGTGTTGCCAGTTCCAATTCATCTGTAACTGTTGTTGAAAGCAAACGCCATGGCGACACATCTCCATTGCCCTTATCGCTTCCCACAACTTTTTGTTTGTCATCCTCCACACAGTTCACTTTCTTTTTAAGGTCCTTATCATACCAATCATTGGCAATTATTCCGTGAACTGCTGGTGTTGTTCCAGTATAAATGGAAGCGTGGCCGGGTCCCGTTAATGTTGGGACATAATTATAGTGTGCGTTGGTCAACATAAAACCATCCTTCATCAAACGCTTAAAACCACCCTCTCCAAACTTAGGCGCATACCGGTACAAATATTCCTGCCGCATTTGATCGACAACAATGCCTACCACTAATTTTGGGCGATCAGGAAACGAATCAGTTGGCTGTGCATTGGCGAAGTTCAGCACGAGTACAAAAAAGACAAACAGGATAATTCTCATTTTAAAAATAATTTAGTGCTGGAAAGGTATAAAATTCCATAAAACATAAATACAAGCATATGATAAGCGAGTGTTAATTCTAGCGACAGTAGATCCTATCATATTCATCAGCCTCATAAATGTGTCTGCGAATCAACTGTCCATTTTCATCGTAATAAATGACCACAAACAAGTCTGCCTCCTCAACATTCTTTTCGGTAAAATAAATTGGTTTCTCTGCTGTTCCCAGGTTAAGTACATCACTAAACGTGGGAGGAATAATGATACCTTTTGAACTACTGATAACCCCATATTCATTTTCTTTATGGATGATCGCAATTTTCTCCTTTGGATCGTCCTTAATTAATTGATAATCCTTGATCTGACTTTGAGTAACCTTGCGAGTGTATATATCATAAATCAACCATCGGTAATTTTTCCTTACAAAGGCCGATGAGTCACTCCATGGTTTTACTTCATCAAACTCAAACGCTGAAAGTGGTTTGGCCTCCCTGTCCACAAACCCATAGTATCCATCTTTGTAAACAATTAAAATCGACTCACTGAAAAATGCAACGTTGCGCTCATAAGCAGCTTTCAACAATTTTTGATTTTTAAGATCAAAAAGACCAAACTTCTTATCTTTCAATAACGATACCAGATGATCTGAAGATTTGGCAACCGCATCATATTCTAAAGGGAGTATTGTTTTGCCTTCGATATTTACCAATCCTCTTTTTCCCTTATGTTCTATGAGAAACAAATTATAACCCAACTCTTCAATTTTGTCAAATTCTAGTGTGAATTTTTTTAGCCCGGAATCCACTTCGTACAACTGTTTTTTATTCTTGTCTTCCAGATAGAAATAGCGAACAGAATCAGGGCTTTTTACGAAAGTGACTTTCGTTGTGTTGTGAAACATCATTCTCCTTCCAGAACCAAAGATAACATTCACAGAATCTGCTCTGGAAGCCATGGCCAGTCGATTGGTAAACCACAAGCTATCGACATTGGCAGCGATTATTTTAGAAGCTTTGATATCATATAATTTAGCGCCTTTTGTCTGATACAACCCAAGCCAATTCAAGTAGGGCTTGATTTCACTGAATTCCTCTTTATCAATTGTTTCAGACAAACCAACTGTGGTGACCTTATTGAGTACCTTTTTGGTAAACCCAAAAGAAGTCAATGTTAGCACCTGCCTGTCGAGGGGAATCTCAAATTGTAAATCAGAATTTACAACGCCCTCTAGCGCACCATTCTTCACCAGAAATTTATTGGTATTCAGTTTTCTCACTTCATCAAAAACCATTTTCTCCGGTAAAATATTTTTATCGGCTGCCTTTATTATTTCATCAATGGTATTTAAGATCGATTTTCCGTTCTTAATAAAAACGATTAGGTCTCCTTCTGAGCGTATAGCCTCATACTTCTGTTCAACAAGTTTTCGTCCTGAAATGGCATGCAATGACCACTTGCCATTTGTTTGAACCGCAACAAACTGATTGGCAACAAGCTGTGCGTCTTCCACACAATCATCAATCAATTTAAATCCGGATTTATGCACGAGCCGATTACACTTATCTGTTTTCACCATCAAAATCCCTGAGCCAAGGTCTTCAACAAAATCCACGACACCCTCCACTATAATTTTGTTGGATCTGCTGACTACTCCTTTTGATGTTACCAGGTAATCTTCAGTTACATTACCACACAGATATTCATTGCTTATTCCATCAAATTGAGCAGCAAGCGTTTCTTCTCCTCGGCTGTTCATAAAACCAAACTTTTCACCTTTTAAAAAAGGAACCCAGTAATCTGCTTCAAGTGATAATACATTTCTTATTGAATCAGATAGAATCTGGTGGGGAATATTAACGTTAGATTGTTGAGCAAGATGAAAGGCAATGTCTTTGGCTTTCTTTAAGATCCATGAAGAGTCATTATAGTTTGTAATAAAATCCAGATAATCATCGAGTTCTCCGGAGGCCGTACTGATTTCAAATATTTGTTCAGTCACTACTTTGCGAAATGGACTATCTGGATAAGTCTTGTAGAATGAAATAAAACTCTTCAGCTTACCGTCTTTGGTTTTATCCTCAAAAAGCAATTTATTATATCTATTCCTGGCTTCAGCAGCTCTATGTGAGTCAGGGTATTTGGCGATGTAAAGGTCAAAGCTTTGATAGGTATTTACTTTCAGTGCATCTAAAAACGAAACCTCATCGCGCAATTCGATAGCATTGCCACGAAACTTTGAGAATAAGAACTTATCCAGGAAGGTAATGTAGGAGGCTTCAGTATTGATGTCTTTTGCCCGTTCGAATGCAGCGCTATCAATCTCTGCTCTTAAATGCAGCAAGATGGCGCTATCCAGGGGAAAGCGCTGCATCCTTTCACGTTGCCTTTGATCCACGATGGCATAGTCTTTAAAAGCATCTAGCAGGCAGGCATAGGCGGCATCGATATCATAATCAGGATTGGTTGGAGAAAAAAACCACTGTGCATACACCATTCTGGCCTCTGCATTGATCGAATCCTTTCTTAACGCCTTTTTTAAGGACTGCTCTGCCTTCATCCATTTACCCTTGCTCATGCGTACCTGGGCTGTCCGGGTAGGATTAATTTGGGCAAAAGTGCTGATGCTCAGTGCAACTAATATAAACGGTAATAATCGGTTCAATTTCAATGTACTTCAGCTGCAAAGTTCCCCTATTTTAGTGACAACGTAAAACGATTAAAAATTTGATACCTGAGTAGGAAAGTTTTGTTAATATTGCACCTCCAAATCAGGCTCGGGGTGTAGCGCAGCCCGGTTAGCGCACCACGTTAGGGACGTGGGGGCCGGAAGTTCGAATCTTCTCACCCCGACAATCAAAAACCCCAGGCATTGCTTGGGGTTTTTGTATTTATGTTAGAATGAAGTAGCTGGGCCTTCAAACGGCACAACTTTACCATAAACTAAAATTTATATTTTTTCGGCCTTATAACCAGCTTTTGCTACCACAGTTTTTACTTTTACTTCATCCTGCTCTCCAATTACAGTTAGCACTTTGGAAGGGTTCGAAGTATCTACCTCCCAGTTGTCCTCACCGAACGCTTCATTTAAATAAGGCGTAGCTTTAGCCACACATCCTGAACATTTTATGTCTGTCTTAAATTTAATTGTTTCCATATTTATTTTGATTTAATCATTTACTACTACATAACCCGCTTTTTCAATGGCGTTGATTATCTCTTTTTTCATCGATCCATTGATCAGTTCAATTTCAACTTCAGCCGGCCCTATACTTTTGATATTTCCGCCAACCAATTTAACTACATTGGTCACAGTCATCTGACAATGTGAACTTTTCATGTTAGGGATAGTTAACTTAATTGTTTCCATTTTTAATACTTTAAATTTTTATTCCTGAACTACATCAAATCCCGCTTCCTCAATGACTCTTATAATATCTTCCTTTCTCAAGTAATCACTCAACTCCACTTCAGCAAAGGTGGGCACAATATTTTTAACTGTTCCACCCAAGAACATGATCGAATCAACAACTGTCATCTGACAATAAGGTGTGATCATGTCTGGGATTATTAGGTTAATTGTTGTCATTGATTCCCTTTTTACTCATTAAACGCACCTGACGAATAAAAGCTTTGTATAATTCAGGGAAATATTTTCACAATTTTGATCCTGTTTAATTTTTTACTTTTATAAGATTCATTGGGGAAGGAATAACTACCACATTGTTCGAAGTTGGAAATCCCTCACAAAGTAGCACTTGCCCGTCCTTCATTTCATCAGGTGTCAGTATGTGATTTTTTCTCATCTCCACTTCACCAGATATCAATAAAGAGCGGCACATACCGCATTGACCAGCCTTACAAGAATGAGGTAAATTTATCCCTGAACTTAAAGCAGACTGTAAAATTGATTCTCCAGGTGCCACCTCCACCAATCGATCCTGATCTTTCCATCGAATAATTACTTCAGTGGTGGGCAATGAATTAAAGTCAACTACATTTGATGAATGTGGTACATAAAAATACTCTTTGTGTATATATTCAGCTCCCACATTCAAGGAGACAAGTGATTCAGTAATCATTTCCATAAATCCAAATGGACCACACATATAATACTCAATCTGACTTTCAGATTTGGACATCAGATCCTTCACCAGCTTCTTTGTAATCAGTTTGCTCAGACGACCCTTGTAAAAAGTATTAAAATCAGTCGGGATATCATCAGTCTCAGAAATAGCGTGATAAACAAAGAATCGCTCTTCAAAGACTTTTGTCAATATTTCAATTTCTTCTCTGAAAATAATTTTATTAAATCTTCGATTGGCATATACTAACGAGATAATCGAATCAGGTTCATTGTATAGCACCGATCTAATCATTGAAACAATGGGTGTGATTCCGCTTCCTCCTGCGAAAAAAGCATAATGCTTTTTAGCACCATGTGAAGGAACCAGTGTGAAGTCTCCAAATGGACCATCCAATGCAACCATCAAACCTTCTCGAGCATTTTCCGTCAGGTATTTTGAAAATTTTCCGCCAGGAATTACACGAAATGTAACAGCAACATCATCATCCTGAAAAGGCGAAGTGTTAATTGAGTAAGATCTGCTCTCTAAATCATTATCTACAAGAGCAGAGAGTGACAAATATTGCCCAGGCTTATAACTTGACAATTCGTTGGTTGATTCAAACCACAACGTCATCGAATCATTTGTGGGCCTCGTGATTGCTTTGATTGGTATTTGAAACTGCATAAAAATTTAAAAAATAATGGTTAAACAGATCGTAGCTACCACAAGTCCAATCACCAGCAGAAATTTTTGTTGCAACGCTTTCATGATTTTGTGCTTATTATAACCTAAAGGTACCCTATGTCTGGGCCTTACCTGTTGCACTTAAACCGGAAGGATTTATAAGATTTACGAGGCTATAAATCGGTTATTCAGGCCGAAAATCAGCTGAAAATAGATCTAAACAATGCTTACTACAGAAGTGAAATGATTGATCATCTTTTACCAAAATGAAGCTACTTTTAGCGGGATCAACATGCATAAGGCATACTGGGTCAATAGGCAAAAATGGGGTTGCTTCTATAGGGTTGGGCAATTCAAATAACGCTATATCTGCTGCAACGTTCTTAAGCTTAAACGTACCAATTGGCTTTGCCTCAACTGGCAGGAGGCCTTGAATTTCATTTAAGAATACCTCGGAACAAACCACCTGCCCGCGTTTGGCAAGGTTCATTATTCTCGATGCCACATTGATAGTTGTGCCAAATAAATTGCCGTTCTGCTCAAATACTGGCCCGTAGTGAATACCAGAATGAATGGCTAGAAAATCATGTTCTTTAAGAGCAAGGCAATTAAGACGTTGAGCCGTCAATGCTATATCAATTGCCTGATCAGCAATCATGACCACCTGATCACCTATTCGCTGAATCACTTTGCAATTG
This sequence comes from Flammeovirgaceae bacterium UBA2371, assembly GCA_002345965.1. GTDB lineage: Bacteria > Bacteroidota > Bacteroidia > Cytophagales > Cyclobacteriaceae > ELB16-189. The sequence goes on from DDTF01000052.1 coordinate 44,544, forward strand.
CCAAAACATGCCTTGTCAACGAGCTGCATATATTTGTCCACTATCTTAGCGGCAGAAGCACCGCCATGAACATCCGTCATGGCGGTGTATCCTGTTAAATCTGCCATCAGTATAGCTACATCTCGTTCCATGCGTTTAGTTGGATAATAGCCCCAGCGCTCTATCCATCTCTAATTTAGCAATCTTCACATTGTAAACAGCGTGCAGCTGATTCATCTTTGCTTCCGTAAATGATAATTCTGCATCTGTCATTTCCAATCTGGAACTCAGTCCATTTTTATATCGGTCATTTACAATTCTGTAATTCATTTCAGCGGCTTCCACTGTTCTTTCCAAAACAGTTAGTCTTTTAAGCACTTCTTCTAATTTACTCTCCAGGCCGGATAGCTCCGTTCTTGCCTTCTCCATTGCATCTAATAATTCCAACTCACTTGTCTGAGTACGCAAGTTGGACTGTCTTATGCGAGAATTAATTTTATTACCTGTGAAAATGGGGACGTTAGCCTGAAGGCCCAGGAAGGAAGTTCTTGGCCAACGATAAGCATCGAATTGACGATTATCTGCTTGCGCTTGCAGCTGGTAAGACCCAACAACCGAAATGGTTGGCAATCGCTGTGCCTGGCTCTGGCTCATCAAACTTTTATGAAGTTCCACTGATAATTTTCTCCATTGCAGATCCGGGCGATTCAATAGAATCTCATCCACTGCGTGATCAGTAATCTCAAAATGTCGAATTGAATTATCATACTGTAGATTGTCAGTCAACACAAGCACATCATCTTTTTGAAGTCCCATAATTTGCTTTAACTGAAGTAAGGTCACTTCATATTGACTTTCCAAATAAGTAACTGTTGCTCCCAGATTTTCAACTGCAATAAAATTTCTTAGCGTATCTATCTTCAGACTCTTTCCCTGGCGCAATAACGAACGAGAATCATCCAGTGATCTTAGATTTCTTTCAAGACTTTGTTGATTCAAATTCAAGCTTTCGCGAATAAGGAGTGCTTTCAAATAAGTTGAAGTAAGCAAAACAGTTAACTGCGCCTTATGATCAAGCGTCATTTGCCCCTGTTGTGCCCTTTCAATTTTGGCACTTTTCACCTGTCTTCTTGCTGCTTCTGACACAATGGGTTGATGAAGCGAAAGGGAAGTGCTGAATGTATTCCTTCCCCCTACTGCCACATCTACTACCGGATCAGTTTCACTTCCTACAAATGAACCCGGCATAAAAATTACCTGACGATCAAAATAGTAAGAATAGTTGCCATTGGCTGACAAAGAAGGCAAGAGGTTTCCCTTGCTCAGTTTGATTGACTCCTCGGCAAATTTCTCTTCGAGGTAATGGACCTTTAAGGACTTGTTATTTTCTTTGGCCAACATTAGAGCTTCGCTCAAGGATACTTTAAGTTCCTGTGCCAGGCCTAACGTCATGGTGTTGACTATTAAAAACCCAATCACCATTTGTTTTATATTATTTTTCATAACGATCTGAATTTTAGACTTAAATGAAAAGTGCTTCATCCACTTGTTCCTTCTTGCGCTTGGATGTTGATAAGTAAGAGTAGACGGCTGGTATTACAAAAAGCGTAAGAATACCAGCGAAGATTAAACCTCCAGCAATAACAATTCCTAAAGATTGACGACTATTAGTAGTCAATGCGATAGGTAGCGCACCGAAGATCATAGCTAATGAAGTCATTAGAATAGGACGGAAACGTTGTTCCGCTGCCAGCTTTGCTGCTTCAAATTTTGAAAGTCCTGTATCTTTTAAATGATTGGCAAATTCAACGATCAGAATTCCATTTTTAGTAATCAATCCTATCAAGGTAATTATACCTATCTGACTGAATACGTTCAGGCTTTGGCTAAACCAATCCAAACTGATCAAGGCTCCTGCAATCGCCATGGGCACGGTAAGCATAATGATGAGCGGATCGCGTAAGCTTTCAAATTGTGCGGCCAAAATCATGTAGATCATTAACAAGGCAAGGATGAGTGTAAAAGTTAAGTTACCCTGACTTTCAATAAAATCTCTGGACTGTCCTGCCAAAGTACTCTTGAATGTTTCACCCAGCACTTCTGCTTTGATCCTTTCCATTTCTTTGATCCCCTCTTCAAGGCTTACACCTGGAGCGAGACCGGCAGAAATTGTAGCAGAAGTAAATTGATCATATCTGTAAATCGCAGCCGGGCTAATACCCTCATTAATGGTTACGAGGTTATCCAATGATATCATTTGATTATTGGATGACTTCACATAAATGGATCGCAAATCACTAATATCGTTTCTGTTATTGCGCTCTACCTGCCCGATCACCTCATATTGACGATCATTTTGCAAAAAGTAACCGTAGCGCTGACCCGAAAACGAAAGTTGAAGTGCACGTGCAACTTCTTGAATGGATACCCCCATTAATGCCGCCTTCTGACGATCTATATTGATCTGTAGCTCTGGTTTGTTAATTTTCAAATCACTATCAACAAACATTAACTTTTGGCTTTGACGAGCAGCGTTCAAAAATTTAGGAAGTATGCTCGAGAGGCTGTCAAGATTAGAAGCTTGCAATACAAATTGCACTGGCTGGCCACCACCATATCGTGTCCCGATTGTTGGAGGCATGTATGGGAATAATAAAATATTTCTGAACTGGCCAGATGCCGCACCATATTGATAATACAATTGCTGGGCAGTTGCTTTTCTCTCTTTAGGATCCTTCAAGTAAATACTTTGAACTGCTACGTTTACAGGAGCTGGTGCAGGTATGAAAGAAATTGCAACCATCGAATAAGTTTGATAAAGCCCTTCAGTGTTATCATTCACATAATGCCCTACTTCCTTCATGTTCTTTTTCATGAAATCATAAGAGACACCTTCTGGTGCAATAGCAATCAACATCATGTTAGAGCGATCTTCTACTGGAGCCAACTCTGATGGCAATTTTTTACCTAAGTGATAGATCAATGCCGCCATCGCTACAACAAAAACCCAAGCCAGATAACGGTGTTTCATAAAACCACCTAAAAGGAATGCGTAGCCTCCGTTCAACTTTAAAAAGAATGGTTCAGTGACGCGGTGTAACCAATTGGGTTTATCATGTTTCTTTAGCAAGTAAGCACTCAACATAGGTGATAGTGTAAGCGCTACGAAAGCAGACACTAATACAGAACCAGATACCACAATAGCAAACTCCTTAAACAACTGGCCACTTATACCTCCCATAAAAATGATGGGTAAGAACACAGCGGCCAATGTGATGGTGGTAGATATTACTGCAAAATAAATTTCTTTTGATCCGGCAAAGGCAGCCTGAACTGGCGCCATTCCTTCTTCTACTTTCTTATAAATATTTTCCAAAACCACAATCGCGTCATCCACCACCAATCCGATGGCCAACACTAACCCTAGAAGCGTAAGCACGTTGATGGAAAACCCTGCGAGGTACATGATGAAGAAAGCAGACAAGATAGAGACCGGAATCGCCAACACAGGGATTATAGTAGAGCGCCAGTCGCGTAGAAAAAGGAAAATAATAAGCACCACTAATCCAAAGGCAATAAACAAGGTCTCCTCTACTTCATGAATGGATTCACGAACAGGCTTTGTATAATCGAAACCCACAATTAATCTATACTCTGAAGATACCTCCTTACGTAACTGCTCAAGGCGTTTATAGAATTCATCTACTACTTCAATTGCATTGGCACCACGTTGTATTTGAATGGCCACACCTACACCTATACGATCTGCTTTATCCGTACTATTAACGATTGCATTTCGCTCGTTCATTTCACCGAGCTCTGCATAACCCACATCTTTTAATCGAATGACAGACGTACCTGTTTGTTTAACTATCATATTGTTAAACTCCTCTGTGGTAGTAAGACGACCTAAGGCTCGTACACTTAATTCGCTGGTTTGCCCTTCAATTCTTCCTGAAGGCAAATCAATGTTCTCACGCATAAGTGCCAACCGAATATCCTCAGGCGTAAGTTGATACGATGCCAGTTTAATAGGATCAAAGCGCAATCGCATGGCATATTTATGCTCTCCTACAATCTGTACACGTTGGATACCAGGTATAGATTGCATGCGTTCCTTAATAACTGTAGAAGCTAAATGACTGACCTCTTTGATATCACGTGTATCACTTTCCACTTCCAAAAAGGCAACCAGGTTATCCGCAGAACTGGCTTTCTCTACGATGGGAGGGTCAACATCAGCAGGCAATTGATTTTTTGACTTGGAAACTTTATCGCGAACATCGTTCAATGCGTCTTCCAGGTTCACGTCACGATTGAACTCAACGGAAATGATACTCACTTGCTCCCGGGATTCTGAAGAGATGGTTCTTAACCCATTGGCTTCAGCAATTGATTCTTCCAATGGTTTTGAAATCTTGGAAGCAATCACATCAGGACTTGCTCCTGGATAAAAAGTAATCACAGCGATTACCGGAGGCTCTGTCAACGGAAATTCACGAATACCCAGATATTTCCACCCAACAATTCCCATAACCACGATGATAGCGGAGAACACTCCGGCCAGCACGGGCTTTCTAATACTTAATGATGGTAAGCTCATAATATTAATTATTTAGTGGATACAACCTGCACGGGAGTTCCCTCACCGGTACGCAGGATATTGGATACCATTACGGTATCTCCATTATTTAAACCAGAAGAAATAATTGCTTCAGCTTCGTTGCGATTCCATATAGAAACTGGAGTCAGTCTAGCCAGACCTTGTTTAATTACAAAAACACTGTAACCATTTGCGCCTGGAATAAGCGACTCCGTTGGAAGTGCCATTCCAAGTTCTCCTGCATTGGATATGCTGTAAAATATTTTTGCAGACATTCCTGGTTTCAATGAACCATTCATATTTCCAGCAACAGCCTGAACGGTAATGTTTCTGCTTAAAGGATCGACACCTGGTTCAATTGCACTTATTTTGGCATATTGTTTTTGATCACTCAACGATGTGATGAAAGTAATTTGCTTGCCTGGTTTTACTGAGGAAGCATACTTTTCAGGAATACTGAATTGAATTTTTACATTCCCAGATTCTTGTAAAGTTACCAATGGAGTTCCTGCACCAGCCAACGCTCCTATTTGAAGTTTGGTAATACCAATATACCCAGAGAAAGGTGCGTGGATGATGGTCTTAGAAAGATCAACTTTTAACAAATCTTCAGTGGCCTGCAATGATTGCAGCTTGCTGAAAGCCACATCATATTCTTCCTGCCTAACCGATTCATTTTTTAAAAGTTCAGCCAAGCGTGATTCGCTTAATTTCGCAAGATTCAACTCAGCTCCTGTCTGCTTGAGACGAGCCAAAATATCAGCATCATCCAACTTATACAAAAGTTGATCTTTTGTCACATGGCTTCCATCGTTAAAGTGAATGGCAACAATTTTTCTCGAAACTTCGCTCACAATAGTTACCTCTCTGTTTGGCAGAACAGATCCCGCCACCACCTCTTCCTGTGTAAGAGGCATTGCCGCAACTACGCGAACATCTACTGGTAGTTTTGAAATTCCACCCGGAGTGCTCTCAGCAGTATTGGCTTTTGTAGAGCAAGCTATAACAGCTGCCCCCGTTGCCATTACCAGAAGATAATTTATTAATGTGTTTGTCTTCATAATTATTGGTTTGTTTATGAGGCAAAGAACGGGATTGACTTTACCCTTGATTTGTATTTAAACAGGTAGTGTTTATATAGTTACCTGAATAACAAAATGGCTGACTTAAAAAGCATCACATTAAATGTGTTTCTTTAAGTCAGCCAAACAGAGTTGAGCATGAACATGCTCCTAAACAAAGTATTTTCCTATTGCTTGAATTGCTTTATTCCCAAGGCAGCAATAACTACGCTCAAACCACTAATGAAAGCAGCTGCTCGGAATGCCGTTTGAAAACCTGTGTTGAGTGCTTCTTGTTGTTCCACGCCACTTGCCAACAAATTACTGGTGGTAGAAATGGCTATCGCTACTGCAATCGCTAATCCGATCGCTGAACCTACCTGGTAAGTTGTATTGACCAGACCTGATGCAACTCCAGCTTCTTCAGGTTTAGCTCCTGACATAGCGGCCATTGTTCCTGGTATATAAGCTAACGACATGCCAATAGCCCCTAATAAAGAAGCTCCTAACACGTGAGTAAGGAAATCACCATTTTCCGGAACGAACGAAAACCATACCAGTGATGCTGTTAAGGAAAGTAGCCCCAATATCAAATTCAATTTGTAACCGAATTTAGCAATTAGCTTTCCCGTTACACCTACCATTAATACCATGATAGCAAACGTCATGGGCAACAATGCCAAACCTGATGCGAATGCTGAGTAGTGAAGAGATTGTTGTAGATAAAGATTCAAATAAAACCACAATGGTATCCAGGCACCCGCCATTAAGGCCATCACAATATTTCCAGACGACAAGTTGGGAACTTTGAAAATTGAAAGCGGAAGTAATGGAGCTGAAGACTTGCGCTGAACAGTAACGAAGGCTATAAATAATGCCAGCGCTATCGCAAACAAAATCAATGTTGCCCCCGATGTCCATCCGTTTTTATCAACCATAACCAAAGTATAAACTGTAACCATCGTTGCAGCTGTTACTAATATTGCTCCTATATAGTCAATGGCTCCCTTTTGCTTTCTTCCTGCCACTAATAATGAAGCACCTGCTATCATCACAATGAGGCCCAATGGGATATTGATAAAAAAAGTCCATCGCCATGACAAGTATTGAGTGAGCAATCCCCCTAAGAAAACTCCTGCTGATCCTCCAGCAGCCGCAGAAGCGCCCCAAAACCCAAAAGCTTTGGCGAGTTCTTTAGGATCACTGAAGATGGTCATCAGTAACGTTAATGCAGAAGGCGCAATTAATGCTGCCCCAAGACCCTGAAGCCCCCGCCCGATATTCATCGACATCTCTGACCAGGCAAATCCTGTTAAGAGACTGGCAACTGTAAGAATCCCAAAGCCCCACATGAAGATATTTTTTGGGCCATACAAGTCAGACAACTTACCTCCAAGAAGTAAAACACCACCAAAGATGATCACATAGGCATTGAATATCCACTGTAACCCTGACGGTGCATAATTCAAATCATTTTGAATTGCTGGTAATGCCACCCCAATAATGGAAGTATCCATTATTACCATAAACTGTGCGGCACATAGTACGGCTAATGCTGACCAACGCATTGGGTAAATGTTGGGCGCATCAATTGTTAATGTTTTTGACATAATTATTATTCATTTTTTCACAAAGGTTTGCTCAAAATGATTCAGACACTCTACACATTAAGGGGTATGGTTTATATAATTATGTGAAGTTGCGCTAAAAGGAAAAGCCCGGTTAGTGCCGGGCTCTTCTTAGAGTTTATAAAATTAGCCTACGTTATATGATTTAAATTTTGTAATTGAACTTGATTAGATTTTAGCAAATTTCAATCTTAAACTATTACCAACCACACTTACGGAACTCATTGCCATGGCCGCCCCGGCAATCATTGGATCGAGTAAAAATCCATTGATTGGATATAGGATACCAGCTGCAATGGGAATTCCAATTACATTATAGATAAAAGCCCAGAATAAATTTTGCTTAATCCCTATTACCGTTTTGGATGAAAGATTCAATGCTTTTGGGATTGACTGAAGATCTGATGTAATCAATGTCATTTTAGCTACGTCCATGGCAATGTCAGACCCTTTTCCCATCGCAATGCTTACATCGGCTTGCGCAAGAGCATGTGAGTCGTTGATGCCGTCTCCTACCATGGCCACCACTTTACCTTCAGCTTGCAGTTGTTTTACAAACTCTGCTTTATCAGATGGTAGCACTTCAGCCTTGAAATGTCTTAATCCCACTTGCTGTGAAACTGCTTTGGCTGTTTGTTCATTGTCACCCGTTAACATGTGAACTTCAATACCCTTTTCCTGCAATGTTTTAATGGCTGCTGCGGAGGTCGCTTTGATCTTATCTGCAATGGCAAGCACAGCCAGCACCTTATTACTATCAAAGAAATACACAACAGTTTTAGCTTCCGATTGCAGCTGTTTTGCTTTTAGCGCTATGTTTTCGCTAACAGTCACATTGTTCTCCTCTATTAGTTTTTTGTTCCCCACGAAGTAGGATATTCCATTTCTTCTTGCCTGAACCCCCCTTCCGGTAATGCTTTCAAAGGATTCCATTGGAGTTCCCCCGGCTCCATTGACTTTAAGATGGTTGACAACCGCGTCTGCCAGCGGATGTTCTGATTGTTTTTCTATTGCATAAAGGATGCCTTCCAACTCTGAATTCATTTCTACTTCCCAGATCAAATCAGTCACCACTGGTTTACCCTCTGTTATTGTTCCTGTTTTATCAAGTATTACGGCATTCACTTTATGTGCCAGTTCAAGGCTTTCGGCATCCTTTATGAGGATGTTATTTTCTGCTCCTTTACCAACACCCACCATAATGGCTGTTGGTGTGGCAAGTCCTAATGCACAGGGACATGCAATCACCAATACAGTTACTGATGTAAGCAATGCATGAGTAAAGGCATTGTCTCCACCAATCAACATCCAGGTTGCAAAGGTTAGAATGGCAATACCTATCACGATGGGTACGAATATTCCCGCAATCTTATCTACCAATTTTTGTACAGGCGCTTTACTGCCCTGAGCATCCTGTACCATTTTTATGATTTGCGCCAGAATGGTATCACCCCCCACTTTCTCAGCTTCAAACTGAAAACTCCCTTTCTGATTGATAGTGCCTGCAAAAACAATTTCTCCTTCATTTTTTTCAACAGGTACAGGCTCTCCGGATATCATGCTTTCATCTACAAATGAAGATCCGGATACTACCTTTCCATCTACAGGAACTTTTTCACCAGGTCGCACCATTATTCTATAACCTACCTTTACAGCAGCTATTGGTATTTCTTGTTCTACTCTATCAACAATTGCGCGTACAGTTTTGGGTTGCAACCCCATTAATTTTTTAATCGCAGAAGAAGTATTTGACTTTGCTTTTTCTTCCAATAATTTACCGAGTGAAATAAAAGCAATCACTACAGCGGCTGCTTCATAGTAGACATGCGGATGAACGCCCCTGGCATGCCAAAATTCAGGGAAGAAGGTATTGAATGCACTAAATGCAAAAGCAATACCCGTTGATAATGCCACTAAAGTATCCATGTTCGACTTACCGAATTTGGCTTGCTTAAAAGCATTGATGAAATAATTCCTACCAAAATAAAATACTACAGGAGCCGCAAATGCCATAGAAATATAATTGCCGTAGGGCATGTCCATATAAAACATACCAATGATGACCACCGGCAGCGCCAACACTAATGACCAGATGGTTCTGTTTTTTACTTCTTCATAATGTCTTTTTTGCGCTTCCTCCTTTACCGCCTGTGGATCCTCCACGTCTACCACCAGATCGTAGCCAATAGAGCGAACTGCGTTTTGAAAGTCAGCTGGCTTAGCGATGGTTTCATCATACTCCACCCAAGCTGATTGATTCGCAAAATTTACCCCAGCATCCTTTACTCCTTCTGTTGATTTAAGCATAGATTCTACACTCACCGCACAGGCGGCACAGGTCATTTCCAAAACCGGAAAAGTGCCTCGGGTAGTCTTTGCTATACTATTCATTACACTAGTTGTTGTCATGAGTTCCTTATTTTAATTTTTTCCTCCTGATTTACAATGCAAGTATACTGTCATTGTATCCTTCGGGTTTTGCATAGTTGCTAATAAGATTTATATGATTCTACACATTCCAAATTTCTACCCTCCTATTTGTTATACTTCTATTCTATTAACAATAATATCCTAAAATAGAATTTACATTTTACCAGAAAAGGTTTACATAATTCCCTGCCTTTAACTGTCAATTCGCTCTGCCAGATTTCTTTTTTCCAATCGAATGGATTTAAAAAGGGATGGTGGCAGTCCGATGAGTTCCTTAAATTGCCTCGACAAGTGATTAACGCTACTGAATCCCAGTTGATGAGCGATCTCTGTCAGGCTAGCATCTGTGTATACAAGTAATTCCTTCACTTTTTCTATTCTTTTGTTGATGATATAATGCTCAAGTGTTATTCCTTCAGACGCGGAGAATGTTTCACTGATTGAGTCATAGTTCATATTTAAAGATTCGGCCAACAAAATGGAAAATTTTACCCTGCGGCTCTGTTCAGCTTCTTGCGACAAAACTTCATCGATAAGGACTTTAACATGACTGATCATTTTTGTTTGCTTGTCACTGATCAGCTCAAAACCATGAATTTCCAAAAATTCAATGATTTTCTTGATACCTTCCTCTCCGGGAGGGTTAGTCATTGTAATTTTACCGAGGCTAACCTTTTCTACAGGAAATCCCAGGTTGGCTATGCCGCTTCTGATCACTGAAACACAGCGATCGCATACCATTCCACGAATAAAAAACTCTTTGGGCTGTTCCATTGTCTTTGTATTAAGTCAAAGGAATGCACTTGTCGGAGAATCTTCGTTACACTAATGCCGGAAAGACTTACACAATTTTAAGAAATGCCGTCCAGCGGTTTGCGTTGTTGATCAATAGACCTTGATTTTTTCAACTCGGAGGGGGTAAGGCCTGTAACCTTTTTGAACTGCCCGGATAAATGCGCCACACTACTGTATCCCATTGAGTTTGCAATTTCACTTAAGTTGAGTTCATCGTAAAAAAGCAGTTCTTTTACGCGTTCAATCTTTTGACGAATAATGTATTGCTCCAGGGTGATCCCGACAACAGACGAAAAAAGGTTACTGAGATAATTGTATTCATAATGCAATTCCTCACTCAAAATAGTAGACCAATTGAATTTTCTATCAGAAGGATTCGAGTGATGTATCAATTGAATCACCTTATTTTTAATAGCTTCAATTAATCTGGCCTTCTGGTCATCGATTCTTTCAAAACCTAAATCGATCAAAACTTTATCCAAATGAAGGTATTGCTCTTTGGAAAGATTGGTTTCTTTTAATTGTACTTCTCCAAGAGAAACTCGTTCGGGGTTCAAATTAAGAGCTTCGAGGGCTTGTTTTACCACCATTACACAGCGATTACAAACCATGTTTTTTATGTAGAGTGTGGTCATGCCAGTAAGAAGATAGTATTAAGTTATAAAAATTCTGCTGCCACAAATCCGAAAAGTAAAATCCAAATACAGCTTCAACAGATTATTTATCACGCTTAAGGTCCCTGAAAAATCTGGCCCAGTTAAAAGGGTTCAAGAATGGGTTGGTTCTGGGTTGAAACCGATCATTGATTGAACCTGTATATTGATCCATGTAGTACCTATAGTTTGCCTGCCCGTCCATTGGAGTGGTTCGCAGCATTAATGCCAACAACTCGGCATTCATGGCTTTGGGGTCCACACCATTGTCCATTGGAATATTAAGAGCAAGTACCGCTTCCTTAAAAACTTCTTCAGTTGGAAAAGGCATAATCTCCACTTCCTGCAGGTAGGTAACATCAGGTACCATTTCCACAATTATGGTCAGGTATTCTGAAATGGATTTGGGCACGATATAGTGTCTGCGATTGTAACCCACGGAGCTGATCACCACGCTATCTCCTTCCAACACTGGCATAGAAAAATATCCCGTACGATTGGAGGTAGTTCCTCTGCCTGCCTTTGGCACATAAATATGTACCCCTGGCAAGCCAGAAACACTGTCCTCTGCTAAAATGATACCTGACAATTGAATCACCCGCTTTTTACTTTGTGCAAGGCTGTCGGTAGCAGAAACACATAAAATGAGCCCCAGCAGAAAGAAAAACCATTTTGTATTAATACCCTTCATAAATTAATCAGTTATTCAAAGATAAGGATTGATCAGAAACCTCCCTAATGTTTAAACGGAGCATTTACATTGATGTTTTTGTATTAACTTGAACAATCAAAAAACAACTCAAAGACCGCAATAATTCCACAAACGGTATGAGGCTAAAACACTTTAACATCGACTTAGGCGCTCAGATTTTTCTTTCCTGTTCGGACACATCCCGACTGCGAATTCTGAATCTGATTATGAATAATGGGGAAATGTGCATTAGCGACCTGGAGAAAATATTGGATTTTACCCAAACAAAAACATCACGACATCTGGTGTACCTGAAGAACTCAGACATTCTATCAATCAGGAAATTTAACCAATGGGTGTTTTATCAAATTAAGGATGAAGTATTTGATATTGTCAAACAAATACTGCAATTCATCAGTCGTGATCCTATTCTTCAAAAAGACCAGGAGGTTTACGATACTTTGTATTCCAATCGCGAACTTGCGCTCAATAAATTAAACATTCGTCCGCTTAGATAATTTTCACATTGAATAACTCAGAATATAAATGCGTGATCTTTGATCTCGATCATACCCTTTGGGACTATGATAGGAACTGCGCAGAGGCACTTTATGAATTGTATGAGAAGAACGATTTAAAAAAGAGAGGAATTCAATCGTTTGAAGAACTCCTTACTGTATTTATGGAATTAAATACACAAATGTGGGATCAATACGATCTGGGTATTATTCAAAGAGATATCATTAGATATCAGCGCTTTCATCGCATATTACTGGCACTTGGAGTTGACGATTACCAACTTTCATTATCCATGTCAAGCGATTATGTATCACTTTCTCCCACTAAAAAGAATTTATTGCCAAATGCAAAGACGGTTTTGGATTATCTGGCAGGGAATTATCGCATGTTGATTATTACCAATGGATTTGAGGACATTCAGCATACCAAGCTTTCCTCTTCCGGAATCTCCAATTATTTTGACAAAGTAATTACGTCTGAAACGGCTGGGCACAAAAAACCAGCTAAGGAAATTTTCGATTATGCCCTGTCCGTTGGAAATTTCAAGACAGAAGAGGTGATCATGATCGGTGACAACCTCAATACCGATATAAAAGGTGCCCTCAATGCATCCATTGACAGCGTCTATTTTAATCCTTCACGGAAAGGCCACAGCGCAGCTATTCAATATGAAATTTCGGATTTAATAGAACTAAAAACCATCCTCTAAACGTTTTGAAATTGATTATCTTTGCCACCTCCGCAAAAGCGGGGTGTTTTACCAAGTTGAACTCAAAAATATTCTATTAATTATGGCCAACGGTTTTTATAAAGTACCCGCTCCCAAAAACGAACCCATTCTTTCTTACGCCCCTGGCACCAAAGAAAGGGCACTATTGAAAAAAGAACTTGAGGAATTCCGCGCAAAAAAAGCAGATATTCCGATGTATATAGGTGGGGAAGAAATACGCACCGGAAAAACAATTTCCATTTCGCCTCCACATGATCACAAGCACACACTAGGACATTTTCACGAAGGTGATAAAAGTCACGTTGAGCAAGCCATCGCTTCTGCAATGGCCGCAAAAGAACTTTGGGCAAATCTAAGCTGGGAAAGTCGTGCTGGAATTTTTCTAAAAGCAGCAGATCTTATTGCAGGTCCTTACAGACATAAGATTAATGCAGTCACAATGTTGGGACAATCTAAAAATGCTTTTCAAGCAGAGATTGATGCCTCGTGCGAATCCATTGACTTCTTACGTTTCAATGCTCACTTCATGACCGAAATCTACAGAGATCAACCAGACTCTTCTGCTGGTGTTTGGAATCGCATGGAGTACAGACCCCTGGAAGGTTTTATTTTTGCACTTACGCCATTTAACTTTACTGCGATTGGTGTAAACTTGCCCACCAGTGCTGCCATGATGGGTAACACCATTGTATGGAAACCCGCTTACACTCAGATCTATTCCGCCAACCTGGTGATGCAAATTTTGAAAGAAGCAGGCCTGCCCGATGGCGTCATCAACATGATATACACGGATGGCCCTACCACAGGGAATGTTATTTTCAACCATAAAGATTTCGGTGGTATTCATTTTACCGGAAGTACCAAAGTGTTTCAAACCATTTGGAAAACAATTGGAGAGAACATTTTCAAGTACAAATCCTATCCACGCATTGTTGGCGAAACTGGAGGAAAGGATTTTATCATGGTGCACAAAAGTGCGGATGCAAAAGCAGTGTCTACCGCCATTAGCCGTGGGGCATTTGAGTACCAGGGACAGAAATGCTCTGCAGCATCAAGATGCTATATCCCATCTAACCTTTGGGACGATGTAAAAAAATATCTTATCGAAGACCTTAAGTCTATGAAGATGGGGCCGACAGAAGATTTTGGAAACTTTATCAATGCCGTTATTGATGAGAAATCTTTTGATAAGATTACAGGATACATTGATCAGGCAAAAGCAAATCCTCAAAACGAAATTATCGCAGGTGGAAAGTATGATAAATCAAAAGGCTATTTCATCGAGCCCACCGTTGTAGTTACCAAAGATCCATCTTCCGTAACCATGTGCGAAGAAATATTTGGCCCGGTAGTTACAATCTATGTGTACCATGCCGAAAACTATGAGCAAACACTCGAGCTGGTCGATCAAACCTCTCCTTATGCGCTCACTGGATCCATAATATCCAAGGACAGGTATGCCATTGAAATGGCTACCAAGAAATTAACCAATGCAGCTGGTAACTTCTACATCAACGACAAGCCAACAGGCGCTGTTGTGGCACAACAACCTTTCGGTGGTGCAAGAGGTTCAGGAACCAATGACAAGGCGGGAGCCAAAATGAACTTGCTAAGATGGACTTCTATGCGCACTATTAAGGAAACTTTCGTTTCCCCAACAGATTATAGATATCCGTTTTTGGATAAGGAATAAGCACCGGATAAAACAGAGCCCTCAAATATTTGAGGGCTCTGTTTTTTTAAACTGCTTCCCTGTACCAGTTGATTTTTCTGGTAAGGTACATCAACGCACTGATCACTATAAATAATCCAATACTTCCCGTTAACAAAGAGAAGTCCTGCTGGATAATGATCACATATATAAAACCGTAAAACGCCACCAGTAAACCTGAAAACAAACCCACCATTTTTTTTGGTTTTAAAAAGGAAGCTGAATATAAAGTAAGCAAAACCACAGTGGCCATGGAAGAAATCAAGTAGGAACCATTATAACCCACCTGTTCCGATATACTAAGTAAGAGCGTATAGTAGACAATTAAAGCAGCACCCATTAGAATGTATTGAAACGGATGTATTTTAATCTTTTGAGAAATCTCAACCAGAAAAAGAGAGACAAAAGTTAACAGTATGATAAGCACTCCATATTTTGAAGTGCGCATACTTTTTTGATATTGCTCTACCGGTATTAATAAATCAACTCCAAAATCCGAGCCTGCCAGGTTTTTGTTTTCATCAATCCACTGCTGAGCAAACGGACGATTAAAGTGCAATACTCTCCACTCTGCAGTAAATTCATTTTCAGCAATTGTACGTGTATCCGGAAGGAACTCACCATTAAAACTGGGATTACCCCAGGGACCTGAAAGATTCACCAATGTAGTTTTCCCAACAGGTATGAAATCGAGTCCACTGCTACCCTTGAATTTCAGTTGCATTGAAAAAGGCTTGTTGAAATCCGGTTCATTGTTCCAATTTAATCTTGCTATTAAACCGGTAGAGGTTGTCCCTTGGTAATTAAACCCCAATTCATTAGATGGTTCAGTAATCAAGTCTTTCTCTCCATACCTGATAGTAGGATTTTCTGAGATACCTCGCAAATCTGAAATACCTAAAACAAGATAGGCATCATTCCATATTACTTTGCCTTCAATATTCAATGCTTTCAAATCCGGAACTATCCAAGACGCCTTTACATTGAGAGCTGCCTCATATACGGCTGCCTCATAAATGCCTCTGTGCAAAACTTTGGGATCAACCTTTCCGGTAACAGTTAATTGTTCTGGTAACAGATAAGCTTTCCTGATGTACTCAACCATCTCAGGTTCTTGCCCAGGCTTTTTAAAGACCTCTACTTCCCTATAGGGCAATACAATCACAGGCCCACACACGGATTGGTTGCCAGACCACTTACTGGTAATTTCGGTAATCACTTCACCTGATCGGGATTGCCTTTCAAAGATGAGGTTATCAATCCACGAAAGCGGGATCATGAGGATTAGCAATAGAAATCCAATAGATAATAATTTGATGGTGACTGACTCCTGAATCCAGCGGTTGAACCTATCCAAAAGATTCATTGGGGTATTCGTATTTTCCATAATTGAAAGTACTTTTTATTTAAAAGTTAAATGTTAAAATTTTTTATTTTTTCTGTTCTTTAATTATTAGCTCCAACGCATCAATATGTTTTTTAAATGCTTGCCTACCTTTTTCTGAAATGCGATAGCGGGTATTGGGTTTTTTATCAACAAAAGATTTATTGATGAGAATATACTTTTCTCTTTCCAGGGTTTTAATGTGTGTAGCTAAACTACCGTCACTCAAGTCCAAAACTTCCTTCAAAGAATTGAAGTCATAAGATTCATTCACTATCAGAATAGATAATATTTGCAGGCGCACACTGTGCTCTAGTACTTTATCAAGTTTACTGAATGGATTGCTCATCTGTCGTATTTCCTAAACATCAACGAACCATAAATGATGTGGAGTACACCAAATCCCAACGACCAAAACAATAAACCATAACCAGGAAGGGCTGCCGAGAGAAGTCCCAATCCAATTTCAGAATATCCCAGGTATCTGATTTCATCATAGAGATTGGGACTTGCATTAATGAGGCCCAAGCCATAAAAGATCAGACAAGCGGGAGCCACCACGCCATAATGACCATTCGCTAATAAAATCAATATGAAAATACCACCCGATACAACGGGGATAGATAAGTTAAATAATAATGTTCTGGAAGAGCTGTCCCAAACTTTAACACCTACCTTACGGGCCTTCCTGATAGAAAAAAACAAAGTTGTCCCAATTGAAGCCATCAACACTACCATGGCCACAACAAATAGATTAATAAGAGTATCAAAAGGCTGAATGGTTTCTACACGATATTGAAAAGGAGATCGCGGATAGTGTACCATAAAGTAGACTATACCTGCTCCTATCAATGCATACAGGCCTGCCAAAATACCTGACAAACCACTCAGTGAAATAAATTTACTCGTCCTATCCATCATGTTGCGGATGGACGCTATATCATTTTCATACTTTGATTCATTTGGCATAAAAAGTACTTTTATTTTCAAAGTTAATAAACGAATTATATCCTGCAAAGGTTACATGATAAAAAAGATGCCGGAAGAAGCGTTGAAATACATTACTTCAGCTGACCCTCCAACCAGCATAAGCACAGATTGACAAAAATTAAGGCAGGTTCCGCCCTAGGATTTCATAAATTTATTCCTCAGCAAAACAAAGCCTTATGAAAATTCTAACCGCCATTGCATACCTCCTGTTCAGTACCATCGCTTTCGCACAATTCGACAAAGAAAAGCAAGCCGTAATCAATGACCTCGACAAAAACTTTTCCAGGTACAGTGAGTTGGCCAAAGAGATTTGGGGGCATGCTGAATTGGGTTTCCTCGAAGACAAGAGTGCAGCAGCACTTCAAAACCTTTTGAAGGCAGAAGGATTTAAGATAGAAGCCGGGGTAGCAGGAATGCCGACTGCCTTTGTGGCTACTTATGGTGCTGGTAAACCTGTAATTGGCATACTTGCAGAGTACGATGCCCTTCCAGGACTATCTCAGCAGGCAATACCAACCAAAAATCCCGTTGTGGAAGGTGGAAATGGGCACGGTTGCGGTCACAATCTTTTTGGTACAGCATCCAGTGCTTCCGCCATAGCCTTAAAAAATTGGCTAGGACAAAATAAAAAATCAGGAACCGTTAAGCTCTATGGAACTCCAGCCGAGGAAGGGGGTGCAGCAAAAGTGTACATCGCGCGGGCTGGACTGCTGGATGGTGTGGATGCAGTTATCAATTGGCATCCATCCAGTGAAAACAATGCCAGTGCACAAACTTGTTTGGCTGTAAAACAAGGTATGTTCAGGTTTTATGGCAGATCAGCACATGCAGCTGCAGCTCCTCATCGGGGTCGGTCAGCATTGGATGGTGTTGAAGCCATGAATTATATGGTGAATTTAATGCGGGAGCATGTGCCTCAAGAGTCTCGAATCCATTATGTAATTAAAAAAGGTGGAGAAGCGCCTAACGTAGTGCCTGATTATGCCGAAGTAGAATACATTATCAGAAGCCCTGAAGTAGAGGGTGTAAAAGAACTTTGGAACCGTGTTGTGAAAGCTGCGGAAGCGGGTGCCATGGGCACAGAGACTACTGTAAAAATTGAGGTAATCTCTGGTATTTATAACCTACTGCCCAATGAGACGCTGGCCAAACTACAACATGCCAATCTTACTATGGTTGGGGGTGTGAAGTATACTCCGGAGGAGGAAGTTTTTGCCAAAACGATTCAGACCAGCTTTGAATTTAAGGCGCCTCCTATCACAAATGCTCAGGCCATACAGGAATATAAACTTGGCTTCTTCCCTGCCTCTACAGATGTAGGGGATATCAGCTGGCTAGTGCCTACCGTTGGATTAGGAACCGCTACATGGGTGCCTGGCACCTCTGCACACAGTTGGCAGGCCGTAGCTGCCAATGGGATGAGTATTGGTATGAAGGGAATGATGAATGCAGCCAAGGTAATGGCGATGACTGGTGTAGATTTGTACATGAATCCAGCCATCCTCATTAAGGCCAGAGAAGAGTTCGAGGCAAAGCGTGGAAAGGACTTCAAATACGAATCATTGGTAGGAGATCGTGAACCACCGCTCGATTTTCGAAAAAGTAAGTAATCCATCGGGATCTGGATACCTGAAATGAAAAATTTGAAGGAGTTTTGGTGATTTTAGGTTCAAACCCTTAATATTGCACTCCCGTTTTGACGGGGATCAGATTCCTCCTTAGCTCAGCTGGTTAGAGCATCTGACTGTTAATCAGAGGGTCCTTGGTTCAAGTCCAAGAGGAGGAGCTAAAAAGGCTGCAATTTGCAGCCTTTTTTTATGCCTGAAATCCAAAATTGAACGCCTAAGTTGTTATAGGGCAATCTAACTGTAAATAAAAAATGTTAATTTACTAGACTCCATTCCAGCTATTTTTTTGGCTGTAGAAGGACGTAACTAGTATGCACCTAAAACATCCTACTTATCGGTTTTTACTGTTACTTTCTGTAATTGGTATTCTGACAAGTCAACTCGCATTCGCCCAAAAATCCATTAGTGTAAAGGACGCTATCATCAAAGTAAACTTCGACAATGTTCCGTTAACGGAAGTTATTAGTCAGATTGAATCCGAATCGAACTACAAGTTTGTTTATCAACAAAAGGTTTTGTCTAATGACATACGAGTTTCAATTAAAGAGGAAACCTTGAGTGTTGCTGATGTGCTATTGATGATTTCGAAGCAAACAGGCTGGAGTTTTAAACAAATTAATAACACAATTACCATTCGAAACACTGTATCGGATGATGCACAACAAAAGATCGATCCTGATCATCAACTGATCACTGGAAAGATTTATAATTCTGAAGGGTTAGCATTGACTGGAGCAGCTGTAAAAGTATTAGATACTGAAACCGGTGCCATCACAGACAGTGAAGGTGCATTCTCTATGAAGTTACCGCATGGCAAATACAAAATTGAAGCAAGCTATGTGGGCTATCAAAAATCCATACTTAACGTAGTTGCTACAAACAATGATTGTATCGAAGTGAATTTTACCCTTACTGAAAAGAGTGAATTGGATGCGATTGTTGTGACCAGTACCAGAACATTTCCACTAATGCAACTGGATTCTCCTGTGCCTGTAGACAATGTATCTTCAGAAAGTTTAAGTGAAACAGGTTTTTCAGTACTTGATCAACAATTGATGTTTTTACTCCCAGCTTACAATTCAACACAACAACCGATTTCAGATGCGGGAGCACACTTCAACACCTTTGATCTGAAAGGACTTTTTTCAAGCAGAACATTAGTGTTGGTGAATGGAAAAAGAAAGAATGCAAGCGCGTTGGTTTATAGCTATGTAACGCCTGGTCGCGGAGAAGTAGGTGCCGATATGAAATCTATTCCTACCGCTGCCATTGAACGCGTTGAAGTACTGCGAGATGGCGCTGCCGCTCAATACGGATCAGATGCCGTAGCCGGAGTTATCAATCTTGTGCTCAAAAAAAAGTCGGACCCATTTATCAATTACAATTACAGCTCCACCACTATGGGTGACGGACAGCAGTCGCAGGTAGAAACTGGTTTTGGTGTTGACATTACCAAAAGAGGGTATGCCAATTTTACATTTAGTTATTTTAACCAAAATAGAACGCAGCGAGCGGGAGATATTAGCAGTGCAGAAGAAGAAGCTGCCTATTGGGGCACCTCCATCTTTTCGTTGGACGACTACAGCGCTTTTTTAAATAAACATCCTAAAGCAGGAACACAGGTAGGACTTCCCGATATGACTATCACCAATATTGTATTAAATACCGGCTACACCATTTCAGAATCATCCAATACCCAACTCTATGCTTTCGCAAGCCACATGAACCGTCATGGATCGGCTCCACAATTTACTAGAGTACCCTATTGGGTTACTGGTTTTGAAGCCGTTTACCCTGGCAAAGATTTCTTTCTTCCGGAAATTGCACCGGAGATACTCGATCAGACAATAACCCTTGGGCTCAAAACAAGTTTCAACGATTGGGACTTTGATTTCAGTACTTCTTTTGCAAGAAGCAGAATCGATTACTATATCGTGAACTCATTTAATCAGTCCTACGGAGCTGCCAGCCCGACTGACTTTTATAATGGTGCACATCAGTTTAATCACTTCCTCAATAATGTTGACATCTTAAGAACATTTCGACCAAACGGAATAAAAGCCATCACTATTGCACTTGGTGCTGAGAACAGGAATGAAAAATTTGAAACTGAAGCAGGAGAATATCTCTCTTACGCAGATGGCACCCCCAATGATCCGACCGATAGAACCGGATCAGAATCTTTTCCTGGTTTTACTCCTGAAAATGCATCTCGAAACTTTAGAAGCAACATTGGTGCCTACGCGGAAGTAACCACCGAATTCACACCCAGTATTATGGTGGGTGCAGCCACTCGTTTTGAAAATTATAGTGATTTCGGGAGTAATGTTAGCTGGAAACTCAACTCCCGGCTCGTATTGATTAAAGACAAATTGAATCTTAGAAACTCAGTGAGCAGCGGATTTCGAGCACCCGCCTTGCATCAGATTTTCTACACTGCTATTACAACTACTCTTACTTCCAATGGAGTTGTGCAAAATGGAATACTTGATAACAACAATCCAGCACTTAGGGCACTTGGAATCCCAAAACTTACTCCAGAAACATCCTTTAACATAGGATCGGGAATTACTTACAAATTTTCTAACCATATAGGCCTTGCTGTAGATTTATACAGGATTGGTATCAAAGATAGAATTGTACTTTCAGGTCAGGTTACAGGCACTGGTGATCCGCTCTCCCCTATAGATCAGGTATTGAATGGTGTGAATACCAGTTCGGCAGGATTTTTTTTAAACGCAGTAGATACAAAGACCCAGGGAGTTGATGTTGTAATCAACTTCGATGATATTGAAATGGGACAAGGCATACTGTCAGGAAATGTTGCAGCCAACTTCAATCAAACTAACGTCAAATCTATCAATCTGCCCGAGTTCATAGTTGCTAATAACCTGACCAATAATATTTTCTCACGAGAAGATATTTCGAGAATGGAAACCTGGCGGCCTCGTCAAAAGCTTTTGAGTACTTTTAATTACAAAATTAAAAATTTCAGTTGCAGACTCAGTGCCATGTACTTTGGCGCAGTAACCTATCGACATTCTCTCAATACAGAAGATGATCGAACCTATGGTGGCAAAACATTAACAGACATGTCGTTATCGTATAGACTATCCAAAAACATTCATATTACCATAGGAGGAAATAATATCTTTAATGTATATCCGGATGAACTAAGTGTAACCAGCGATCGCAATGTGGACTTTGTTGGTAGATTTAAATACCCCTGGAAAACCACACAATTTGGAATTGATGGTACACGGATATTCTCTCAGGTAAAGTTTACGTTCTGATATATTTGTTATCTTAGTAAGATATCTGTTCCTAAGAAGGCTTGTTCACCTGAAGTAAGCATGATCCAATTATAACTCCTGAAATTTGTGTCAAGAGAAAACAAAGAGGAAACGCTGCTCAAGCTTTATAATTTATACTACAATGAGTTATTCAATTATGGATATAGAATTGCTCAGAATGAAGAC
>DDTF01000062.1 GCA_002345965.1 Flammeovirgaceae bacterium UBA2371
AATATTATGTAACGACACTGAATTTGAGTGAAGTTTTTATGAGAAAAAAATTGTCATTTTTCACAAAATGGTTTTCATATAAAATACAAGTGAATTCCTCGAAAATATAATTCACTAAATATTCGGTGGAACCTCTTTTACTCCTGAATAACCGTCTTATTTTTGCCGTCTCTTTGAACACCGATTTCAACATGGATAATATATCACGCATTGCCTCGGAACTCAATCTCACCTCCAAGCAGGTACAGGTTGTGGTCGATTTACTTACTGCAGGCTCCACCATTCCTTTCATTGCCCGATACCGCAAAGAAATGACCGGTACCCTGGACGAGGTGGCGCTGGCTGCTATTCGCGACCGTCATGAGCAACTGATGGAATTGGACAAGCGCAGAGATGCTATTTTGAAGTCGATTGAAAAGCAACAATTGCTTACACCAGAATTGGAAAAGCTTATACTCAACGCGGAGACACTCACAGCGTTGGAGGACATTTATTTGCCTTACAAGCCCAAGCGCAAAACACGTGCTACAGTTGCCAAGGAAAAAGGATTGGAACCATTGGCTGTGCGACTCTATGAACAAACTCAATTCAATGTAACAAGTGAAGCACAGGCGTTCATTAATACAGAATTGGGAGTAAACAATGAAGAGGAAGCTTTGGCGGGTGCACGAGACATCATTGCGGAATGGGTAAGTGAAAACCAGGAGGCACGTCAAAATATCAGGGAACTCTTTTGGAAGGAAGGGGTAATCCAGTCTTCGGTTGTAAAATCAAAAGTTGCAACAGAAGAAGCACAGAAGTTCAAAGATTACTTTGAATGGAAGGAGCCCATCAGTAAAACACCATCGCACAGGTTGTTGGCCATGCGCAGGGCTGAAAAAGAAAGTTTTGTCACCTTAGACATCGCACCGGAAGAAGCGCGTGCTTTTCAAATTCTTGAAAAACAATTTGTAAAAACAAGCTCACCTGTAGGGGAACAAGTGGCGCTGGCCGTGAAAGACAGTTATAAGCGATTGCTGAAGCCATCACTTGAAACGGAGGTAAGGGTAGAAACAAAAATGAAGGCAGATCAGGAAGCCATCAAAGTGTTTGCCTCCAATCTCAAAGAACTATTATTAACCTCTCCCCTTGGTCAAAAAAGAGTACTGGCTCTTGATCCCGGTTTTAGAACCGGTACAAAATTGGTTTGTTTGGGTGAGCAGGGAGAATTGTTATTTGATTCTGTTATTTATCCCAACGAACCTCAGCGAGAAACCTCAAAGTCAGGAACCATTATTTTAGGATTGTGTGATCGATTTAAAATAGAGGCGATTGCTATTGGTAATGGAACCGCCAGCAGGGAAACTGAAGCCTTTGTAAAGGCGATTGGGTTGCCCAAAGAAATCATTGTGGTTATGGTCAATGAAAGCGGGGCTTCCGTATATTCCGCTTCTGATGTGGCCAGAGAAGAATTTCCTGACAAAGACATTACCGTACGTGGCGCTGTGTCTATTGGTAGGCGTTTGATGGATCCGCTGGCCGAATTGGTAAAGATTGATGCCAAATCCATTGGCGTGGGTCAATATCAACACGATGTAGATCAGACCAAATTGAAAGCCGGA
This sequence comes from Flammeovirgaceae bacterium UBA2371, assembly GCA_002345965.1. Classification (GTDB taxonomy): domain Bacteria; phylum Bacteroidota; class Bacteroidia; order Cytophagales; family Cyclobacteriaceae; genus ELB16-189. Next base: position 1,602 of record DDTF01000062.1, read on the forward strand.
CTGGATGATGTAGTGATGAGCTGTGTTAACTCTGTAGGCGTGGAAGTAAATACCGCCAGCAAAGACCTCTTGTCTTATGTATCGGGTCTTGGGCCCCAATTAGCAAAAAGTATTGTTGAGTACAGAAATCAAAACGGTGCGTTTAAAGATCGCAGTTCGTTGACCAAAGTACCCAGACTGGGAGACAAGGCTTTTGAACAATGTGCAGGCTTTCTTAGAATTCGCGACTCCAAAAACCCATTGGATGCCAGTGCTGTACATCCTGAGCGTTATGCCCTGGTAGAGCAGTTTGCCAAAGACCTGAATTGTACCATTAAAGACCTGATGACCAGCGCAGAGCTTCGTAAGAAACTGGATTTAAAAAAATACGTTACCGAGGCGGTGGGACTTCCCACCCTTACCGATATACTTGCCGAACTGGAAAAACCAGGACGTGACCCGCGTGAGAAGTTTGAAGTATTTTCTTTTCAGGAGGGGGTAAACGAAATCAAGGATTTGAAGATTGGTATGGTATTGCCTGGCATTGTTACCAACGTAACCAATTTTGGCGCATTTGTAGATATCGGTGTACATCAGGATGGGCTGGTGCACATCAGTCACCTTAGTGATCAGTTTGTAAAAGATCCCAATGCTGTCATCAGCGTACAGCAAAAAGTGCAAGTGACAGTAATGGAAGTAGATGTACCGCGAAAGCGCATTGCGTTGTCAATGAAAAGCGATCCCTTCGGAGCAAGTCCTGCCGCCAAAAAAGAACCTGGAAAACGTGATCAAAAACGCGCTGTGCCAACGTCTACAAGAAAAGAAGAAAGTATGGAGGACAAGTTGGCGCAATTGAAGGCGAAGTTTGGAAAGTAACTAATCATTAATTGGTGCTGTCTTCACATCATACACTTTCATCCCCCGGGCTTTGTAATTATGAAGTGCAGAAGGATGATCCAAACTACAGGTGTGCACCCACACCCGTCTGGCCTCCAGTGCCCAGGCTTCGGCAATGGCACAGGACAGCAAGTGGCTGCCTATCCCCTTCCCAATAAATCGTGGGGATAATCCAAAGTATTCAATTTTGACATTGCCTTCCTCCTCCCTGTGTAATTCGAAATAACCGGCTGGTGTACCTGAATAATAAGCCACATAGGTTTTCAGGTTTTCATCTTCAGCATACATGCGCCAATCCTCCTCACTCCAACTTAACTTATCCGTCCAGCTCCATTGCTCCCCCACCAACTGATACAGAAAACGGTTGTATCTATACTCCTTGATCTTTACTTCAACAACTTGCAGGTTTTTATCCTGGAGATACCTGGGTGTAAAATCAGCTTGATCAAGCAATTGCAGGTACCAGGTGGTTATGGATTCATTCATACCTACAAGATAGATTTGGGTACCACGCCTCTCCACCAAATGCGAAATTGTTTCCACCACCCTGCTTCCGAATCGGGGTTAAATGCAGCTGTAGTATGCCATGCATTCTCTGGCCTCATGTCTACTTCCATGGCATCGAACAAGTTTTTTGCTACAACCGGATCATGGATCACTGTAATACATTCTGTATTTAAATTGGCACTCCTGGGGTCAAGATTAAAAGTACCGATGATAGCCATTTTCTCATCGATCACCATGGATTTTGCATGTAGCCCAAAGATGGGCTTGTAGTCTATTTCCTTTTGAAGTGCTCCGGTCATGATTTCAAAACGAATAGCTGCATCCGGCTTGAATTCGTAAATGTCAATTCCTATTTCCAAAAGTTTTTGCCTGTCACGGGCATAGCCACTGAAAGCTTCCAGATTATCTGTAGACGACATACTGTTGGTCAGTATTTTCACTTTCACGCCACTTTCTATCGCAGCTTTGAACAGTTGCTGACTTAAGTCAGTGGTAACAAGATAAGGCGACTGAATGGTAATGGATTGTCTGGCATTATTAATTAGCTCAATCAGATAATCCGTACTTGCTCCTCCACCTTGCAAGCCGTTGAGTCCATCGTTCTTGCCAGGGTTATCCGATATGTAGGAGACGCTATCCACCCAAATCAACTTGCCACTATTTTGAATCGTGTTAAAAGCAACTGGAACTGATGCAATTTTTTCCCGAACCTGCGGCCAGAAATTATTCGGATCACATGCATATTGGTGAATGTAATTGTATATCGCTGCTGTCTTTAAATCATCCTCAGGCTTTACCAACTTTTCCAGTGGGGCACTTAAATCACTGTTCCAAAATTCTTCGAAAGAATACCCAATATCCTGGACCACCTTCCCAACTAACAATACATCCCTGTCCCTGAAGTTGTACTCATGATCGTAGTCGAAGTACTCATCTGCAATATTTCTTCCTCCTGTGATCACCACTTTATTATCCACTATGAAGGTTTTATTGTGCATGCGCTGATTGAAACCCTGAAAATTACTGGTGAGACTCCATAATTTCTCCGGAAGATTTTTGCCAATGTTGGCGGTAGGATTATATATCCGAATTGACAGATTGGGATGCGCATTTAAGGCAAGCAAATCATTGGCATCTGCTTCTACCATAATATCATCGACCAACATGCGCACTTTTACTCCTCTGTCTGCAGCCCTCAACAAATAATCAACGGCAATCAACCCGATGTTATCTGCGGAAAAAATAAAGTATTGGATGTCAATCGTTTCGTCAGCGGATTCGGTCAACCATGCCCTCGCTATCATAGAATTGTCGCCCTCTTCTAATGTGTAAACTCCAGTTTTGGCTGACATCAAGTCCTTGAATGGGTCAAGTTGTGCCGAAAGCGAGTGCGTGCTGTCCAAATGAATTTTCGCACAGAAGTCATCATCTATCGAAGGATAACGTTCCCCGCTCGTTGCACATCCAAAGGATACCCCAATGAGAAGTATACCAACCAATCGGAATACGCTTATTATTTCAACCGCTTTACTCATTGGATTGATAGGATACAACCATTTGTTTTTGCGATCCAATTCCATCGATACCCAATTCAACCACTTCCCCTGGTTGGAGATACTTTGGTGGTTTCATGCCAGCTCCAACACCCGAAGGAGTGCCCGTAGCCAAAACATCTCCAGGTAATAAAGTAATCATGGTGCTGACATAGCTGATGAGTTCTGCGACACTAAAAATCATATCACTTGTGTTGCCATCTTGCATGGTCTTACCATTTACTTTTAACCACAATCGCAAACGCTGTGGATCCTTGATGGCCTCAGGAGTAATAAGGTATGGTCCAAGAGGTCCAAATGTGTCGGGGCTCTTTCCTTTTGTCCACTGCCCCGTTCCCTCTTTCTGCCAACTGCGTTCAGTGTAGTCATTCATAATGGTATAACCTGCTACATAATCCAATGCATCGGCTACCTTCACGTGTTTAGCTTTCTTACCGATTACAATTGCCAGTTCAACTTCCCAATCCACTTTCTCTGCATTCTTGGGAATCACTACGGGATCGTTTGGTCCCATCAAAGATGTTGTTGCCTTCATAAATATGATCGGTTCCTCAGGGACTGCAGACCCGGTCTCCTTAGCATGTTCTACATAGTTTCGACCGATGGCCACTATTTTTGACGGACGTGCTATACAAGTTGCCAAACGAGATTCACTCGGTACTTCAGGACAGCTTTTCAAATTGGCGGCTACCCACTTTCTTAATCTGACAATTCCATCTTGTTGAAAAAACTGTTCATTATAATCTTCACCAAAACCTGATACATCCAACATCTTTCCGTTGGGAAGTACAACCCCTGGCTTCTCGGCACCCACTTCGCCAAAACGAAAGAGTTTAGTAATTAATTGATCTTGTGCATCAGTAGGTTGGATACAGGCTGTCAGCGACAGGATACACAACAACAAGAACGTTTTAGGTAGGAATTTCTTCATAGCAATTGAGTTGAACTGATCACTAAAGTTAGGATAATTTGATCAATCAACTGCATTTCCATTCTGCCCCTCAATATTTACTGGCAGTGCCTATGGCATCTAATTTGAAAGATAATTAAGCTTTTTTTAGCTGCAGGATCTCTGCCGTCCGTTTTCTTGTTGTCTCCAATTGTCCTTCATTTTCAGATAAGGACACACCAAATGAGGGCACCATCTCTTTTAATTTGGTCTGCCACTTCTCTGCTTTCCCTTCTACCCCGAAACACCTGGTGATCAAATCCAACATCACGGCTGCTGCTGTTGACGCTCCTGGCGAAGCGCCAAGTAATGCCGCCACTGTGCCATCCTTCGATACTACTACTTCCGTTCCAAACTCAAGCACTCCACCTTTTTCTTTATCTTTTTTAATTACCTGCACCCGTTGACCAGCTTCCTTCAATTCCCAGTCGGTGAGTTTGGTAAAAGGAATGTATTCGCGCAAAGCGGCATGTCTTTCCTCTGGAGTTTGTCTTACTTGTTCGATCAAATATTTCGTTAGCGGCATATTTTTCAATCCAGCAAAAATCATGGGAATGGCGTTGTCTGGACGAATGGAGCTTGGCAAATCCATTAATGAACCGTTCTTTAAAAACTTAGTAGAAAATCCAGCAAAAGGTCCGAACAGTAATTCTTTTCTTCCATTGATCATACGGGTATCGACATGTGGTACCGACATAGGAGGCGCACCTACAGAAGCCTTGCCATAAACCTTTGCATGGTGCTTTGCCACAAGTTCTTCATTAAGGCACTTCAGCCACAACCCACTTACAGGAAATCCACCGTAACCTTTTCGTTCGCTTATCTCTGCCCGTTTTAGCAGGTGCAGTGTAGCTCCGCCTGCGCCAATAAATACAAACCTACTATTGCACTTTTCTTTCTTTCTATTTAGCAAATTCCTTACAAACACATCCCATCCTCCTGTGCCATCCGGATCCAGGTCAAGGGCTTCCGTATTATAATGAATAGTAACGCCCGGCATTTGTTCCAGCTGGCGAATCATGCAGCGGGTCAGGTTTCCGAAGTTAACATCAGTACCAATATCCATACAAGTGGCCGCTACGGTTTGCGTGCTCTTTCTTCCACGCATCACAACAGGAGCCCATTCTGACATCCTATCTCTGTCTTCAGTATAAATCATGCCTCTGAAAAGCGGACTTTCCTGCATTAGGTCATATCGCTTTTTGAGGTAAGTGACATTGTCCTCACCCCACACGAGGCTAATGTGCGGAACCTGTGTAATGAACTCGTGAGGCTGGATGTACTTTTTTTGAACGAGGTATGCCCAAAACTCGCGTGACAATTCAAATGACTCCGCTATCCGGGTGGCTTTGTAAATATTAATAGAACCATCAGGTTTTTGTGGTGTATAGTTCAATTCACAAAATGCCGAGTGGCCTGTACCTGCATTGTTCCATGCATCGGAACTTTCAGTACCTGCCTCATCTAATCTTTCAAAAATCTGTATTGTAATATCCGGATCAAGTTCTTTCAGCATCATTCCGAGTGTTGCACTCATGATGCCTGCTCCCATCAATACCACATCTGTTTCCTTGACCAAGGACTTAATCGTATGTGTCATAGTTGGTTTGGGCTTAAAGCCTACCAATTTAGAGGATCACCGGACACAAAGCAATAAAAAAGCCCTGCAACCTACCGCTGCAGGGCTTGAATACCTGGTTTCTATTTAATTTCTAATGAAGCTTCCGTTCACAGCAGACCAGAATTCATTGGTGCCGCCAGTTCCACTCCAGGAAGCAAAATTAAATGTGTTGGTTCCATTTGTTGTGCCTTGCACCACGTACGCCTTCACAGCCTGTCCACCCCTGTTCCACGTCAGTGCTTTCTTACTTTGACATTGTTCGGGCACACCACCAAAACCTTGCAGGAAATAGGCTTTTCCAGCGCCATATACTTTGGAGGTACCATTACTTTCTATCAGTACACTGGTGGCTTCATCAACTCCTACCCCCCTCACATTGGTATAGCTCACGCCAAAGTCTTGCACCAGCCTGGCCATAAAAGTAAAATGCCTTCCCTGACGGCTGCGTTCGTTGTAGTGGGAATCCGTTATTAGATTTGACAAATAATTTACAGATAGGAATCCTCCACCTCCAAGGCCCTCCATGTTTTTATCATAAGGATTGGCCAAAGCAGCAGCTGACGTTACCGACCCACGAAAAGCACCATAGTAGTATTGTCCCAGTATTGCCAACCCTGCACTTGTACCCCCAATGGGAACATGTTTGGTATTGATTGCATAATTAATGGCATCTTCCAGTTTGGTATCCTTCCAGAAGTTGACATAATCGGATTGATCACCCCCTGCGATAAAAATAGCTTCCGCATTGCGAACAATGGTTTCAGTAAGCGCATGATCTGCATCTGCACGTGAGTCTACAATAATAGTTTCTACAGAATTGACTCCACCAATTACAGTGTATACATAATCGTTGTATCCATTGGAGCCGGAAGAACGCAACACCACAAAATCTCCTCCACCTGATTTACTGGTTAAAAATTGAAAGGCGGCTGTTTCTGCATTGGTATCCGAATCGGCACCCCCTATCATGGCTATTCCAAAGCTAGTGGTAGTCACCACATCCGCAGGATCGCCAGTGGTATAAATTACCGGTGCTGAACTACCTCCTCCACCTCCAGCGGGGCCTGCATTTACCTCCGGAGAAGACTCTCCTTTTTTGGCGTTGGTAGTAATGAATTCATCGGAACATCCGATTACTAGGATAAGGCCTATTGAAAGCAATAAGCGCAATGAACTTTTTTGCATAAATTATAGGGTTAGTTGCTTCCTACATTTTTAACCTCTTCGGTTTATAGGAGTTCATTCAATTTACAAACTTTACCCAATTAAAAAAGAAGAACCTTAGCCTGTAAAAGGTGTGCTTATAAAAGATTGAAGGTAATTGTTTAGTGGGCTATCCATCCGCCATCGGCTACCACCACATGGCCATTCACAAAGGAAGCATCATCGGAAGCCAGGAAAAGAGCAATTTTAGCAATTTCCTCAGGTTTGGCGCTTCGGGGATTTAACCCCATGCCTTCCATTATCCTTTCGTTGACTATCGGAGTAATCCGGGTCATGTCAATTGTTTCACCGATGTTGGTTTCAATTGCTCCCGGGGCAATGGCATTGCACCTGATTCCTGTCTTGGCATAAACATGTCCGGTATTTTTAGTTAAGCCTATCAAGCCATGTTTACTGGCGGTATAAGCTGCACCAGCCCTGCCACCTCTCAAGCCAGCAACTGAAGCAATATTGATAATAACTCCCTTTTCTTTCGGTAAGAATATATTGATTGCTTTTCGCATCGCCTGAAATGGGCCAGTCAGATTGATGGCAATCACTTTTTCCCAAACTTCATTTTCGAGTTCACCTACCGGTGAAAAGTTATCCATAATTCCGGCATTGTTAACCAGTATATCAAGGGTACCGTACTGTGACAAGGCGACTTCAAACATATTATTAATGTCAGCCTCTACGCTCATGTTGGCGATTAACGTAGTGACTTCACCACCTGACTTTTCAATATCCTTTTGAAGGAGCGTCAATCTTTCTTTATTGATATCTGTAGCTACCACCTTACCACCTTCCT
>DDTF01000015.1 GCA_002345965.1 Flammeovirgaceae bacterium UBA2371
CGTTCCATGCGTATTGTATGGTGGAGGAGAGCAAGTGCATTTTGTCGCGCCCATGATTTTGTTCCGTGAACTCGTTTACACCAACGATGCTCACTTTGTACATTTGAACATTGAAGGAGAAGAGTACCAAGCTATTCTTCAGGAAGTTCAGTTTCACCCCGTAAGTGAAATTCTACTTCATGCAGACTTTCTTCAAATCAGCGAATCGAGAAAGATCAGAATGGACATCCCCATTCGTTTGGTAGGACAGGCTGCTGGCGTATCCAAAGGAGGAACACTAGTTCGTAAAAAAGCCACATTAAAGGTGTATGGCTTTCCTAAAGACATGCCCGAGCACATCGATGTAGATGTTACAGAGCTTGACTTTCACCATGCCATTAAGGTAATGGACATGAAAATGCCAAACCTTGAGTTCATGGATCCAAAAAGATCGCCAATTGCCGTAGTAGAAGTTCCTCGTGCCGCTAAGATGGCTGCTGAAGAGGCTGCTGCTGCCGCTGCTGCTCCCGCTGCCGCTGCTGCTCCTGCTGCCGCTGCCGCTCCTGCTGAAGGCGAAGCAAAAAAGGAAGCACCTAAAAAGTAAGCAATCCAATGTTTTAAATCCCGTTCCGAATACTTCGCGAACGGGATTTTTCTTTTCTTGCCATGCTGAAATTGCCTTGATATGAAATACTTGATTGCCGGATTGGGGAACATAGGAGCAGAATACGAACTGACACGCCACAATATTGGCTTTCTCATTCTGGACAGAATTGCCGACAACAAGGGTATTGCATTCACCACATCACGTTATGCCGACAAGGCAGAACTGAAATACAAGGGGCGACAGCTTCATTTTATCAAACCCAATACCTACATGAACCTCAGCGGAAAGGCGATTGCCTTCTGGCTGCAGGAACTGAAAATACCCAAAGAAAACCTGCTGGTGGTAGTTGATGACCTGGCTTTGCCTTTCGGCACATTGCGGATGAGGTCAAAAGGAAGTGCTGCCGGCCACAACGGACTCATCAATATTGAAACACTCACTGGCGGACAAAACTACGCGCGCCTCCGATTTGGAGTAGGTAACAATTTCGGAAAAGGGCAACAAGCTGACTACGTGTTGAGTAATTTCGATAAGGCCGAATTTGAGGAGCTTCCTCCTCTTATGGACAAAGCAGAAACCATGATACTCTCCTTCTGCACCATTGGTGCCGACAGAACCATGAGTCTTTACAATACTTGAATTAGCTGATCATAGAGCCGGGTGCAACGGGATCGCTGGTGCCAATCAGCTTGAGGGCACCATCCTTGTCCTCTGCCATCAATATCATTCCCTTCGACTCAAAACCCATTATTTTGCGAGGCGCGAGGTTCACCAAAATAGTTACTTGTTTACCAATCATTTCCTCAGGCGTGTAATGCTCGGCAATACCACTCAGCACCGTGCGGGTATCTATGCCGGTATCTACCTGAAGCTTCAGCAGCTTTTTAGACTTCTCTACCCGTTCTGCAGACACAACTTTTCCTATGCGCATGTCCATTTTAGAAAAATCATCAAAAGTTATTTCTGCCTTGGCAGCTTCTACAGGTTGGTTTTGCAATTCCATTTTTTTCTTGTTTTCATTCAATCGGTTGATCTGACCGGCAATCACATCATCTTCAATTTTATTAAATAACAATTCAGCCGCTCCAAGTTGATGGCCTGATGCAACGATTTCTGCAGTACCCCCATCTTTCCAGGTAAACTGATCCAATGCCAATATCTTTCTCAGCTTTTCAGCACTAAATGGCAAAAATGGCTCGGACAGTATGGCCAGGTTGGCAGCGATCTGAATCGACAAATTGAGAATTGTACCTACACGCTCCATGTCTGTTTTGGCCAGCTTCCATGGTTCTGTATCTGCCAGGTATTTATTTCCCAACCGTGCCAGGTCCATGAGGTTGGCCGTTGCCTCCCTGAATCGGTAACTTTCTATAGACGCGCCAATTTTTGCCGGAAACAGTGTCAGTGCTTCTATTACATTTTTATCCTGATCCGTAAGCGCTCCTTGTAAGGGAACTTTACCTTCAAAATATTTTTGGGTGAGTACCATGGCCCTGTTGACAAAGTTTCCAAATATGGCCACCAGCTCATTGTTGTTCTTGGCCTGGTAATCTTTCCAGGTGAACTCGCTGTCCTTGGTCTCAGGCAAATTGGTAAGCAATGCATAACGCAACACATCCGGTTTGTCAGGAAAATCTTCTATGTACTCATGCATTTCAATGGACCATCCCCGGCTGGTCGACATCTTGTCGCCTTCGAGGTTCATAAACTCATTGGCTGGTACATTTTGAGGCACAATGTATTGCTCAGCACTGTGAAGCATCACTGGAAAGATGATGCAGTGAAATACAATATTGTCTTTGCCCACAAAGTGAACCAATTTGGTTTCCTCGTCTTGCCAATATGCTTTCCAGTCTTCGGCACTTACATTCCCAAAATCACGCTGGGGAGTTGCATAATTGCGGTTGCCTGCTTCCAACTCCTGGAACAAAGCACGAGTGGCGGAAATATAACCTATGGGTGCATCAAACCAAACGTACAAAACTTTCCCTTCTGCATCGGGCAGAGGCACCTTGATGCCCCAGTCCAAATCGCGAGTCATCGCTCGGGATTGCAATCCGGCATCAATCCAGGATTTGCATTGTCCGTACACGTTTACCTTCCAATCACTTTTATGTCCTTCTAAAATCCACTTTGTCAACCAACCTTCATACTGATCCAGCGGAAGGTACCAGTGCTTGGTGGGTTTTAGAATGGGCACCTTCCCTGTGAGTGTAGATTTTGGATTGATCAATTCGCTGGGGCTCAGAGAGGAGCCACATTTCTCGCACTGATCTCCATAGGCATTGGTGTGGCCGCATTTAGGGCAAGTACCCACTATGTACCTGTCAGCCAGAAAGACATTGGCTTCATCATCAAAATATTGCTCTGACGTTTCTTCCGTCAACAGGCCTTTGTTGTACAAAGTGAGAAAAAATTCCTGCGAAGTCTGATGATGCAAGGGGTCACTGGTACGATGGTACACGTCAAATGATATGCCCAGCTTGTAAAGACAGTCACGGATAAGTGCATGATACTTATCAATAATGGCCTGGGAGGTTGTATTCTCTTTTAGCGCCTGGTTTGGGATGGCTGTGCCATGTTCATCACTGCCACAAACAAAGACTACGTTTTTTTTATTGAGTCGTAAATACCTTGCGTATACGTCTGAGGGGATATATGCACCTGCCAAATGCCCAATGTGCTTGGGGCCATTGGCGTAGGGTAACGCGGCAGTTACAGTATATCTTTTGTAATTCTTCTCTTTTACCATGGTGATCTTACACTTCCAATTAACGAAATGCAAAGATGGCGATTGAGTGGAAAATTAGCTGACCTTTAGCACTTTTTGTTTGTGCTTTTCTCGCTTCAACTCGTCTTCCTTGCGCTGTGCGATGATGGGAATCAGATCAGGAGGAAATAACACTTTGAATACAGTATAGCCTTCGGAGGAGGTAGTTACATCTATGCTGCCACCCAGCTTGAGAGTGGCTAACTTGGACAAATAAAGGCCAATTCCACCACTGTCTGATCGTTCAGAAGCCCTCACAAAAAGCTGAAATATTTTGTTCTTACTGTCCTTTTCAATGCCTATTCCATTGTCAATTACTTTCACACTCACCCACTCCCCTTCAGTTCCTATCTCTACCCTCACAAAAGGATCTACCCGTGCCGAATCGTTGTGAAACTTGATGGCGTTGTCAATGAGGTTTTCAAGGATAATTTTTGCCATTTCCTTATCCGATCTGAATTTCAAATCGGGCTGCACCTGATAAGAAATTTTGATTTTGGAAGGCATTTCCTTTTTGCGTTCCAATTCAAGAATCTCCTCAATCTGGCTTTCAAAATTGATGTACTCGGGAGATAAGATAGAGTGATTGATCTGATTGATGATCAGTAACCTGCTGAGAATGGCATTCAGCTTGGCCGCAGAAGTATCCAACTTGCTAAGGTAGTCCAAGGCGGCTTCGTCTTTGACGTCCATCATTGCCACATTGCATATCCCTTTCAAGCTGGCCAATGGGCCTCTGATATCGTGCGAAGTTTTGTAGATAAAATTATCCATCTCATCATTTACTTTCACCAGCGATTCGTTGGATACCACCAGTTCCCGGGTTCGTTCTTCTACTTCGTGTTCCAGTTGCAGGTTGGCTTCACTCAACATTTTATTTTGAGACTGGATGGTGGCTTTTGCCAGTGCCAATTCCTGATTGATTTTTCTTTGGGATTGATTGGCCCTGTACATAACAAATGCCAGCCCTAAGGTGAGAAAGGTAATGGTTATGATAAAAGCATATTGTTCTTTTTGCCGAGTGATAACTTCCTGTTGCAGCGCCAATACCTGATCCTTGGCAGCTATGGTTTTTATGTTTTCACGCTCCTCATGTTCCGTTTGAATTCTGGAGATGTTCCTGATGAGATCTCCGCTGAAAATCTCTTTGTTCAGTTCGATGTATTTTTGTTGGTATTCAGATGCGGACTGATAATCATCCATGTTGTTGTAGATGGAAACATACAACAGGTAATTGTTCAGAATCTGGTCTCGCAAGTTGGTACCCTCAAGTACTGCCTGGCTTTTATTGAGAAATTCCAAAGCCTCACTGGGGTCATTCTCCTCCAGTTGCAATACGGCCCTGAGATGAAGCGCCTGTGATTCATACATCCGGGAGCCTATCCTTCTGGCTATTTGAATGGTGGTATTCAATTCCTCCCTGGCCTTATTGATGGCCTTTTTCTTCATAGAGATTTTTGCCAGCGCATAGTGCGCCTCTACCAAAACCTCATCTTTGCATGCGCTCTCGCAGATCGATAGTACCTTGGATACATTGTTCAATGCTTCATCGTAATTACCCAGATTGAAATAAGCCAGGGCTATATTGATATAGGCCCTGTCCAGATCGTGATCGATCCCATTTTGCTCTTTTAAATCTTTGCATTGAATGAAATAGCTGAGGGCATTTTCATAATCCTGCAAATTGGAATAAACAAGGCCAATATTGTTCATGGCAATGCTAATATCCAATGGATTGCCCTCCTCCTGTCTGAACTGAAGCGATTGAAAGTGATAGTCCAAAGCCTTGTCGTAATTGGCAAAGTCATTATGGGAAATAGCCAGGTTATTCAATAAGAACTTAACCTGTTCTTTATAATTATTTCTCTTTGCTATTTCCAACGCATATTCAAAATCAGGAATACATAGTGAAATACCTAATCGCATTCGTACCCATCCATTTGCATTGTGTGCTTTTACAATAGATAGGCTATCTCCATTTTGACGGGCTTGAGATACAGCTAGAGTAGAATAGTAAAGTGCAGAATCATAGTTAGTCTCAAGATTTTTTCTAAAAAGATCAAACAAGATATTAAAACGATCCTTACCTCTTGACCTTACTAATTCCCTTTTGAGTGAATCAATGACTGAATTTTGTGAATAAGCCAACTGGTTAGTCATCAAAAGGAAAAACACCAGTATAGTACTAATCCACTTCATCTATAACTAATTGATTTTTAGGTACATAGGTGACATCATTCATTCAATTACAATTTAGAACCCACTCAAGCAGTTCATCTTTGTGCTGTTGATTTTAAACAATAAAAACAATAACCGACTAATTAACAATTTAAATTTTTAAACCATGAAAAAATTATTCTACACTTTGGTATTCGCAGTTGTTACTTCATTTGCCATTTCCTCATGCACAGAAGAAAATATCCGCCCTCAAGATGGAGGTGGTAGTTCTGGCGATCCATGCCAATTCGGAGGACCTGGTTGCAAATAATACCTAAAACTTAAGACCATGAAAATTAAACTTCTGTTCTTGTTGCTCGTCATTGCTTCTCTCTTTTCGTTTGTGTTGCATACCAACGATTCAAAAGTAGAACAAAAACAACACGCTTCATCTATAGAAGACATGAAGGGTGAAAAAGAACCGATGCAACCTTTCGCCATGACGGACAGAAATCAATTCGATTAACAAGGTCAAACATGCAATTCAAACCCTTTCAACATTTTGTTGGAAGGGTTTTTTTTGTTTTACATCCACTCCATTAAAACACACCTGTATCTTTACAATTCAAGTAGTTGAATCCTTCAGGAACCATTGCCGTTGCAACAGTTGCTACAAAGATACCACCATTCTCATTGTGTCCATTGGTTTTAATATACGTCATTATCAGGTGGTAAGCTTTATGAGTAAGTCTAATTAACTGACCAGCTCTATTACAATAAGCGCAAGACTGCTACACAATGCCTAGCAATAAAAAATCTGAAAATGTCAAAAAAATCAAATTTTGTGCAAAATAAGTGAAGTTTCTTACATCGAAATAAGTAAGATTTTAAGATTTTTTAGGGCATAGAAACCTCAAGAAGGGGTTAAATGTACTGGACGCAAAACGTGGTAAGGTTATCCGGCTACACTCATCACCGGCTTGTCTTCTTCAATGAATTTAGCCAGGTTGGTAGTAATGATCAACTTGAAGATGGTAGGTCCTGATGACCGAGCGAGAATGATTCTGCCTCCCAAACGGTTGGCAGCCATTTGCGCCAGAAACAAGCCCAATCCGCTGCCATGAATATCACTGGCAACATAAAACAACTGGAATATTTTTTCTCTGGCCTGTTCATTGATACCCAATCCATTGTCTTCCACTGCAATGGTAGTTTTATCTCCGGATTGCGACCAGGAAACTTTAATGTATTTCTCCTGCTTTTGAATTGCGAAATACCTGAACGCATTGTCCAGCAATTTGGTCAAAATAAAAGAGATCAGGTTCTTATCAGAATACAATGGAGATTTCCAATCTCCTTTTTCAATGCGCAAGGAGATCAACGGAAAATGATTCAATGATTTGAATGAGCTGTACACCTCGTCCAGCAATGCACTCAAGTCCACTTCATCCACGCAAATGGGCAGGTTGCGAATGCGATTGGTTTCCATCAACTGGCTTAACGTCTGATTCAAACCCTGCGCAGTAGATTCAATTTTGCCCAGGTAATCCCTCACCCGCAATGGTTCTTCATAATCCTGCTTGGCGATGTTGGTAAGCCCCATCAGGGTAGCCAAAGGCCCTCTGATATCGTGTGAAGCGCGATATACCAATTGATCGTATTCCTGGGTCATTTTGGTGAGGTCGGTATTGCTTTTAACCAGCTCGCTGGTGCGCTTTTCAATCTCCTTTTCCAGGATTTTCTTCATACGGTGGCTGGCCCGATAGGTGCGATAGATCAGGATGGTGACTACCACCAACAGGACGGAGATTACGCCAATAAGTGTCGTAATCAGGCGTACCCTCTCGATCTCTGTATCCTTCTGCTGAATGATTACCTCGGATTGTTTTCTTTGTGCATCCAGTTGGATGTCCTTTAGATTGCTGGCAAGCTTCTCATTAAAAATACTGTCCTTGATGGTCATGTATTTTGTCTGATACTCTACCACCTTGCTCAATTCACCCATTTGTTCGTAAATCCGAGAATAGGATTCGTAGATATCCCGTTTTAAACGCTTTAGATTTATTTCGTTGGCAATTTCTTCAGACTCGCTCAACAATTCTATTGCCCCCGTATAATCCCCTTCTCTGAATCTAAAGTCGCTTAAATGAAATTGAATATAAGCCAGGACATTCTTAATATTCCCCTTCTTTGCTTGGTCATAACCCTTAATCAGATAGGGTAGTGATTTGTCAAATTCTTTTTTCTTTCTATAAGACAAACCCAAACCATAATTTAGGTTTGCCTCTATATTTATATCACAATTTTCATTGCAAATTTTAGCTACCTCACTTAGATGAGAAATGGCTTCATCATACCTGCCTTGCTCATTAAGAACGATTGCAATATTTAATAAATTCAAAGGAATATCATCTGTGATCCCATTTCTTCTTTTAATTGCCAAAGCAGATTGATAATACTGGAGGGCTTCATCGTAGTTATTCAGATAGTAGAAAACCAGTCCGATATTATTTCGAATAGCTGCCTGCCCCTCTTTTGAATCAAGATCATCTGCTATTTCCAGCGCGAGATTATAAAAGCGTAAAGCACTATCATAAGAATCCTGACGATCGTAAAGGATACCCATATCAGTCAACAGGGACATCAAAGTCCTCTTTAGACCATGGCTTTTAGCAATTTTTATCCCCTGACGATAGTAATAATTTGCAGAATCGATCTTATCATCCACTTTGTAGGTATGTGCTATCGCCCGGTATGCCTTGGCCTGAAATGAATAATTGTCATGGGATTGTGCCGATACAAGACTTTTGGAGGCATAATTTCTGGCAGCCGTATTATCAAAAGCCATGGTAGACTTAAACAATTCATAATAAAGGCTGTCATGGTATAAGGAGTTCGAATTTTCCAATGATTCCAAGAGGTCCTTTTGACTTACCTGACCAAAAACCGAATTAGGTAAAATCGCCCAAAACAATACAAAACCATAACACAAGTGCCTTAAAAACATCTTCTAATAATTATGACCCGTAGCAACTTATTATTTTTGGTTGGAATTTAACCTTTAATAACCCCTAAAAACAAATCTAAATTTATGAAAAAGTTACTCTATTTAGCTGCCTTTGTTATTACCTGCGCAATTACAACCTCCTGCACAGAGGAGCATATTGCCCCTCAAACCACTGAAAGCGGAAATGTAACACCCATAAAATTCTAACTCCAATGAAAAAGCTACTTTACCTGACTGTCTTTGTTATCGTT
>DDTF01000016.1 GCA_002345965.1 Flammeovirgaceae bacterium UBA2371
ATACTTAGTTCTTACTACCCATATATTTAAATTAATATCCCATTCAATGACTTTTCCTTTGCCATTACACCAAAATTTACGAAGTAGAAATCTTGTGAATTTAACTCTCATAAGTAGATATAATAATCGTCTTAAAGACTTATTATAAAGACCGTATTCCAGGGACCTTGATTCTATCTCAATCAGATCACTGCATATTGTTTTGCTTTTTTGATCAGCATGGACCCGCATAAGACCTAAAATAGTGTTCACAAAATATAGGTCATTCTTTTTCGAAGACCGAATCCATAAATCTAAATCCATGCAGCAATCTAATTTCTCGTTCCAGATAAAACCCTCTGATAATTCCTTGGTCCAAAAAGTCGAGACCTGTTGATTAAATCCAAAGTATCCCGAGAGATTAAAACCCTTTGAATATAGAAATCTGTTATAGACACGAGGGGATCTTTTCACAGTTGAGATTGCACCAAAATCATT
This sequence comes from Flammeovirgaceae bacterium UBA2371, assembly GCA_002345965.1. Classification (GTDB taxonomy): domain Bacteria; phylum Bacteroidota; class Bacteroidia; order Cytophagales; family Cyclobacteriaceae; genus ELB16-189. The sequence goes on from DDTF01000016.1 coordinate 478, forward strand.
GATGTGACTCCGAATTCCTGTAATCCACTTTACCTCCGGATATTTAGTTACAATTTCCGCAATAAGAGAAAATGTATAAGGGAGATATACATCATCACTATTGAGGTATGCCAATATGGATCCGGTTGCCTTTTCAAAGCCCTTATTAATCGCATGGGTTTGGCCCTTATCCTTTTCACTCACCCAGTAGGTAATGTTTGCCTCATACTTTTTAATTATTTCGACCGTATTATCCGTACTACCTCCATCAATCACTATGTATTCCAAATTCCGATAGCCCTGCATAATAACCGAGCGGATGGTTTCTTCTATGTACTTTCCTTGATTAAACGAAGGAGTTACAATAGAAATTTTAGGCCAGGGTTTGCCGCTGGGCATCCTTTCTGAAATTTCTATTGGCATTTCCCTCCACACCCAAAGAGAGTTAGTTGTATTCATTCCTGCTTGTCAATATTTAGTCTCCTCTGAAAGTCGCTTTGTATCTCTTTATACCACGACTTATACGCTGTTATCTGCATTTTCAAATTGAATCGCAACTCAGCATGTTCCCTTGCCTGCCGACCTAATTGTTCGGCAGTGGAAGGCCTTTCCAGAAGCCACTTTAGGGCATGAGCCAACGCTGCCGGATTTTCTGGGGGTACTAAAATGCCGTTTGCTCGATTAGCCAAATTTATGTTCAGTTCAGGAAATCCAGCGTCAATAAAACCCGCCACTTGCTCCGGGATTCCACCAACTGCAGATGCCACTACAGGAATTCCGCTGGCAAACGCTTCCATGATAGAATTTGGAAATGTTTCGGCCAATGCGGGATGAACATACACGTTAGCTGCCGCATAATAGCTTGCAACCAATACGCGGTCGGCAACATAAGGGACAAACCTTATCTGTGCGGAACCAAAATCTTCATGCTGGCCATCCTGCCCTAACGCCACAAAAAGAACATTTTGATTATGAGCGGTAGCAGAAAGCTGACGTACTGCAGCAACAAGTGTGGAAAAGTCTTTCCAACGATTCTTTCTGATTCCATTGGCAGCGAAAAGAAAAATAAAGGCATTTTCGGGCAATCCAAGTTGAGCTCTACTAAAGGCCCTATCGCCTGGACGAAACAAGGATGTATCAACACCATGTTCAATATGCCTGAATATTCGGGTGCCCTTAGCTAAAATGGACCTTTTGGCTTTGTTTAACAGCCATTGACTAGGAGCGGACACATACAATTGACTCTTTTCAAATATCTTTCTTTTTCGTTTCCAATTGAGGGCCGAGTTGTCATGCTCGAGTGCTGCGGGAATGGAAATGTCAGGGCACGCACCGCATCCAGTCAACCATTTTTCGCAAGCAAACGAATGTGCACAATGGCCAGCCAGCAGCCATGCATCATGGAGAGTAATAACAATTGGCCGCTTACGTGACCACTCCATGAGTACCCTAAGATCAAAGTATCCTCCATGCAAAACATGGCAATGGATAAGATCATAATTTGCAATATCGACATCACGTGAAGTTGGAAAATTAAATTCCTCAATGCCTAATACCCTGCGCGCATGATACATGGGTTCCGCCACCCAATTACATAATATTGGAAAGAAAGGTATCGACCTAAAATTCCTTGAAACCGCAATGCGTTTCCAAAAAGTCGGCCAACTGCTCTGTTTGCTATCCATTTGGGAAACCTTTGGATCGCTGCTGTATTTTCTATTTACAGCCAAGTTCGAATTGAAGTCTTCCATCTGAAAAGCCTGATGAAGATTCCATGCCACAAGGGCAGCACCCCCGCGAATATCAGATGTATTTATTTGTAAAATTTTCAAGTTATCCTGATGGCTGCCTCCTTATCAAACAACCGCCAATAGATGCGTTCCTTTACCACTCGCCAGCCTAACCTCTTTCGTAGGAGTTGTCTTAATCTACACTTGAATTCAGCAGTAACTGAACCACTTTGCAGTTTAAGAAAGGCGTAAATTAACTCAACAAAAACAGAAAAGTCATAACCAGGGAGGTGACCTCCTGTTCGAACCCACCTGCGCACTCGTTCAATTGTTTCAGGTGATGCATTCACTAACCGAGATATTTCCCGTGTAGACACTAACATCTCACTATGATTTTGCTCGCTGGCCTTCACATATGTCCAGCTCTTCGGGTTGACACGATATTGAATCAATGGTTCGGGTATCAACGCCAGTTTAGTTACATAGGATAATCTAGCCCATAGATCATAGTCCTCGGCATGGGGTAGGTTATATCCTAAACCAAAGTCGGTAATCAACTTTGCACGAAACATTATCGTGGAATGTATAAACGGATTTTTGAACAACAAATCCCAACGTAGATCAATATCACTCTTTTCAACTCTTTTGCCGTCAGTAAGTAAACTACCATCCATTGATATCGTATCAGCAAAACTGCCCAGCAACCCTACATGCGGATGTTGCTGCATAAATGAAACTTGCTTTTCCAATCTTAAAGGATATGCGATATCGTCCGCATCCAACCGTGCAACATACTCGCCCTTAACTCGGTTCATTCCTACTTGCAATGCGCCAGTTACACCAACATTTTTCTCTAGATTAACTAAGATGATTCTTTCGTCATTGAGTCCATATAAATACTCTAACGTGCCATCAGTTGAGCAATCATTCACTATAATCAACTCAAAGTGAGTATACGTTTGACTTAGGATACTTTCAATTGCTTTCTGAAGGAATGAAATACCATTGTATACAGGCATTACAATGGAAACTAAAGGGATAAATGGTCGAACTTCATATTCTTGCAAGGAACTCAATTAGATGATGAAATAAAATGCCTTAAGTTAGTGTCATTTAAAGAGTCTAAAATTGACAAACACTTGTCTCGTATTTTGTCAGTTAACCCAAGACTTCCTTTATGCTTAGTAAAGGAGGTTATTGATCTTTTCGAAAATTTTTCTAAAATTTCATTTTCCGCAAAATCACTTTCTATAAAACTAAATATTCGTCTAAGCTCAATAATTGGATTAGCAATAATATCATTATAATTGACCAGTAATAATGAAACCTTACCTCTTTTGGCCTGCTTAAGTGGCACATGGTTGAGTATGCTCCACTCCAATACAGCTGATTCAAATGCACCTTCCGGCTGAAAGTACCTTGCTAGATCTTTGATTTCCGGAAAATCAGAAAGCAACGACTCTTGGCTCAGAATAGTCTCAAGGTCACTCATCTCACTCTTCGGTATATTGCCCCAGCCAAGCTTTACCCATGATTGAGCTACCTGAAAGGGATCTCGAACCAATAATATTATTTTCATTAATGGAAAATGGTGATTAATCCACTCCAACATGAGATTAGACCTAATCGATTTGACTAAAATATTTTTAGAATGATGATTATCATGATTGAGTGTGTTTACCCATTCATTGTCTATCTCACCTCCGAAAATAGTTGCTGCAACTGGCAGTAACTCCTTCGAATACTGCTCAATGTTCAAATATCTATAATAGCCGAATGAAGAAGCAGCCTCCACCCGTGCGGGAAAGAATGGCTCAAAAACAATTTTGTATTTTCTTTCAGCATTTAATAGATCGGCTAGCCAAGTAGAACCACTCCTTCCCATGGAGGAAATCAATACCCTTGGTCTTCCATCGGCCGGTTTTACCATAATAAATATTTAACCTTTTGTACCAAAACCAAGACTGCTTACCTTTCCAACATCTTTAAGCCAGCCGCTTTTCTGAACTTCACCCCAATATTTGATCACACCATTCCATTTCCCCCTGATATCATGAAATGCGATGATGCCCTTCTTACGGACAAATGGATAAAAAGCCTCAAAGTCTGCTTTCACATCTTCATATTCATGAGACCCGTCTATAAAAAGTATATCAATGGGCTTATTCCAGTCTTTGGCTACTTCCAAAGAATGTTTTTTAATGGGAGTTACATATTCCGTGAGTCCGCACCGCTCAACATTTGCCTGAAAAACTTTCTGAAATTCGCCCTGCCCATAGTCTTTTCCGTCCCCCTCAAATAAATCTATGGCGTAGATGTGTTTCTGCGTACCCTTGCACCCAAATCCAAAACTCACGGTAGAACGACCTTTAAAACTGCCAATCTCTACGATCACCGCGTTTGCAGGTGCCTTCTTGGCCGCCCTGAAAAACCATCTTTCCTGCTGAGGACTTTTTAAAAAGCCAGGTACTTTATCAATCATCGGGTATACGCTTTCAAACTCTTTTTCCAAGGGGTCAAGTTGACGTGATAGCTTTTTTCCTGCTCTAATTAACTTCTTTAGCATTTTCATTACATCCAATTTCCGTTTACCAAAAAGAGCGGTTGGTCGCGAGTCAATTTGTTACTCTTTTGTCCGGTGCTGTAAAAATCACCTTCAACTACATCCATGAATCCAACACCTGCTTTTGGGAAATCCAAAATCTGGCCCTGGGACATGGCCTGAGCCTTCACTAAAAACCTTCCTTCTGGTAAAGGCAAAGAATTAATCTTACACTTGACTGTGCTCGTTCCCTTAGCCAATTGAAAAGTCTTACCCGTATACGAACTGTACAAAATAAAAAGCATTTGATCGTCTTCTTCACGGTGAATGGAAAAACCCAGATCAACCTCCTGGCTATCAATTTCTGATTGGATTCCAAAATTCAGATAAACGGCTTCACCTGACTTCACCATATCCACTTTCACATTGGTATTATCCTCCAGCCAAAATTCCTTAATAGTCACGTTGCCATTTCCTACCCTTTCTACTCCATCTCCCAAAAAACCATCCTGCGTTTGAGGTCTGAATAAGGAGATGTATTTCTGTACCGTTTCATGAACAGAGCCTAAATAAAATGTCTTTCCATGATCCAACAGCAAAGCAGAGGTACATAAGTTCTCCACTGCGGCCATGTTGTGACTTACAAATAAAACAGTTCTTCCACTGCCCGCTACTTCATTCATTTTTCCAATACACTTGCGCTGGAAACCAATATCCCCGACAGAAAGTACTTCATCCACAATCAATATCTCCGGTTCCAGGTGTGCAGCCACGGCAAATCCCAATCGCACTTTCATTCCACTGGAATAAAATTTGACAGGTGTGTCAATGTATTGTTCAACACCACTGAATGCTACGATCTCATCAAACTTTCGATCGATCTCCTGTTTAGTCATGCCCAGGATCGTTCCGTTCATAAACACATTTTCCCGTCCCGTCAAATCGGGATGAAAACCCGTGCCCACTTCAAGTAATGAAGAAACCCTGCCCTTCAGCCGCACTTCACCCAACGTTGGTTCTGTAATTCGACTCAGGATTTTTAGCAGGGTACTTTTTCCGGCACCATTGTGACCTATAATGCCCAGGACCTGCCCCACTTCCACTTCAAAATCAATATCTTTCAATGCCCAGAATACAGAAGAGTCATCCCCGGTAAATCGGGTAAGGCTTTTTAACTTCCTGAAATTTTTGAAAGGTGAAGTAAGAAGTTGGATTCCTGAATGGAACAAGGAATCAGAAAATACTTCCTGAGTACCTACCCGATACCGTTTCCCAAGGCCTTTAACTGAAATAACCTTTTCGGCCATCAGGCTACATCCGCAAAATTGCGTTCCATTTTTCTGAAGTAAAACAAACCACCAATAAAGAGAAAAATGGCCACCATCGTGCCCAATCCGATGTAATTCCATGGCATTGGTTGGGTGTGAAGAAATACAGCTCTAAATCCCTCGATCACCCCAACCATTGGATTGAGCGCATACCATATCCGGTATGCTTCTGGTACATTGGATGTGGGGTAAACTACAGGAGCAGCGTACATGAGCAATTGCACCATGAACGAAAGGGCATGCTTCACATCTCTGTATTGTACCGCCAAGGCAGCCAGTAACATGCCGGCACCAAGAGAGGTAAGTAGCAATATGATGATTAATAATGGTAACCAAATCAAGGTCCAGTTCATGCTAAATCCGTAAACCAGTAGCATGACAATCAGTACGGTAAAGGCGATAAGAAAATCCAGTAATTTGGACAAGGCTGCAGTCAATGGAAGGACCAAACGCGGAAAATAAACCTTTGTAATCAGGTTGGCATTGGTAATCAGGCTGTTGGCTGCATCTGTCAATGTATTGCTGAAGTAGGTCCATGGAACCATGGCAGTGAGACTAAAAATAAAGTAAGGAACACCCTCTGAACTCACTTTTGCCAGGTTCCCGAATATAATGGTAAATACAACGGTAGTTACCAGCGGCTGAATGATTGCCCAACCTATACCCAAAATGCTTTGGGCATATTTGGCTTTTATTCCACGGATAGTTAGAAATCTGAGGAGGTCCTTATAATGTAATAACTCCTTTACATTTACTCCTCTCCAACCTTTGGAGGGCCGAATAATCGTGACTATTAGCCCCACCAATTATTCCTCATAATATCCCTGTCCATTTTTCCGTTTACTGGCATAACCATACCCATAGCCATAGCCGTAGTGATAGGCGTACCCCTGACCGTAGCCATAACCTAGACCTGATTTGTAAATGTCGTTAAGCAGGATGCTAATGTTTTTCAATTTACCTGAACGATAATATTCATCAATGCTCTTAATGAATTCCTTGGGCGTATAGTTTTGACGAAGCACAAAAACTGAATGATTCACAAATTGGGAAATGACAAAAGCATCTGCTACCAGTGCCAATGGAGGCGTGTCAACAATTACATAATCGAATCGATCGCGTGATTTCTGAATAAATTGCTCAAATTTATCAGTCAATAACAGCTCAGAGGGATTTGGCGGAACCGGTCCACCACTCACAAAGAAGAGATTTTCGATGTCAGTGTCTTGTACCACTTCATCAAATGATGAAATTCCAGAAAGAAAAGTGCTAAGTCCGGTAGCATTGTCCCTCTTAAAATCTTCGAAAATTTTAGGCCTCCTCATGTCGGCCCCTACTATCAGGGTTTTCTTACCAGACAACGCGAAAACAGTGGCCAGGTTTATGGTTGTAAAAGTCTTGCCTTCCCCGCTAATAGAGCTACTCACCATAAAAATTTGTTTGGCCTCATTACCGGTGAAATAATTTAAATTAGACCGAAGGGCCCTAAACGATTCAGAGACCCCTGACTTCGGGCGTTCACTGACAATCAGGTTACTTGCTCCTGACTTGTGCCCAATTCCTCCTACAAATGGAATGGAACTTACTTTATCAATATCTTCTTTGGATTGCACTTTAGTGTCCACAATTTCGATCAATACAAAAATGGCAAACGGGAATATCAATCCAAGCAATGCAGCAATTGAATAATTCCGAATGGGTTTGGGAGACAACTGCCCGCCTTTCATAGGGGGATTTATTGCTATTACGTCACTCGTGTTTGCAGCCATCGAAATACCCGCTTCTGATAATTTTTGCATCAAAAAGACATACAGATTCTCAAGCAGCGAATAATTCCGTTGTACAGCAATCAACTGCCGTTCGGATGCTGGCAAAAGCGATAACTGCTTTTCAATATCCTTGACTTGCTTATTGAGAAAATCCATTTTGATTTTATCCGTAGACTTGAGGGTATTCACTGATTCAAGCACATTTTTTTTAATCTCATTAATTCGATTAACCTTACCAGCCACAAGCGGATTCCTGCCATTTTCAGAGCCCAGGTATAACTTTATCTCCAATTGCAAGTCAACCAATGTGGTTAACAATGAATTGATCACAGGATCTGTAAGACCAACGGAAGAGGGCAAGATCACCAAATCCAGGTTATTGTCATTCATATTGAGGTATTCCTCCAGGTATTTAAAATAATTTTGCCGGATCAGCAAATCAGATTTTTGCAATTCAAATTCACCCACCCTTTCTAGTAATCGTTGCGCATCCGCGCTCATGTCCTTTATTCGGCTGCTATTACCGAATCGCTCCAGTTGAAATTCCACGGTACGCAGTGAATCCTTTATATTCACCAATTGGCCCCGAATGAATTCAATTGTCCGCTCTGCTGCCTCATTTTTCTTTTTTAAATCCAGTGCTCTATAGGCATCTACAAGACCACTTAGAAAATCCATATCTTTTTCAGGATTCGTACCCGTAAGACTCAAATTGACTACACCAGAACCCAATTCAGCCCAATCAACCCTAAGACGCCCTACATAGCTGCCAGCAACTGCCAATGGATTCTGGATAACAAGTAAAAAAGGTACGCCTATATATGCCCTAATATTCCTTTCTGGAATTCTTTTAATGCATATTTCGTATTCATCAAATTGAATAGAATCATTGAGTTGATATACCGTAGGTGGATTTGAATCGTTATCAGAAAATGCAGATAATGAATAATGTGTCTCATCCTTCAGCGTAAAGATGAATTGCCCTGTTTTTATTTGATTCGGATTGCACCATTCTGCCAACACAGGCATATAGCTGTACGCCTCCGTAGTCATGAAATAACCCTCTCTGTAGAATGCAACGTTAAAGTTAAGATTGCGTACTACCTGCTCAATTAAAGGGTAGGATCGGATAATATAAGGTTCATTCAAATAATTTCGATACGGATCTATTAGCGCATTCTTGTATAAAAGTTCCGCACCTCCAGTTTCCTGTGTCTCTCTGATCATTAGTGAAGAGGTAACCGGATACACGCGTTCACTATACCTGGTTTGGTAAAAAGCCGTAACTAAAGCAACCACAAATGAAAAAAGAACCACGTACCAAAAGCGAATGGCCCGAGCCAATACCCGCTTGAAATCAAGTGTAAATCCAGTTTGTTGGCGTTGTACTTCAGGTTCAAATAGGGATGAATCGCTCACGTCAATTACCTGGTTAAATTGATTACTAAAATCAGCAGTGACAAGGTGGAAACCACTAAGGCCAGGTTCTGCCCCAAATATTTACGATATGGCCTCTGTTTTAAAGCTGGCACAATGAGGATATCATTCTGATTTATGTAATAATAAGGAGAATTCATAAAGTTCTCTTGGAGAAGGTTGATATACTGGACGGTACTTTGTCCATTCTGTTGCCGAATCAACTTTATATTTGATTTATCCGCCAAATCGGTAAGTCCTCCCGCCCATCCAATGGCTTCCAGTAAGGTCACTCTGTTGTTATTCAAAATGACGGCCCCCTCCTTATTTGCTTCACCCAATACAGTAAAACGAAAGTTTAATAGACGGACTTTAACCACCGGAGATTCCAGATATTGAGAAACAATGGTTTGCAGTTTATCCTGAATTTCAAAAACGGTCATTCCTGCAACTTTAATCTTGCCGATGAATGGAAAAGGGATTTCACCATTGCGATCCACCAATTCACCAATCAACTGAGCATTTCCGTTTATGGCATTGTTTCCACCTCCCAAGCTGCTTTGATTTTTACTTAAAAAATCAAAATCTTCAGGCGTCAGGCTCTCAAAGCGAACGGAGATAATATCCTCAGGCTGAACTTTGTATTCGTATTGCATTAAATCATAAGATCTAACCACGGAGTCCCTTGGCAAATTCTTTACATTCACATCATCTTGCTGTAGGTAAACATACTTTTTATTGGAAACACAGGACCCAAAAAAGATTAGGCCACCTAATAGTATAAAATACTTCATCGAGGAAAAATTCAAAGCGTTAAATATACGAAATCCCATCGATCATATCGGTTACTCATGGTAGTTGTAGGTTTTGAAACCACCCTTCTTTAAATGCTTTTCACCCTTCATTAATGTCAGGTCTGCATCCACCATCTCTGCAATGAGTTCATTTACATTGGTTCGAGGTTGCCAACCTAGTATCTCCTTTGATTTGGTTGGATCGCCCAATAATAAATCTACCTCAGTGGGTCTAAAATACCGAGGGTCGATCGCTACGATTTCATCCCCAGGCTTTAAACCCGTTTTCTCTTTATTCCGATCTACAGATTCCACCAGTCCAACTTCATTTAAACCCTGCCCTCTAAAAGTTATTGTAATGCCCGCATGCGTAAAGGCGCGTACCAAAAAATCTCTCACAGAAGTGGTTGCTCCTGTTGCAATCACGTAATCATCTGGTTTAGGTTGTTGCAGTATCAAGTACATGGCTTCTACGTAATCTCTTGCATGTCCCCAATCGCGATTGGCATCCAGGTTACCCATATACAATTTTTGTTGCACGCCCATCACAATGCGCGCTACACCTCTTGTAATTTTGCGAGACACAAACGTCTCCCCGCGCAAAGGAGATTCGTGATTAAAGAGAATGCCGTTGCAGGCAAACATATCATAGGCTTCGTGGTAGTTAACCGTAATCCAATAGGCGTACAACTTGGCCACTCCATAAGGTGAACGGGGGTAAAATGGAGTAGTCTCATTTTGTGGCGTTTCTCTAACTTTTCCATATAACTCAGACGTGGAAGCCTGATAAATTCGGCAATGTTTTGCCATACCCAAAATGCGGACAGCCTCTAATATCCGGAGGGTGCCCATTCCGTCTGTGTTGGCTACATATTCTGGAATTTCAAAACTTACCCGCACATGACTCATTGCTCCCAGGTTATAAATTTCATCTGGTTGGATTTCCTGAATAAGTCGAATCAAATTGGTGCTATCCGTCAGGTCACCGTAATGTAATTTCAATCGAGCACCCTTCTCATGTGGATCCTGGTAAATATGATCAATTCGATCTGTGTTAAAGGAAGATGCTCTTCTCTTAAGCCCATGAACCTCATACCCAAGATTCAAAAGATATTCAGCCAGATATGCACCATCCTGACCAGTAATACCTGTGATAAAAGCCTTTTTCATCTTGTTATGAATAAATTGTTAATACCATTATCAATGTCAAGCAACCTTGGTATATACATTATTTAGAAAATCCTGATAAGTAAGGGTAATGCCTTCCTTGAGTTTAACTTTATGCGCATACCCAAGCTGACGGAGTTTAGTGCTGTCCATAAGTTTGCGAGGTGTACCATCGGGTTTACTTTTATCAAAATGGATGGCCCCTTTGAATCCAACAATTGTTTTCACCATTTGAGCCAGATCCAAAATTGAAATTTCCTCTCCAGTTCCAATATTAATTAGTGAATAATCTTCATAATGCTCCATCAAATAATAACAGGCCTCAGCTAGGTCATCTGAAAACATGAATTCACGGAGTGGAGATCCTGTTCCCCAAATAACTACTTCATTTTTAGCTTCCACCTTTGCTTCGTGAAACCTACGAATCAATGCAGGTAAAACATGAGCATTCTGAGGATGATAGTTGTCCCCATAGCCATACATGTTGGTCGGCATCGCTGAAATAAATCTGCAGCCATACTGTTTGTGATAGGCCTGGCAAAGTTTCAGACCTGCTATCTTGGCAATGGCATAGGCTTCATTGGTTTTTTCCAGATATCCGGATAGCAAACTCTCCTCGGTAATAGGTTGCGCTGCAAATTTTGGATAAATGCAAGATGATCCAAGGAACAAAAGCTTTTTTACTTGATGGCTGTACGCATTATGAATTACGTTACATTCAATCATGAGATTATCATAGAGAAAGTCTGCCGGGTATGTATCGTTAGCCAAAATGCCGCCTACTTTGGCTGCGGCCATGAAAACATATTCTGGCTTATATTCTTTGAAGAATTTTTGCACCGTCAGCTGATCTCTTAAATCCAGTTCCTTAGATGACCTTCCAATCAACTGAGTAAATCCCTCAGCTTTCAATTTTCTCAAAATGGCCGAACCGACCATACCGTTATGCCCAGCTACGTAAATTCTGGCGTTACGCTCCATGAATAGTCAAATATGATCTCATATCTAGATTTTCTACCCCTGTTTACTCACAGCTTCGCCTCCTCAGTCCCAGTGAGTCTTTAAAATTTAGTTGCCGGTTGCCGGGCTCTGGTTGCCCGTAGGCGGTTTATTCCTCCCGCCAGAGCAAGAGGGCGCGGTCGGCCTGGAGGCTTTCCTTATTGGCTTCAAACTCCTCTTCAGAAAGCACCAGGGTGCGCACTTTCCTGTGGATCAGTTTCTCTACCTTTTCTACACAGCTCATCAGGTACTCCTTGTCAATCGAGCCCACCATCACCAGGTCGATAATACCTGTGTCGCGGCCTGCCGCGTAATCGCCTATAATTAGTGCCAGCTTCAATTTCCCCAGCCGTGAAAGCACCTTGTTCACCACATTGTCCATGATCTTGTCAAAACCCAAGTACTTGTGTACCAGTGTTTTCAACTCAGGATAAAGGGGGTGTTGGGTGTTGACGCTATAATAAATGTTGCGGCCCTCCTCTCGGCTCAACAGGTAGCCCGCTTCGCTTAAGTTATTGAGTTCATGGCGGATGGAGTTGGTGGACTCACCAAATTCCTTGGCCATTTCCCTCAAATAGGCCGTTGCCTGGCTGTTCGAGAAGAACTTGAGCAGCATCTTGAGGCGGGTTTTTGAGGTAATGATGGTATCCAGCACAGGGTAAATCTAGAGAAAAGTATTTAATGAGTAAAGATTTTACTCGTGTTCTTTTGGTCGGTTGCCAGTTTCAGGTTACCAGTTGCCAGTGGTGAGTTTGGTTATATTTTCTTTAGTAGGGCGGGGTCGAGTTCTACGCGCATGACGTTGCCCAGCAAGTCGAGGGAGACCATGAATTTGTTGGGGGCGGATTTGGTCACCTGGCCGAAGGCACCTTTCAGAGGGCCGTCCATTACTTTTACCTTGTCGCCCGTCTCAATATGATCAGCAGCTATTACCTCTATGGTGAGGCCTGTGGCTAAAAAGCGATTGATCAGTTCGTACTCCTTAGGATGAAGCATGGCGGGCTTGTCGTTATGACGGATGGACCAGGAGATGCCGGGCACCTGCAGGACTTCTGTTATAAGGTGTTCGTAGGTGTTGACGAATATATACGAGTTAAACAGGGGAACCTCTACTTTCTTTTTGCGATCGCTCCACTGGCGCATGACCTTTTGCATGGGAAGAAATACTTCATAACCTCTTCGCAATAGCAGATCGCTCACTTTTTTTTCGTGGCGACTCTTTGTATAAAACGCAAACCAGTTTTTTTCCATCTTAAATTTAAGATTTACGATTTTTGATTGGTTGGCTTAAAGTTATGAGTTTTGAATTATGAGTTTTAAGTCAGAATCCAATTTTAAATTTTGGTTGCCAGTTACCAGTTGCCGGTCTCTAGTTGCCAGTTACATGGTTTAAGGTTGCCGGTTTCATGTTTCATGTTTCTAGTTTCTAGTTTCAGGTTGAACCAGCGATGAAAAAGGGATTCAATAAATTCTCCTTATTGTAGGCCAGTTCGGTATTTGTGTCTGTAGTTACCAAATGCAATCCCAGCTCAAGTAAAATCCCGTGCGCTGCTGCGGTGTCCCATTCCATGGTCGGGCCGAAGCGGGGGTAGATGTCGGCCTTGCCCTCGGCTATTAACATGAATTTCAAACTGCTGCCGGCTGAGACTACTTCGGTGTTGCCCAGTTTTGCAATGTAGTCTTTGGTTTCGTCATTCATGTGAGAGCGGGAGGCGACTATGCGGGTTGCCGGTTGCGGGTTACCAGTTACCAGTTGCTGGTTGCCAGTTGTTAGTGAGTTACCTGTTGCTGGTTGCCGGTTGCCAGTTACCAGTTGCTGGTTGCCAGTTGCAGGTTGCCGGTTACTGGTAGTTAGTTGCGAGTTGCTGGTTGAACTTTTCAACTTAAATGCTCCTAACCCTTGAGCGGCATAGTAGACTACTCCGGTTACAGGAACGGCAAGTACACCCAGAATGGGTTGGTGGTTTTCGATCAGGGCGATGTTGACTGTGAACTCATCGTTGCGCTTGATGAACTCTTTCGTGCCATCCAACGGATCGACCATCCAGAATCTTTTCCAGTTCTTTCTCACTTCGTAGGGAATGTCTTTTCCCTCTTCACTGAGAATCGGGAGACCCGTCTTTTCCAAATGTTTTACAATACAATGGTGAGCGCGCTTGTCTGCGACCGTCAAGGGAGAGCTGTTGCCTTTTAATTCTGTTTCGAAATTTTCGGAATGGTAGACTTCGAGGATTTCGTGGCTGGCGGATTCGGCAGCACTTATCGCCAGTTTAAGTAGTTGATTAAGGTTCAAAGTTTTAGGTTTCAGTTTACAAGTTGCCAGTTGCCGGTTGCCAG
>DDTF01000046.1 GCA_002345965.1 Flammeovirgaceae bacterium UBA2371
AAGCCCATTCCCTCGTCTTTTCCTCTTTCATCGGCAAAACCGGTAAAATTCGGATAGGCATATAAGGGATCGCCATGAATAGAAATGGTTAAAACGTCTTTTCTTTTATAGAAAATATTTTGTTGCCCGTTGCCGTGATGGTAATCAATGTCTAGTATGACCACTTTACCCTTTTTGCTCAGGTAATTGGCAGCTACTGCGTTGGAATTGAGGTAGCAAAAGCCGCCAAAGTATTTTCGTTCTGCATGGTGACCAGGCGGGCGCACCAGGGCATATGCCATTTGCCGGCCATTCAAAACCTGATCTGCAGCGGTGAGTGCACAATTAACTGCTGCGCGAGATGCTTTGTAAGCATTGGCATGAAGTGGGGTTGTACTGTCAATACAATAATATCCAATCTGATGTTCGGGTCGCAGGGGTATGCGTTCAGAATAACGCTTTGGAAATATTTCCGGATAAAATATGGCATCATCTTTTGCTGCGGCACATACATTCTTAAGAAAGTTGATAAACTCTTTGTAATGCACTTCTTCCACCCAACTATCCGGATAGCTTTTGGCTGGAGCCTTTTCAAAAATTTTTACTTTATCTAATTCCTTTAGAATACTTTTTACTCGAACAGGAGACTCCAGATATCCTTTGTCTTTCACATGGTGAATGATATGACCTTCGTTTACCACCAAGCCAATTTTTTTGTCGGCCGGTATTATTTTTTTTATTTCGATGTACTTCTCTTTTCGAAAATGCTGCTTTTTCCGCAACATCAAAGTGTTGCCTTTAACTGATTCGACAACCTTCTTAATGTACTCGGCAGAGCATTTGCCGCTTTGTTTATGCTCAAGGATGGCTCTAATTATTTTTCTGCCATCAGAGGCCTTCAGTTCTGCCTTCTCTCCCGGGCCTTCAAAAACCAGATGAAAGACTGATTGATCATTGCGAGGGAGCTCGTAAAGCGTGCCTTCAATTGGTCGCGCACCATAGCGCTCATAAAATCGAAGTCTTGCAATATTTTGTTTACGTTCTTTTTCATCCGGACAAAGTTCAGGCTCATCTGGAAGACAATCAAAAAATATACCTATGGCATCGGAAGCAGCGGCTTCTTCACGCAGTCTCTCATACAAGGCACCACCTACTCCACCCCCGCTTCTATGTTGGTGCGCAGCAATATAATCCAGAAAATAAAACCTTTCTTTTGGGAAGTAAGAGGCAATCACCAGGCCTACCACCTTTTTGTTTCTTGCCTCGGCAACCAAAATCACATACCTGAAGTGGGTAGCTAAAGGATTTTTTGCGGCAAGAAAGATTTCATCTGCCTCCTCCGGGGTTAGATACGGAAATTGGGCAACCAGTATTTCTTTGCACTGAGCGAGTGCCAGCTTATTGACTGGATTATTGTGATCATAAATTCTTCTGATGGCAATCATAGGAGAGATGCTTTAACGTTTACCTCTGACTTGAGAATATTATAAAAGCAATCTACACTGCAATGTGCTCTTACCTAAATTTTATGAATAAAATTTTAACGATAATGAACCAACAAAAGCCTGTAAGTTGAAACCACAGATTGTAATTTGTTATTACTTTTTACCTTTCAGTTCTGGGAGCACAAAATTATCCAAGGGGCTTGGAAGTTTCATGGTAGCCTCTATGTCATCAGTAGTACGTGGAGCATAAGAAGACAAATGTTCATTGCCATTTTTGGTAATGCGAAAATCATCTTCAATACGAACAGAAATGCCCCACCAGCGCGGATCACAGTCGCTGTTTTCCGGGATATAGATACCAGGCTCAATTGTGAAGGTCATGTTTTCTTGTAAGGCATCCCTCATTCCTTTATCGTGCACATCCAATCCAATGTGATGGCAACAACCATGTGGGTAGTACAAGTGATTTTCATTTTCTGATTTAATAATACCCAAATCTTTAAGTCCTTTGTTTACAACCTGTTTTGTAATTTGATTGAGTTCGGCAAAGCTAACTCCTGGTTTTGCTTTTTTCATTGCAGCTTCCTGTGCATTCAATACGATATCGTAAATGGCTTTCTGGTCTGCAGAAAATTTCCCACTTACAGGAATGGTCCTTGTAATGTCTGCCGTATAGCCACGGTATTCTGCTCCCAGATCCATAAGTATCAATTCTTTGGAAGAGACTTCCGGTTTGTAATTTTCAATATAATGAAGGATACAGCCATTGTGACCAGCACCCACGATGGAGGGATAACCTACATCTTCGGCCTGATATTTTTTAAATACGAATTCATGGATGCCTTGTATTTCTCTTTCCGACATACCTGGTTTGAGGGCTTTCATTACTTCGATCTGACCCTGGCAGGATACTAAAACAGCTTTACGAATAAATTCCAGTTCCTCTTCAGTTTTCACTCCTCTGAGCTCTCTCATGTATCCGTCCAACCCTGTCATGTTCAGGTTGTTTTTGCGCTGTTCCCGAGAGACCGTCAGTTGATCTTTGGAAGGATAATTTACTTTAACCTTGAACTGCTCTATCAAATTGTACAGATCGGATGAATCTGCAGGATTATCCCTTGTATCATTGAAGAAATCATAAAAAAGCACTTGATCGAATTTGGAGAAATCAACATTGTATTTTTTAAATTCTCCGTTATTAAAAGATTGTTCAAAACCTAATTGGTCCATAACACCTTTGTCTCCCAATCTGCGACCTGTCCACATTTCTCGCATGGCATCACGGGGTTGAACAAAAATGATTTCGTTATAGGTTTTGCTGTTGGCAGCCGTTTGATTGTCTTTGAAAATCAGTAAGACTGCATCAGGCTCCTTGTATCCGGTCAGATAATAAAAGTTAGGGTCTTGGTGGTAGATAAAATCTACATCATTGGCCCTGTTGCGCACGGGGTTGGCAAAAAAAACGGCTACAGAATTTTTAGGAAGTTTTCTGCGCAGTTGTTCTCTTCTTTCTTTATGAAATTCTTTTGAAAGGAAATCAGAAGGCAGGTCACCCTGTGCCTGTAGATGAGTAAAAGACACAAAAACTAAACATGTCAATAGAAATCTTCCAGAAAGCATAGCGTAATTTTTTTTCAAATTAAATAAAATCATTGAGGGTTTGACGCTAAACGTCAAACATTATACGATAGTTTCTTAGGTTGGGTTGAATGAAAGTTCTTCCAGGCGAAAATCACTGCCCCTTCCAAATTTTAAGGTGTCTTTTAGCAAGTACCTCTCCAAAGTATGTAGGTCTTTTACTTTAAAGTCCCCATTGGCCAGTATCGATTCGATAATAAAGTCATATTTATCGCCATAATTGACAAGCCGATATTTTTTACCAACCCTAAGTACATCAAAAGACAGTCCAGCCATTATAAGTCCTCCTCGCGCTCAAGCATCAAAATGGAAGCCTGAGGGACAATAAAATATTTTTCATTCTCGTAAATTACCTCCACTGCACCTTTTTGTAAAAAGATAGCCAGGTCACCTTCATGTGCTTGCAAGGGTAAGTATTTTACCATTTCTTCTTTGCCTTTCCACATGTCCTCTTCATCAGCTGGTGTGGGAATAGGATATCCCGGACCTACCTTGATAATATAGCCACTTTGTATTTTTTCTTTTTCTTGAACGCCAGGTGGGAGATACAATCCGCTTGCAGTTTTATCATTCTGTTTTTTAGGTTTGATTAAAACGCGATCTCCGACCACGATAATTTTTTTTAGTTTATTGTCTGCTGTAATTTTCATTGTGTAAGAATGATCTTCTCTTTCTTAGTTATCAAATAAGTCGCCCTGATCTTCCGCCCTGCCCAGCAATTGTGGGTCAATTGTTTTTTCGGCTTTGGCACCTAACTTCTTCAGGTTTTCCACCTTGCTCACCAGGTTGCCACTACCAACAGAAAGTTTTTTCATGGATTCTTCATAGAATTTTTTGGAAGAGTTCAGATGCCTTCCAAGGGTTAACAGATCTTCGGTGAAGCCTACAAATTTATCATACAGGTCTCCTGCACGTTTGGCAATCTCTATTACATTTCTGTTTTGATGCTCCTGCCTCCACACACTTTTAATCAATTGTAAAGAAGGGAGCAATAAAGTTGGACTTACAAATACAATTCGTTTATCGAAGGCGTCTTCATAAAGCTTTGGCTCGGTTTGAATGGCAAGCAAATAGGCGGTTTCAATAGGGATAAACATGATCACGAAATCCAGACCATTGTCACCGTAATTTTTTTGATAATTCTTGTCTGCCAATATCCGCATGTGCTGTTTAATAGATTGCATATGCAATTTTACTTGTGCGTCTCTCTCATCATCTTTTTCTGCATTTACATAATTGTTATAAGCAGTCAAACTGACTTTTGAGTCGATGATGATATGGCGCTGATCGGGCAGGTTTACAATTACATCGGGTCGCTGCCTTCTCCCTTCTTCGGTATAAAACGTTTCCTGAACGAGGTATTCTCTTCCCTTCTCTAAACCAGATTTTTCCAGAATGGTCTCTAAAATCAATTCACCCCATGAACCCTGAGTTTTGGTGTCGCTACGAAGGGCGCGGGTTAAATTTCGCGCATCTTCACCCATCTGCAGGTTGAGATCCTTTAAATTTTTTAATTCGTTGAACAGGCTCGCATTTTTTTCAATGGAGTCCTTGTGAGTTTGATCAATTCTTTTTTCAAACTCAGTTATTTTTTCACCCAAGGGTTTTAAAACATCAAATAGATTGGTTTTGTTCTGTTCTGTAAATTTTTTGCTTTTTTCGTCAAAAATTCTGTTGGCCAGGTTTTCAAATTGAACCGTAAATTTTTCCTGCAAATTCTCCAGTTCCTTCTTCTGTTCTGCCAATTTTTCCTGCAAATTACGGTAGTCGGCTTCAGTCGCAGAAAGCGAAGAATTGAGTTCGGTGTTGAGATGACGCAATTGCTCCAGTTCCTTTTTTAAATCCAAAATCTGAGTAACCAGCGCCTTTGATTTTTCCTGTTCTATGGCCAGCGATGAGTTATCAGCAGAAAACTTGAATTTTGCAATAAACCACCCTCCTAGGCCACCAACTATAATACCTGTTAGCAAAATTATTATTTCCATCGCTGTAAAGTTAGGGCAAAAAACCGCAAGCCCAACCTCCACTTCTTAGGCGATTGACCCCAATTCGCTATCTTTGCGGACGTCAGAAGCGCCTCTTTGCTGATTTGATTAGTTCGATAGGAAAGCCACGGTATAGGCGCGTAATTTCTGTAAGTACATTTAAAAAAAACATTTTGATTATGGAAACAGCAATAACATCCAGCCAGGAAGCCATCGCATTAGAGCAAAAATATGGAGCGCATAACTATAGCCCAATAGATGTAGTATTAAGCAGGGGAGAAGGGGTATATCTATGGGATGTTGAAGGCAAGCGATATTATGATTTCCTTTCGGCCTATAGCGCAGTAAATCAAGGGCATTGCCATCCAAGAATTATAAATGCCTTGATAGAGCAGGCCAAAGAGCTGACACTTGTTTCCCGGGCATTTTATAATGACAAACTGGGCATTGCTGAAAAGTTTATCTGCGAAATGTTTGGCTACGATAAGGTGCTATTCATGAATAGCGGTGCAGAAGGCGTAGAAACCGGAATTAAACTCGTTAGGAAGTGGGGATATAATGTAAAAGGAATTCCGGAAAATGAGGCCATCATTCTTACTGCTAAGAAAAATTTTCATGGAAGAACCACCACCATCATTTCAGCATCGTCCGATCCATCAGCCAGGACTGGTTTTGGTCCATTTAATCCTGGATTCAAAATAATTGAATACGATAACGTGGAGGTATTGGAGCAAGAGTTGAAGAATCCAAATGTGGCAGCTCTACTTATTGAACCTATCCAGGGTGAAGCAGGTATTTATGTGCCATCTGAGGGTTACCTGAAAAAGGCCAGCGAATTGTGTAAAAAGAACAACGTATTGTTGATGGTTGATGAAATTCAAACTGGAATTGCACGCAGTGGTAAAATGCTTGCCTGTGACCATGAAGGTGTTCATCCTGATCTTTTAATTTTGGGTAAAGCCATTTCAGGAGGAGTGCTTCCGATTTCCTGCGTACTGGCCAATGACGAAATCATGCTGGGAATTAAACCAGGTCAGCATGGTTCAACTTTCGGTGGAAATCCACTAGCAGCGGTTGTATGCAAAGCTGCTCTTGAAGTTGCCAGAGATGAAAAATTAGCAGACAATGCAGAAAAACTGGGCAAGATATTCAGAGAGAGAATGAATGCACTCATCAAAAAATGTGATTTGGTGACATTGGTGCGTGGCAAGGGTTTGCTGAATGCTGTGGTCGTCAATGACACACCCGAAAGCAAAACTGCATGGAACATTTGCGTTCAATTGAAGGAGAATGGTCTGTTGGCTAAGCCAACCCATGGCAATATCATTCGCTTTGCTCCTCCGTTGGTAATGACTGAAGAGCAATTGCACGAGTGCTGCGACATTATTGAAAAGGTAGTCACCAACTTTAAAAAATCTTAATAGCTTTTTAATGGCTATTAAGCCTCTTTTAATTCCGTCTTAATACAAAGTATCCCATTTAGCATTTAGTTTGTTGCGGTTAATTTAACTGCAACAAACTTATGTTATTGATTGCCACATTAGTAAGTATCTTGTCCGTTGGCGATATAATTGTGGATGGCTATAGCAACCAGCTGTCTGTAAAGCCTGGTGATTCGATTACATTATATCTTAATGCCATTGAACCAGTTTCTGGCTATTCTCTTAAGCTTTATGATTTAAGTAATAAAGAGGTGGCCAGGTTTAGTGTCAACGTTGGCCCCCAGGAAAAGGCCAGGCGAAAACCCTGGGAAGAGGGTTATGGGTACGAAGCAAGTGCCACCCTGAAAATCCCTAATTTAAAAAGTGGTGTTTATTTATGGGAGGGTAAGATTCCGCTGGTGGTTAAAGCAATCAATCCAAGAATTGTAATTCTTTACTCCTCCAATACAGAAAATGCCTACTGTCCGGCAGGAGGTAAAAGTTTATATGGGTTCAACTCCACTGATTTAAAAATGGCCAGCAAGGTTTCGTTTTTAAGACCAATTCCATTACCCAAACATTCCGAAGCTTTCCTGAGATGGATACATACTCAGCCACTTAGTGACGTGGGTTATATAACTGATATGGATATGGATAACTATCAGGAGATTAAAAAAGCCAGTCTTTTAATTATTCCGGGGCATAATGAATATTGGACAGTGCAGGCGCGAAGGAACTTTGATCAATTTATTAATGAAGGGAAAGATGCTCTAATACTTTCAGGGAATACTATGTGGTGGCAAGTGAGGTACGAAGAAAATAACACTAAGCTGGTTTGTTACCGATTTGCTGATGAAGATCCAATCACAACACCAAAACTGAAGACAATAAATTGGAATGAGCGTCAATTGGAGTATCCCATCCTCAACTCAATTGGTGTGGATTTTTCATTGGCAGGATTTGGCCTAAAGCATAAAGACAAAGGTTGGGATGGATTCAAAATAGTGAATGGCAAATCACCACTACTTGAAGGTGTAAACTTGAAAAAAGGAGACATAATCCCGTTGCCTAGTGATGAATATGATGGCACGTTAGTTTCTGGATTTAGCAGTAGGGCAACTCCTGTTCCTAATAAAAAAGCTTTAGGATTTGAGCGCATGGAAATTGTTGCTTATGACTCAACGTATCGGTTAGGTAGCGATCTGATGGCAACATGGGTTGTGTTTAAGAAAAACAAAACCTCTGGAATAGTAATCAATACTGCATCTACGGATTGGTGCTCTAACCGGGGAATGCAAAACGCTGATATTAGAAAAATTACAATGACAATGATCAATAAACTGCTTAGAAAAGAGAATGTGTTTTCTCCTGAGGAGCAAGTACTAATGCTTAACTAATATTGAGATCGAATTGGGGGAATTTATTATTGAAATTTTAACCCTTTTACTATTCTGTCTTTTCCAAAATAATCCTTGATCACTTCTATGGATTCGTATCCATGTTCTTTAAACAGCTCAGCTACCTGCATTCCAAATCTTTCATTGACTTCAAAAGCCAGCAATCCTTTTCTTTTTAGCGAGGTCTTACTTTTTTCAATTATTACCTTATAAAATTTTAAAGGATCGTTATTAGGCACAAACAAGGCACTGTGAGGTTCAAATTCAAGCACATTGGGTTTTATTGCCACTTTTTCATCTTCAGTAATGTAGGGAGGATTGCTTGCGATAACATCGAAATTGGAAGGCGGTAATGAATCATTTAAAACATCGCTGATAAGAAATTGAATAGAAGTGTTGTGAATTCTATTATTTTCTTTTGCAGTAGCAATAGCAGATGCGCTAATGTCAATTCCAAATCCTGTAACATCGGTTACTTCAAGTTGTAGTGTTATGGGGATACAACCACTACCTGTGCCAATGTCAAGAATTTGACTTTTGGAGTTTATTGATTTTAGATGTTGGATCAATATGGATGTCAGTTGTTCGGTTTCCGGTCTGGGAATGAGTACAGAAGGATTAACGATAAAAGAACGACCATAAAAATCCTGACTTCCAATGATGTACTGAATGGGTTCACCTTGATTAATTCTTTCAATCCACGGCAGAAGGCTTTGCGGATTGACATTAGCCAATGGGTTGGCGGCAATAACCTGAGATTTGCTAATGTTTAATTTTTTGTCAAGTAGTAAATAGGCAATGCTATTCACTTCATCAGCAGATTCGTCCAGGGTGATTTGTGATACTACCCACTTAAAAACGTCTTTGGAATTGGGCATGGCTTCGTTGATCTTTGCAATGTTACTAAAATGACATGAGCTCTGACGAACTTTTCATGCTGCGAACGATTGAACTTGCCCGTAATGGTGCAGGCAAAGTGAGCCAAAATCCACTGGTAGGTTGTGTGATCACGCATGAGAATATCATTGTTGGTGAAGGATGGCATCAGCAATATGGTGAAGCGCATGCTGAAGTTAATGCGATAAATGCTGTTATCGATCATTCCATTCTCAAAGATTGTACTGTTTACGTCAGTCTGGAGCCTTGCTCGCACACTGGTAAGACGCCTCCCTGTGCAGACTTACTGGTCAGGCATCAAGTAAAACGAGTGGTTGTTGCTATTCAAGATCCCAACCCATTGGTGAGTGGAAGCGGTATCGCTAAACTGAAATCTGCCGGCATTGAAGTTGTGGTAGGAGTTTTGGAAAAAGAAGGACGAGTGCTTAATAAACGATTTCTGACTTTTATTGAAAAGAAAAGACCCTACATCATCTTAAAGTGGGCACAAACCTCTGACGGATTTATAGCGCGTGAAAATTTTGATTCGAAATGGATCAGCAACGAATCTTCCAGACAGCTGGTTCATAGATGGAGGGCGGAAGAAGATGCTATTCTTGTGGGGTACAATACCGCATTGCATGACAATCCACATTTAACTGTTAGAGATTGGTCCGGTAAAAATCCATTGCGAATTGTTATAGACAAAGAACTTAAACTGGATCCTGCAAACAATATATTTGATGCTGCTGCTCCTACTATTTGTTATAATATGATGAAACAGGATAAGCAATCTAATTTGGAATGGGTCAAGTTAAATGACAGTAAAATCATTGAGCAGATTATTGCTCATCTTTATAAAAGGAAAATTCAATCGCTGATTGTAGAAGGAGGCGCTCAGACCATTAATTCTTTTTTGTCCGCTGGTTTATGGGATGAAGCTCGAGTTTTTATCTCCTCTGATAAATTTGAAAAAGGAATAAAAGCGCCAGAATTAAAAACGGGTTATGCCAAGCAAGAATGGATTGGTGATGATGCACTGAAGATCTTTGTCAACAACAGCTAAAATCGAATCACTAATTTCCCGCCAACACCCGTTACATAAAAATTAATTTTTATACGTCTTGATGTTGGATTCTCGTTGTATTGATCTATGGCCAGCAGGGCATGCTGCTTAAAGGCGTTGTTAAATGGAATCGATGCCAATATTAAACCCACCCCACCCGCGGCAAGACCCCATTCAGGATCTCCACCAGCAATGGCTGTTCCTAAAGGAAATCCAATCAACAGACCTCCGGCAAAGCCAAGTGTACTTGCGGCAGTCAGATTATTTTTGGCTTTTTTAAATTCGGCATAAGCCAGTGGGTTTACTTTCATCTCTTCCAGTACCATCTTAGGACTAATGACAACTGAATCTTTTTCAAAACGGTAGCCACCAAATGTTTTGTAAATCTGGATATCCTGGGCAAAGGAAACCTGACTGAATGAGATAAAACCAATGAATGCAAAAAGACGGATATTCATAAGAATTAATAAGATGACAATGGGCCTAACCCTTAAAATTAACTAAAAATTTCTAGCTTGCATGGAGCAACAACAAACGCAGATGACTGAGTCACTTTTTGATGAAATTCCTTCTTTGGATCTGGCTGATTTCACAAATGGTTCACAAAGCAGCCGGAATAAGTTTGTTCAGGATTTGGGGCGTGCTTACAATCAAATTGGATTTGTGGCAATAAGAAATCACTATTTAACCGATGAGCTTTCTGCACAACTTTATGCTGCGGTGAAAACTTTTTTTGACCTTAGTGACAGCGTAAAGCAAAAGTATGAGATTGCACATCTGGCTGGACAACGCGGATACGTAAGTAAAGGGAAGGAACGTGCCAAAGGAAGGAACACAGGGGATCTTAAAGAGTTTTATCACATTGGCCAGGAAGTAGAAGGCAATGATCCTATCAAAAATGAATATCCTGACAATGTGTGGCCCGAAGAAGTGCCTGAATTTAAAGCAGTAGGATTGGAAGTATACAGGAGGTTAGAGCAGACGGGTATGGAAATGCTGAAGGCAATTGCAATTTATCTCCAACTTCCCGAAAACTATTTTTCTTCACGAGTAAAAAATGGAAACAGCATTCTAAGGCCTATCCATTATTTTCCGATTGACAACTCAAATGAAATTCCTGCAGATGCAGTAAGGGCTGCTGAGCATGGCGACATCAACCTTATCACACTACTTATGGGCGCGAGTGCTGATGGTTTACAAGTGTTGAGACGGGATGGGAAATGGATTTCGATAACGGCACTCCCTGATCAGCTGATAATTAATGTGGGTGATATGTTGGAACGCCTTACTAATGGTAAGTTAAAGTCGACCATTCATCGCGTAGTTAACCCTCCGGCACATCTGATGAATACTCCTCGCTATTCAATTCCGTTTTTTATGCATCCGCGATCGGAAATGAGCCTGGCGGCACTTCCAAATTGTGTAGATCAACAACACCCTAAGAAATGGGAAGATATTACAGCTGGTGAATTTTTGGACCAGCGACTTAAAGAGATTGGTTTAAAAAAATAGTGTCTTGAAAGAGCATATTCCATATACTCAGTTTTTAAAAGACGTATTTCAATTATCAATAAGCTGTTTTGGGGGGCCTCAGGCACACCTGGCTTATTACCAGCGCATACTTGTAGAAAAAGGAAAGTACCTTTCAGAAAATGATTTACTGGAGCTTTACGCACTTTGTCAAATAGTGCCTGGCCCTACTTCTACACAAACGTTGACTTCGGTGGGTTATCGGTTAGGAGGTCCAACGCTTGCCTATTTAACACTCCTGATTTGGATGCTTCCATCGGTTGCCGTCATGACACTTGCCGGCATTTTAATTGGCTCTTTTCAGGAAAAGGAATTGTCACTTGCCTTTACCCGATTTATTCAACCCATGGCGGTTGGTTTTGTGGGTTATGCAGCCTACACCATCAGCCTGAAGACTGTGAATACAAAGATTGGATTTGTACTCATGGTGGCATCGGCTGTGATTTCCTACTTCGTTAAAACGCCTTTAATTTTCCCAATCATTTTGGTGCTTGCTGGCACTATCACAGCTTTCAATTATAAGCTTCACCCTAAAGAAGAGAAGAAAAAATTCAATGTGCCCTGGGCCAATTTTTTTTTATGGGCAGGGGTATTCATTGCTGCGGCCGCGCTTGGGGGCATCACCAAGGCACTACCCATCAAGCTTTTTGAAAATTTTTATCGAAATGGAAGTTTGATATTTGGTGGCGGTCAGGTATTGGTTCCTATGCTCTATACCGAGTTTGTACAGTATGCCAAGCCGCTTCACTTTCCGACATCACCCACTGAATTTCTTTCTGGTTACGCACTTGCCCAAGCTGTGCCAGGGCCTGTGTTTTCTTTCAGTGCTTATTTGGGTGCACTGTCAATGAGAGAATGGGGTGTAGGCGGAGAAATTTTAGGTGCCGTTGTTTCTGCTTTAGGCATTTTTCTGCCGGGCACTTTTCTGATATTTTTTGTAATCAGAATATGGGATAGTCTTAAAAAATTCCGACCCATTAGGGCCTCCTTAGAAGGGATAAATGCAGCCAATGCCGGCTTGGTCGCTGCTGCAGCGGTTCTTCTGTTTCAGCCCCTGGACAATACCATTACTAACTTTGGGTTTATGATAGCCACATTCTGTCTATTGGCTTTCACCAAATTACCCGCCTGGTCTATCATCAGTTCAGGATTGGCTCTTGGTTTTGTGTTTGCATAAAAAAAGCCCCGCAGTTTTGCGAGGCTTTTATTCTTTATTTTATTGGATTAACCCAGTTTGAAAGTAATGGGTAATACCATTCTTTGCTTCACGGGTTTACCACGCTGCTTACCTGGCTTCCATTTCGGAGCGGCCTGCAATATCCGAACGGCTTCTTCATCACAACCAGCGCCAATACCTTTTACGGCCCTTACTTCGGTGATGCTTCCGTCTTTGTCGATTACGAATTCAACGAATACCCTTCCTTCAACACCCATTCTTCTGGCTTGAGGTGGATATTTAATTTTATCTCCAACATACTGGTAGAAGGCAGTCATACCGCCAATAGGAGAAGCAGGGTCTTCCACGATGGTGAAAATTTCTTCTACCTCTTCTTTAGGCTCTTCTGCCTGAATTACAATTTGCTGGACTTTGGTATCTTCTGTAACCTCCACGTCAAATTTTACCTGGATTTCTTCCTCAATTTCTTCTTCATCAGGTACTTCTATAATTTGAGGTTGCTGTACTTGCGGAGGTGGTGGAGGTGGTTGTTCTGTGGGCGGAATTTCTAACATCTCCTCAAAAGTGTTAGTGCTTTTGCCCATAAGATCAATTTCTTGCTTTTCGGTATCCCTCCATTCGAAGGCCATAACGACAAGGCTCATTGTTACTAATAGGCCTATACTGAAGAAAAAACTCGTTTTTTTCGTCAAATCAGCCTTTTCAGTCTTTTTCGCTTCCATACAATTCCGGTTTAGGATGTCAAATATATAAATAGAATCCTGTTTAGGCCATCCAGTCACATAATTTCAACAAAATTTTAGCTTGCATTTTGAGTTAAAACCCAAATAATCATTTTCTGCTCCCGTAAAACAGGGTAAAGTAGAGCGTAGGGAACACATTTGAGTTTTTGGCGGTAGGCACCAATACAATTTCATTGAAATAAGTGTCGAGCAGAAAACCAACTTCAAAACCAGTGACCTGACTTTTTACAGTGCCCAATTCAAAGTTTAAGCCGGCCTTAATGTTTCCTCCCAGTTGAAGTTTAGATTGGCCCAGTCCTTCAAATAAATAACCGGTACCTAAAATTTTATGATAGGAGTGGAAGGGGTTGTTTGGATCGTATTGTTCATGTTTGGTGCTAAAGAAACTGTTATCGATAGTACGCTCTATGAAGTAAGGTGCCACAATGCCAATGCTGGGACCAGCTGCAACTACTGCCTTTATTTCCACACCTTGCTGGGGCGCTTTTTTGAATATAATCAAGTCACGACCATATTGGAAACGAAATGCATAGAGGTAGTTACTCTTGCCATAAATAAAGAAATTTCCCGTTCCTGAGCTAAGTCTGCTTTCCTGTGGATGCTTCACGTTCATGATTTCCAGCCCATAGGTTTCCAGCAACTTCTCGTTCAGCTTTCTGGCTTTTTTAAACACGAAACCACCAATAAGCCCTCCGGAAGTATTTTTGTTCACACCCCAGGTGAATTCTGAGTTATAGTCATAGCTATCCTGCGTTTGTGCAAACGAGGTGGTATTTGTTGCAAGAACAAATACTATGGCTATGATATTTAATCGGATGAGCATTATCTATAGAATCTCCAGCTTAAATTTATACTATAATTAATTAACGCAAAAAGACATCTCAATAATATACCCCACAATGGTGCCTATTTTAGGGTCATCTATGGGTTTTTGAAACCGCACTAATCTTATTATTAATCGTTTACAAGCTGCA
>DDTF01000039.1 GCA_002345965.1 Flammeovirgaceae bacterium UBA2371
AATTTGATGAAGGAGGCGTTGAGTTCCCTGTTTTCATCGCCATGTCGCTGTACAAAATAGAATTGACGGGTGATGGTCAGGCCTTCTATATAAACCCGAACCAGTTCTCCGGTGGTTAGTTCCTTAACCACCGCTCGGGCAGGCAAAAACCCAAGACTGTCATCAGCCAAAAGGAAGTTTTTCAGTGCCTCCGTTCCTCCCAATCGCATACTGATGTCCAGGTCAGTCATTTTGACGCCTTTACCTGCCAGCGCATGTTTGAGTGCNNGTCTTTGATATCCAGTCTAGGATTTTTTGCCAGCGAACTTCGGGTCGAGCATACCGGAACCACTTCATCGGTAAGAAAATGCTGACTCTTAACCTGACCAATTTTACTTCTCCCCTCCACAATGCCCAGATCTATTTCTTTACTTTTAAGTGCCATCAATACACTTTCACTGTTTCGATTAAATAAGCTGATCTTTACATCCGGATATTTTTTTCTGAATCCGGAAAGTACAGGAGGCACAATGTACAAGGCCACTGTAGTGCTTGCGCCAAGTCTTAAATCTCCCTTTATTTGAGAAGGTTCTCGAAAAGTATTGAGTTCCAGTTCAAGCTGTTTTTCCAATTCCTGACCTCGAATAATAAAGTCAAATAAAATTGCTCCTTCTTCTGTAAGCGTAATGGAATTTCCTTTTCTCTCAAACAAGCTGGTCTTATACTCCTCTTCCAGCAAACGGATATGTTTACTGATTGCAGGCTGGCTAATAAATAAAGTTTGACTCGCCTTGGTAAAGCTCAGTTGTTGCGCTACCTCAAAAAATACTTTATGTTTAAAGGAAATCATGGTTGAGAAAAACTGTAATATTTGACATTACAAATAAAAGGATAATAATTTCAGGATACACAAATACAGTTTGATAACACGGATTAGCGTAACTTACAGCCATGAATGCCGAGTTAAAAGATATCCTTTTTCTAGATATTGAAACTGTTGCGATCTCAGAAAATTATAAGCAATTGGATGATCGCCTGAAAGTACAGTGGGCAAGAAAAGCCGGTTTCCTAAAGAAAGATTCAAACCAAACCGATGAGGAGCTATTCCATCTCAGGGCAGGCATCTATGCCGAATTTGGGAAAATAGTCTCCATTGCCATTGGGATGTTTACTGAAAATGAAAAGGGAGAATTAGGATTAAAGACCAAATACTTTACCTCCCACGATGAAAAGAAATTGTTGATTGAATTCAAGCAACTACTTGAGAAACTGGGGCCAGCTGTAAGGATGTGTGCACACAATGGAAAAGAATTCGATTTCCCCTATATGAGTAGGAGGATGTTAATTAACGGTATAACACTGCCAGAGGCTTTAAATCTCACCGGCAAAAAGCCATGGGACATACTTCATCTTGATACACTTGAGCTATGGAAATTTGGTGATTACAAGCATTACACTTCCCTGGATCTTTTGGCCGCTATCTTTAACATTCCCTCCAGCAAAGGTGTTATGGATGGCAGTCAGGTCAATGAAGTCTATTATAAAGAAAAAGATTTAGCCAAAATTTCAGATTACTGCGTTGGTGATGTTATTGCTGTAGCCCAGCTATACCTGAGATTGAAAGGGCTTCCCTTAATGCCCGAACAAAATATTAAACACGCGAATGAGCAAGAAAAAATTTAAGAAGATTAAAGACAAGAAAGATAGAAAAGAGAAGAGTAGTGTCTACTCTTCTATCCTGGCCCTGTTGGAAGAAATGGTAGGTAAGGCGTACAGTACAAAACAGATTACCAAAAAGCTGGGCATAAAAAAGAAAACACTAATTACTGATCTTTACCGGATTCTGGATCAGCTGGAAGAAGAAGGAAAGATTCAACAACTTGGCAATGGCACATACCGTAGTGCAAAAGAATCCGTTGCGCTTACCGGTGTAGTTGATCATGTAAATCCACGGTTTGCTTATGTGGTCGTTGAGGGAGAAGAAAAAGATATATATGTAAAATCCCGCGATCTCGGATCTGCAATTCACGGAGATATCGTGGAGATAAGTATTTTCTCCACAAGAAAAGGAGCGAGTCCTGAAGGAAAAGTAACGAAGGTAATTCAAAGAAGTCGAAATCGTTTTGTAGGTAGAATTGAAGTTTCTCCCAACTTCTCATTCATCGTGCCCGATTTCAAAAAAATCTACCAGGATTTTTTTGTTCATCAAGAGCACATCAACAATGCTGAGACCAACGATAAAGTAGTCTTTGAAGTGACCAAGTGGGCTATGCCCGACCGCAATCCTGAGGCTAAAGTTATTGAGATCCTGGGTAAGACCGGTGAAAACGAAGCTGAGATTCATTCCATCATGGCGGAGTTCGACCTTCCCTTTCGGTTTGACCCGGTAGTGCTTAAAGAATCTGAAAACATCAAAGATGAAATTTCTAAAGATGAAATAGAAAAAAGAAGAGACTTCAGAGATGTGCTTACGTTTACCATTGATCCAGAAGATGCCAAGGACTTCGATGATGCCATTTCATTTCGACAACTTGAAAACGGTCATTATGAAATTGGTGTTCATATTGCCGATGTTACCCATTATGTGCAACCTGGAACTACCCTGGACAAGGATGCTTTTGACAGAGCCACTTCAGTGTATCTGGTAGATCGAACAGTGCCCATGCTTCCGGAGAGATTATCCAACCAGCTTTGTTCACTTCGCCCAAATGAAGACAAACTTACTTTTTGTGCTTTGTTTGAAATGGATGACAAAGCAAAAATTTATAATGAATGGTTTGGAAGGACTATTATCCATTCAGATCAGCGATTTGCCTACGAACAAGCTCAGGAATTAATTGAGGGTGGTGAGGGTAAATTGGCCAAAGAACTTCAGTTACTCAATCACCTTGCCTTGAAATTGCGAAAAGATCGATTTGCAAAAGGCGCTGTTAACTTTGAAACCACAGAGGTAAAATTCAAGCTGGATGAAAAAGGGAAACCTTTAGAGGTTGTTACTAAAGTAAGAAAGGATGCTCATAAATTGATTGAGGAGTTTATGCTGCTGGCCAATAAAGCAGTGGCTACCTATGTTTTTAGAATGAAGAAAGGTGAAGACAAGAATACGTTTGTATACAGAACGCATGACCATCCCAATCCGGAAAAGGTGATGGACTTTGCCCAATTCGCCAAACAGTTTGGTCATAAGGTAAACATCGAAGAGGCGGCTGTTTCTCGTTCATTGAATCAGCTAATGAGTGAAATTGAAGGTAAACCGGAGCAAAACGTATTGCAGCAACTGGCTGTACGTGCGATGGCCAAAGCAAAATATACTACAGACGCCAAAGGTCATTTCGGTTTGGCATTCCCTCATTATACACATTTTACCTCTCCCATCAGGCGTTATCCTGATATGATGGTTCATCGATTGTTGCAATATTACCTTGATGGTGGCAAATCGGTAAACAAGAAAGATTATGAAGAGAAGTGTGTGCACTCTTCTGAACGTGAAAAAAGAGCAGCAGATGCAGAACGTGCTTCCATCAAATACAAGCAGGTAGAGTTTATGAGCATGGCCACCGATAAAGTATACGAAGGTATTATTACCGGTGTCACTGACTTTGGCGTATTCATTGAAATCATCGAAACCAAATGTGAAGGAATGGCTCGCCTGGCAGACATGAAAGACGACTTCTATGAATTTGATGAACGCAACTACAGAGTAATTGGCAGAAGAAGAAAAAAAATATACCGACTCGGTGACAAGGTCAATGTGAGAATTAAAAAAACAGACATTGACAGAAGGCTAATTGACCTTTCAATCGAAATTTAATACTACTCTCTTATTGGAATGAACAATCGTTATCTCCCCTGGATAGAAGCAGAAATTAAAAAACAAAAATTTGGTTCAGCTCCCTCTTCCCTTTATGATCCTATCCGTTACATCATGAGCTTAGGAGGCAAACGGCTAAGGCCTTTGTTAGCGCTGCTTTCCTATTCGCTGTATCGCAATGATACAAAACGCATTGTCCCACTTGCTACAGCGGTTGAAGCCTTTCATAATTTTACACTGCTACATGACGACATTATGGACAAGGCTCCCTTGAGAAGAGGTGAGAAAACGGTACACGAAAAATGGAATATCAACACAGCCATTCTTGCAGGTGATGTAATGCTGGTCAAAGTCTATGATCAGCTGCTAAAGGTAGAAAAGGAACTACTCAGGGAGGTGCTCTCCAAATTCAACGCCTGTGCCGCTGAAGTATGTGAAGGGCAACAGTGGGATATGGAATTTGAAACCATGAAAACGGTAACTGAAGAGCAGTACATCAAAATGATACGCCAAAAAACTGCCGTATTACTTGGCTTTAGTATGGAGTTGGGGGCAATGCTTGCACATGCTCCTGTTAAAGACCAAAAAGCGCTGCGCAATTTTGGAGTAGATATTGGTATTGGGTTTCAGCTAAAAGATGATTGGTTGGATGTTTTTGGAGATGGTGAAAAATTTGGAAAACAGGTAGGAGGAGATATAATCGCCAACAAAAAGACTTTCCTCCTCATTACCGCCCTCACACATGCAAAGAGCAAAGACAAAAAAGAACTCAATGAATGGATTTCCGCAACGCGATTTAATAAATTGAAAAAAGTAAAAGCGATTACTGCCATTTATGAACGATTAGAGATAAGTGCTCACACGGAAAAAAGAATTAACTTCTATTTTAAACGTGGCTTGTCTCAACTTGAAAAGCTAGATGTGTCTGAAGAAAAAAAGAGTGCACTAAAAGATTATACATTAAACCTCATCGATCGGATCACCTAATGAGTCAATACGAATCAAACTTACCCATACCCAAATCTTTTTTTAATTCGGAAACCAAAGAGCCCTTCACCACCTGCATGATGTGCAATGAATCGCTTGCAGACAAACAATATATGGTGGAAAAGGCCATCAAAAACTATCCTGCTTTGGGTACTCAGGAAATTATTTTTGAGTATGCAATGTGTCTTTCATGTGCAGGAAAAATGCATTTGGAGCTTTCGGAAGAGTCGCGTGAACGAATAGAGGCTTATATGAAAGAGCATTTGCAAAACAGAGTACAGGAGCAGAACAGCAATCCGGATTTTGATTTTCAACAATCACTTTCACAATGCATTGTAGCTAAAACTGATGTAAGCCATTCCGCTGAATATTCGATTTACGCCATGTGCAACGGATCCGACATGACCATTAATGGTTTTCCGTATGCATTGAGTGGTGAAATTCAGGATGAAATCATGCAACTCCTTTCCGCAAAGAGTCTCGAAATATTAGATGACTTTATTGGAAACCATTTTAGCGGACCTCCGGAGGTAAGGGAAATATTGAGAAAACGCCCCGTGCTTATTTAGCTCTCTTATAGAAATAAAGTTTTGCTTTTTCATTGTCCACGCTTTCGCTCAAAGTATAAAACCCATCACCATCCAATGTCCATGCAATGGACTCCCCCTGTGGTTCTCGTTTGTAATTGAGTAATACTGGCTCGGTCATTAAAATTTGCTGGATGGAAAGGCTATCCGGCCTGTTCCAATAGTATATTTCATCATACGACTTTATCAATATTTCTCTGGCGTTGGCAGTAAAATCAACTGCGACAACATTATGAAATGGTAGCACTCCTATTTTATTTGGCACTATTGTGTCATTAGGTATTAGCGCTGAGGCCGAAACATAGTAAAGGTTAACTTGCTCTTCCCTCTT
Source organism: Flammeovirgaceae bacterium UBA2371 (assembly GCA_002345965.1). Classification (GTDB taxonomy): domain Bacteria; phylum Bacteroidota; class Bacteroidia; order Cytophagales; family Cyclobacteriaceae; genus ELB16-189. Next base: position 5,696 of record DDTF01000039.1, read on the forward strand.
TGAAATCATGTAAAGGTCACCGGTACTCTCATCAATGGTGATCGACTCCATATCTCGTTTACCATCCGGCAAACTGATCACTAGGGTGTCGTACTTATCAAGGGTTATCTTTTTGTCTTTATTGAATACAGGCTCTGCTAACCTGTATAAATATTTATAATCATACTTCGCGTCATTGTCTCCAATTTCTCCAACGTACAAGTATTTAGTGTCTTCGTTGGCACCAGGGCCAATAGTAATGTCTTCCCAATCACGATTGTGTGCTTTTTCTAACTTACAAACCATCACAATCTCTCCCTTGCCATTGATTAGAAATATCTCTGCTGGATTGCCACTGTCATTTACAGTCCACAAATAATCAGGGTTGGCATAACTTGCTACCAGGCCTGAAGCTTCTTCCAAGTCAAAAGATACCTTTCCCCTGATTAAGCCTTTTTCGAAAAGGGTAGATCTGGACTCCTGCTGTGAACAACCGATTACAGGAAACAGCAAGCATACCAAAGCATATTTCGCAAATGAATTCATCGCAGAAAATCGTTACGTTTTACCTAACGGAGTAAAAATAGGTTCAAATATTCAACTATTCTATAGTGCTTACGCTGTTAGTTAATATCTGGCGACTATTCGGTCTCCTCAAAATGATTTCTCTTGCATTTCTTTTGATTGTGTACTTTTGCCTCATGGAACAGATGGATAATTTCGAAGATGATGCAGACGATGAATTATTTGAGCACTATCGTATTGTTGCAGACCCAAGGCAAAGTCTGATCCGTATTGACAAATTTTTAAGTACACGTCTTCCCAATGTTACCCGCAGCAAACTGCAAGACGGTATTCATGGAGGCTTTGTCAAGGTGAATGACAATACCATTAAACCCAATTACAGAGTACGTCCCCACGATGTCATTACCATTTCTCTTCCAGAACCTCCGAGGGACACTGAAGTTAAACCTGAAAACATACCACTCAATATTGTATATGAAGATGAACACTTACTGGTGGTGAATAAACCCGCTGGAATGGTAGTGCATCCTGCTTTTCAGAATTGGAGTGGCACGCTGGTCAATGCATTGACTTATCATTTTCAAAGTCTTCCGGAAATGCCTGGAAACGAAGGTCGGCCCGGTCTTGTTCACCGAATCGATAAGGATACTTCAGGGCTTTTGGTGATTGCCAAATCAGAAAAAGCCATTACAGGTTTGGCCAAACAGTTTTATGATCATAGTATAGAAAGAACTTATTGGGCGTTGGTTTGGGGCGAGCCCAATCCTGAGCAAGGCACCATTGATGTTAATGTGGGTAGAAGTCTAAAAGATAGAAGAATCACCACAGCTTTTCCAAATGCAGACTTTGGCCGCACAGCCATCACGCATTACAAGACTTTAAAAACACTAAGGTATGTGAGCCTTATCGAATGTAAACTGGAAACAGGTCGAACCCATCAAATCCGTGCTCATTTAAAATACCTTGGGTATCCATTATTTAACGATGCCACTTATGGAGGAAATGAGATTGTTAAAGGAACAGTATTTTCTAAATACCGTCAATTCGTAGACAACTGTTTTAAGATTATGCCTCGCCAGGCCCTTCATGCTAAGACGCTGGGATTTATACATCCCATTACAAAAGAAAGATTAGAGTTCGATTCAGAGCTTCCCGATGATTTTAAAGGCGTTATCGAGAAATGGGAGCATTATGTAAAATACAATTAATCCAGATTGGCTTTAATTTTTTTTAAGCCAACTTGTTTCCGCCTTTTATTAAGCCGTTTTGGATCTTCTACTGGAAATAACTTTCCATCGTTTTTAGATTGGGTTCCATAAAGTTGATTGTGTCCGTTGTTAACCAGTATCCTGTCTTGCATGGCAGCTAAGTCTGATCGGTTGGACTCTCCCTTGTTTACGGATGCTTCCAACAATGGATAAAACTTTTCACGAACGCGATTGTCCTCAGCATGTTGAATAACAATAAATAGTGTTGAGTTGGCTGTCTCACCAATTTCTGATTTACCCAACCATCCGTAGGTTGAGATGATATTTTCTACTTTGTTTAAAGCCAATGAATCGAATTCAGAAATTACTGAGTTTAGTGAATCCATTTGATGGGATGCATACCCAAACCTCTTGATGATTGGCATTACATTTTGTCTCAATCGAAGGGATGAAATGTTTATTTGTTCCAATTCTTTTTTTATGCTATCCAAGTACTGTGCATGCGCAACTGCATGACAAATGCCAAAGAGTAAAATGATTGAACTTATTCTTAGCAGAATGTTTGTTATTGATCTACAATGTCAGAAATCTTGTATTTCTGAATGATGTAATAAAGGAAGTTAAAGGAAAGTGCGTCTCCCTCATTTTTTTCGGCTTGCTTGCTGGCTCCTTTGTTTCTGGCGGCATTGATGGCCACAGTATCGCGCTTAATAATTTGCTTAGTCTTGGTTGACTTGCTGTCGTTGAGTTCATAAATGAGAGGTTTGTCCTCATTTAGATTCAACTCCTGATAACTGGGCTCCTGAAAATGATTGTAAAGCTGACTATTCTCCTGTGCAATTGCATCATTAGGATATAAGCATATGCAGCTAGCGGTGCATAGAACAAGGATAAACGGTAACTTGCTATTTATATCAACCATACCTTCTTTTGTGCCCTAAGGGGCAAAGTTAAGTTTGGAAGCACAAATTATGAAATTTTGATTATGATTACATGGGATGACTTTAATAAAATTGATATAAGATCGGGAACTATTGTACGTGCGGAGGCCTTTTTGGAGGCCAAAAGGCCTGCGTACAAGGTTTGGGTCGATTTGGGGCCAGAATTGGGAGTTAAAAAATCAAGCGCTCAAATAACCCAAGTCTATTCACTTGAGGAGCTCGTGGGCAAACAAGTGGCCTGCGTAGTCAATTTCCCCCCTAAGCAAATAGCCACATTTATGTCAGAGGTGTTGGTTACCGGATTTCCAGATAAAGATGGCAATGTAGTATTAACCACTATCGACAAACCGGTTCCTAATGGCGCCCGGTTATACTAAGTATGATCTCATTTGCTCAGCTTCCAGGTCTTTTGAAAGGTCAATTATTGCAATTGGCCCATGATGAACTAATAGAACATCTGGTCATCGATAGCCGGAAGCTTTTGGCATCCAATCGCAGTCTTTTTTTTGCTATTAAAGGCATACGAAATGATGGCCACAATCACATTTTCTCTGCTTACCAGCAAGGAATTCGACAATTCATTGTGGAGCGAGATGTGGATATAGCCAAGTACCCGGATGCCAATTTTCATAAAGTAGCCTCGAGTATAAATGCACTCCACCTTTTGGCTGCCCACCACAGAAATCAATTTTCTTATCCTGTAATTGGTGTAACCGGAAGCAATGGCAAAACGATTGTGAAGGAGTGGTTATATCAAATGCTAACCTCTAAATACAATTGCGTAAAAAATCCGGGAAGTTATAACTCTCAGGTTGGTGTTCCGCTTTCAGTCTGGCAAATGAATGACCAGCATGAGATGGCAATATTTGAGGCCGGCATCTCTCAGCCTGGAGAAATGGCATCTCTACAAAAAATTATTCAACCCACAATCGGAATCTTTACCACGCTGGGCTCCGCTCATGATGAGGGGTTTTCTTCAACTAGCGAAAAACTTAATGAAAAACTTAAGTTATTTGAAACTTGTGAAGTCATTATCTACTGCAACGACAATTCTGAGGTCAGTGAGGCTTTTGCAAAGCATTGCAAACCTTTTCAGAAATGTATCAGCTGGGGTCAAAATGAGAGAGCAAATGTTTTACTTAAGTACATTAATAATGATTCTGTTTTAATTTCTGGACTATTAGGCAACATCACACTTTCGCTCCCATTTGAAAATAAAGCATACCGACAGAATGTTTTGCATTGTGTAATGTTGTTGCTGCACTTTGGCTTTACTGAAGTAGAAATTCAGGAAAAAATTGATCAGCTTCAGTCGATTCCTATGCGTCTGGAGTTGAAACAAGGAATCAATCATTGCCAGGTAGTGGATGACTCTTACAATAATGATTTAGGTGGTCTTCTCATTAGTTTAGATTTTTTGGAAGGCCTTAACATGCCTAAAAAGACACTCATACTCTCTGATGTGCTGCAGTCAGGTATTACCCTTGAATCACTATCCAAGCAGGTAGCAAGCCTTATCAAGGAAAAAAATATTCAGAAATTTATTGGCATTGGGTTTGGCTTTCATTCCCATCAATCATCTTTTGCAGAAATACAAATTGATAAAAGTTTCTATTTGACAACGGAGGACTTTATTCAAAACACAGACTGGAATCTGTTTGCCAATGAAGCTATTCTCGTAAAAGGGGCTCGGGTTTTCCAATTTGAAAGAATTGTGCAGCTCCTTCAAAAAAAAGTGCATGGCACCGTTATGGAAGTCGATCTAGGGGCGATGGTATATAACCTCAACTACTTCCGCAGTCTGTTGCAACCCAATGTAAAACTAATGGTGATGGTAAAGGCCTTTGCCTATGGCAGTGGCAGCAAGGAAATCGCAAGCTTATTACAATATCATCATGTCGACTATCTGGGTGTGGCCTACGCTGATGAAGGTGTAGAATTGAGAAATAATCACATTCGATTGCCCATCATGGTGATGAACCCCAGCGAAGACAGCTGGCCCATTATGCTGGAGCATCACCTTGAGCCAGAAATTTACAGCCTCAATCTTCTCCGATCCCTCATAGCCTATTTAGATGGCAAGGCATGCGCAATCCATTTGAAAATAGATACTGGAATGCATCGATTGGGCTTTGAATTGAAGGACTTGGATGAAGTAGCTAAAATGGTTTCAGAGCATCCGAATGTGGTGATCGCTTCTGTGTTTTCGCATTTGGCTGGAGCTGACGAAGCCGGTCATGACGAATTCAGCAAAGAACAAGCCTCCGCCTTTGATCAGGCATTGATACGCATTAAGACGAAGCTTAAAATTACTCCACTGAGACACCTTCTCAATTCCAGTGGTATTTTGAGGTTTCCGCAATACCAGTTTGACATGGTAAGGTTGGGAATTGGACTTTATGGAATCGATCCGTCCGAAACTGTTCAAAACAAACTGAAATCTGCAGCCACCCTTAAAACAGTAATATCTCAGATTAAGGTAATATCCCCAGGAGAAACAATTGGTTATGGGAGAAGAGGTAGGGCAGAAAAGGTCATGAGGATCGCCACAATTGCCATTGGATACGCTGATGGTTACTCAAGAAGCTTTGGCAATGGCGTGGGCCAGGTGGTTATAAGGGGTAAGCACGCGCCTGTAGTTGGAAACGTGTGTATGGACATGACCATGGTGGATGTAACTCAAATATCAGAGGCTGTTGAAGGCGATGAAGTGATCATCTTTGGATTGGGTCACCCCATTGAACAGGTGGCAAGGCAGGCCAACACAATTCCCTATGAAATACTAACCAACACCAGCGAGCGCGTCAAACGGGTTTTTTATGCTGAAAGCATCTAAATACTAGCCCCCGCATCCAAGATTCTTCTTTAAATTACGAGATGGCAACCCTCCATACTCGCCATCCTTAACCTCCTCTGGAGCCGCCTTCACGACCTTAGAGTTGCTTGGTTTTTTGTCTTTATCGGGGCCTTCTTTCTTTTTTTCCATCTAATAGATCAACAACAGTCAAGTAAACATGGTTTATTTCCACCCAACAATTATCTTCACGCAGTTTAAATTTAATCTAAATAAAAAGTGGCAGATCTGGCCAAAAGTGTAGCCCAGATGATTCCTGGTGAGACAGCCGTAATCGCAGGCTTTACAAATGAAGAGCTCTCCAATAAGCTCCTGGAAATGGGTTTATTACCAGGTTCGGTAGTAACATACAATTTTAAGGCACCACTCGGTGACCCCATTTGCGTAACTGTTTCGGGGTATGATCTTACCCTGCGCCTTGACGAGGCGGCCATGATTTCGATTCTAAATTAATTCCAGGTGAAAAGGTTGAAGGTAGCATTAGCAGGGAAGCCCAATTCAGGAAAGTCATCACTTTTTAACCAGCTAACAGGATTAAACCAGAAAACCGGAAATTTCCCTGGGGTGACAGTAGATAAGAAAACTGGTATTTGCCAGCTCAATGGAGATACCCAGGCGGAAATAATTGACTTACCAGGCATTTATAGTCTCTATCCACGGTCCTTGGATGAAAAAATAGTAGCAGAAATTTTTTCTGACAGGCGCAATCAACATTTTCCAAACAAGGTAATTCTGGTAGCAGATGCCACCAACCTTCAGAGTTCATTGCTGCTGCTCACTCAGTTGATTGACTTGAGAATACCTACTGTTTTAGTGCTGAACATGGTAGACCTTGCAGCAAAATCAGGCCAAAGTGTTGATGTGATTAAATTTGCTCAATCACTTGACCTGCCTGTTGTATTGGTCAATGCCCGCTCCGGACAAGGCATTCAAAGTTTAAAAAAAACGTTGGCTGGCACTATTCCTGTTTCCTCCCAAAAGATATATCCAATTGATAAGGAAATTCTTCCGGCTGTAGAGGATATTAAAAAGCACTTCAGCCTTGAGTCCAACTATGAAGCTTATCAGTATCTACAACAAGTAGATCATCTGACTTTTTTGAGCAAAGAAGAAAAATCATACATTAATGAGACTGCGTTACAATACGGATTTTTTAAAGGCAAGTATCAAGGTGCTGAAACAATCATCCGTTATCAATATATCCAGGACTTACTGAGTAAAGTGATTTTAAAGAATGCCGATTCTGAATGGAAGCGGTTTTCTTACAGGATTGATAAGGTATTAACACACAAAATATGGGGTTATCTCATATTTTTTACCATCCTGTTTTTAATCTTTCAATCCATCTTTGCCTGGGCCCAGGCACCAATGGATTTTATCGACTCAACGTTTGCTAACCTTAGTAATTTGTTGAACAATACCTTCCCAGAAGGTCCATTCTTTGATTTGATTACACAGGGTATCATCCCGGGTATAGGAGGCATTTTGATATTTGTCCCTCAAATTGCCATTCTGTTTGCTTTTATAGCTGTTCTTGAAGAAACCGGATATATGTCTCGCGTGGTTTTTTTGATGGACAAAATCATGCGCAAATTTGGAATGAGTGGTAAAAGTGTAGTACCTCTAATCTCTGGCTGGGCGTGTGCTATCCCCGCCATTATGGCTACACGTACAATTGAGAATTGGAAAGATCGACTCATCACAATATTTGTAACACCCTTGATGAGCTGCTCTGCAAGGCTACCCGTATATGCCATATTGGTTGCGCTTATTATTCCAGACGATAAACTATTTGGTTTTTTTAATTTTCAAGGTATTGCCCTAATGGGCTTATATCTCCTAGGATTTCTGGCTGCCATATTATCTGCTTTAGCCATGAAGTGGCTGGTTAAGTCAAAAGACAGAAGTTATCTCATAATGGAAATGCCCACCTATCGGATGCCCAATTGGTCAAACGTTGGTGTGACCATTGTGAGCAAAACCAAAACTTTTGTGTTTGAAGCCGGGAAAGTGATTCTTGCCATTTCAATCGTACTGTGGGTCTTGGCCAGCTACGGCCCGACTGAACAAATGAATGCTGCAGAAAGTGTGATTGATAAACAGATCGAGAATAATCAGCAAGAAGCTGCAGATCGTGAAAATTTAATTATGGCCTATCGGCTAGAGCATTCTTATGCCGGTATTATTGGCAAGGCCTTAGAGCCGGCTATCGCACCTCTGGGCTATGATTGGAAAATTGGAATCGCTCTAATTACCTCTTTTGCGGCCAGAGAGGTCTTTGTAGGCACTATAGCCACCATTTATAGTGTGGGGAATACGGAGGATCAAACGACCATAAAAAGCAGGTTACGGGCAGAGATAAACCCTGAAACAGGAGGACCCAGGTTTACAAAAGCTACTGGTCTTTCGTTATTGGTATTTTACACTTTTGCCATGCAGTGCATGAGTACCTTGGCAATTGTAAAACGAGAAACCAATGGATGGAAATGGCCGATGATGCAGCTTGCATATATGACCGCCCTTGCCTATTTCTCTGCGCTTATTGTTTATCAAGTCTTTTCATAACTCAATTTCTTTCATAAGTGCCGATTCTCATTATATTTATGGGTTTAATAACTTATGAGCCAAGATAAGAATTACCACCTGGGTGTACTTTACCTTATGCGTCTCCTCATTAATGCGGATGGCGTTGTCGAAACAAGTGAAAACGACACTTTGAACAAAGTCAAAAATCATGAAGCCATTCCTGAGCAAACGCTAATTGAATTTGAAAAAGGTGTGTTGAACAAAAAGGAAAAAGAAATCTATCAGGCTGGTATAGATTATTTAAACCTTTGTAGTGATGAACAGAAACTCAATGCTTTCGTTCATCTTTATAAAATGTCAGAGGCAGACGGCAGGGTTCATGTCAAAGAAGTACGCCTGCTCCTTTACTCAATTCGTCAGGCCAAAATTGAGTTTAATGATGTAGTGGCAAAGGCAAAACTTGTCAAATACAGTTAGTAACAATAGCTCCCGTCCCGTAAATTATTTATAGGTTTGCGGCTTACATGAAGCCTCAATATTATCAAAACAATTTTAAGCTCGGTATTTTAGGTGGTGGACAACTAGGCCGAATGCTTATCCAATCAGGAATTGATCTCAACATTTCCTTCTCAGTATTAGATCCGGACGCTAATGCGCCCTGCAGTCAAATTGCTGAATTTCAAACAGGAAAACTGACCGATTATGATACGGTGATAAAGTTTGGGGAAAAATGTGATCTCATTACAATAGAAATAGAAAACGTAAACACCAAAGCACTTGCAGCTTTGGAGAAACAGGGTAAAAAAGTTTTTCCTCAGCCCGCGATTATTGAGTTGATCCAGGATAAAAGGATACAAAAACAATTTTTCAAGGATCATTCAATTCCAACATCTGAATTTGTACTTACTGAAAACAAAGAGGAGGTTATGAATCATCGCGCTTTTCTTCCTGCTGTAAATAAGTTGGGAAAAGAGGGGTATGATGGAAGGGGGGTACAAATGCTACGAAACGAAAAAGATCTCGAAAAAGCCTTTGACGCTCCAGGGCTATTGGAAAAGCTGATCGATTTTGACAAGGAGATTGCAGTAATTGTGGCCAAAAATGAATCGGGTGATGTTGTATCCTATCCTGCTGTTGAAATGGTTTTCCATCCAGAAAAAAATCTGGTAGAATATTTATTTTCTCCTGCTCAAATAAGTGAAGAGATTCAGAAGAAGGCAGATGTCATTGCGCGCAATGTAATCGACAGACTTGGTTTAGTGGGCATATTGGCGGTAGAAATGTTTGTGACAAAAGAGGGAGATGTACTTGTCAACGAAGTAGCTCCTCGTCCACATAACAGCGGCCACCAAACCATTGAGGCCAACGAAACATCTCAATACCAACAGCACCTTAGAGCAATTTTAAACCAACCACTTGGAAGCACCCGTTTGCGTTCGGCCAGTGCCATGGTAAATTTACTGGGAGAAGATGGTTTTACTGGTGAGGCGATGTATGAAGGCATGCAGAAGGCATTAGCCATTGAGGGCGTTCACGTTCACCTCTATGGGAAAAAAATCACAAAACCATTTAGAAAAATGGGACATGTAACTATTGTGGACAACGACATGGAAAGTTTAAGGAAGAAAGCCAACTTTGTAAAAGACAACCTGAAAGTAAAAGCATGAGTAAACCAATAGTAGGAATCATCATGGGCAGTCAGTCGGATCTCAAGGTGATGAAGAAGGCCGCTGATTTTCTCACTGAAGTAGAAGTGCCATTTGAAATCACCATTGTCTCTGCCCATCGTACGCCTGAGCGAATGGTTGAGTACGCAACTACTGCCAGAGCCCGAGGACTTAAGGTAATCATAGCTGGAGCCGGAGGGGCAGCCCACTTACCTGGTATGGTTGCATCCATGACTTCACTTCCTGTAATTGGTGTGCCCGTTAATTCTTCCAATTCCATTGACGGATGGGATTCTATTCTATCCATACTTCAAATGCCTGGAGGTGTTCCTGTAGCCACAGTTGCGCTGGATGGGTCCAAAAATGCAGGAATTCTTGCCGCTCAAATAATAGGCACATCAGATTTGAAAGTGGCAAAGCGATTGGACGATTATAAAGAAAATTTAAAAATCAGAGTAATCGCAACGGCCAAAGAGCTGGAGAAAACAGGGCTTCCTAAACCATGATATAAATCCAGACTGGATATCATTCGTTTTTTCAGTAACTTTTCAAATTCCTTCTAACTCAAACGTAACTACGGATGAAGCCAAGTGAAAAGGGCTGGTTAAAAGAATATCTGGAATTCAGAAAAGATCTTCTGGGAGAATTGACTTCCGAAAAAAGAAAATCTACCCATCCTGAACATTCCCTTTATCGTGTCATCCAGCCTACTGGGTTGATGTATGGTCATGCCGTAGAAGTACTTGATTTTCCTGATCAAAAAAACTGGGACGAGAAAGATAAAATGAAATTACTGCTGGCCGAGAGTCTGATCAGCAGCTCATTATTGTTTCATGATAAGCCTATCAGTAGTCCAGAAGATCTATCACAGCTGATGGCTAAAACGCTGGACAGTATTGCCAATTTTTATAACAATGTATTTCCTGAATTGGCCACACCATCAAAAACATTTTTTGGCAAAAGAAAAACCGGATTGGAGTTGGCGGAGAAAATCCTGGACAAAAGAATTGAAAAGACAGTCGAGTTTAGTGGCAACTTCTGGACACAGTTTTTTCACAACAGCCTGCTATTTCTTGATATTTTCATATTTGGCCAGTGGATACACACCAATGCTGATCGCATCGTTTCAGATTTCTTCAAGTACGAACGGGAGGAACTTCGATTTTCAGTTGTAAAGATTATTGCGGCAGCGGCCCATGCCAATCAAAAGATAGAATTTGAAGAGCGGAAGCTGCTTGATTTCTTTTTGCAAAGCGCAGGATTACCACCAGAGAAAAAGAAAGAAGCAATTGAAATTTTCGAACGCGGTATAGAGGTGGAAGTCATCAATCTTCCAACCAATAACTCTTGGCTGCTTAAAAAATACTTTTTGGAAATGGCCATTCTCACCATTTGGTCTGACAAGAAAGTAGAAGAAAAGGAGAACAAGTTTTTAACTCGCTTATGTAAATATCTCGACTTCAAGGATGAAGACCTGGAGAACAGCATGATTGCCATCGAAGGTTTCGTACTGGAACATTGGGAAGAATTAGGCTATTTGCAGAATAAACAAGATTACAATGAAGTCAGCGAAAGATTTATAAGGCGACTTACCAAACTGGCCGAAAGCAATAAGAACAGGATTATTGGCGAGGTCAGGGAAAGCAAAAAATTAATGGAGTTGCTGCGAAAAGCCAAAGTGGGCGAATTAACCGAAGAGGAAAAATCCCAGATTCAAAAACTGATGGTTACGGTACTAAAAACAATACCCACATTTGTCATCATTTCTTTGCCACAACGCTATCTTACCCTGCCCGTTTTGATGAAAATACTCCCCTCTAATTTATTCTCAGAATCACTCGATCACTAGAGCAGTTCTTCTGATTTCTTTTTCTTTGGAATAATGACCGAGAAAACAATGGACCCGGTAAGAGTGAGTAGAATCACTGAGAAAGATAGCGATACCGGAACGTGCATTTCAAAAATCTCCATTAGCATTTTTGCACCTATGAAAAAGAGAATAATGGAAAGTCCTTTTTGTAACAAATAGAACTTATCAATAATACCAGCTAATAAAAAGAACATCGCTCTTAGCCCCAATACAGCAAAAATATTGGACGTGTATATAAGAAATTCATTTTGTGTGATGGCAAAAGCCGCAGGGATGGAGTCAACCGCAAATATCAAATCGGTCGTTTCAATCAATACGATCACCAGGAACAGCGAAGTAAACATCAACTTCGGTTTGGTAACAATAAACTTTCCGCCCATGTCATCCTTGGTCATCGGCAGATACTTTCTGCAAAGTTTGAGGATGGGATTTTTCTCAGGATCTATTTTTTCATCACTGTCTTCAAAGTATATTTTTATACCTGAGTAGATAAGAAACACGCCAAAGACATACAGTATCCAGTGAAATTTGGCGATCAAAAGAGCTCCAACAAAAATGAAAACACCTCTAAAAACCACAGCTCCTAATATGCCCCAGAATAATATGTTGTGGTAGTACTCCTCCTTAACGCTGAAGTACTTTAGAATGAGAAGAATAACAAAGATGTTATCCACTGAAAGCGCATATTCCGTCAGATAAGCAGAAAAATACTCAAGTGCTGCCTCTGATCCACTGTCATCAAACTTATAGACAAGGTATCCAAATGCGGTGCTGACAATGACCCAGAAAATTGATTGATATAGGGCCGATTTTGTAGATATCTTATGTGCTTTCTTGTTGAAAACACCCAGATCAATCAACAGAAAGAGGATGATGACCACGGCAAATACCGCGAAAAGAATCGTCTCAGCCTGATTATTATTTCTGAACAGGGAGAATAGAAGCATTTGGCCGTTTTTCGCGTTTTATATAAAAAAGGTGATTATCGATCGTGATCTATCGGTAATCACCAATTTAAAGTTTCTAATAGCTGCAAATATAAACTAATCCTCAAAACTTACACGGATGATTAATACTACAAATTATTAAAAGGAAACCCCCTTTAAGCGCAGCTAGAGCACATCCCCTGAATGAGAAGATTTACCTCTTCCACCTTATAACCGTTAGGTAAATTGAAGCCTGGTATTTCCACCATGTTGAGGCAGCTGGTTTGACCGCATTGAGTACATTTAAAATGGACATGGTCGTGCTGGTGCTTCAAATAAGAGCATAGATTATCGCAAAGCCCGTACTTCAAGCCTCCTGTATCATCCAGGATTTTGTGAATTATACCCTTTTCGAGAAAAGATTTTAAAGTTCGGTACACGGTCACCCGGTCAAAGCTAGCACCCACCTCCCTCTCAATATCAGAGTAGGACAAGGCATGTGAATGGGTTAAAAACAACCCTAAAATTTTCGATCGGCTTGAGGTTGATCTGAGTTTCGACTCTTTCAGTATTTGGCTTTGAATTCTTAGCATCACTCCTGGTCAAATTGCAACTTCAGTAGGTTTTTATATATACCGTGGTCTTCTCCTGTGAGCTCATCATGCGAACCCGACTCTGCAATCACCCCTTCTTTGATTACCAGTATCCGGTCTGCTTTCCTTACAGTACTTAACCTATGCGCAATGATGATGGTAGTGCGACCCTCCATGAGATTTTCCAGTGCTTCCTGGACCAGTTTCTCCGACTCCATATCCAGTGAAGACGTTGCCTCGTCCAATATAAGGATAGACGGATTCTTAAGTATCGCCCTTGCAATGGCCACCCGTTGCCGCTGACCTCCAGATAACTTGATCCCCCGATCTCCTACCACAGTATTCATTTGTTCAGGAAAAGACATAATAAAATCAAGCGCATTGGCTTTGCGTGCCGCTTCCACTATTTCCTCGTTGCTGGCATTTGGCTTGCCATAAGCTATGTTCTCCTTAATGGTTCCTCCAAACAAAACCACTTCTTGTGGAACAACTCCAAGATTTCGCCTGTAAGCAGATAAAGGATAATTTTCAATAGCCATGTTGTCTACTAAAATCCGACCATCATTGGGCTGGTAATACCTCAATAGCAAACTCGTAATGGTAGATTTCCCTGAACCACTTGGTCCTACCAAGGCAATCTTTTGCCCTGCCCCAATTTTAAAGTCGATCTTTTGCAGTACTGGCATTTCCGCTCGCGTTGGGTAAGAAAATTCTACTTTTTCAAATTGAATTTGTCCTTTCAACTTAATACCATCATCACCATCATTGTACTCATCTTCTTCTGCAAGTATTTCCATTATTCTGTCTGATGCGCCTATGGATTTTTGCAATTGACTGTATATGTCTCCAAGACCCGCTATAGACCCACCAATAAATGTGGTATACAGGACAAAAGAAAATAACTCGCCTACAGTAACTTCATTGGCCTGAACGAGATAAGCACCGTACCAGCTTACTGCTACAATGCCTCCAAATAATGCCACAATAGTAAAGGATATAAATGCGCCCCTGTACTTGGCAGCATGCAATGCTATTCTTACCACCTCACTCAATGACTTTTTATACCTAAGGGCTTCAAACAATTCGTTGGTGAATGATTTTACCACGCTAATGGATTGTAATGTTTCCTCCACAATCACATTGGTGGATGCCAATTGGTCTTGTGTTTTTTTAGATAACTTTCGAATGAATCTTCCAAAAAACAAAGCGGCCAGCACCAAAATCGGAAAAGTAAGCAACATGAAAAGTGTAAGCTTTGGTGTCAAAACAAAAATGACTATCGTGCCTGCAATAAGCACTACCACTTGTCTTAACAACTCCGCTAAAGTAACCGTAAAAGCATCCTGCAGTATGCCAACATCGGAAGTGATCCTGCTGATTAACTCTCCCACTCTTCTCTTGTCGAAAAATGTAAGTGGTAACCAAAGCATTTTTTCATAAACGGATTGCCTGATGTCGGCCAGCGTCTTTTCGCTTACGATGGCAAAAGAATATACCCTTATAAATGAAAGTATCCCTTGGACAATCAAAATTGCCACCAGCGTTAAAGCAATTTGGTTGATACTCGTAAGTATAAAACCGGTTTTTCCTGATGCTACATCAAGCAACTTACCAGCAAAATAGGGGAACGAAAGCAATGTGATACTTGACAACATCAGGCAAAAGATTCCGGCAAACAGTGTCCATTGATAGGGCTTTACAAATCGAAAAACACCCACTAATTTCTGAAGCCCTGACCGGTTAATTTTTGGTTTTTCCTCCTCCGTTTTCAATTGCTCCGCCATATCAAAAAATAATCTTAAAGGTTAATAATTAACCTTTGATGATATTTGAAAAGTAACACTGTCGCGTAGAATCATTTTTTGAATGCCTCTTATTTTATAAGCACTCAACACCATCTTATCTTTTACGTCCTCCAATTCCATAGAAAATGTACGCGCTGTAAAGTACAATGTGTTCTGTTCACTCAAAGAGGCCTCAATTTTCCTGATTCGTTTGGGAGAATCCTGATAGTAGATCCTGAAATATTCTATAGGGATTTCTCTTGTGGCTTGAAAGTTTCGAACAATCAGATTACTGTTTTCGTCTTTTTTTCCATCGGTTATCTCGTAGGCATCCACATAAATGGATTTATTGATTATATCAAGATGGCGAAATGCCTCTAGTTCGTTTGCCCATCCTGCACTATCTGGTTTAAAAGTAGCTTCATCCTGATCTTTATCAATTGAGGCCGTCTTAGTCAACGATGCATTTGTTTCCCTCAGATAGATTAACTGGTTATCGATCAAACTATCTATATCAAAGTAGTTTTTGGTTACAGTCTGATTCTTTTGACAAGAAACAAAGAGAGCTGCCAAGGCTATCACGATGAAAGAAAATCTCATTATTTTTCAATTAATACCTTGCCATTCATTTCTGCAGGAATAGGAATTCCCATTAGTTGAAGAATAGTGGGCGCAAGGTCTCCCAACTTTCCATCTTGCAGCTTTCCTTTGTAATGATCTGACACCAAAATGCATGGCACCAAATTAGTAGTGTGTGCCGTGTTGGGGGATCCGTCTTCATTAATCATCATGTCTGCGTTGCCATGATCAGCAATAATGATAACATCGTAACCATTTTTCAAAGCAACTTCGGTTACCGATGCATTACATTGATCTACAGTTTCGCACGCAATTACCCCCGCGCTGAACACACCTGTATGCCCCACCATATCCGGATTGGCAAAGTTGAGACAAATAAAATCAGCCGATTGTTTCTCCAGCTCAGGAATAATCTTGTCCCTGATATCTCTGGCACTCATCTCTGGTTTCAGATCATAAGTAGCCACCTTAGGTGAAGGGCATAAAATTCTGGATTCCCCTTCAAATGGTTTTTCGCGTCCTCCAGAAAAAAAGAAGGTGACATGAGGGTACTTCTCCGTTTCTGCAATCCTGATTTGTTTTTTACCTGCCTTAGACACCACCTCCCCTAGGGTATTACTCAAATTATCCTTTTCAAAAATCACTCTTACGTTTTTGAAAGAATCGTCATAATTGGTTAAAGTGACATAATAAAGGTCCAGCATATGCATGTTGTACTCCATGAGATTTTGCTGGGTAAGCGCCATAGTAATTTGCCTTCCCCGATCTGTACGAAAATTAAAACAAATCACTACATCCCCTTCTTGAATAGTAGCAAGTGGTTGATTTGAATCGTCAGTGACGATGATTGGCTTTATAAATTCATCTGTGACTCCGCTGCCATAAGATTTTTCTATTGAAGCAATGGGGTCTTGGGTTATTACTCCCGCGCCATTAACCATGGCATCGTAGGCTACCTTCACACGTTCCCATCGTTTATCCCTGTCCATGGCATAATATCTTCCAACTATACTCGCCAGCTTACCAGTAGTCTTATTCAGGTGTTTTTGCAAGTCCTTCAGGTAACCTGCCCCTCCTTTTGGGTCCGTGTCCCTTCCATCCATAAAAGCATGAACAAACAAATTATTAATTCCCTGATCATTGGCTATAGAACAAATGGCTTTGACATGGTCAAGATGTGAGTGCACACCCCCATCTGAAACCAATCCTATAAGATGAACTCGCTTCCCGTTTTTTTTGGCATAGCGCAAAGCATCAAGCAAGACCTCATTTTTATTTAATTCCTTTTCGGATATTGCCTTATTGATCCTTACCAAATCCTGATAAACAATTCGCCCGGCCCCAATATTCATATGGCCAACCTCAGAATTTCCCATTTGCCCTGCCGGAAGCCCTACCGCCAGGCCGGAAGCCTCCAGCTTACTATGTGGGTACTTTTGGTATAAAGCATTGATATAGGGAGTTTGGGCCTGGTCTATTGCAGAAGCTTGTTTGTTGGTTGCAATGCCCCACCCATCCAAAATCATGAGTAAAACTTTCTTATTCATACTGCCTTGTATTGGCCGCAAATATAACCTTCTGATGAGGATAATCTGCCCTATTCAAGTCAATTACACTTTTACGCTGTGTTAGGTTCTGGAATAATAGATTTAATTTAGGGGATGTCATTTAATGGCATAATTTTGGACAGTAAACATTTGAAATGAAGTACAGGAGTGTGAAAATTGCTGGAATTGTAGCGGTGCTTGCGTTTTTTATGGCCTCACACCAAGCCATTGCCCAGGATGCAATTTTTGATCCCATCCGTGATGTAATCAAAACAGGCAGCGCTAAAGAAATGTCCAGGTATTTGAATCAGAATATTGAAATCAATATTGAGGGCAATGTTAATACCTATAGCAAAGCGCAATCTGAATTTGTGTTTAGAGACTTCTTTAAAAAGCATCCACCTACAAGTTTCACAATCGTACACAAAGGAGCCTCCAAAGGTGGGCAACAGTTTGCGATAGGCAGGTACATAAGCGGCAACGACAGCTACAATGTATTGATGCTGGTAAAGGAAGTAAGCGCCACCTACCTGATTCATGAAATCAGCTTTGTGAAAGAATGATAAAACCATTTTATCTCACTGAAGAGGCCATAAATGACTTTATCAAATCAGCCCTCAAGGAGGACATTGGGGAAGGAGATCATTCTTCATTGGCAGCCATTCCTGATGATTGTATTAGCAAAGCAAAATTGCTCGTAAAAGCTGACGGCCTTATTGCCGGGCTGGAATTGGCAGAAAAAATATTTCATTTCTACGATCCTGCATTAACTGTAACATTTCAAAAAAAAGAGGGTGATCCCATCAAGCCAGGTGACATCGCTTTCATTGTTCAAGGCCCAGCTCGTTCGTTGCTTTCTACAGAACGTCTGGTGCTCAACTGCATGCAACGCATGAGTGGTATTGCTACCTATACGCATCAGCTTTGTCAATTGATTAAAGGAACCTCTGCGCGATTAATGGACACACGAAAAACAACCCCCAATTTCAGATTGGCTGAAAAATGGGCTGTAATGATTGGAGGGGGACTTAATCACCGCTACGCATTGTATGATATGATCATGCTAAAGGACAATCATATAGATATGGCCGGTGGAATTGAAAATGCAATCAACAACACAAAAGACTACCTCGCCAGACATAATAAAAAGTTAAAAATAGAGGTGGAAACGCGAACACTGGATGAAGTAAAAGAAGTACTTCGTGTAGGTGGCGTTGATGTAATTATGCTGGACAACATGAGTACCACTTTGATGAAAGAGGCTGTGGCATTGATCGATGGTCGATACAAAACAGAAGCAAGTGGTGGCATCACCGAGCTTACTTTACGCAATGTGGCCGAATGTGGCGTGGATTATATCTCTGTAGGGGCCCTTACCCACTCTGTCAAAAGCCTTGATTTAAGCCTTAAAGTGTTGGAATAAATTTTTCCCCCTCGGGTAAACCGCCTAATTTTGCCCCTTCATTTTCTATTGTTCTCATAACCATGATCGTTAAAACCAAAAATTACAGGTTAGAAAAGAAGGATTATATCCGTCTGGCCATGCGCAACATCCTAAAACAGCAATGGTGGGTTGGATTGATTGTAATTGCTATTTGTATGGGTTACATCTGGATTCCCAGTTTTTGGTGGTTCATTGGGGCATTTATTGGTTCTGCATTGTATTTGCTATTCTGGTGGATACAATTCTATGGAGTAACCCAGCTGGAGCAGGGAAAAATGCTATTTGAACGCCTCTCTTACGAAATCAACAGCCAGCAAATTTTGATCAAGTTAAGCGCCAGAGAGGGTATGCCCATGAAATGGGATCAAATCAAAAAAGCCCAGGTAGGCAAAGATCATTTTTTATTAATGGTCAACAAGGCTCAATTGATCCACTTGCCTTTTCGCATTTTCAATAGCGATAACGAAAGAAAATTTGTGACTAGCATCCTGAAAACAAAAGGGTTTATTAAGCAGTAATCAGCTTTTATAAATCATTTTCTTTTTTGATTCCTATCCTCATCCTTAGCAACTTTGGTTTGTGGAAAAAAGGAAGCAAAAACTAACTCCGCAGCAGGGGCTTCAAAAAATTTATCATTATTGCGCCTATCAGGAGCGCTCCCATAAGGAAGTACGCAACAAACTCTACGACTATGGGTTGTGGGGCAGCGAAGTGGAGGATTTGCTCACCCGATTGATCACTGAAGATTTCCTAAATGAAGAGCGCTTTGCCAAGTCCTTTGCCGGTGGAAAGTTTCGAATGAAGAAGTGGGGAAGAATCAAAATAGAACGTGAGCTGGAAAGTCACGGATTAACCAGCAGATGCATTGCCATTGGATTGAAGGAAATAGATAATCAAGACTATCGGGAAGTATTGAAATCCCTGGTAGAGAAAAAATGGGAAGGAACAACTGAAGAAAATCTCTTCAAGAAAAAAGATAAGGTAGCCCGCTATGCCATTATGAAGGGTTTTGAGCCTGACCTGGTTTGGGGTATAATTAAAGAAATAGCGCCATAAACTGTATTCCAAAGGACAATTAGGCCTATTGAAAGAATCGAAACAGGCGCATTCATCGTTTGTTTATTAACATTGCCTACGGGTAAAAATATCCCATTTCAAACCGACCTATGAAATTGCGTTATATCGCCATTTTGGGCCTACTCGTGTTCACCTTTTCAGCACTGGCACAGGGCACAACATCTGCTATTTCCGAATACAACCTGAAAAATAAGCTTGCCCTAGAGGGTTATGATCCAGTAAGTTATTTTGATGGAAAGCCTCTTAAAGGCAAGGCGGAAATTAAGTTTGAATCAAATGGTGTTATTTATTGGTTCAACAATTACGCCAACCTCAGCAAATTTAAAGAAAACCCTAGCCGATACGAGCCGGTTTATGGGGGCTGGTGTGCCTTTGCGATGGGCGATACGGGTGAAAAAGTAAAAATCGATCCTGAGACTTTTAAAGTCATTGACAACCAATTGTACTTGTTCTACAATTTTTGGGGCACCAATACTTTAAAGGAGTGGAATAAAAATGAAAAAGCATTGAAACTGAAAGCTGACCAAAACTGGAAAAAAATTATCCGATAGCTTTGATTTACAAGCAAACCCTTATAAGTATATTTGATCCCTTATTTTAAAATCCTATGCAACTCATTCAAGTAGCCAATTCAATTTTACTTCAATTGACTACCATTATTGAGCAAATGGAAGAAACGGATTTTACTCAGCCGTGTCCATCATTGGCAAATTCCAGCATCGGACAGCACATACGCCATACGCTTGAGTTTTTTTTGTGTCTTGAAACAGGTTGCAAAAATGGCGTAGTTAATTATGACAATCGCGCACATGATAAATTAATAGAGAGTGACAAGTTTATTGCACTTGCAACTATTGAACGCATTAAAAGTTTTATCGCTGGAAACAAAGAAGATTTCAATCTAAAACTGCAAGCCTGTTATCAACAGAGCAACAGCGACTTTGTGAATATGAACACCAATTATTTTCGCGAACTAACCTATAACATAGAACACGCTGTGCATCATATGGCCATCATCAAGATTGGTATAAGAGAGATTGCTCCTTCCCTAACGCTGCCAGCTGATTTTGGTATTGCAGCTTCTACCATTCGACACCAACATTCTCAATTGGCCACTTCACGGTAGCGGCCAGATACACTGAATGAAGGGCATTCTAAAAAGTAATTTTTTTATAAAATTAAAAAGCTGGGAGTACTGGCCATTTGGCATTCTGCAAGCTCCAATTTTTATTTACTGGCTATGGCTTTCCCTAAAGGCTCGTTCTTTGTTTTTTTTCTCTGCCTCAAATCCTGGCATCCTTACAGGTGGAATGTTTGGCGAATCCAAATTCAGTGTGCTCGAAAAAATTCCTGAAGAGAATAAACCCAAGTCCGTTCTTATCAATTATTCAACTTCAGCAGAGCAAGTATTGCTAAAACTAAAATACGAAGGCTTCCAATTGCCTGTCATTTTCAAGCCTGATTTGGGTGAAAGAGGATGGATGGTAAAAAAAATAAATACCGAAGAGGAAGCCAGAAATTATATTGCAATGGCTAAATGGGATTTTATTATTCAGGAGTATGTGTCTCTGCCATTAGAGTTCAGTGTTTTTTATTGGCGTCACCCAGAAAGGGAAAGTGGTCATGTTACTTCTGTCACTAGGAAGGAAATGTTGAAAGTACGAGGCGATGGCTCCAGTACTTTGCAACAACTCATCTTGAATAAAGATCGGGCAAAATTACAATGGAACGTGCTTGAAAAAACTTTTGCCAACCAGCTGAACCATAAACCAGACAAAGGTGAGGAAATTGAACTGGTGTCAATTGGTAATCATTGCCTGGGAACTACTTTTATTAATCAAAATCATTTGATCACCGAAAAGTTATCTGCCTCTTTTGATCATATCAGCAAGAAGGTGGAAGGTTTCTATTTTGGAAGATTCGACTTACGCACCGCATCACTTTCTGACCTTGAAAACGGAAAGGTTAAGATAATGGAACTCAATGGATGCGGAGCAGAACCCTCTCATATTTATCATCCAGGGGCCTCTTTTTGGAAAGCCATGAAGGATCTATTCGTCCATTGGAATACGATTTATAAAATCAGTATTGCTAATCACGCAAAAGGGGCTCCCTACCTTAGCTGGAAGGAAGGCGTTCAGATTTATAAAAAATTTAAAGCCCTAAAAGCAGTTTGATGGATTTACTTTATGTATTTCTGATCGGTGCATTTTTCAGTTTTATTGGATCTATCCCCCCCGGTACACTTAATCTTTCGGTACTTCAGCTTGGTCTGGAAGGTAAAGTAAAAACGGCTTTAAGATTTGCAGTAGCTGTTGCAATAGTAGAATATCCCTATACATGGATTGGTGTAGAGTTTCAGCAGTGGATTACCTCTTCTCCGCTGGTAATAGAAAACTTTCGATTGATCACTGCAATAGTGATGGTAATCATTGGCCTGCTCAACTTATGGTCTGCCGAAAAGCCTACATCCTTTTCAGTAAAATTCAACGACAGCGGTTTTAGAAGAGGTTTAATTTTGAGTGTACTAAATCCCATGGCCATTCCATTTTGGATAGGAGTTACTGCTTACCTCAATGCACAAGGATGGATGAATTTAAATAGTTCATGGCTGTTGCACAGTTTTGTGCTTGGCACCTCCGTAGGAGCAATGATTCTACTAACGCTATTTGCTTTACTGGCAAAGAAACTAGCGAGATATGTTAAAAACAATCGCATCGTAAAGCGTGTCCCTGGATTTACATTGCTGACATTGGGAATTTATGCATTCATCAGATACCTCTTTTAATTTTTATCTCATTCGCTTTACTTCCTTGTACCTGAAGCAATCCGTGATGTGATCGTTAATCAATCCACAGGCTTGCATATGCGCATAAATTACAGTGCTCCCTACAAACTTGAACCCGCGCTTAATCAAATCTTTGCTGAGTGCATCTGACTCCTTCGTGGTTGCGGGTAATTCCTTCATAGTTTTCCAGCCATTCACTATTGGTTTTCCATTTACAAACTGCCAGATATAGCGATCAAATGATCCAAACTCTTTCTGAACTTCCAAAAAACGCTTTGCATTGTTTACTGCTGCATTCACTTTTAGCCTGTTGCGCACAATCTCTGGGTTCAATAGCAGCTTTTCAATTTTAGCTTCTGTATAACGAGCCACTTTTTTGGGGTCAAACTGCGCAAACGCTTTTCGATAACCTTCCCTTTTTTTGAGAATGGTGGACCAGCTGAGACCTGCCTGAGCCCCCTCCAGAATAAGAAATTCAAAATGAACGTTATCGTCATGTACAGGTACGCCCCATTCTGTGTCATGATAATGGATGTATTGTTCAAAGCCCAGGCACCATGAGCAACGATGTTTATCTTTCATTGTTATCAATCATTTAGAAGTGTAGGGTAAAAATCGTAACTTTCTTGTAAAGAAATGCAAATGAGAGCAGTGTTGTGTTTGATATTGATCCATTGCTTTTTTCTGAGCGCTGAAGCACAGGTAAGATCCACTATACCCGCACTAATGTCACAGCATAATACCGAGGCTGAGTATACCACGAATGCGTATCAACATAAACTCTCGGGTCCTCGATCCAATCTGATGTTAAGCCAAACCACCATGGCTGCAAGTGACCGAGGCGTCAGTACCTACTGGGCAAGCAAAGTCACCACACAATCCTACGGT
Source organism: Flammeovirgaceae bacterium UBA2371 (assembly GCA_002345965.1). Lineage (GTDB taxonomy): Bacteria > Bacteroidota > Bacteroidia > Cytophagales > Cyclobacteriaceae > ELB16-189. The sequence goes on from DDTF01000039.1 coordinate 28,892, forward strand.
AATGGCAAGTGGGGAACTTACTATTACTGGGATGTACAGGGTAACCTAAGGGACATGAGAGGCTTTATTGATATTGCAGGCAAAAACAAACGAGGACTTAAGTTGGTTTTCCCCTGGCGCTAATTCTCGATCTTTTTTCTATCTTGAAATTCAAAATAACCTTGAACACATGAAATACTTGTTGACAATCACTACTGTTTTATTCCTCACTTCCTTCGCCATAGCACAAAAAGTTGACTACGATAAAAAAGTAGAAGAGCTTGGCATCAAGTTAATAACACCCACCAAGCCAATGGCCAACTACGTGAAAGCCGTTCGCACAGGCAATTTGCTTTTCCTTTCCGGGCATGGACCAAGCAGGCCCGATGGCACAAGTATCACAGGAAAAGTAGGACAAGATATGACCATTGAAGAAGGCTATGATGCGGCAAGACAAACAGCCATCTCCTTGCTTTCAACCATAAAGGCTGAATTGGGTAGTCTCAATAAAGTAAAACGTGTTGTAAAAGTGTTGGGCATGGTAAATTGTACTCCTGATTTTACAGATCAGCCCAAAGTAATCAATGGCTGTTCCGATTTACTGGTGGCCGTCTTTGGTGAAAAGGGGAAACATGCGCGCTCAGCAGTTGGCATGAATGCTCTTCCAAGCAACATCACTGTTGAGATAGAGATAATCGTTGAGGTCGAGTAACGTTGAGACTCCTTCTACCAGAGGGCGAACTAGTGCATTACGCTCAAAATGACGATACTACAATGCTTGTTTGATATCGTTGATCAAATCGGTTGGATCCTCAATACCCACAGATAAACGTACCAGGTTATCACTAATACCCACTGCCTTTCTCTCTTCTGCCGTCAACTTACTATGCGAAGTTTTCATAGGTGAATTAATGGTGCTCTCAACGCCACCTAAGCTCACTGCCCGTTTGATGTACTTCAACTTTTTCATGAATTTATCCGGACTGCCCTTTACTTCAAAAGAGAGCATACCCCCAAATCCACCTGGCATTTGTCTTTTGGCAATGCTATGCAATGCATGTGTTTTTAATCCTGGATAAAAGACCTTTGCTACTTTCTTCTCTGTTTCAAGAAAACGTGCAATGGTCATGGCATTGCTGTTTTGTTGATTCACACGTAACACGATGGTTTTTAAACTCCGCTCCACCAGGTAACAGGTTTGCGCATCGAGGCTGCCACCAAAGTGCATAGCACTAACTCTTACTTTATTGGTTAATTTTTTTGTGGATACCAGCAGGCCGCAGCACAAGTCGCTGTGACCACCAATGTATTTGGTGCCGCTGTGTGTTACAATATCGATACCCATATCAATTGGGTTTTGATTGACTGGAGAAGCAAACGTATTGTCGATGATGGTATTGATTCTATGCTTCTTCGCTATCTCGGCCACTTTTTTAATATCCGTTATCTTCAAAAGCGGATTGGAAGGAGTTTCAATGTAAATCACTTTTGTTTCTTTGCGGATAGCTTTTTCAAAATTGGCCGGGTCTGCTGCATCCACCATCGTGTAGGATATACCATATCGATTGAGTTCATGTATTGCAGCATGATGCGTACCTCCATAAAGGTCATTTTGAAAAATGATGTGATCACCTGATTTCAATAGAGCAAACATTGCCGTCATGATGGCGGCCATGCCAGAGCTAAATACCAACCCATCCTCCCCATTTTCCAATGCTGCAATTTTTTGGGTCACTGCCAGCTGATTGGGGGTATTGTAGTATCTTGGATACCTGACCATTTCCTCGTAATCGTATGCTGATGAAACATAAATCGGATTGACCACTCCGCCATAAAGGGGATCTCCCGGAGATCCTGCATGTACACTTTGGGTAAGTTTTGAAGATTGTGGTTTCATTGGCTCAGGTTTTAGGAATAATCTTAACAAATATAGGCGAGCAGGCCTGCAAAGTAATAAACTCAAAAAAAATTGTCATTTTTACCTTAAACAACCGAAACTATGGCCAACGGAATTTCACCGGATGCAGGCTCCCCGATTAGCGGTGAAACCGCAAAGAGATGGATTGCCAACCACAGAGAAAGACACCCTGCTCCAGATGAAAAAATCGCCTGCTTCTACGGAAGTGAAATTTTTAATCAGATACTGGCGCAGCCTGGCTGTGTTGGCATAAGAATATACTTTGCCTTTGACGACAATGGCGCACAACAAAAGGTGCTGGTGGGTGTAGATGCAGCAGGTAACAACATTTGGGATTTGAACGCAACTGAGCCTGGTGAAGGAGGGTTAATAGCTGATTATGGAACTTGGTGTCCTCCTTATTGTCCTCCAGAAAAATAGTGGTAGCCTTTTTCATTTTGAAACAGTGTAGATGAATCAATCATGTATCTAAAATTCCTTGATGTCTCTTCTTATTTTCTTCTTATCAGCTCACTAATAGTAGCTGCTGTAGGAATATTCTATTGGAATAGATTAGAGAAATTTCTCCAAGTTTTTACAGTTTTAAAAATAGCCTCATTCTTGTGCGATGGTAGCAGTAAGGTTTTACTTGTATTTGCTGGAGTAAACCCCAACCACATAAGTATTTTCTACGGATTAGCTCAATTGTTACTTCTCTTTTGGTTCTATTATTTGATTTTTGAAAAGCCTTCGCTAAAAAAACCGTTTCTCATCGTAGGCATTGGCCTCACTCTCTTAGGTATTGGAAATTGGATTTTTAGCGAAGGTCAAAGCAATGCACTATATACAAACGCAATTGATACTGCTGCCCTTTTAGGCTTGTGCGTCTACTATTTCTACAAAATGTTGAAAACCGAGAGTGAAGTCAATATTTTAAGTGCTCCCTTATTTTGGATCAACACCGGGTTGCTTATTTATCTGTCAGGAACACTGCTATTATTTTTATCTGCTGACTATATCATAAGGGTGCTCAAAGATGACTTTGCGCTTTTCCTTACTATTCACAATTTTTTAGGCGTAATTGCTAACGGGTTATTTTTTTATGGGATTTGGCTAGGGGTGAAGCCAAGTAAAAATAAAATCATCATAGATTGACACCAATATCCGACTACAGAGCATGAGCATGATGACTGTAAGTTTTACATTATCTTGTAACAACTATTACTACCCATGAATGGTGATTCCCAAGTAATTCTCCTGTTTATCGCGGGTGCTGCCTTGATGCTACTCATGGCAGTCGCTATCATCCTGTTTGTGGTCTTCCATCAAAAGAAGATGGTGCAAGAAGAGATCAAAAGACAAAACCTGGAGATTGATTACCAAAAAAGGATGCTTAAGGCTGCACTTGAATCACAGGAAAACGAACGCAAGCGTGTCTCCAAAGACCTGCACGATGATGTGGGTATGATGTTGATGACCATGCGCGTTAATATCAATGGAAGAAAAGATTCCATGAAAGAGCTTCTTCAGTTAGTTGATGAGACGCACGAATCGGTTCGCAGAATCAGCTGGGACCTGATGCCCTCCACGCTGGACAATTTTGGTCTTAGTCAGGCCATTCAGGAGATGTGCGAGCGACTTTCTGTTCGCAATTCCGTTGTGGTCACTTATAAAGAAAAGGGCAAACGCATTTCGTTAGATAAAGATCAGGAATTACTACTTTATAGAATTTCACAAGAGTCTGTCACCAATGCACTCCGACATGCAAATGCCTCGCACATTGAAGTGAGTATTAACTGGACAGTCGACAGCCTGAAAGTATGTATCATCGATGATGGATTGGGCTTTGATTTTCCTTCCGTTAAAAATAAAGTTTCCGGAAGACATGGATTAGGCCTTTTTAACCTTGAAAATAGGGTAACTTTGCTGGGAGCCACTTTGAATTTTGAAAATAACGAACCATCTGGCACGATTTTGTCCATCACTTTGCCATTAATCAGCCATGAGCCGCATTAACATATGTATAGTAGATGATCACAACCTTTTCCGAAAGGCCATGGTGCGTTTACTTAAAACATTTAAGCGGGTTGACCAGGTTTGGGAGGCACAGCATGGCAAGGAACTGATTCAATTACTTACCAAACACAAACCCGATGTGTTGTTGGATTTGGAGATGCCAGTGATGAATGGGGTGGAGACCGCTGAGTATATTATACCCAAGTACCCCGATATGAAAATAGTTGTGCTTACCCAACACGACAGTGAAAAATTTATGCTGCACATGCTCGAAATGGGCGTTCATTCCTTCTTACTAAAAAATGCTAACCCTGATGAGTTAGAAAAGGCCATTCTTTCCGTTTATGAAAAAGACTTTTACCACAACGATCTTATTTCTGCCGTCATGCGTAAGAGCCTCTCATTGCGTTCGGAAAAACCTTTATTTTCCAAAGTGGGCGAGCTCAGCGAGCGGGAAAAGGAAATTTTCAGACTAATTTGTGAGGAGTACTCCCTGAAAGAAATCAGTCAAAAACTGAATATTTCTGAAAAGACCATTCATTCTCATAAAGCCAATATTCAGGCCAAATTAGGCGTTCGAAATACGGTTGGCATGATCAAATTTGCATATGAAAATGGTCTTTTGATCTGAGTTAATTTTAAGGATATCCTGAAATTTTTGGGGATATCCCTATACCACTTCTCAATAAAACAGCGAAATCAGCTTAATTTTGAGGTTTTTTAAAATTGCCAAGCCGTCCATGAGCTGCTCCTCAAAAAGTCCGTTTTAATTGGTGCGATCTTGTACCCCTAGGTTTAGGTGAAGATGAGTGAATACTTGAGGGTACTTGTGGTCCATCGGCAGGTTTCGGTGGCGAGTGATATTAAGAAGCAATTTGATAGTGCAGGCTGGTTAGTCCATATGGCTCAAAGTGGACTAGACGGTTTACTAGCCGCACGCAAAGAGAGTTTTAGTCTTATTCTCAGCGCTATCGACTTGCCGGTGATCACAGGTATAGAAATGGTAAGAGGCATTCGCAATTTCTCGTTCAACGTAAATACTCCTGCTGTATTTATTGATTTCAAGCCCGAAGGTGACTACGAAACTATTCTTAATAAACTAAATGCCAGTCTTTACAAGGGTAATATGGATGACCTATCAAGCCTTATTATTAAGTACGATCCTCCAAAGTCGTTCAATGACTATTTAAGGATTGAACCATAAGCCGTAGCTGATAAATGAGTAGAATATAATGTACGCTGACATTCATTGTTACCCTGGCAAAGTTGCCTACAATTCATCAGTAATGGCGCTGTCTGGTCTGGACAAAATGCCAATGGACCCCTGGCAAATACCACAATCCAATCTGGAGAATCAGGTAAGAAGTAAACTTGCCAAAGATTACAGTCAATGCGACCTGGTGAAAAGTACGCAGGCACGCGTGAAACTAATGTTCGCCTCTCTTTATCCCATCGAAAAAGGATTCTTTATTGGAAATAGAGGAGGAAGTATTTGCAAGGACATGATCAGCGATTATTTCAGAAGGATTCGCTCGGAAGGAGATGCCTCAGCTATGGATTGGTTAATGCATCTGTTAAGGAAGCAGCCAGGCATGGAAAATGTGAAGCGATCAGAACTTACATTTTTGCAAAACCAATTTGTGCGTTTGCCATTGGAAAGAATTCAATTTCTGCAAAATGGTCACTATGACTATTTTGAAGAATTAAAAAGGGAATATAAATTTTATCGGAGTAAAGCAGGAGAGAAAGTAACGACAACACATAAGTTACAATTGGTGCCACATGGTCCTCATCGCAAATGGGAGGGCGTGTACCAACTGGCACAAAACGGAGGTGATGTACTTTATCGCTTACGCCCCGACAACGATGACGTTGTAATTGTTCTCACATTGGAGGGTATTCATTCACTGGGAGTTGGCAATCCTGAAGATGAATTTTTAAGATCCGGAGATACACCAAAGGATGTTAGCGTAGGAAAAATAAAAAGCAGGATCCGTCAGTTGAAGGGAGAAGAGAGTCTTGATGACCTCACGCTAAAAAGATGGGATCATTGTCCTTTTTACATCACCTTTGCCAGCCATTTTAACAATACACTATGCGGGCATGCCCATAGCCTCCCATCCATGTCGCGCTTTATCTATGACCAGCGCAAAAACATGGACAGAGGCTTTTTAAAAAATGCCACGTATAGTGTAATGCGTGAATTATTAAGCCTGGATGATGGCCTGGAGAATAATGGATCAAGAAGAATTCTTATAGATGTAAAGAACATGAGTGCTGCTTCGCGGCAGGATTTTTACAAGAACATCATTCGTCCTTTTAATCGAAAAGCCGAAAACGCCATCTCTAAAATACCCATCATCGCTAGTCAGGTAGGCTATTCGGGAGTTGATGAATTAGAAACTCTCATCCAAAATGCAAAGGCAGGCAAGGAAGAGGATGACTTTCAGGTACAGGGCGGATTCAAAGCCTGGAATATCAATCTTTGCGATGAAGATGTGATTGAAATTCACGACAGTGAAGGCCTAATTGGTATTTCCCTGGATCAGCAACTTCTCGGTTTTTACCAAAAGTATTGGCTACTCAATCTACCTCTGCTCTCCACAGAAAGAAAAAGAGCAAGAACATTGTTGGCCCGCACATTAGAGCAGTTCATTCACATTCCATTCGATTACAATCTGAAAGAACCCATGCGAATCTGGGACATCCTTTGCATTGGAACTGGTTTTGATGGCGCCAACAATCCATTAACAGGATATTCTACTGTATTAGACATGAACAGGCTTGAAGATGACTTGATACAAATTTTGCATCGTATGAGAAGAGAAAGGCCGCGATGGTTTGGAAATCAATCACCCGAAAATCTAGCCAGAAAAATCTGTTTTGAAAATGCATACGATTTTGTTGTAAAACACTATAGGTAAATATACACAAGGATAGTAAAGCTGATCCTTGAAAAAACATCCGCTGGTTCTTTGTACTCATATTTCGTTGGCTTATGCAATTCACAAAGAGACCATCTGCCTACCCAGCAACCCCTGCTACTACACCGATCATCAATTTCTCTGTTTTCTCATTAATGTTTATGCTATGAAAACAGCAAGGGAGAATTTGAAAATATTGATCATCGAAGACATGGAAGATGACGTGGAACTGGTAAAGCGTGTGCTCACAAAAGAAGGAATCCCTTTTACAATATACTGCGTTGATCAAAGAGATGAATACTTAAAAGGTTTAATGGAATTCAAACCAAATGTAATCCTCTCCGATCATTCTTTGCCTCAGTTCAATTCAGTGGAAGCATTGGAAATATGCCATCGAATTGGAGTTGATGTACCCTTTATTTTAGTGACTGGTACTGTTTCGGAAGAATTTGCTGTTAACTGCCTTAAAAATGGCGCAGATAATTATGTGCTAAAAGGAAATCTAAGTCGATTACCCTCAGCCATTTTAAATGCACTGAAACAGCGTGAGATTGAGAAAAACCGAAAAAAGGCTGAAAGAGAACTACATAAACAAAACCAAATATTAGTCAAAGTCAATAATGAACTGGACAGATTCGTGTACAGTGTTTCACACAATCTTCGGTCACCATTAATGTCAGTGCAAGGATTACTAAACATTGCGCGGAAAGAAGTAGAGCAAAACAGTGTGGCCCGTCTAAATGAATACTTTGATATGATGGATGCAAGCATCGACAAACTGGACAATACCCTCAAAGAGATACTTGACTACTCAAAAAATGCTCGTGTAGATATTGAAATTGGTTCAATAAATGTAAAAGAAATGTTGGTGGCTTGTATTGACAAGTTAAAGTACATCACTGGGGCCGATCAATTAAAAACCAACATTATAATTGATGGCAGCGAATCCATTTATTGCGATTTTTTCAGATTAAATGTGATCTTTATTAATCTCATTTCCAATGCCATCAATTACAGAGACATCAACAAAGAAACAAATACGTTGTTGATTACAGTACGCACCTTCCCCTACAAAACATCGCTTACATTTCAAGACAATGGCATTGGAATTTTTTCAGATTTGAAAGATAAGGTTTTTGAAATGTTCTACCGTGCTTCGGATAGAAGTAATGGCTCCGGACTCGGCTTATACATTGTAAAGGAAACAATAGATAAACTTGAAGGAAAAGTATCCATTGATTCTCAAATCGGAATAGGCACAACGGTGGAAATAGATATTCCTTTTGGTGTTAATTCTGTCAGATAATCAAAAAAATAGTATCATCTTCGTAGTTATAATCACGCACCCAATGAATAAGAATGTTCTGTTGGTAGATGATGACAAAATCTGCAATTTCATAACAGAGGCTACTTTAAACCGTCTGGGAGTCGCAAAACAAATTCACTCTGCACTCAATGGAAAAGAGGCTCTTGATCTTATCAACGGCTATTTTCAGGGGGACTTAGCCATTCCAGATGTTATTTTTCTTGACTTGAACATGCCCATCATGGATGGATTTCAATTCATTGAAGCTTTCAAGAGATTGGAATTCCCTAAAAAAGAAAACATATTAATTATCGTGCTTACCTCATCAGTAAACCCGGAAGACATTCAACGGGTAAAAACACTGGGTGTTGACTATTACCTGACCAAACCCATTAGTGAAGAGAAGATTTTAGCATTGTTGAAAAATTAGCTTTCACCGTACAATTTTTGCTTGAAGTAGTACTTTAAGTCTTTTCCCTCGATTTGCATGTTCTGTGCAATTGAACAGCAGAATTTGCTGGCTATATATTACCTGAGTATTGTTTTTAGGTTATAAGGTCCATAACATCTTGAACCGCACCCGATTATTTTACGTTATTAGCTAAGTAACCACTACACAAAATGAAAAGTTTACCCAAAATCGCTATCCAGGCGTCCTTGGATGAGCTTGACGGACTTCAGGCAGAACAGGTCTTGCTTTACATTAAAAGGCTACTCAACAAGCCTCGCAAGAACCGAAACTATTATGAACTAAAACAGGAGGCCATGAAGGAAATTCGTCAGGCACTGAATGAGGACAAACGCCTAAAAATGTCGGCTTAACCTTACTGGGTGGAGCTAATTTGCTCATTTCGGTATGGAGTTATACCGGTCAGGTATTGCGTTCACTTTTTTTTAAATGCTGCGTGAAGATTGATCCTTAACTTTCGTTTTTAACGAGAAAATGTTCGAGGTCTTTTAGTTTTAAAACACCCTCATAATAAGCCTTACCAAAAATTACTGCATACAAACCAAGCTCATCCAGGCGTTTGATATCGTCTATACCCCTTACCCCTCCACTTGCCAAAATTTGTAAGTCAGGGAATTGTGTGCGTATTTCCTGATAGTAAGAAAATGCAGGACCTTCCAGTACTCCATCCCTCGATACATCCGTTGACTTTACATATTTAAGACCGTCATCATAAAATCTCTGAATGTGATCAAATAAAGTGATCTCAGAGCGTTTGAGCCAGCTGCGAAAAGCGATGTGTTTTGAATTGATGTCAACAACATCTGCCCCCAAAGTCATCTTTTCCCTACCATAGGAAACTAGCCATGAAGTAAAAAGCTGAGGATTGGTGACCGCAATACTAGCAACTGTAACTTGGGATGCTCCATATTCGAATGCTTTACCTACATCACCATCAGTTGAAACTCCACCGGTAAAATCTATTTGCAAACCCGTGTAGGCAGACATGGCCTCCAGCACATGGTAGTTTTTAGGGCTACCCTTCTCTGCGCCATCCAAATCAACAAGATGTATTTTTTCAATGCCGCTGTCTTGAAATCGCTTTGCAAGATCAAGTGGATTCTCATCATATGCCTTTTCACTGGCCGGATCTCCTTTTCTCATTTTCACTACCTTGCCTCCTCTGATAGCAATTGATGGTATTACTTGAATCATTCTAATTATCTCTTTTTTAAAATTTTAAATGCAAGGACCTAAGATACAACCTGGTTTCCAAAGTTTTTAGAAAAGTTTGGAGATTTTGGGCTGGATGGCAATGAATTTGCTTTTACCTTTAAATGAATAAACCCCGGGTATGAATAAGTTTTTAGTTTTTCTGTTGTTGCTTCAATCCGGACAACTTTTTGCCCAGGCAAGGTTAAGAAAACTTCCGGGTACCATTAATCATCCGGCAATCAACGTAAGCGCTCCGTACATCAGTCTCGATGGCAATACGCTTGTCTTCATTTCCGACAATTCCGATGAGAATCAACTGACCATGTTTTATACCACTAAAAAAGACGCGGTCAATTGGAAGGAGCCTGTAATGATGCCAAAAACTGTGAATAATAGACTCAACTATTTGCACGGTTTTGCCCTTAGTGCTGATGGAAAAAGTTTATACCTGTCAAGTTTAAAATCGGGTGGATTGGGAGGATTTGACATTTTAGTAAGCCAATTAAAGGGAGCCATTTGGAGCGAACCCATCAATCTTGGCTTACCAATTAATAGTCTTGGTCAGGAGGCTTGTCCTTCATTGGCCCCAGACGAATCGGCACTGTATTTTATGCGGTGCGACAAGATGGATCAGAAAAGCGCTTCGGGTTGCAAAATTTTAGTTTCTAAAAAATCCAGATTGGGTAAATGGGAGACTCCCGTGGAACTGCCTGATTTCATCAATACAGGAAATTCACAGGCTCCTCGAATTTTAGGAGACGGGGAGACTTTGATCTTTTCATCAGATCAACTTCCGCAAAATAAAGGCGGAATGGATCTTTACATGACCCGTTTGGAAGGCGATCGTTGGACTGAGCCACTGCCACTTACATTTGCCAATACCGCAAAGGACGATCAGTATGTAAGCGCTACCAGTCTGGGCAGGTACCTGCTAAAGGATCAGCCAGGCCAGAGAACCAATGAAATTGTAGAAATACTTTTTCCTCCTGATTTAAAACCTAAGGCAACGGTTAAAATTGAGGGGATTGTAAAAGGATTGGAAAATCCCTCTTCGCCTTACATTGCTGTTTTTGATCTAAAAGATCAGAAAAGGGTTTATAATGGAAGGCCAGAAAAAAATGGAACATTTACATTCTACCTTAAAGAAGGGGCAGTCTATGATCTTTCTATAGAACCCGAGAAAGATGAATATACTTTTTTTTCCAAAATCTATGATTTTACGGGCGACCAAGTGCCCATGACAGACCAAGTGGACGCTTTCATAACACCTATCGCAAAGGGCACGGAAATAGATCTTGGCATTTCTTATAAACCCCGGACATCCAATCTAAGTGATGCCTCTACGCAAAGTTTGCGCAGGTTAAGCAGGATGGTAAAAGGAAACCCCAACAGAAAATTTACGATTGATGTTTTATTACAAGGCTACGTTTCTGACTCCCTGAAGTCAGATCCAGACCTCACGGAGATACATATTGACACCCTGCATTTCAAGGTACAAAAACTCGTTCCGGATACAGTAAAGCTTGATTCTTTATTGACGGTAATGAATAAGCGTGATTCGTTGAACAGACTTCAGCCAGACTCAACACGTGTTGCTGCTGATAACTTTAAATTTCAAATTGATTCCATCCGAAAGACAGCCTACAAAAAAATAATGGTCGACTCTATGGCCATAAAAAGAACCTATCACAACAACCGTACAGAAGCACAGGCAAAAACCATTGTTAACTACTTAATCAATGAAGGCGCATTACCATCCAATCTTAGCTACTCCAACAGGGCAATAGTAGAACCGATTAGGGATAACAGAAAAACAATTGTAAAAGTAAAAGTTACTCAATAGTAGTTAGGCAAGACTGATTGGAACTACCACCACCGTTTTATCCCACATCAAAATCAGCTCGAAATCTTCTCCGACTTGCTCTATAGAAATCGTAAATTGTTCAAATTCTTTGTCATGGGTTAGCGCTGGTACTTCAACGGTAAGCACATCATTTTTAGGATCTCTGTTGGCACTACCATTAAAGTCAACACCCCATTGCCCACTCTCTGTATTGAAAATCACTTTCCAGGATTGCTCTCCGGGAACTGTCCAGAGAGAATATTTGCCTGCTTTCAAGGATTGGCCTTTAATGATCAGGTTTTTATTTGTCCCAAACACAGTTGCCTCATTGGCCCCTGTTCGCCAAACCACGTCATAAGGAACCAACTCACCAAAAATGACTCTCCCTTTTTTATAGGGTCTATTGTAAGCTACGGAAAGCTGTGTGCCGTTTTGATTGTACTCCACAGTGGCTTCAGGGCTGAAAGTCTTTGTGTAATAGAAACGGATATACGCAAGCACACCCATGAGTATTAGAAAACCAATGCCTGTAACAATCAGAAATTTTTTCATTTTACGACTTTTTTTGAGTGAAATCACTCGACCCCTCAATCAACCCTTCAGGTGCTTAAACCACATACTAAAAGAAATGGTTGCAGAAGCAATTTATTTCTTTCTATTAGGTAGATTTCCAAGTATGTAGCTAAATTTACTGTTGAAAAGTAAGAATATTATGCCAGCAATTTCAGTTGTAATAGCCCTTTTTGTTTTAGCCATTGTTTCACCCTGGATCTTCCCCAATAAGATGGTTAGCAAAAACGAACACGACATAAAGCACTGAGGCGCTCTTTAGAGACAGCCTCCTATGAATATCTGTATCTTTTGCGGTTCAAGCATAGGGGATAACCCCGTTTATCAGGACTCCGTACGTGCCCTGGGCAAAGCCATTGTGGCTACAAACAGCACGCTTGTGTATGGTGGAGGAAATATAGGTCTTATGGGAGTTATTGCAGATGAGGTTCTGAATAGGGGCGGAAAGGTAATTGGCGTCATTCCGGATTTTCTAATGCAAAAAGAGCTTGGCCACCAGGGGTTGACACAATTAGAGGTTGTAAAAAGCATGCATGAGCGAAAGAAACGGATGGCAGACCTCTCCGATGCATTTATCGCGCTACCCGGAGGCTGGGGTACCTTAGATGAATTAGCGGAAATTCTGACCTGGAAACAACTCAACTTGATTTCTCAGCCCGTAGGATTACTGAATGTCAATAACTTTTTTGATTTTCTTTGTACACAGATGAAACTGATGGTAGAAGAAGGGTTTCTGCAACAACACCATTTGGATATGTTGATTGTTGAAAAAATACCCCAAAATCTACTAACCAAACTGGGGGCTACTGCCGTTTAAATTCCTAATTTTTCAATAGTTTTAGAAGCCTTAGGACTGCCTATGCAGAGACGTATACTGACTCTTGCCCTACTATTCTTTACCACTATTTGCTTTTCGCAGCATTATGGATTTAAAGTAGAGGGAGATAAGAAAAAAGTTATTATTCCGGTAGAAATATTGAATAACATGGTGGTAGTACCTGTGGTACTCAACAACCAGGTTCCTCTTAAATTCATTCTTGATACAGGTGTACGCACTACTGTGCTTACTCAAAAAACCTACAGCGATATCCTTGGGCTTACCTACTCCAAGGAAATTTTTATTTCCGGTCCTGGAGGTGAAAAATTAGTGGATGCTTTTGTTACTGACAATGTGACATTGGGGCTACCAGGGGTACGTGGAGAAGGACATAGCATGTTGGTGCTTCAAAAAGATTATCTCGAATTGAGAAATTACCTGGGCGCAGAAGTTCACGGCATTTTAGGATATGAATTGTTCAGCAGGTTCATTGTACAAATGGACTATCAAAAAAAGAGGATCATCCTCACGCAACCCAGATATTTCAAAAAAAAGCGCAGGTATCAGGCCTTAAAGATTGATGTGCTGGACACCAAGCCATTTGTTGTGGCCAAAACTCAGTTTGCAGACAACACTGTAATGGAGACTAAGCTTTTGATAGATACAGGTGCCAGCCATGGACTCGTACTCGAGCCAGATTCGGATGAACGAATTAAAATTCCTGAAAAAAATTTGAAAAGTATAATTGGCAGGGGATTGGGAGGCATAATCAACGGGCGAATAGGAAGAATTCAATCCTTGGAACTGGGTGGTTATAAAATCAATGATCTTATCGCCAATTTTCCTGATCCCGACAGCTATAGCGATACATTTTTTTTGAACGAGGCCATCAAAAGGAATGGAGCTCTTGGTGGAGAAGTGTTAAGCCGCTTTAGTATTATTTTTAATTTCCCTGACGAAGAGATCTACCTCAAAAAAAACTCGTCATTCAGAAAAAAGTTTAACAACGATATGGGTGGCCTTACCATAAAAGCAAAAGGAGCTCGGCTAAGGGCTTACGAAATTACCAACGTAAGAGAAGGATCTCCGGGTGAACTAGCGGGGCTAAAAATTGGCGACCTTATTGTCTCTATCAATGGCAACATGGCTTACAATATGGATCTCAATCATATCAATGGGTTTTTTAATTCAAAAGAAGGCAAACGAGTAGCCATTGAAGTTGACCGAGAAGGGACACGGATAAAAGTAGAATTCAGGCTAGTCAATCAGATATGATTGGTCAGTCTTTTCAATTGTACTTTTCTTTTCTTTAGCGCTTTATAGAGATAGAGTTGTGTTTTTCTAAACTTCAGGGAGTTGGAAAGTGCCGTATAAAGAGAATGTCCATTAATGTTTTCTTTAAGTATATAATCCATTACTCCAACGCTAAACACCTCTTCGTAATTAGAATTTTTAAGTATTGCTATTGGAATGTCTTTTGTTTTCTTGTCCTTTCCCAACATTCTTACCGCATTTTTCAACTCAAGCTTCCCAATGTTGTCATCAATCAAAATGTAATTGGGACGAAATTTGACAAGACGCTCCAGTATGGTCTTGATATCAAATGCGATTTCTGTTAGAATTCTTTTGCCCGGTACATTTCGGATACTATCAAACACTTTGCTTAACTCAATTGGATTGTTACCAACCAACAGTACGTTAAGGTCCTCGAATGATTGTTTCCCTTTTATCTCTGCCTGCATAACCAACTACTTGTTTTTTTATATCCCTAAATGCCGTCCGGTAACCTATTTGACTAAGTTTATAACGCGAATTAAGTGAAAAGAATAGGGGCAATAATCAACATCTTTTCCACATTGTTGTTTTAACGCTAAAAACCAGTATTAGGTTTGAAAAATGTCACCATTATCGGGGGTGGACTTGCCGGACTCCTTACTGCAATACAGCTGGTAAGGGCACAGATTCCTGTGACTCTATTTGAAAAGAGACATTATCCATTTCACCGAGTTTGTGGAGAATACATTTCGAACGAAACGTTGCCATTTTTAAAGTCGTTGAATTTATTTCCTGAGCACCTTCAACCATCACACATTAACAAATTTCAACTAACCTCAATAAATGGGAAGGCAGCCAACTTGCCTTTGAATCTTGGAGGTTTTGGTATTAGCAGATATGCATTGGACCATTGGCTGTATCAGCAAGCGCTGCAAGATGGAGTAAAGGTATTTCATGAAGAAGTAACAAAAATTGAATATCAGGAAAATCAATTTGAGTTGTCTACTTCTAAAAGTACAATTTCTTCAGATTTGATCGTTGGATCCTTTGGTAAGCGATCCAGATTGGACATCAACCTTGGCAGATCCTTTATAAAAAAGCGCTCACCTTATATCGGGGTTAAATATCACATACTTACAGATCACCCGCCCGACCTTATTGCCCTACATAATTTTAAAAATGGTTATTGCGGAATAAGTAATATTGAAGATGGCAAATCTAATCTTTGCTACCTCAGTCACCGTGACAACTTAAGAAATACAGGCAACATTAAAACGATGGAAGAAGAGATCTTGTATAAGAATCCTTTTCTCAAACATATTTTTCAAAATTCTGATTTTATTTTTGATGAGCCTGAAACGATTAATGAAATTTCCTTTGAAAGCAAAGATCCGGTTGAGCATCATGTTTTGATGTGTGGCGATGCGGCAGGAATGATAACTCCATTGTGTGGTAATGGTATGGCAATCGCCATTCATTCTTCCAAAATTCTCAGTGAACAGATCATTCAATTCTGTAGTAACCCTAATTTTACAAGAGGTGAATTGGAAGATTCATACACCAAAGCATGGACCAGTCAATTTGCAGCAAGGCTTCGTGTTGGACGACAACTACAAAAGCTTTTCGGAGCCAATGTTACTTCCAATCTTGTTGTGGGCATGGCACGATCCTTAAAGCCATTGGCTCACTACCTGATTTCTAAAACCCATGGAAGGCCGTTTTAAAATTGATGATTAGAATCCCGCTTTGATAGCCTGAATCACCTGACTGGTGTCAAGAAAGAAATAAACAAAAAAACCATTGAGGCAAATTGCAGAAATAAAATTGAGCCACATGGTACGTCCATAAGTAACCGCCTCTTCATTTTTGAAGGCTTGCGCGAGCCAAATAAAAAAGTACATCAACACTGGAGAAAGTGATAAAAGAAATACAATAGCATATTTCATCTTATAGAAATAGATAAAATACAATGCAAAGAGAAGAACCGCCACACCAAACATTAAAGCGGTGAAAACAAATGTGCCCCTTACTCCCAATAAAAGACTAAGTGTTTTATCTCCCCTCTTCCTGTCTTCTTCATGTTGATAGACCTGAGTCATCGGATAGTTTGCCCACAGCATTAAAGTGGTGAGTAAGCCCGGAATAAGAACATTCGGGTTTTTGAAACCCGTAAAGCCAAAGGCATTAATCCCTTCATAACACATTAAAAAAGTAAAAAAACCCTGAAAAAACCCGGTTATTATCCATCCTGAAATCGCAAATTTTTTCAGTCTGATTGACGGATGACTGTACGCTTTAGACACCAACCCATAAACCACTAGCATGGCTGCAAACAAAAAACTGATCTTCATACCTATCAGCACAGCTACCAGGTCGAAAAATAAAGAAGTATAATAAAGTCCCTTGCGAACAGGCGGAGGGTTTTTAAGCCCACCTATACTTTTCTCATCTTTATCGAAATAACTGTTGTACCCATTACTGGCTGGATACAGCAGTAAATGAATAATAAGAAAAGACAAAATAATTCTTGATTCAGTGAAATTAGGAGAATGGCCTAGCGCAAATAAATAAACGGGCATTAGGAAAAAAGAAAACGGTATGCGCAGATGAAGCCATGTACTGAGAGAAAACATACTTGAAAACTATTTTAACCAAGTTAGGGTTTTTTGGTTTATATTGATAGATGAGCTACATCACTTCCATTGGCACCGCCAATCCTCCTCATAAATTCAGTCAGCAACAGATTGCTGACTTTATGATACGAGCCATGGAGCTGAACGAAGAAGAAGCTCAACAATTAAGAATCTTATATCGCGCCAGCGGAATTGAAAATAGATATTCAGTGCTGGAAGACTATGGAACAACAGAGCAATTTAGTTTCTATAGCAATTCAAAGAATTTAGAGCCATTCCCTTCAACCAAAAGCAGACTTGAACTGTATCGAAAACAATCCGTTAACATAAGTAAAAATGCGGCATTGAAATGCCTTAACGCTCAAAACACAAATCCAAAAAATATAACTCATCTGATTGCGGTTAGCTGCACGGGTATGTATGCCCCTGGATTGGATATAGACCTAATAGAACATCTTCAATTAAACTCTACGATTCAACGCACCTGTATTAACTTCATGGGTTGCTATGCTGCCTTCAATGCGCTCAAAGTAGCTGATTCACTTTGTGCACAAAATCCAGCAGCAATTGTACTGATAGTTTGTACTGAACTATGCAGTATCCATTTTCAAAAGGAAAACACGGAGGATAACAAATTAGCCAACGCGTTGTTTGCAGACGGATCGGCAGCACTCCTGATTCAATCAAGAGCTGGCAAGGGTGCAAGCCTCAAGATTGGTTCTTTTTTTTGTGATCTTGCACCAGACGGCAATAAAGACATGGCTTGGTCTGTTGGAAATCAGGGTTTTGAAATGAAATTGTCGAGCTACGTGCCCAATGTGATCAAGAAAGGAATAAGCAAACTCACTTCCTCTTTGTTGCAGGCCAATAAAATTAACATAAATGACATCTCCTATTTTGCCGTTCATCCAGGTGGCAAAAAAATTCTGGAAACCATTGAGCAAGAATTAGGCATAGATAGACGCGACAACCAATTTTCCTATTCCGTTTTAAAAAAATATGGCAACATGTCATCTCCAACTGTTCTATTTGTTCTTAAGGAAATTTACGATCAGCTCAGTTCAAATGATCACAATAAGAAAATTCTAAGTTTTGGGTTTGGCCCAGGGCTTACCCTCGAAAGTCTGGTGCTGACTGTGCAAAGTACATAGTAAGATGTCATCACGATTTTTACATCGGGCAGAGAGTATTGAAATCATGGATGACCTTACCTGTGAGGGGGAGGTAGTCAATCAAACGCTGCGGGAGCTTGAAGTAATTAATCGAATGCTGGGTGGGAATAAAGTAACACTTCATGGCATAAAAAGTCTATTAAAAACAAGCACACCACCATCTACCATTACTATCGCTGACTTGGGGTGCGGAGGGGGAGATATATTGAAAGAAATAGCATTATGGGGAAGAAAAAATAAAATGAAGCTTAAGTTGACGGGTATAGACGCCAACCCCAACATCATTTCATTTGCAAAAATGAACACGGGGGGTTATTCAGAAATTACTTATGCCCAACAAAATGTATTGTCTAATGATTTTCGGAAGAACAAATTTGACATCATCATCGCCACCCTTTTTACCCATCACTTTTCCGATGAAGAGCTTGTTGAATTAATCCGATCTATCAAATCTCAAAGTGCAATAGGAATTGTGATTAATGATTTGCATCGTCATTGGTTTGCTTATCACGCCATACGTTTGCTTACCCGATATTTTTCCCGCTCTTCCATGGTTCGATTTGACGCACCTGTGTCTGTTTTAAGGGCATTCAGGCGATCAGAAATTAGGACGCTTTTAAAAAAAGCGGGGGTTGAAAACTACTCCCTCAGATGGAAATGGGCGTTTAGATGGCAGTTGATTATCCCTTCAAGTCTGGCATAATTTTTCGTACTTTTATTTCGGAAATTAATACCATCTCTATGAAATATGCTCATTTTGTTCTGATTGCAGCTTTGGCTGCCCTTTACTCGTGTGCCTCCAATCCTTTTGGTAAAAAGGTAAAAGAGCCTTTTAGAGGTAGTGCTTATGAGTCTAATAACCGTTGGTTTAGGGGCACAGGAAAAGGGGAGAGCTCGCAAGATAACATTGCGCTTGGCAAAGCAGATATTGCTGCTAAGGCCCAACTGGCAGGGCAAGTTAACTCTACCATGAAACAAGTAGCTGACCAATACCTGGGCCAAACTGAAAATGAAAGGGCTGCAGATGTGGCCGATAAGTTCCAGAGTCTTGTAAGACAAACGATGAATACCGAAATCGCTGACTTAAGGAAAATGGGTCAGGAGAAATATTACAATGCTAAAACAAAAACCTACACCGTTTTTATTGCCTATGAGATCAAGAAGAACGCGATGTTCCGTTTTATGAAAAAGCAGGCCAAGGTTGATCAAACAATTGATGAACGTCAAATGAAAATCATCGAGGAGATTTTGGACGAACAAATCAGAAAAGCGGACGAGGCAGATAAGAACTAGACCTTCTACTTGGCTTCAGTCATCCGCTCGGCTGTTTCGGCAATTTTCAGTCTTTGAATGAATTCATCGATCTCCCCATTCATTACTGCGGGTAAGTTATACTGGGTATAGCCGATGCGATGATCTGTAACACGACTTTGTGGATAGTTGTAAGTCCTGATTTTCTCTGAACGATCACCACTTCTCACTTGCGACTTTCTTGCGGCTCCAATTTGAGAGGCTTGCTTTTCAACCTCCATTTCGTATAGTTTAGTGCGTAGCATTTGAAGGGCCCTCTCACGGTTGCCATGCTGAGAACGTTCTACCTGACAAGTAACCACAATACCAGTTGGTTTGTGGGTCATTTGCACCTTAGTCTCCACCTTGTTCACATTTTGTCCTCCTGCGCCTCCAGAACGTGATGTCTGCACTTCAATATCAGCTGGATTAATTTCTACATCTACTTCTTCAGCTTCCGGTAATACGATCACACTGGCCGCTGAGGTATGCACCCTTCCTTGTTGCTCAGTATCAGGAACGCGCTGAACCCTGTGTACACCCGATTCGTATTTCAAAATACCATATGCACCATCCCCTTCTACAGCACTTATTACCTCCTTGTAGCCCCCAGCAGTACCTTCGGTTACATCTAAAACCGTCAACTTAAGGCCTCTTTCATCGCAAAATCGTTCATACATGCGGTAAAGATCCCCCGCAAAAATGGCAGCCTCATCGCCACCTGTGCCCGCCCGAATCTCCAATACCGCATTTTTATAGTCATTGGGATCTTTGGGCATCAGTTGAACTTTGAGCTCCTCTTCAATAGCCTCTTTTTTGGGAGCCAACTCCTCCAATTCCATCTTGGCCAGCTCCCTCATCTCCTGATCTTTTTCCTTTTCCAACACCTCTTTGGCGTGTTTTAAGTCGTTGAGTATGTTCTGGTAGGTCTTGTACTTAACCACTACCTTTTCCAGATCACGATATTCCTTACTCAGCTGGGTAAATTTCTTTTGATCTTTCATCAGATCAGGCTGCATGAGCAATTGCCCAATCTCCTCAAATCGACCCTTTATTTCTTCCAGTTTTCTTATCATATAATAAAATGCGGATGCAAAGTTAGTAATTGCACTTGAGCCAGCCTATTTGCCCTAAAGGTTTGAGCGTGGGCGTTCCAAGGTTAACTTTGTTTATTAATACATAGATCCTATGAAAAAGTTGTTGCCTTTTGTTTTATTAATCATTTTGGGTTGCCAGGGCAGCCTTACCGAAGAACAAAAAAAGGAAATGAGGGAGGGCATGAAAGCCAATGAAATAGTAAAAATATCAGATGCCGAAATTACCGCAGCCGCATTCCAATATGGCAGAAGTATTTCAGATAAAATAACCAATCAGGTATCTCTAGACCCTCAGTTAACCGCTGAGCTTCAGCAGCAATATCATGTTAAGATATTTCCGCTTGCCCCTGGCGACTCACTCTTAATGGAAATTGAACAGCAGCTGATAGAAGCCTATACCACTGCCTCCGACATTAACCTGACAGATAATGTTCAAAAAATTGGCACCGATTCTTTGCTCTACACCTTGCCTGTGATGAACACCTTGCCAGACGGATCCGTTGTTTTCAAATATGCTTTAGGAATACGCATGCCTACAAAGGCTGTGGTTCAGTCTATGGAGAAAAAATAAATCTAGTCAAATGTTAGGCTGGAAGTATCACCATCAACCAATAAAGTAGCTGATGCTCCATAGCGCCAAGCTAAATTGGGTGCCTCATGCCCTATAGGGAAGTTAAAAGCAACGGGATATGAATACTCAGATACCTTATCCAACATTATTTCTTCCATTGTAAAATTGAATGGTCGCTCCGTATCCTTTAAGTTAGTCATATGGCCCACTACTAAGCCTGAAAGTTGCGAGAGCTTACCTGCTCTTTTCAATTGCATCATCATCCTGTCAATTTTATAGCGCAGCTCATCTACTTCTTCTACAATTAATATTTTCCCAGTGGTATCGGGAGCACTAGCTGTTCCTAATGAGTCGGCAAGCAATGACAAATTACCCCCAATGACTTGCCCTTTTCCAATTCCATTCCGATTATAACTATTTCCTTTCTCTGCGATTATGGGATGTGAATTGGCGAAAAGTATTTGCCTTAAACTTTCAACTGATTCTTCGTACTCGGGCTTTGAATATTGAGAGGGCATACAACCATGAATACTTTGAAATCCAAGTTGATGGATTTTAAGGTGAAGGGCGGTGATGTCACTAAAGCCAATTATCCATTTGGGGTTTCTGACAAACTTTTCAAAATCCAGTTGATCCAGGATTCGAGTGGTGCCATAACCACCTCTGCCACAAAAAATAGCAACAATGCTTTTATCATCCAGCATTTGCTGCAAATCATCCAGGCGGTCTGCATCAGGTGCAGCCAGATAATTTTTGTCAATGGCATAACAATGTTTGCCCAACTTGACTTTCAATCCCCACGATTCTATGACTTGTCTTCCCTTTAATAATACTTCTTCATTTATTTTTCCGGCAGGCACCACAATGCCTACTGTATCTCCTTTGTTGAGTGCGGATATGTGCATTGGGAAAAGTAATAAAAAAACCCTGTCAATGACAGGGTTTAGTAATCTATAGCTAAATACAATTAGTTCTTCGCAGCAGCTGGTTTGGGAGTTACTCCCATCTTCTTCAGAACAGCATCCGATATGTCGAATTTCTCATCGCTGTAAAGTAGAATGTCTCCACCACCAATCAACTGAGGATTAAGGATAAAAGAATAGCCTTGCTCTTTGGCTACGTCCTCGATGGCTTTTCCTACTTTAGTAAAAACAGGACCCATCAATTGTTCCTGCTTATTTTGAATAGAGGTTTGCGCATCTTGCTGAAATTTCTGGATGTTTTCCTGTAGCTGGGTAAGTTCAGTTTCTTTATCCCTTCTGATGGCATCTACCATAGTAGCAGCGCCAGCCTGGTAGGCCTTCAACTTGGTTTCGTAATCTTTGTATTTTGCCTGAAGCTGATTTTGGAGTTGGTCGCCATGGGTTTTCAACTCTGCTTCAATTTGTTTGTATTCTGGCAATTGGCTAAAAATGTAATCCCAATCAGCATATCCTATCTTTTGAGCGGGTGCTTGTGCTTGAGCCGCAAAACTCGCGCAACCTATAAGGAATAAAATCAAAAAGTTTCTCATCGTATTTAATTTGTATTTAGTTTATTTGATCTGATCGTTTGGATCACCTAGTCCGAGTTCTTCCAGTACAAAGTCAGTATAGTCGTGTCGTGGATCGGTATAAATCATGACCAACTCACCAGCCTTGTCAAATATGATCGTCAACCTGTTTGACTTGGCCACCTTTTCCACGGCTTCAAAAACCTTGTCTTGCAAAGGTTTAATCAATTCCTGTTTTTTCAAAAAAAACAACCCTCCAAATCCAAAAACCTTTCGCTGATATTCCTTCAATTCGGCCTCCTTCTTTTCAATTTCTGCCTTTCGCTCCTGCCTCATTTCTTCTGTCAACAGCACCTGTTCGGCTTCAAAAGCATTATAGAGCCCTGCTACACCTCTTTGCATTTCTTCAATCTCCTTTTGCCACGCTGCAGACAGTCGGTCTATTTCATCCTGCGCCTTCCTGTAATCAGGCATTTTGCTCAAAATGAAATCGGTATCTACATATCCGAACTTCTGAGCATTTGCAAAATTCAGGCCGGAAAAGAAAAGGGCTAAAATCAGCAGATATCGCATTTTTTATCTGATTTGCTGGCCAATGGTGAAATGGAACTGGGCACCGCTTTTTTCAGTTGCTCCGGGCAAAGTATCGAAACCATAAGCCCAATTCACCCCAATGAGGCCAAAGGCTGGCATAAATATTTTAGCTCCAAAACCCGCTGACTTGTAGATCTTAAACGGATTAAACTCCAAATAATTATCCCAGTTATTGCCACCCTCACCAAATAACAGCACGTAAATAGTAGCCGCCTGACTCAATGATATTGGATAGCGCAATTCTACTCCAAATTTATCGTACACGATACCGCCTTCAATTTTATTTCCACTTCCTCTAGCTGCATAATATGGCGGAGTTATTTTATTGTTTTCATAACCTCGCAATCCAATGATATCCTGACCCAATACAAAAGAATTGAATCCACCTGCAAGACCATCACCACCTAACAAAAACCTTTCAAAAGGACTTGGTGTAAGTGATTTATTGTATTGCCCTATGAATCCAAAATGCGCCTTAGTTTCAAGTACTAAACTGCGCCCTTCAGGTTTAGAACTTCCCAATAGCTTAATATAAAACTTAGAATCAAACATCCACTTGTGCATTTCAATCCACTGGAATTGTTTGTTTACATCCTGCAGGTAGCTTTCATCTCTTAGCTTCGACCATGGTGGAGTAAGTGACGCGCTTAATGAAATAGTGGAGCCTTGAGTAGGATACATCGGGCTATCAATACTATTCCTTGACAGAACGGTCTCCAATTTCAAACTGTAGGTTTTTCCCTGTTCAGGAAGTACCTGCGACTGAAAGTAATTACCCTTGTAATCGTATTGCAAAAACGAAAGTGAATTGGTTAATGAGAAATAGTTGTCCGGCCATTCCAATCTTCGGCCAAGACCCAATGTAATTCCACTTTGTCTTAGAGAAACCTTATCGCTAATCTCATACGAAACGGAAGTCGGAAGCCTTGAGATAGAGTGATTCAAAGAAAAGCTAAATGAGTTAGGCTTTTTGCCACCCAACCAGGGTTCGGTGAAAGAGAAACTATAGCTTTGATAAGAAGCGCCATTGGCCTGTGCACTCAATGACAATCTTTGACCGTCACCGGTAGGCAATGGTCTCCATTTCTTAAAGTTGGGAATGTTCCGGATAGAGAAATTATTGAATGTAAGCCCAACAGTTCCTACAAAACCGAAAGCTCCTCCCCAACCACCAGAAAGTTGAATCTGATCATTGGATTGCTCTTCAAGTTTCCACCCTATATCCACTGTACCATCAGCCGGGTTGGGCTGAATGTCTTGTTGAATTTTTTGAGGATTAAAGAATCCCATCTGAGACAACTGCTGTTGTGTTCGAATGATGTCTGATCTTCTGAACTTTTGTCCAGGGACAGTGCTGAGTTCCCTGCGAATAACGTGCTCACTGGTTCTTTCATTACCGGTGATCCAAACGTCTTTGATGGTAGCCTGATCTCCCTCAAAAATTCTCATTTCAATATCAATTGAATCTCCAACCACAGCCACTTCTACTGGGGTAACACGGAAGAACAAATAACCATCATCCATATAAAGTCCGCTAATATCTGGCCCTTTTGGATTGAAATTGGTCTTTTTGTCGATCAACTCCTTGTTATACACATCGCCCTTCTTAATGTCAAGAATCCTGTCAAGGACAGCAGAACTATAAATGTAATTGCCTGTCCAGTTGATGTTCCTGAAGTAATATTTTCTGCCTTCAGTCACTTTGATTATTACATCAATGCTGTTTTTGGAGTGTCTGATTACAGTATCGCTTACTATTTCCGCATCGCGGTAACCCAATGAGTTGTAATATTCAACGAGCTTCTTTTTATCTTCTTCAAATTCAGCTGCTATAAACTTAGAAGTTGCGAAAATATTAAGCTTTACGTTGTCATTGAGAAATTCCTTGGCTTGCTTCCAGCTTACTTCCCGGGATGAATCTCTGTATTCTTTAATGCGGCTGGGTTTGAAACCAATGATACTGCTGATCAGCGTGCGGTGGAGCGTGATGCGGGCGTGCTCTTTGGTTTTTTTAAGTTTCTTTTTGAGTTTAGTGTCCGTTACCTCTTTGTTACCATCAATAATCACATCATGGATACGAACTTTTGCATTCAGGTCCACATCGATTCTTATCTTAACACCTCCTCTATTAAGAGTGTCCGATTCCTGAATCACTTTGACCTCTGTATTTAGAAATCCTTTTTTAGAGAAAAACTTTTTCACGGACAGTTCCGTGTTGCGAATCATCGCATCATTCACAATCTTTCCTCTTATCAATGTAAGTTCTTCTTTTAGAGAAGACTGACGCGATCCGCTGATGCCAGTAAAGTAAAAATCAACTAACCTTGGGCGCTCTGTCAGCACTATGGTTAGAAAAACATTTTCCCCCTCAATTTTATCTACCTTGATGGATGCGTCACCAACAAGTCCATGTTTCCACAATTTTCTGATTGCGCCTGCTATTTTCTCACCAGGTATCTTCACCTTATCTCCAACCTTAAGTCCGGTTAGAGAAATCATTGCATTCTTATCTAGAATATTAAGACCTGTAACTTCAATTCCACCAATGGTGTATTCTACTGGGTTAGCATAGTTGAGGGAGTTTTCTGACAGCGTGGCGCTTTCTTGCGTACGACTTTTTCTAAACTGAGCATGAGCGGTTTGCACAGCAATAGCAAAACACAGAAAAATAAGGGGTAAAGCTTTTCTCATCAGGTTACACAGTTCGTTCCATTACCTTTCCAAATCTTCTGTCTCTTGTTTGATAAACGCAAATCGCTTCGTACAAGTCCTCTCTTCGAAAGTCAGGCCACAATGTCTTGGTGATAAACAGTTCGGTATAGGCAATCTGCCAAAGTAAAAAATTACTGATTCTCATTTCGCCACTTGTTCTAATTAATAGTTCCGGATCTGGAATACCTTTGGTTTTCAAATATCCTGAGAACAGCTCTTCATTTATTTTATCTTCAGACAATTGCCCTTTTTTCACATCTTTTGCTATCGCTTTTACGGCCTCCACAATCTCCCATCTTCCACTGTAACTCAATGCCAGAATAAGCGTAAGTCCTCGATTGTCCTTGGTTGCATCAATGGCTTCACTCAAGTTATCCTGGCAAGCCTTTGGCAAATGACCAATATCTCCAATCGTTTGAAGTTTTACCTGGTTTTCATGTAGCGAGTTAATCTCTTTTTTTAAAGTATTCACTAACAATTCCATTAAACCATCTACTTCCTCTTTCGGTCTCCCCCAATTTTCTGTACTAAATGCATATAGCGTAAGGTATTTTATACCCAATTCACCGCATCCCTCAGTAACGTCCTTCACCGCCTGAATAGCATTTCTGTGCCCGAAAATCCGGGCCGCACCTTTCCCCTTTGCCCATCTTCCATTGCCATCCATGATAACGGCAATATGACGAGGCAAATTATTCGGGTCTATACTATCTTTAAAAGAGGCCACAAGGGTGCAAAAATAGCCTATTTTTCAAACTTTTCACAAGGCCTCTCTCAACACCAAAAAGTGCCCTTCAGGCTTTCCAATTAAGATTCTATTTTATCAGTAAGGGTTCTTCGCGCAGGGTATATCGTAAAAAGTGCGGGTGATAGAAAAGCCTGTAAAAAAGTAGTTGTCATTATCATACTTGTTACCGTATTGATAATTCTTAAATGATGGGTCCTCTGAAGAGATATTGTCTAGATAATCAAAAAATGTTTTTCTGATTCCGATTTCAAAAGCCAAATACCATTTTGGATTAAGCACATACTTCATACCCCCTCCAAATGGAATGCTCATCTGCACATTGCTGTACTCAGCAGGTTTGGTTTGAACCCCTGATATGCCAAACATCCCTAAACCAGCAAACAGAAATGGTGTGAATCTTAATCTTCTTTTGTCATCCCTCCAATCCAAAAAATGATATTCAAAAGTGGCTGAACCCTCCAGCAAAAATATGTTAAATGAGGCATCACGTTGTTTAGCAAAAGCATCCAGAGGCTTTGCCTTGTCAGAAGCTGCCAGCTTCCCACCTGTGAGTGCCGTCTTGAAACTTATGACATTACTTATGTTGGCCCTGTAAAAGGCGGTAGCAGCCGGGCGCGAGTTGACAAAATTGTATGTCCGCGACAAATCACCTGTATACGTAAATGTGCCTATGCCGAATCCCAGCTCAGATCGCTGTGAAATTTGAGCAAATGTATGGGTAGAAAAAAAACTCAATCCTAAACTCAGGATTGCACCCAATATGTTTGCCCGACTCAGCATTGACTAGCGGAATTTTGCCTTGTGGAAAGTGGCTCCAAGGATGATGGAAAGCCTGATACTGGTAACCATGTATATGTCTCTATCTGACTTACTTCCGCGCATGTTGTCCCTAAACTCACTTCCATATCCAGCTTGTACCGTATAGGTTTGTCCATTGATAGCGCTGACATAGGTTTGAGGATTACTTGGTGGACCAAGTTCATTGGTTCTGTATGACATTGCCCTTGCCAATTCATCATTTCCAAACACACCCAAATCAACATAGTTCTGGCTCACATCGTCAAGGTAATCGGTAAACGTATATCGAAACGCAATGTCTGCCGATAAGTCCATTACCTCGTTAAGCCTAAAACGAGCTCCAACTCCAAATGGTATAGCTACTTGAAAAGAACTGTATGGTTTTATTCCAGCATTTACATCCGTATCTGAAAGCGTTGCATTTTGGCCTTCGGTACCTAACGGTCTAAGGTCCACCCATTGACCCGCCTGTGGCAATGGGTTTCCATTTAGGTCGGTGGCTGGTGCCTGTGCTTGTGGGTTGTGATGAAAAGCTGCTATGCCCAGAAAGGCGTATGGAGTCCAATTTACTCTGCTTATGTAGGTTGATTGATTTTCAAAAAGATCAAGTATCGCAACAACTGATAGTTCTTTAATGCGATTGCGGAAAGACAAATTGCGTTGGTATCTATATATGCCGTTATTCAGATCGCCCGAATCTGCCGATTCTGCATCTGAGCCTTTCAAAGTGGCATACATAAACTCACCTTTAAGACTATATCTTGGACCAAAACGATGAGTAAATGATAGCCCTAATCCAGGTCTTGTAAATGATATATCTGTGCTTACCCTCTGAGGGCGTGGTGCCAAATCTCCGTAGTAATTAACTGCATTCAAGGAGAGCCCGACTGCATTGTACCTCTTCTCTTTGCCAAATGAGGATTTTTTTCCCCTGTAACTTGAGATGCGTTTGTTGTTCTTCTTAATTGACTTTCTATTCAACTGCGCACTTGCCTCGGGCATCACACCCAACAAGAGCGAGCAAGAAAGCACTACCAACCATAATTTTCTCATACCAAAGAGAATTTGCCAATTACAAATCTATCAAATTAATTTCTTATATCTAATCCCCAATTGAGCTTCTGACGCAGGGTTTTGAAGTAATGCTGACCGGGCATTTGGATCAAATGCACCTTAAACTTGCTTTTTTTGATTTTCAGATTCACTGATCCATCAATAGCCTCCACCCGTGAATCAAGTGAAATCAAAAATTTCTTGCTCCTTCCCTCAATGTGAAAGGTAATTTTAGAATTGTCTGAAACAACAATGGGACGGGCAGTAAGATTATGTGGACTCACTGGCGTAATTACAAA
Source organism: Flammeovirgaceae bacterium UBA2371 (assembly GCA_002345965.1). Taxonomy (GTDB): domain Bacteria; phylum Bacteroidota; class Bacteroidia; order Cytophagales; family Cyclobacteriaceae; genus ELB16-189. Next base: position 57,641 of record DDTF01000039.1, read on the forward strand.
ACTTTCGGAACGAGGATATAGTAGTGGTCCTCCACAGCTCAAAGAATATCCGGTTGACCCCGTTGGTGTAGAAACGATAATGCCGTCTGCCCAGTAGGAGTTTAGCAATTCATTGTCTACAAAAACATGAATATTGATCATAGAGGAGGTGTCCTTCTTGATGATTGTAAAATCATTGAGTGCGAAGTTGAGTCCATCAAAAAGTAGCTTGTCGGATTCCAGGGAAAGTACTGTACGGGATTCGGTTTGAAAAGTCCCATTGAATAAATGTTCTATTGCCTTTTCAGTCTCATCCCTGCTGATAGTAGCTAAAAATCCCATCCGACCAGTATTGATACCCATTATAGGAGTTTCATTCTTTCCTATGTAAGTGATAGAATCAAGCAATGTACCATCACCTCCTAATGAGATAAAGGCATCCAACCCTTTCAGGTTTTCACCTAGATCAAATGACTTGATCTTAAACTGAGAAAAGCGTGGTGATTTTAGGTGCTTCAAAAATTTTGATGAAACACGAAGGTCTGCCTTTCTTTCAGCCAAAAGCGCAAAGAAATTTTCAACGAATTTTATCTGCTGCCCTTTGACTTCCTTTCCGTGAATTCCAATTCGCATAGGGTGAGGGGTCAAATAAAAAGTTCTTCTTTTTATTTTAGATGTTGAGGTAACGCATCAACATGTCGATCCTGTCTTTGTCCTCGAAGTCTTTCTTGTCCTCCTGATAGCGGCCAATTATTTTGTATTCGAAACGTTCTAACGTAGCAACGATGCGTGTCAGGTCCAGCTGATTGATTTTTAATGTCAATTTAATCTTTCGGTTGTCCAATGGATCTTCCACTACAATACTGCTTAGGATTTTTGCATTGTTTTCCTCAATCAACCGGCTTATTTCAGCTAATGAGTAGTCAATCAAGTCTAATGAAATAATAAGTATACCTCCGGGAATTTGAACTGCTGCAGTTTGCGCAAAGGAGGTCATGATATCTTGCACAGTAATCACGCCTTCGTACTCTCCTGCTTCATTTATCACTGCTACCACTTGTATTTGATGATCGCCTGCGACTTTCAGAACATCATAAACATGAGATGCTTTGCCCACAAAACACGTTTTCCCTATTAGATCAAAATCGGTTAATTTTTTTTCAATGTCATTGGCTTCAAGAATAATTTCCTCAGAAATAAACCCGAGCAATCGGTTGTTTTCAATGACGGGTAAATGGTTACAGCGAAATTCTTCCATCCAAACAATTGCTTTGTGGGCATCGTCCGATGACTTGAGTGGAGGGATCATTAAGTTAATTATTTCAGCTGCTACCATGCTAGTCTGTTAAAAAGTCTTGAACAATTTCATTAAACTTTTTCGGGTGTTCCATCATAGGAGCATGACAGCATTTGTCTATGAACCTAAGTTCTGAATTGGGTATTAATTTATTGAATTCATGTGCTACCATCGGGGGAGTAATCGTATCGTTTAATCCCCAAACTAACAAAGTGGGAACCGTTAAGTTTGGTAAATCTGCAGCCAAATTATTGCGCTGGGCTGATTTAGCTATTGCCACAATACGCATGCATTTGGGTATGCTCTTGGTCGTTTCAAACACTTCGTCCACTAATTCCTTGGAAGCAACGTTTGGATCGTAAAAAGTATAGGCTACCCTTTCCCTGATATAATCATAGCTGCCCCTTCGTGGATAAGATCCTCCCATGGTATTTTCAAACAGACCAGAGCTGCCTGTAAGCACAAGTTTATCCACTTTATCTTTATTGTGCAGTGTATAGAGTATCCCAACATGCCCGCCAAGTGAATTCCCCATCAAAATCATGTTATCGAGTTTCATCACCTCCACAAATTCCTCAACAAATTTCCTCAGTCCTTCCAAACCTGCCTCTTTGATAGGCATTTCGTAAATGGGCAGCATGGGGATAATCACCCTGAAGTGTGGAGAAAACCTTTTAATGACCTCTTCCCAATTGCTCAAAGCGCCAAATAGGCCATGCAGGAGCACTAGTGCCCTCCCCTGACCCTCATCAACGTATTTGAATCCACTCTTTTCTTTTACCACCAACGCCATTATCTCCTAATTTTTTATAAGTAAACAAAAAAAACTGAACCTTAGAACTGCTTGAAAGTTTCTTTAAAAAAAGGAACAAAGTCTGAAACCCATCCTGCCAGCTCTGTAGCAAATAATGTGGCATATGGATACAAAAATGAATCACCAGTCCATTCTGGTCCAGGGCTTAATTTCAGAGAATCCAGAATCCAAAATACCACACTCATCATAAACAACCACTTAAAAACACCCAAAATGGCACCCATGGTTTCATCCACAGTTCCTAAAAAGGTTTTATCGATACTTGTTTTAATGAGTTTGCCCACAATATTGACAACCACCACAATAAGTATAAAGATAATCAGGAAAGATACGTAGGGTAAAACGGTAGTGTCTGCATTAAATTCCCGCTGCAACAACAGCATTCCTTCCCCCATTAACTTAAAGCCTCCGAATATTCCAAGTACAATCGCAACCAGCGAAATGAGGCCCATCAAAAAGCCATTTTTATAACCACGGTATGCTCCAAAAAGTAAGATAACCGCGATAACGATGTCAAGCTTGTTCAAGAAACCAGCAGTTTTTTAACGATCTCAGAAATGATTTTACCATCAGCTTTGCCAGCCAGTGCCTTGGTGGCAACGCCCATAACCTTTCCCATGTCCTGTGGCCCGGTAGCACCCACCTGTTCCACGATTTTCTTTAGTTCGGTTGTTATCTCCTCGGCAGATAACTGTTTGGGCAGGTATCGGGAAATGATGTCCAACTCGAATTGTTCTTTTTTATAAAGATCTTCCCTGTTTTCCTTTTTAAATATTTCTGCGGATTCCTTTCTTTGCTTGGCAGCCTTCATCAGCAGTTTATCCTCCGCTTCTTTGTCGAGCTCTCCGGTTTTACCTTTTTCTGTTTCAGCCAGCAGAATCATTGACTTAATAGCTCTTAATGCTATCAGCTCTTCCTTCTGCTTGCCCAGCATGGCTGCTTTGATATCGTTATCGATTTGTTGTTTCAGGCTCATAAGCTTTTCAATTTCGTGTAAATTTATACCCGGATAGCATACATAAATAATACAAAGCAAAATTCATGACACGACTAAGCGTCAATATTAACAAAATTGCAACACTCAGAAACGCGAGGGGTGGAAATAATCCTAATGTAATAAAGGTAGCTCAGGACTGTGAGGCTTTTGGCGCTCAGGGCATCACCGTTCACCCACGACCAGATGAAAGACACATAAGGTATGATGACGTAATCGAACTGAGTAAAGTGGTGACCACCGAATTTAACATTGAAGGTTATCCGGACGAGCGATACCTACAGCTTATTGAAAAAGTAAAACCAGCCCAAGCCACCCTTGTTCCGGATCCCCCCAATGTGCTCACCTCCAATGCCGGATGGGATGCCATCGCTCATCGGGATTTTCTTAGAGAAGTTGTCGCCACGCTGAAAAAGTCTACGGGACGCGTTTCGTTATTTGTTGCTCCTTCTGTTAAAATGGTAGAGGCGGTAGCTGAAACGGGTGCCGATCGGATTGAGCTTTACACAGAGCCTTACGCTTCGGGCTTTCCCAAAAATAGAGACGAGGCCGTCAAAGATTATGTGGCTGCCGCGATGGCCGCGAAAGCGGCCGGCCTTGGTGTCAATGCCGGCCACGATCTTGACCTTAATAACCTTCGATTTCTAAAAGCAAGTATTCCCTGGTTAGATGAAGTATCTATAGGACACGCACTCATCTGCGATGCCCTCTATTATGGTCTTGAGAATACTATTCAACTTTATCTGCGCGAATTAAAATAGATTTAATATCTCCAGCTTTTCAGATCCGCTCCTGCCGGTGCACTCTCAGAAATTCGCTTTAGAATTTTTGGAAGATACATCGTGTTGTAACGTAACCTTGAAATGTAATTTGGGTTTTCATGATCGCCATTCCAGCAATGCTCTGCCCTGTCACCATAATCTACTTCACCTTTATAAAATGGAGTATCTGTCTTCTTTAGAAACTCTTCCATTTGATAAACTGCATTATTCAGGTAGTAATTATCCATGTCTCCGCAATAAATATGGATTTTGCCCTGCAATTTTGGTCCAAGTGTTGCCCAGTCTCTCTCGAGTATATGCCTCAGGTCATAGTTCTCTTTCCAGTAAGCTGCCACAGATGGGTCTATGTCACCTGTTTCCTTATCAAAGAGTCTTTTAGGATATCCATCTTCACCTTGTGGAGAATATACTGCTTCCCAAATATCCCATTGCTGCCCTGATCTTGTTTTAGTGCCCAAGGCCAGTTCATAATGATTGGCTTCAGCCATGGTGCTTTGTATCTGCCCCAAATAATCGCGATGAGCCGGACGTGGAAGTTTCTTAAAATCGCTATCGTAGTAGTAAGCGTTTTTGTCCTTATAAATATCCACCAGGCAAAATGACCTGAAGTCTATAGGATCCGGACATGCAGCAAAACATCCGTTGAAATCATCCGGGTAAAACATTTGAACTGCCAGAGCTTCCCAGCCTCCTGTTGAACCTCCATAGGTAAATCTTGCCCATCCTTCACCAATCCCTCTGAATCTACTTTCTATTTCAGGAACCAATTCTTTCATAATCGCATCACCATATGGGCCCATGCTGGCAGAATTAACTGCGTACGAGTCGTCATAGTAGGGGGTAGCATGTTGAATCTCTATGACTATAAATCGGGGAAAATTTTTACTGATCCATTGCTTATAGAAATTGTATGCCTCCTGCTGTTCAATTTTTTTGTAACCATAAATACCAAATCGTGCGCTATAGTCTGTAGTATCCATGTTTGGATCTGGTGGTTCGGTGCGGAATCCGCCAAAATCACTTGGGAAGTGTCCATGATAAATCATCAAAGGGTACTTGGCATTGGGATGTTCCTCAAAACCTTCTGGCAGCAAGACGTGTGCGCCAAGCGTCATAGGCCTGCCCCAAAACTCCGATAACATTTTACTCTCAATTTCTATGTGCTTGATGTATTTGGTGTCTTCTGGTTTTTTAATTGGTGGAATTTTCTGATCCATTTTGATGGAAATGGTTTTTCCTTTAGCGGGGTCCAATTCAAGTTTAACTGGCTGACTGTAAAAATTGCCTGGTTTTCGATTCCACTGCTGGCCTTCTCCCTGGTCTGGGGGAAGTTTAACCGTATGACCTGTTTTTAATTTAAAAGTCTCATAACGATTAATCAATGCCTGTGCATAGTAGGTTCCAGCAGGTATATCAGCAATACTCCTAAATGGAAAACCAAAGGCGTCTTCATCTATAATGATTTCCTGACCGGGTTGCATGCCCTCTACATCCACTCCAAAAACAAGTTGGGCTTTAAGCCCATCATTGATCTGAAATCTAGGTTCACTTGCATCATTGTTTGAAAGCATAATCAGAAGCCGCCCGTCTTGAGCCTGATCCGACATCTCCTGGGTAAATGATATAGAAAACTTAAGGTTGGACCGTTGGCTTGCTGGTGTACATTGCCAAAGGGTAATTGCCAATAGGATAAATAGGACGTTTAGTGATTTCATCTAAAATTTTGGGTTAGGTTCAGGAATATAGAGGGAAAGCCCATTGAATCCAAAAGGGTTTCCGATAAACGGCATATGGAGGGGAAGAAGCCAAAGATTGTTAAAAATGATTCATTATGATTAATTTTAGTGGCTGGGAATAGATCAAACGTTATTATATTGCACATCCCAAATAAAAAGGAGGCATGAGAATTTTTTTGATAGAGGATGATGAGATTTATGCTGAATTTGTCAAAAAGGCATTGAGTCAGAATTCCGAGTATCAGATCAATACGTTTACAACTGCTGAGGAAGCGCTAAAGGCAGTCAACGGAAAGTTGCCTGAGGTGCTTATTATTGACTATAAACTGCCGGGGATGAGTGGAATTGATCTTTATGAGAAGATAAAGAATCAAATAGGTGAGGACAATAAAGTAATCATGCTAAGTGCCCTGGATGACGGGAATATGGTCCTGAGTTTCATTCAAAAAGGTGTACGCGATTATGTTATCAAAGACGAAAACGTAATTGAGTCGCTGGAAGCCATCCTGGGAGGTAAAGAGGACGATTACTATTTGTTTGACTGAGACTCCCTTTTCAAACTTACAATAAACCTGGCCCCCTCGCCCAGCTTACTTTCACACCTGATCGTACCTCCCATTTTTTCTATCAGCGTTTTTACAATTGAAAGTCCCAGCCCAGTAGAGCTTTCGCCCCCCGTAGGTTTCGCACTCAGTTTTTGGTATTTAATGTAGAGTTTTTTTTGGTCCTCCTCACTGATGCCGGGGCCTTCATCCTTAATCCCCAACAGCACTTCATTTGATTTTGCTTCTATTGAAACTACTACTTTCTTATTGGGTTGTGAAAACTTAATTGCATTGGAAAGCAAGTTGTCCAATATACGGTTGAGATAAAGTCGATCTGCCTCCACCACAACATGACTAGGGCCTTGAAACAGCACATCTATGTTTTTTCTTTCGGCTACCGTCTTATAATTTTTGACAAAAGAAGATACAAAAGATTCAAGCTCAATTGGCTCCAAAGTAATGTCTAGTATCCTTTCTTCTATTTTTCTGCTATCCAAAAGATTGCGAACCATATTCAAACCATCCACCGCTATTTGATGGATTTTACCCATGTACTCCTTCTGTTCCAGCGTCAAATTTTGTGATGTCATGCTCATCAACTGCATCAAAGCAAAAATGCGATTGAATGGACCTTTAAGGTCATGAGAAACCACACCAATTATTTGTTGCTTTTCAATGTTCAAATCGTGCAGTTGCTGATTCTGTCTGGCCAGTGCTTCATTCTGCTTTTGAATTTCAATACTTTGACGCGTTATGATTGCATTCTGTCTCTTTAAAATATAATAGGCCCTTACTTGTAGAATAATTACAAGTAGTAATAAAGACGCAAAGAAAAATGCTCCTAAAACAACCATTCATTTAAATCGTTTGAAATTAGTAATGATTGTTATGTAAAAAAACTACTTGTCAGAATCTTAGCTTCACCTCTTTGGTATAATCGACAGGTATTTTAACGGGGAAACCCTTGACAGATACCTTGATGTGTCCCACATATCGAAGTTGGTACCTTTTCCCTCCAAACAATCCGAGCAAGGCGTCTACTAATCCAATTTCTTTTAGTGAAAGCTGTACCTCAAGCGGTAACGTAAATTCTGCCTTGGACTTAATCACAGATTTTAACTTTTGATCTATCCGGGCAGATTTTTTTCCGTCCACAAAAACATCCAGCTGAATTTCCTTTACTTTCATCCTCAGCTGATTGGGGTTGTAAAAACGCGCATCAGCCTTCAAAAGGGGATCAGTCCCCTTTCCTGGTGCCAATTCTACATTTTCAATGCCGCGCAAAACCACTTGTTCCTTTGGCACACAACTCGCCAAAAAAACAAATGGAATCAGAATAAGATGGCTATAAGTTCTGATGCGTAGCACAAAGTGAATTAGTCAGGAAATAAGGTCTTGTCTATACTTGGAATCAATCTAATAGCATTTTTGTAATAGACCTTTTTCAGTAAATCATCCGACAAACCCAATCCATACATTCTCCAGAACGCATGGTACCTTTTGTGGTAAGGGAAATATTCATCTTCAGACTCTAATACCCTAAAGTAGGTTTCGTACTCAGCAGGCACCCAACTGTCTTTTCCAAAAAGCACCCTATCCTGATATTTGGTTATAAACGCTTTGGCTGCACGAGGTTGCCTTCCCAATTCAGCGATAATGGCCCCGATTTCTGTGTACATATTGGGATACATATCCATCAGTTGACCAAGTTTTTTTAAATCACTTGCATACCAACCCATGTGCGCATTAATAAAATTGGTTTTTGGATGCTTTTTAAAAATGTTGTGCTGTTCAGCTATAATGGTTTCCCATGAAACCGGATCGTTGTCATGTCTTCTTCCAGGATGGGTTTTCAGTTCCAGCCACCTTTCGTTTTGGTTGTCGATCGGTTGCCAAAATTGTGGAGGGTCCGCAGAGTGAATCAAAACTGGAATACCCAACTCACCACATTTTGCCCATACCGGATCAATTCTCGGATCATCAATATGGATCCTATTTCCTTTACTGTCCGTATTGAACATGCCCAGGGATTTATAAATTTTTAACCCACTCGCACCCTTCTTTACATCATCTTCCAATTGTTTTACTGTGCGTTTAGTCCAGTCAGCATCATCGATGCCTGAAAAATCCACATTGGTAAATACCAAAAATCTTTTTGGATAATTGTCTTTTACATTTTTCAAGGAATTCTCCAGATGCTCTGTGCTTCCTCTGCCCCTTCCGCTTAAGTTGGTTAGCACCGCCATATTCAGTTTATCCATTTCGCCAACCAAATTGGCAAGGTTCATAGTTGGCATTCCAAACTGATGATTATGAATATCTACAAAAGGAAATTTAGCCTTGGTGATGTGATGTTCAGACACAACAAGGGTAGACGGAGGATCGTAATCTTCGAAATCCATTTTCATGTCAAGCGGCTTGTCCTGTGCACAGGCTATTGTTGTTGTGATCACAGCAACAAGGAGGAGAGAAGATCTTCTAATCATTAGAATTCAGGTTTTAAACAAATATATACGGCTTGATGACGTGGAGGTTTAATAAAGAGGATAAATGGCATTTTCAAATGAAAACATCCCGACCCCCTGAGGATTAAGAAATGGCCATCCAATCATAATTATTAAAGCATAAAACCAAGAAAAAGAGGAATGATAAGTGATTAGCATGTTTAAACATCAAATTAACAATTTTTGGGTTTAAACCCTCAATAGGCGAAATAGTCAAAGGTGAAAACGAATTAATAATGAGAAGGCTGATATCGTTTCTAATCTTTTTGACCCTGGCAATTCTCTCTTTGTGGAGCTTTGATACAGAAGCACAGACTTTACCTAAGAATCGCACGATAAGCACACATCAATGCATTGTGAGGGTATGGATTGGAAGTCATTGGGTATGGAACAATAGATATCGCCAACACGTGTGGGTAAAGGGGCATTGGTCCCCTGCACGTAGCCGATGCCAGCATAGGGTCGTACATCCTTCTTCCTGGTAACACATCAAATGCACTTTTCTTTCTAACTTGTCACTTCAAATATTTCAGAATTGACAATGAGGTTATTCGCTTTCATCATCCTATTCGCCACGTCCTTTATCAGCTTTTCCCAGAATGCAGATCCCGCATTGGAAAGTGCCAGGAAAAAGCTTGAAGCCAAAGATTTTACAGGAGCGAAATCAGGGCTCTCAAAAATTATTGACGCTAACTCGAAGAATAAAACAGCTCTGTCTTTACGAGGTCAAGCCAGAATGGGGCTTCAGGATTTTTATGGCGCCATCAGCGACTTCACTTTTGCATTGGAGGTTGATTCAACCTTTGCAGAGGCTTTGAATTTCAGAGGTGAATCAAAAATTGCCCTTGGAGATGATTTTGGTGCCATCGAAGACCTGGACAAGGCGATCCGGTTCAACCCAAAGTATGCAGATGCCTACACCAATAGAGGATTTGCCAAATACAATATTGATGAATTGCAGGATGCCTACTTTGATTTTTCTAAGGCATTGGAACTAGGACCAGCTGATGCAGACAAATACTTTAATAGAGGCGTAGTTAAGGCAGAATTAGGTGAATTTGTAAGTGCCATTGACGATTACTCCAAAGCCATTGAACTGGATAAAGAGGATGCCTCTCTTTTTAATTACAGGGGTGTAGCCTATTACAATACGGATGCTTTTGCAAAGGCCATTAAAGATTATGACATGGCCATCAAACTTGATCCCAACGATGCCCTCAAATATGAAAATCGCGCATTGGCAAAAAGTGCATTGGAAGATATTAAAGGAGCGCTCGCTGATTATGACAAGGCCATTGAGTTAGATGGGGAAGATCCCGAGACCTATAATTTACGTGGAGTATTGAAGTATGCAGTGGAAGATTTCGATGGTGCCATTGCCGACTACACCTCCGCAATTGAATTAGACCCTACTAATCCAACCTACTACGACAATCGCGCTTTGAGCAGAACAGAGAAGGAAGAGTACGCCAGCGCTGTAGACGACTATTCTGCCTCTATCGAACTCTATCCCAGCGATCCGGAAAGTTATTACCAGCGTGGAATGTTAAAACTATTGATGAATAACAACTACGATGGTTGCCTGGACCTGAAACGTGCAGAAGACTTAGGATCTCCTGATGCAAAAGCTGCCATCAGAAAAAACTGTAAATAAAAATCGTAAGAGGATGAGCTGGACTCTAGCCTCTTACGATTACGTGATTTATTTTTTCACAACTAACGTCTTGGCTATGATATCATGCAAGCCTTGCTTCTTTTCAGTAAAGCCAACCATGATGTAACCTATTAACAAAATCATACTTGATAATATTTTAGATAGGTTTCTAATTAGTGCCTTCACCATATCCAATTTTTCTCCATTTTCATCAGTCACTATTAGACCCAGGGCCAGCTTACCTACTGTAGCCTGATATTTGGATGATTCCATCAAAGTAAAATACAGAATTACCAAAATGGTGGTGAGAAGCGCAGTAGCACCTGCTGCTGCCATTATCCCTGCAAACATTCCAAGCATTTCGCCCTCATCCATTGTGCTCATATCGCCTGCCCTACTGGCAAAAGAAATCCCAACCATACCCAGTATTGGGATGGCAATAAAGGCCTGTACAACCCAGATTAAAATGTAGTCGATGATGTAAGCCACAAAGCGTAGCCAAAAACCTGCATATTCCTTCATAATTTTTTTGTTGGTTGGTTAGTTCAATGAAGGTAAGTAAAGGTTTCGATCCTGTCAAACAGATTTAAGCAACCTAATTATGCTGATTTAATTATCTTGTCGCGTGAACTCAAAACTCAATCAACTTTACGAAAAACTGGAAAGCCAAAGGTTGCAGTTATTGGAAAAGGTTAAACTTGCTCCAGAACGTTTTAACGTTCAACCTGAAGACAACAGATGGTCACTCCACCAGGTATTGGCCCATCTGGTAACAGCTGAAAAATTATCAGTGATGTACTTAGATAAAAAAATTCAAGGCATTGATGAAGCGGGAAATACGGGTATCATCGAGGATATGAAAATGATGGTATTGAAAGTTTCTCAACGCTTACCCTTAAAATTCACTGCTCCCAAAAAAGTAGTTGCATCCACACCATCTTATATAAGCCTGAACGAACTCATAGATGACTGGAATACAACTCGTCAAAAACTGAAAACCCTATTGGAAACAGTACAGGACCATCAACTCAAACGAAAGATATTTAAGCATTTTGTCATTGGTAAACTCAACATTGTCCATGCATTGGAATTCCTTGGAGAACACATTGCTCACCACTTACCACAGATTAATCGCCTTTTGAAGTAGAATTTTAACATCTGAAATTCCATAGCGATTCCTTTTGATTTGTCTTTATTAACTTTCCGTTTCAACCCTATTCATTATGCATAAAACTTTACTAACACTGCTTTTCAATTTAATGTTGGTCTCAGCTTTTGCTCAGAACAATTTACAAAGCCCAGAACAATTTTTGGGTTACGAATTAGGTGATCGGTTTACCCGCCATCACAAAGTAGTGGAGTACTTTCAGCACGTGGCCGCTGTACGCCCCAATAATGTGAAATTCATTCAGTATGGTGAAACCTATGAGCACCGGCCTTTAGTGGTGGCCATTATCGCATCAGAAGAAAATCTAAAAAACATTGAGCAGATTAGACTTGACAACCTGAGGAGAACCGGATTCGAAACAGGGGTTCCGTCTACCAATGTTGCCTTGGTCTGGTTAAGTTATAATGTGCACGGCAACGAAGCCAATTCCACTGAAGCATCTATGAAAACACTCTATGACATGGCCAATCCTTCCAATGGCAAAACGCAAGGATGGTTAAAAAATACAGTCGTTATCATGGATCCTTGTATCAATCCTGATGGAAGAGACCGTTATGCTAATTTTTATAATCAATATGGAAACTATCCTCCAGACTCCAGCCCCGATGCAAAAGAGCACCGCGAGCCTTGGCCAGGAGGCAGAGCCAATCACTATTTGTTTGACCTGAACAGAGATTGGGCATGGCAATCCCAAACTGAATCGCAGGCAAGAATTAAGCTGTACAACCAATGGATGCCCCAGGTACATGTAGACTTTCATGAAATGGGCTATAATAGTCCATACTTTTTTGCACCTGCTGCCGAACCTTTGCATGAGGTGATCTCAAATTGGCAACGACAGTTTTTAAACATGGTAGGGAAAAACAACGCCAAATATTTTGACGAACAGGGATGGCTGTATTTTACTAAAGAACGTTATGATCTTTTTTACCCTAGTTATGGAGATACTTATCCAACATATAGTGGTGCAATAGGAATGACTTATGAGCAAGGCGGTGGAGGATTTGGTGGATTGACCATTACTACCAAAGAAGGAGATCCATTGACACTTAAAGATAGGCTCACCCATCATTACACCAATGGATTGTCTACCATAGAGGTTACCTCCCAAAACGCATCGAAAGTAACTGAAGAGTTTGAAAAGTATTTCAAAGAAAATCTGACAAATCCTGCTTCACCTTATAAGACATACGTCATCAAATCAGATAACAATCCAGACAAGATCAATCGCATCACCTCCTGGATGGACACCCATCGCATTCAATATGGACATCCGTCATCAGGAAAATCCACCAAAGGATTTGATTTTCAAACTCAAAGCAATGGAAGTGTAACTGTAAACACAGATGATGTGGTGATCAATGTCTATCAGCCTAAAGGAAGATTTGTAACTACTTTATTTGAACCACAATCAAAACTCAGTGACTCCATCACCTATGATATTACCGCATGGAATCTGATGTACGCCTATGGATTGAAAGCTTATGCTTTGAATGAGCGCATTAATGTTACCAAACCGTATGAGCAGAAAAAGGCAGACAATTCAAGTGTGAGCGCCAAACCTTACGCTTACCTCTTCAAATACCAAAGCATGGAAGACGTTAAGTTCCTTGCAACTTTGCTCAAAGAAGGATATAAAGTTCGGTCTGCTGAAAAAGCATTTAGTGTTGGCGGTAATAGTTTTGACAGAGGCACGCTGATTGTAACCCGAAGAAACAATGAAGGAAAATCTGACTTCGACAATTCATTGCAAAACCTTGCCAAATCCATGGGCAGAAAAATTTACACCACAACTACTGGTTTTGTGGATAGCGGAAAAGATCTTGGGTCTGGCGATGTGAAATACCTGAAAGCCCCTAAAATTGCTTTGCTGGGTGGAGATCAAACTTCCTCATTAAGCTTTGGTGAAACCTGGCATTTCTTTGAAAGACAACTAAACTATCCTGTCACGGTAATTGGTACTGATTATTTCAAATCAATTTCTCTTGAAAAATATGATGTGCTCATAGTGCCACCTGGCAATTACCGCATGTTTGATGAGGCACAGCTTGAACAGTTGGGCAACTGGGTGTCTGCTGGGGGAAGACTTATCGTTACTGCTCAGGCACTAAATTCTTTTGCCGACAAAAAAGGGTATAGCCTTAAAAAATATGCCTCCGAGGAAGCCAAGAAAAATGCTGAAAAAGAACAAGAGCAGGTAAAACAGGACAATGTATTGGTGCGATACGATGAGGCCGAGAGAAAAGAGCTAAGCCAGTCAATTTTTGGCGCGATTTATAGAGTCAGCCTGGATCCATCTCATCCCCTGTCATTTGGTTTGGGAGACACCTATTTCAGCTTGCGCACTTCATCCATGCACTTCGATTACCTGCAAGAAGGGTGGAACGTAGGCACGCTGCGGGGCCAAGTAAAACCTTTGATGGGTTTTGCCGGATATCTGGCCAACCAAAATCTGAGCAATACCCTTGTTTTTGGTGTGGAAGACAAAGGAAGAGGCCAGGTAATATACCTGACAGACAACCCACTATTCAGATCTTTCTGGGAGAATGGTAAAATGCTGTTTTCCAATGCGGTGTTTGTTGTAGGTGGGCAATAAAACTCCACAAAACCTCTAATTCAGGTCATTTTTAAGCTTTTTAAAAGATTCCTATAGGAAATTGGAACCTTTTGAGAAAATGTATGTTTAAACACATACTAACTGAAAACTTTATATCAACTTATGAAAAAGTCATTTTTTGTCATGTTGGCTCTAGTAGCCACTACCTTATTTTCGTTCAACACACCGGACGAAACATTAAGTGTTGACCTGAGCTCCAGTCAATTGAAATGGACCGGGTATCATCTAGCCAAATCTTATGAACACTGGGGCTATATCAATTTAAAATCCGGAAACGTTACCACGGACGGAACCAAAATCACGTCAGGTCAATTCGTGATTGACATGAACACCATTACCAATAAAGATCTTGAGCAAGAGAAGGACAATGCCAAGTTGGTAGGCCACCTTAAGTCTGACGACTTTTTTGCGGTCAGCAAATTCCCGGAAGCCAAACTGGTGATTAAAAGCACAGAGAAAAAATCTGGAAATATTTACAAGACTGTAGCTGACCTTACCATCAGAGGGATTACCAAAGAAATTACCTTTGATACCGAGATCAATTCAATCAGCAAAACTGAATTGGAAGCAAAGGCCAAACTAAGAGTAAAAAGAACTGACTTTGAAGTAATGTACGGCTGGTCTATTGAAAACGCTATGCTGGATGGTGAGTTCCAATTGGATGTAAAATTGGTTGCTAAAAAGTAATTCAATTCTATTTGAGCCAGGGCGATTGGTTTTCCAATCGCCTTTTTTTTGCTGCAATTCGGAGGCGACTTTGTCCGATTCTTCCTATGGGTTAACATTTGTTGGTTAACATTACTATTGATCAGATGGAATTAATCAACTTGCCCCGTACTTTTGTGCCATGCGGAATTTATTTTTTTTTATTGCAATAGGTTTGCTTCTTATCGGATGTAAAGAGAATGCCGAAGAAAAGTGTGCATTCATTCCGGACACTTCAACCATCTCCATTGATTTAAGGATTGACCAATTTCAAGATTCAGTTACCTCCTTTTCTTCAAAAGCAGAGTTGGTCAATTTTTTTTCGAGACATCGGGAAATGCGCGATTTGTTCTTTAACAGAACGGCCTATCCAAACGATTCCGTTTTTATCAATGAATTGTACAACCGATTCAACAATCCCTATTTCGATTCCTTACTAATGGATACGCATAAAGTGTTTGGTGATCTGAGTGGGTTAAAAAAGGAACTCACCGAAGCATTTTCTAACCTTACCTACTACTATCCGGACTTTCAGCCCCCTCGCATTCAGACCGTAATTACAGGTCTTGAAAGTGACATCTTTGTATCAGACTCCCTTGTAATCATTGGGCTAGATTATTATTTGGGGCCTGGAGCGAGATACAAACCCAACATGTATGACTATATGTTGAGGAGATATCAGAAAAATTTTATTGTCCCCTCTATTATGCTGCTCTATGGTATAGATGACAGGTTTAACAAAACCAATCTGGATGATCGTACTGTGCTGGCAGACATGATCAGTTATGGCAAGACCTATTACTTTGCCAAACAAATGTTGCCATGTATTCCAGACAGTGTTTTTATTGGGTATACCCAAGAGGAAATGAGTGGCTCGCACGAAAACAGTGATTTAATATGGAAACGGTTGGTGGAGGATGAGGTTTTTTATTCCACTAGCCACCTGATCAAACAGAAATATGTGGCTGAGCGACCTAAGACTTTAGAAGTGGGAGAAAAATGCCCAGGTAGAATTGCCACCTGGGTGGGATGGGAAGTTGTGAAAAAATATATGTCAACACACAAGGATGTAAGCTTACCACAACTCATGATCAATCCTGATGCGGGCGAAATATTCAGGCTGTCAAAATACAAACCCATGTAGGTGAATTGCCTATTGGTTGATCACTTCCGCGATTAGTGTTGAAAATTGTTCTGACAGCTCTTTTCTGGAATATTTTCTTTCAGCCAATGACCTCGCATTGTATTGATAGTTTTCAAGCAGCAATCGATCGGTAATGAATGGCTTTATTTTCTTCACAAAATCAGAAGGATTTTGAGGATCTACGTAAAGCCCACAATTATTTTCTTCTATTTCATTTTTAATCCATCCCCCAAAATTGATCACCGTAAGCTTACCGGCTGCCAAGGCATCAAAAAACTTGTTGGGCGATCCGGTTTCAAGAATTGGCACTGGCTGATAGCAAATAAAAGCAGCATCACTGATATTCATTAATTCTTGGACACCAATGCGATTGGTGAAATCAAGCATAAATATGTTTTCCAATTGCTGTTTTTCAATTGTCTCTTTTAACTGTTGCTTCTTTGCGCCATCACCACACAAGATAAACTGAATAGGCAACCCCGCCTTGCGCGAAACGATAGCACAATCCAGTATATAATTTAATCCATTGGCCACGCCTATTGCGCCTATGTACGACACCACAAACTTACCTTGAACTTTATACTGCTCAACCAGCTCACGTGATTTGGCCGTTTTATTATAAAATTCGGTGTCAGCCATATTAGGGATCATGTGTACTTTCTTTTCAGAGATTTTACTTTCAATCGCAGCTTGGATGGGAGGAGAAAGCGCCACAATAGATTTTGCTGACAAGTAAGTATTGTACTCCAACTTATAAAGGAATTTCTTCAATAAAGAGTTATTGACAAAACCCATTTGCACGGGTGCATCTGGCCATAAATCGCCCACCTCAAATACAAATGGAATATTATATCTTTTTTTTATCCAACGAGCTGCAAGCCCTACTGTAAGTGGCACTGAAATGGCGTAGCAAAGGTTGACGTCTTTAAATTCTCCCGCCTTTCGCGCGCCCTTTCTAACAAACTTCAAAAATGCGATGCTCCTTTTGATAAACCCAAAACTATTATTGTAAGGCACCTTAAGAAAATGAACCTCCGCGCCTTCAACGTTTTCCAACTTATAATCATCATCATGGGCAGTAATCACAACCACTTCTATGCCCTTTTCGATGAGGGCTTGAGACAGATAGTAAGAACGTATTGCACCTCCGCTTTGAGGTGTTTTAAAATGCTGATGAATAATTAAAACCTTCACGCTTACAAAGAAAGCGCAATTGTCGGCAAGGAAGCTCCGGGACTCAAAAAATTATATAAAACTTCTAATATTTTTAATTGATGATTATGTCTCTTAACACAATTTTCAATTAATTTTGATTTAAATAATAACGCCTCTGTACTTACATAATAATTGTATCTCGCCTGGAAGGGTTTGAGTTTTTACTCCGAAAGACTTCGATGTCTTAGTATATCCTATTTGTAAAAACTTATTATTCAATCATGATTATAACTGAAAGACTAGGGCTTTTACCCCTGGAGCATGAGCATTTATTGCTTTATAAAAACAACCCTGCAGAACTCGCCAAAAGACTAAACTTAAACTACGAGCCAAGTCAAAACGATCCGGCCACTGAAGTGGACCTCAAGGAAGCTATAGAATTCTGGATCAGCAACACCGCAACACATCGCGCTCATTTTGAGTGGTTTACCAATTGGCAAATCATCTCCTTAGAAAAAAATATTGTAATTGGAGGAATTGGATTTGCGGGACTTCCCGATGTAGAGGGTAAAACAATGGTAGGCTATGGCCTTGATGTAAGGTATCATGGAAAAGGTTTTGCCTCTGAAGCATTACAGGCATTGTGCAAATGGGGCTTTTCCCATCCAATGTTACTGGCCATCGTTGCGGATACACCTGCACAACACATGGCCTCTCAAAAAGTGTTGATTAAAAATGGTTTTTCTGAAACCAGCAGGAACCATGAATTAATTCATTGGCAAAAAATGAGATAATTGGACATAAGTCTCCAGAGCAAATAATTGCTAGGCTCTGGAGACTTTTAATGTTTCTCCTGTAGCCCTCTGGCGTAATTGAGGATACCATTGATGCAGCCTTCCGAAGGCTCCATCCGGATTACATCCAATTGCTTTTTCATTGCAACTAACTCCTTGAATTGGTTTTGCAATTCAGAGTCGCAGATCAAGGCTCTATCAATCTCCCGTGTCTCCTTCTCCGTAGTCTCGTGGTATATATACCTGATCAGATCGTCTTGGGTAAAGGTTTGGGTCATAGGCAATATTATTTTTTGTCATTTTCTTTCTCAGGTTGATAAGGGCATACCGCATACGCCCTAATGCTGTGTTTATGCTCACCCCGGTTCGCTCGGCTATCTCCTGGAAACTCATTTGAAGGTAGTGCCGCATGATTAAAACATGTTTTTGCTCAACGGGCAACTCCTTAATAAAGCGCCTCAGCCTGGCCTTATTGTCTTTAGCAAGCTGGGTAGCTTCAAACGACTCCTGGGCAAATTCCATGGTGTCGAATAACCGGCTCCCCTCTTCCAATACAATCTCCGGATGTCTTTTGTTTTTCCTGAAATGGTCGATGGCGAGATTATGCCCAATGCGACTTATCCATGGAAGAAATTTTCCCTCTTCATTGTACCGCCCTCCTTTAATGGTGTTGATGGCCTTAATGAATGTCTCCTGAAGCAAATCTTCAGCAACGTAACGATCCTTTACAATTAAGTAAATGGCCGTGTAAATTCGCGATTTGTGTCTTAGAAGCAGCATCTCGAACGCGTCTTCATTACCATTTTGATAAAGCGTCACCAGTTCCTGGTCGCTTACTCTTCTTTCTATCATTCTGTCTCACTTTTAGGTAACGTAGAAGTCTTGCTCGATAGTGTGTGGGTTAGGTTTATTAATTATTTGAAATGAAAAGGTAAAAATATTATGCGGGGTCGCAAAAAAAACACAAAAAAATATTGCCAGTTCAAGATTTTCTTATGCTATTTGAGGCCGATTTTTTTGATATATACAACTACATGGGTGATAATAAAAAACGAGTAATTAAAAGTTTGGACACACTTCCTGAGGATCTGAAGGATTTGATCAAAAAACAACATCCCAATGGCTTCGAAAGCAGCATTTCGCGGATTATGAACGCGAAAAAGGAGCCAATTTTCGTTTTTCCGCTTGAAACGGACGATTCGATTTATCTGGTAAAAGTGCCGGCCACCAAAAACAGTTCTGGTGGATATGATGTTGATTCAGGTGAGCGCGAGGAATTTGATGGCGATGGAGGTGATGATTTTGAGAGTGATGGATTTAGCAGCAAGGGGGATTTTGACGATGACGGAGATGACAGCAAAGACCCCAGCTACGATCCTGATTTTGACAACTAGTCTGTCCTGACTACCTAACTGATAAACACCATTCGCGATTGGTCGAATGGTGTTTGCTTTTTAGGGCCGTCATTGCGCGCTAATTCTTTATTTTTGCAGGCCCATGACCAAAGTCGCTCAATTTTCCGAAGCTCAGCTAGATCAACTAGATCCAAGACATTACATCATTATTAAACGAGCACGGGTCAACAACCTGAAGAACCTCAGTGTAGCGATTCCACGAAATAAGCTGGTAGTTATCACGGGCCTGTCCGGATCTGGTAAGTCTTCTCTTGCTTTTGACACTTTGTTTGCTGAAGGTCAAAGGATGTATGTGGAGAGCTTAAGCTCCTATGCAAGGCAATTTCTCGGGCGCATGGAAAAACCAGATGTTGACTACATCAGGGGAGTTTCTCCAGCCATTGCCATCGAGCAAAAAGTAAATACGAGAAACCCGCGATCTACAGTGGGTACCACTACCGAAATCTACGACTACTTAAAACTACTTTTCGCCCGCATTGGCAAAACCTACTCGCCAGTAAGTGGTGAAATGGTAAAAAGAGATACTGTCTCTTCTGTGCTGGATACCATTCACACGATTGCCGATGGAAAGAAAATAATGGTGGCCTGCCCGTTGAAAATTGCAAAAGGAAGAAAACTGAATGATGAACTAAACCTGTTACTGAGCAAAGGCTTCACACGTGTGCTCGTAGATGGTGAAGGTCAATTCATCGAAGAGCTGCTCGAATCCAAAAAGAAACAAGCTAAGAACAGTAAGTACGAAATATTAATAGACCGTGCTATAACCAAAGCAGATGATGAGGACCTGACTTTTCGGATTTCGGATTCGGTACAAACGGCATTTTTTGAAGGCCATGGTGAATGTTCCATTTATGTAGAAGGAAAGGATACCCTTCATTTTTCTGACCGCTTTGAGTTAGACGGAATTTTGTTTACAGAACCTTCCCCCAATCTATTTAGCTTCAACAATCCTTATGGTGCCTGCAGAAATTGTGAAGGCTTTGGCAAAGTTTTGGGTATTGACGAAGACCTCGTAGTCCCAGATAAAAGTCTTTCGGTATTTGAAGGAGCAGTAGCACCCTGGCGAAGCCCCACCATGGGGAAATGGCTGAAGCCACTGCTTAAAAATGGAATCAAGTTTGACTTCCCTATCCATCGCAGCTATGCCGACCTGACACAAGTAGAACGGGACCTTCTTTGGAATGGTAACGAGTACTTTGAAGGCATCCACCAATTTTTCCAATACCTCAGTTCAAAGATGCATAAGATCCAGTATCGAGTGATGCTTTCAAGGTATAGAGGGAGAACGGTATGCCCGGATTGTAGAGGAACAAGATTAAGAAAAGATGCAGCCTATGTAAAAATCAACGGCACCTCTATAACAGATCTTGTATTGATGCCCTTGGAGGATTTGGCAGTGTTTTTTGATAAGATCGAGTTGACTGCGTATGAAAAGAAGGTCTCCGATAGAATTTTAAAGGAAATCCGCAGCCGCGTAGATTACATGATAAAGGTTGGCCTCGGATACCTTACTCTCAATCGACTTACCTCCACGCTTTCTGGAGGGGAGTTTCAGCGTATCAAATTGGCCACTGCGCTGGGTAGTGCATTGGTGGGCTCCATGTATATCATGGATGAACCCAGTATAGGTTTACACCCAAGAGATACAGCCCGCATGATTGAGGTGTTGAAATCATTGCGCGATCTAGGTAACACTGTAATTGTTGTTGAGCACGAAGAGGAAATTATGAGGGCGGCCGATCAGATAATTGATATCGGACCAGATGCAGGCGCCCATGGAGGCGAGCTGGTTTTTCAGGGAACAATAGGGGAGTTAAACGGAAAAGTGATTTCTCATACCACCAATTACCTTAGTCAAAAAGAATCAATAAAAGTACCCGCCAAACGAAGGGCATGGAAAGATGCTATCATTGTTTCTGGTGCCCGTGAAAATAACCTTAAGAACTTAAAGGTTGAATTTCCCCTTGGGGTGCTTACAGTGGTAACAGGTGTGAGTGGTAGTGGAAAATCTACCCTGATTAAAAAGATCTTATACCCTGCCATCGGGCGTACCAATGGATCTGTATCCGATAGTCCCGGAAAGTACGATAAGCTTGAAGGCGAGATTGCCAGAATTTCTCAAGTTGAGTTTGTAGATCAAAACCCGATCGGAAAATCATCACGATCAAATCCCATCAGCTATGTAAAAGCGTATGATGCCATTCGTCAATTGTACGCAGATCAGCCATTAAGCAAGCAACGGGGTTATAAACCTTCTCATTATTCATTCAACGTAGAAGGTGGACGATGCGAAACCTGCTCTGGAGAAGGGGAAACCAAAGTGGAGATGCAGTTTATGGCTGACATTTTTCTCAAATGCGAAAGTTGCCATGGCAAGCGTTTCAAACAAGAAGTGCTCGAAGTAGAATACGAAGGCAAAAACATCGCAGACATACTGGACATGACTGTTGAAGATGCGATGGTCTTTTTCAAAGACAAAAAAGCGGTATACGATAAGATTTTACCGCTGTACGAGGTAGGTTTAGGCTATGTGAAATTAGGCCAAAGCTCCAACTCATTGAGCGGTGGAGAAGCACAGCGTGTAAAACTCGCTTCTTTCCTCGGAAAGAAAAGTACTGACAGCAAGGACCACGTGTTATTCATTTTTGATGAACCTACAACAGGACTTCACTTTCATGACATCAGTAAACTGCTCAAAGCGATCAATGCTTTGGTAGACGAAGGCCATACGGTAATTGTAATCGAACACAATCTTGAAATCATAAAGTGTGCCGATTGGATTATAGACCTGGGTCCTGAAGGTGGTGAAAAAAATGGAGGAAATTTGTTGTTTGCCGGCACCCCTGAAGAGATGGTGAAAAAAGCAAAAAGTTATACTGCCACCTACCTGAAGGAGAAAATATAAAATGCGAAATGTCAGTAATACGCTATAAAGCTAATGGCTGACTACCTGCTGGGTCATTTTTCTTCAGATCATTGAGTCAAAATGCCCCTTGAAATGATTTGCATTCTGTTTTCTTCCGCTAAATTGGTGCCGTTTTACAAATATTTCTCCTAAACCAAGGCGCCATGACGCAAAGCCAAATTCTCGAAAACGTAAAGAAACGAAATCCCAACGAGCCCGAGTTTATTCAGGCCGCTCAGGAGGTAATTGAGTCGTTGACACCCGTGTTGCAAAAGAATCCTGAGTTTGCCCGTCTGAGGGTACTTGAACGCACCCTTGAGCCAGAGCGAATGATTTCATTTCGGGTAACCTGGCTGGACGATAAGGGAGAGGTGCAGATCAACAGAGGCTATAGAGTACAAATGAATAGCGCCATAGGCCCTTACAAGGGAGGACTACGTTTTCATCCATCCGTTACCCCCAGTGTTTTGAAGTTTTTAGCTTACGAACAGATTTTTAAAAACGCACTCACTGGTATACCCATGGGTGGAGGCAAGGGTGGGTCAGATTTTGATCCAAAAGGAAAAAGTGAGAATGAAATCATGAAATTTTGCCAGGCCTTTATGGGCGAACTGGCCCGATACATCGATCACAGAACTGATGTGCCCGCTGGTGATATCGGAGTGGGAGGAAGAGAAATTGGTTATCTGTTTGGTGCCTATAAAAAGATTAAAAATGAATTTACAGGAGTGCTCACTGGTAAAGGCATTGGCTGGGGGGGAAGTTTGATTCGCACAGAAGCAACAGGGTACGGGCTTATCTATTTTGCTGAAAACATGCTTCAAAATGTTGGAGATACCATTCGGGGAAAAACGTGCCTGGTGTCAGGATCAGGAAACGTAGCCCAATATGCAATAGAGAAAATTAATCAAATGGGGGGTAAGGCTGTAACCGCATCAGACTCCAGTGGATTTATTTATGATGAGGGAGGTATTGCTGGCGATAAACTGGAATTCCTTAAAGACCTTAAGAACAATCGAAGAGGAAGAATAAAAGAGTATGCAGATAAATTCAAGGGAGCCACTTTTCATGCTGCAGATGCCAATGCCGATCATAACCAACTGTGGACTATAAAAGCAGATTGTGCCTTCCCTTGTGCTACTCAAAATGAAATCAATGAAAAGGATGCCAGCAACCTTGTAAAGGGCGGCATCAAATTGTTGGGTGAGGGGGCAAACATGCCAACCACCATTGAAGGAATCAATTTGGTACTTGACAGTGGCATTATGTACTCACCGGGCAAGGCTTCAAACGCAGGAGGTGTGGCAACCAGCGGAATGGAAATGATGCAAAATTACATGGGGCAAAACTGGACCAGTGAAGAAGTGGATTCAAAACTTCAAGGTATCATGAAAAATATTCATGATACTTGTTTGGCTGCTGCGAAAGAATATGGAAAACCTGGCAATTATATGGCAGGTGCCAACATTGCCGGATTCCTGAAGGTAGCCAACGCCATGAAAGCACAGGGAGTGATTTAATCTAATTCAAATAATAGCATGCCAGCATACATCATTGTAGACGTAGAAATAACCGATCCTAACGAATACGAAGAGTACAAGAAACATACTCCAGATAGTCTTGTACCCTACGATGGTAAATTTCTTACGCGGGGCGGTGCCGTTGAAACCCTGGAAGGGACATGGAAACCCGGTCGTCTTGTAATACTTGAATTTCCATCGATGGAAAAAGCCAAGGCCTGGTGGAATTCTCCAGGCTACGCACCGGCAAAGTTGATACGTCAGCGTGCGTCCAACACACAAATGATCGTGGCAGATGGCATTGGTTGATATTAAAATAGGCTCGCCACAAAATAGTAGAGCATAGTAACGCTAGCGATCAACTTGATCACGGTGCCAAACAAAAACCCAACAAAAGAACCTATAGCCGCTTTCAGTGCCTGATCCGAATTGGCGTTACCTATCCATTCGCCTATCAGGGCTCCAATAAAAGGGCCAACAATAATTCCGACAGGGCCGAACCAAAATCCAGCAACAAGACCGATCGCACAACCCCACAATCCATATTTTGTGCCCCCGAATCGCTTGGTGCCGTAAATTGGTACTAAATAATCCAACCCGGTAATTATTACTACTACTAAAGCCCAAATGATCAGGAACGTGACGCTAAAAGGTGGCTCCTCCATCAACTGCAAAACCAACAGCCCAAAATAGCTTAATGGCGGGCCGGGCAACAACGGAAGCAGACATCCAATTATTCCGAACAGCATGAGCAAACCTCCAATCACCATCCAAACGATATCCATCTAAACAAGATAACATCTTTCGCAGGAATTCAGTAGTTTCCGAAATGAAGTTACCTGCCAAATCAGCCGTTATTACATTGGTGCTGGCTTTATGTTTTAGCTGCAGTACCAAAGAAAATAATTCAGGTTATTCAAAAGCAATCAGCCTGACTAAACATCTGCTGGACTCCATCCGCATAGCACAAAGAATTCCAGGTATAGATGCTGCTGTCGCCATTGATGGCAAAATTGTTTGGTCAGAAGGTTTCGGTTATGCCGATCTGGAGCACGAAGTGAAAGTAATACCAGGCGTAACTCGTTTTAGGATTGGCAGTGTCTCTAAGCCTCTTACCTCAGCCGCCATGGGCAAATTGATTGACGAGGGAAAGATCGACCTTAATGCCTCTGTATATGATTACCTTCCTGATTTTCCGCGTAAAAAATACCCCATTACCATAAAACAAATTAGTGGACACATTGGCGGCATTCGTCATTACCGTGGCAACGAATTTTTAATGAACAAAAGATTCAACTCTGTTACATCCAGTCTTTCTATTTTCCAAAATGATTCTTTGCTCTTTGAACCTGGTAGTGATTACCGCTATTCCAGCTACGGTTTTAATTTGTTGAGTGCTGTGGTTGAAAAGGCAAGTGGGGAAAGCTTTCTTCCTTATATTCATAGGGTAGTATTTTCCGCGCTTGACATGCAAAGCACCTGCCCAGATCTGAATGATAGTATTATTGTGCATCGCACTTCTTTTTATCAACTGGACAGCCTTAACAATGTGATTAACGCACCTTCTGTAGACAATAGTTATAAGTGGGCAGGTGGTGGATTCCTCTCCACAACTACTGATTTGATAAAGTTTGGAGAAGCTCATATGCAACCAGGTTTTCTATCCGAGAGTACACTCAAAGTGTTTACTACTTCACAGGTTTTGACATCCGGAGATAGTACTTCTTATGGAGTGGGATGGAGAACCTACCGCCATGATGGCCTGAGTGGATACGGGCACACTGGCGGATCGGTAGGAGGTATAACTGCCTTTAGGATTTATCCCCATCAAAAAATGGTGCTGGTGTTGCTTTCCAATTCTTCCAATACCAGCTATGGTGATTCAGGCGATAAAATTGCAAAGTGGTTTCTTCATGAGAACTAAATCTGCAGCCATTCAAAATATTTGATGAAATGATGACAAATCGTGGTTGGCATTTTTTGCAAATACCTGGCCCCAGCAACACGCCAGAAAGGGTGCTTCGTGCAATGGGTAAACCCACACTTGATCACCGCGGACCTGCTTTCGGTGAGTTGGTAATACGCCTGTTAAATGATTTAAAAAAGATTTTCCAAACAGAAGGTCACGTAATTATTTATCCATCATCAGGTACTGGAGCCTGGGAAGCAGCACTCACCAATCTTTTTAAGCCGGGTGATAAAGTGCTGGCTTATGAAACTGGACATTTTGCCTTGCTGTGGAAAACCCTCGCGGAAAAAATAGGCCTTGATGTAATCTGGATTCAGGGAGACTGGAGACACGGTGTACGCGCAGCGGAAATAGAAGAAAAACTAAATGCGGATCACCAAAGGCAAATCAAAGGAGTAATGATCGTGCACAACGAAACTTCCAGCGGTATTACCAGCGATGTACAGGCCGTTCGCAAGGCCCTCGACAAAGTGGGGCATGAAGCATTATTGCTCGTAGATGTTGTTTCCTCTTTAGGCACCACACCTTTCTATCAGGATGCGTGGGGAATAGATGTAGCCATCTGTGCTTCACAAAAGGGATTGATGATGCCTCCGGGTTTGGGTTTCAATTCAATCAATGAGAAAGCAAGAGAATACGCAAAAAAAATAAATTCACAGCAATCTTATTGGAATTGGGAGAAAATCATTGCCATGAATGAAACTGGTTATTTCCCCTATACACCGGCCAGTGGATTGTTCTTTGGGTTGGAAGAATCCTTGAAAATGATTTTTGAAGAAGGGTTGGAAATATTAATTACAAGACATCAAAGATTGGCGGCCGCTTGTCGTGTTGCCGCAAGCACCTGGGGACTGGAAAATCAATGTCTTGATTCAAAAGCTTATTCCGATTCGACTACCGCATTAATAGTTCCTGCTGGCCACAATGCAGATGAACTAAGGAGTACTATTCTTAATCAATTCAATATGTCACTCGGGTCTGGGTTGGGTAAGTTAAAAAGTAAAGTTTTTCGAATCGGTCATCTGGGAGATTTTAATGAATTAATGCTGATGGCAACCTTATCAGGTGTAGAGATGGGAATGAGCCTAAAGAAAATTTCTTTCCAAAAAGGAGGTGTTCAGGCCGCAATGGAATTTATTACTAAAGGACGATAACCAATGAATAACTCAGTGTCTATCCATCCTCTTCTCACCCTGGTAGCATTTATCTTATTGGTAATAGTTTTATTCTTCCTTATTGCGAAATGGAAATGGCATGTGTTTTTAGCAATGCTTATTCCGATTATTTTCTTTGGTATTATTCCTGGCATTCAACAAGATAATTTTATCAATGCCTTTGAAGAAGGCTTTGGCAAAACCCTCGGAAAAATTGGGGTTGTTATTGTGCTAGGCTCTGTGATTGCGGAGGCCCTCAAGCATACTGGTGCCATCAAAGTAATTACTCAGTCCATTATTAAATTAGTTGGTTCAAAACGGATACCGTTGGCACTCACTTTTACAGGATTTATTTTAGGCATAGCTATATTTTCAGATGTGGCTTATGTCATCCTTAATCCTTTGGTACATGCGTCAGCCTTGGCAACCAATACCGGCATTGCTGCCATGTCTACCGGGCTGGTTGGTTCTCTGCAATTGACCCATGCCATAGTACCTCCTACACCTGGGCCGCTTGCTGCCGCTGCATTGGTTGGTGCCGACATTGGAAAAACAATTATTTACGGGGGGATCTGTTGCTTATTTGGTTCTGTCTCTTGCTGGGCCTGGGGAAAGTGGGTAGCCGGGCCTCGTATAAAGACATTGGGAAATCCTGAATTTGCCCTCGAGTCGGAGAAAGAACTCCAACCTTATATTTCGGTAGTCGCTGCCTATGCTCCCATCATTGTTCCTATCGTTTTAATTTCTTTGCATAGTGTGGCTCGCTTGTACCTCGATGAGGGAAATTTTATTCGCCCCATTATCACTTACCTGGGGTGGCCTGTATGTGCTTTGACTGTAGGCGTTTGGCTTGCCTATAGAAATGTTTACAACATTGAACACAAAGCAGACTCAAGGAGCAAGTGGATTGAAAATGCTTTACGGGGATCTGCCATGATTTTGGTAGTAACCGGCCTGGGTGGATCATTAAGTGAAATATTAAAAGGAACCCCTATTGTAAATTTTATAACAGATTTTTTTGTTCACTATCAATTACCTGCCATCATTCTTCCGTTTCTAATCGGTGTTATCGGCAATATGATTACCGGATCAACTACTGTGGGTGTGATCACCGCTGCGTCCATTGCAGCACCTATGCTGGGAGACTTGAATCTTTCCCCAGAAGCAGCGATGCTGTCAGGGGCTTCAGGTTCTGTTATTATTAAGTATGTCAACAGCAGCTACTTTTGGGTTTGCACTTCGCTTAGCAGGTTGAGCGTAAATGAAGGAATGCTTGCTTATGGTGGCGCTACTCTCATCGGTGGACTGGTTACCTTCTTTATGGTATGTGTACTTTGGGGTAGCGGGCTTATCTGACATGAGCACGGCCGCCAAAAAAGTATTACCCCTCATTGTGCTTGCACAGTTTGCCTGCACATCACTGTGGTTTGCCGGTAACGCAGTGCTTCCAGAACTTCAAAAAGAATTCGAACTTACTGCTCGATCTCTTGGTGACCTTACATCCTCTGTCCAGTTTGGTTTTATAGTAGGCACCTTGGTTTTTGCTTTACTTACAATTTCTGATCGATTTTCACCTTCCAAAGTATTTTTTGTTTGTGCGCTTGCAGGAGCACTTGTAAATTTCTCCATTACCTTCGTCTCTTCGGGTTGGCTATTATTTCCCCTGAGAGGCTTCGTAGGGTTTTTTCTTGCCGGCATTTATCCTGTGGGAATGAAAATATCTTCTGATTATTTTGAAAAAGGACTGGGAAAAGCATTAGGGTATTTAGTAGGCGCTTTGGTCATTGGCACCTCCATACCACATTTGATAAAAATGTTTGGGTCGGGCTTGAGCTGGCATCTGGTTTTTTATTCTACCTCAATACTTGCCATAATAGGAGGGTGTCTTATTTACTTTTTGGTTCCAGATGGACCTTTCCGAAAACAAAGTACCAAGTTGGATTTAAGTTTATGTTTTGTTGTTTTTAAAGAGAAGCGTTTTAGGGCTGCTGCTTTTGGATACTTTGGCCACATGTGGGAGTTATACACTATGTGGGCGTTTATACCTTTTATTATTACCCAATACAACTCTTTACAGAACAACAGCATAAATGTTGGTTTGTGGTCTTTTCTTGTTATTGCCAGTGGGGGCCTGGCATGCGTACTTGGGGGTTACCTCTCTGATAAAAAAGGAAGCGCAACAACTGCATTTATAGCCTTGCTTCTCTCAGGAGTCTGCTGTATTGTTTCAATATTTTCATTTCAGTTTTCAGAAACACTTTTTTTATTGTTCCTGTTGGTTTGGGGTATGGCCGTAGTAGCTGACTCCCCACAGTTTTCCACATTGGTAGCACAGTATGCACCCGCCTCCTCAAAGGGTACTGCTCTTACCATAGTAAACTCAATCGGTTTTGCCATCACGATTGTAAGCTTACAGTTGATGAATGTGCTTATTGAAAATTTTGATTCCCAAATTGTATTTGCAAGTCTTGCCATTGGCCCCTTACTAGGGCTTATTGCAATTGGTCGTCCAAAGCCTATTGCGTGAAGTGCGTAGGATAGGGCACTTGAGATTCCATTAATAAATTAACACCATCGCGAGTAAGCAGTGTCAATACAATGATGATAGTGCCTACAATCAGTGCTACACCCAGATTGTTATTTTTTAATTCGGCAAATTCATCAATTGGAGTAAGTCCAGTATAAATTGTAATGCCCACCAGACTTACAACAACACCTGCAGTGTACGAGGCGGCTATATAAAATGCTCCGTAACCCAAAAAAGAAAACAACAATTGTGAGGTTGAACTTTCTGTGGCAGCCATTATTCTAAAAAGAGAGAGTAGCGGTTGAACAACGCCACTTACCATGTACCCTACAGAAAAAAGAACACTGGCCATAAAAATGCTGTAGGCCAAATTTTTTTCATGTATATCATACCGCCTTCTACCGACTAGTTTTAGAATTTGGTAGGTAATGATCATTATCACAATTCCGATACTCAGTCCGGAAAGGATCTCAACGATTGCCAGAAGTGAAAGTTTGATATTCATGGTCGAGTGTAATTTTCCAATAGGTAATGTTGCTCACATCAGGGGGCAACATACCTGGCAACCAGCCCGTATTGGTTGTTTCCCAAAAGTAGAATTTTTTCCCTTTGTGAATGATGTAATCCCCCGATGCTGGCAGATCTATGGCTATCATGGCATGCCTGTATTGATTGCTAATCATAATCAGTGGATCAAATTCAAAATGCTTTAATAAAGTATACAAGAGTACTGATCGAGTATCACAGTCTCCATTCAGCGAATATAGAAATTCTACAGGAGAGAGAATTCCAAACTTTTCGTTGCCCCTGCACGGGAAGTCATTTCGATCACAAGGTCCGGGCATCACGTAATTGTAAGGGATGTCCTGAACAAATGATACGATCAACTTTGCCAGTTCATTTCTGTTAAGCTTAAATTCGACAGCTAAATTTTGGAGTGAATCCTGCAGAAATGAAATGCCTTCCTTGTCATGCTGGTAAAGTTCGTAATAAATATTTCTCCAGTAATCCTCATAGTTTCTCTCTTTAGAATAAAGATTATTTCTGAATTCATTAGAGATTTTATTGTTGTGGTTGGATAACACATAGGTGAGGCAATAAAGAGAGTCATAGGAGTATTTGTTCCAGGAACGATGGTGTGTAAATCGGATATCATCCACGTTTAGGCTATCTACACTGGTATATTCATCACAATAATCTGCCTCCCAATCGGTGGTTTGCGTATCAGGCAAATCCAGCATGTTGATAACCCTGCCTAAAATGGCAAAAGTGAAAAAAAGAACAATTATGATCTTGAGAAATCTTTTCATCTATGGGCAAGGTCACTCTAACAAGAATTTAAAGATAGCATTCCAAAATATGAAAATACCATCCGCAGAATGTTGCCTTATCCAAAAAAAAGGATGCCACGATTAAAACCGTGGCATCCTGCTTAACTCACTATTTACAAAATCTTTACATTTCTTTTTGAGCTGGCTTCTTCACAACTATCTGTGGCATATTTTTGACTTTGTCGTTTATTTTTTGGACATCATCTGATAGTATTCTTTCCAGCTGGCTGGCTGCCTCTCCTGCTTCTCTATCCAATTCAACGGAACGATTGCTTTGTTGCGTAGATGGTCGCGCAGTTGCTCCATCCACTGCATACATCAAAGAACCAATTTCCTCTCTTAATCTGGGGCGTTGTCTGTAATTCATATTTGGTGGTGGTCTTCTCAAAACATCATCTGTAAAGTTTTGCAACTTCTTTATTGCCTGATCTATCTCTCCATTCAATGCTTTATCCGATCCAATTTCCTGATCAGACTTCAGTTTTTCTTTAAGCTGTTTTAATTGCTTTACCACCGATTCGCTGTTATTAATCATTTCATTGGTTTTCGATAGCAAGTCATTCAGCTTATTGGTTGTTTCGAGCTTCATTCTATAATCCTGATCCGACAATTTTGCTCTGGGATCAGGTTTAACCAAAATAGATGTAGTCAACTCCTGCTCATTAACCTTAATTTTAGCAGTATACATACCTGGGATTACCATGGGATTATAACTTCCCGAGCGCCATCCTCCTCGTGGAGGATTGTCAAGTGCCAGCGCACCTTTAGAGCGCAAGTTCCAAACGATTCGATTGATGCCTGCCTTTGAGAGGGTGTCCTTTATCGTTTGAATGTGCTTACCTGCATTGTCTAAGATGCTAACTTCTACTGGTCCCGTTGGATCTTTTTGCAAATAAAAATTGATATACGCTCCAAACTCAGGATTTTTAGCACGATAAGTTCTGTCTCCTAAATTCTCAACCTGATCGTGGTAATGCCACAAAATGGCATCCCTTACCGGAAATACATGGGCTGCTTTTGACGTTGCACTTCCCATCTCTTCCAATGGACGTATGTCATCCAATATCCATGCACCACGACCATGTGTTCCTATTACCAGGTCTCTTTCCCTGGCCTGCACCCTTAGATCCCTCACAGAAACTGGCGGCAAGTTTACATTGATTTTGGTCCAGGATTTTCCTTTGTCCCAGGAAGCAAAAATGCCATGCTCCATACCCGCAAATAGAAGATTCGGATTGTGTGGATCCTGCCGCACTACCTTAACATAGTCATCCTGAGGTAATCCTCCGCTAATGGTGCTCCAGGTCTTTCCATAGTCAGTAGTCATGTATGCATGTGGCGTGAAGTCATCCATCCGATGTTGATCTACAGCCACAAAGGCGGTTCCTGCATCATGTTCTGAGGCGTGGATTTTTCCAACCCAGGCAAATGCCGGCAAGCCCTTGATGTTGTTCTTTACATTGGCCCACGTCTTTCCGCCATCTCTTGTTATCTGAATGTTGCCATCGTCAGTACCTGCCCAGATTACATCTTTCTGCTTGGGAGATTCTGCAATTGTAAGCACGGTACAATGGAATTCAGCTGCCGTGTTGTCCTGATAAATTTCCCCACCGGAACTGATTTGTTTTGATTTATCATTGGTTGTAAGGTCAGGACTTATTTCTTCCCAGTTGTATCCTTTGTCTCTGCTCCGGAAAATCACATTACCTCCAGTGTAAACAGTGTTTGGATCATGCGGTGAAATGTGAATTGGTGAATCCCAATTAAAACGATACTTGTGTTGATCAATAGCGTCTCCAGCCGAACCGGTTATCTTTGGATACGGATGGATGTTTCTTACATTCCCCAACTTGGTATCCACATGAAAAATTACTCCTCCCTGAAGGTTGGCATAGATTTCATGTTCTTGTCCTGGAATAGGAACCGCATAATATCCGTCACCACCAGCCAGACCAGTCCAATGCCTTTTCATAATTCCTGCCTCTACCAATGAGTTGCTTGGGCCTACCCATGTACCATTATCTTGAAGACCACCATATACATTGTAGGGTACTTTATCGTCAACAAGAATTTGATAAAACTGAGACAGTTCTACATTGTTAATAATGTCCCAGGTTTCTCCTCCGTCATACGATACCTGATATCCTCCATCACTTCCACTCAAAACATGTTTTCCATTCTTAGGATTGATCCAAAGCGACTGATGGTCACCATGCACATCTCTTGCAATCACTTTAAAGGTTCTTCCACCATCAGTTGATTTGCTGAGCCTTCCCGAAAGTGTAAAAAGATGGTCAGGATTACTTGGATCTACCCTTACATCACTATAGTAAAATGGTCGGAAGTTCAAGTTTGGATCATCGTTTACCATTTTCCAGTTGCTCCCTCTGTCATCAGATCTGAAAAGTGTACCGCTCAAATCCTTAAACTCGGTAATCATGTACACTGTATTTGGCTGGCTTTGTGCTATCGATAGCCCGATGCGTGCCATCGGCTTGTTAGGTAAGCCCTTCATTATTTTCTCCCAGGTTTTTCCTCCGTCTAACGAACGGTATACGGCCGTTTTACCACCACCATCATCAAATCGCCATGGCTTTCTGCTGAAAGTCCACATACCCGCATAAAGCACTTTAGGGTTGGATAGCTCCATGGCAATGTCCGAGCAGCCAGTAGTCTCATCCAGGTACAAGACTTTCTCCCAGTTTTTACCTGCATCCTTGGTAAGGAAAACACCACGATCAGGATTGGATCCCCACTCGCGGCCCAATGCACATACACAGGCTACGTCAGGATCATTAGGATCCACCACAATGCGCTTGATACGTTCTGTCTTATCTAACCCCAGGTGTTTCCAGGATTTTCCGCCATCTACCGAACGGTATACACCATTTCCGTACCCGACACTATTTCTTGGGTCTCCCTCTCCCGATCCTAACCACACAACATCCGTGTTGGACGGAGCCAATGCCAGTGCCCCTACTGAAAATGCTCTTTGGTCTGTAAATAATGCCTCAAAGGTGACTCCTCCATTGGTTGTTTTGAAGACCCCACCATCAGCTCCACCGAAATAAAATGTAGATTGGTCTCCGGGAACGCCAACGATGTCAGTAACGCGTCCTCCCATATTGGCCGGACCGATTGCGCGCCACTTATATTTTTTTATGGCTTGTTCTGTCGAAACATTTTGAGCCGAGACCCAAAAGGTAGACAGCAAAAATGCCGCAACTAAATAGAGGTATTTATTATTCATAACTAGAAGTTTTAGTTTAATTCTCAACTCATACTAGGCATTCCTTTGATTTGGTCAAACCAGTACTTTACATCTGTGCTAAATAATTATCTGAAAGGTTTTTTCCACAAAGAAAATTGATCGTTGTACTGTATATTTGATGAATAACCTTTTAAAGCATGTCACTGAAACAAAGATTCTCAGAACAGGATCTGGCACGGATCAAAGCAGCTGTCAAGGACGCAGAAAGTAAAATTTCAGGGGAAATTGTTCCGGTGTTTGTTGAGAAGAGTGGATACTATACAATTGCCAATTATCGGGGAGCCATGATACTGGCTTCTTTTGCATTTTCCCTTATCGTAATTTTTGATCGGTATGTACCATCCCTCTCCGTATATGATCCGCTATTGATTTTCGTAGTCGTAGTCGTATCAGGAGTCTTGGGCGCCATTATCACACATTATGTTCTTCCCATAAAATTTTGGTTGCTCAGCCAGTTTCATCTTGACCAGTCTACCCGCAAACGGGCCGAAAGTGCATTCCTTGAAGAAGAAGTATTTAACACCCGCCATCGCACCGGAATTATGATTTTTGTTTCTTTTTTTGAACACGAGGTAATGGTAATGGCCGATCGTGGCATCAGCAAAGTAGTAGGACAGAAAGAGTGGGATAAAATCGTAGGAAACCTTATCGAACAAATTCGAAAAGGAAATGTAACAGATGGAATGATTGCAGCTATCAATCGTTGCACTGAAGTCCTTTTGGAAAATGGTTTCGTTAGAACAAAAGATGATGTGAATGAACTCCGTGATGACCTGCGTCTGGAGGATTAATCCGATTACAAAATGACCCGAGTTTTTTTTCTATTCCTGATTTCGACTCTTCCATTTACAAGTCTCGCGCAAAAAGCTGTACCCGAACTTTGGGGTATACGTGTGCATGATGATGCCAAAGTGATGTCCGCTTCTGCAGTTGAACAATTAGAGGCTCAACTCAAAGTTTATGAAGACTCTACCTCCAATCAAATTGCGGTGCTCATCGTACAATCTCTAGATGGTGATATCCTTGAAGAATATGCTTTACGAGTAGCAGAAAAATGGAAACTCGGTCAAAAGGATAAGGACAATGGAGCTTTGCTTTTGGTTGCCATTGATGATCGCAAAATGCGTATCGAAGTGGGGCAAGGCCTAGAAGGTGTGCTAACCGATGCACTCAGTAATAGAATCATCAGAAATGAAATAGCCCCTGAATTCAGGCGGGGAGATTATGAGGCTGGCATACTAGCAGGAGTGAATGGGATGATTAAAGCCATCGGGGGAGAATATAGCGCCAGCGACAGCGATGGCAACATGGCTGAAGAACTCAGCGGAAAGGAATTGGTACTTATTGGCCTATTCATTTATGGTATTCTGGGCATATTCACTTTTATTGGTTTGGTTTCCGGCAAGACGGGTTGGATTCTATATTTCTTTCTCATTCCATTTTGGGCCGTATTTCCAACGCTAGCTTTGGGTGGAAGCATCAATATCCTCTACACGTATCTCATCGCATTTCCTATCTTAAAAATATTATTAGGCAAGACCGACTGGGGTAAAAAGATGGCCAAAAGCATGCAGTCATCGAGCGGCCGATCCAGTGGTGGTTTTGGCGGGGGATGGAGCGGAGGCGGGGGATGGTCCTCCGGTGGTGGCGGCTTCTCCGGAGGAGGAGGAAGCTTTGGCGGGGGAGGCAGCAGCGGATCCTGGTAAGCCAGAGGTAATCATTCAATTATCCCATCGGATTGTTATATCTATAGATTAAGCCCTATTTTTGGAGCCTTAAAAAAAGGGGGATTATCCTGCCTTGAACTATTAATTTACTCCGATGAAACGCGACAAAATCATCTTCGATCTTATCGAAAAAGAAAAACTTCGTCAACAAGATGGTATTGAACTCATCGCTTCTGAAAACTTTACCTCACCGCAGGTAATGAAAGCAATGGGTACTGTACTTACCAATAAATATGCTGAGGGTCTGCCCGGAAAACGATACTACGGTGGATGTGAAGTAGTAGATGAAATTGAACAACTGGCAATTGACAGGGCTAAAGTCCTTTTTGGAGCAGAATGGGCAAACGTACAACCTCATTCAGGAGCACAGGCCAATGCCTCGGTAATGTTGGCATGCCTGAATGCTGGTGACAAAATTTTAGGATTTGATTTATCCCATGGAGGTCACCTTACGCATGGATCACCCGTTAACTTTTCTGGAAAGCTTTACAATCCTGTCTTTTACGGTGTTGAGAAAGAGACGGGTTTAATCGATTTTGACAATGTGATCAAGATCGCTAAAAAAGAAAAACCCAAAATGATCATCTGTGGTGCCTCTGCCTATAGTCGTGATTGGGATTATAAAAAGTTGAGACATGCCGCTGACGAAGTAGGAGCAATTCTACTGGCAGATATAGCACATCCCGCAGGACTAATTGCCCGCGGATTGTTGAATGACCCCATGGAATATTGCCACGTAGTTACTACAACCACGCACAAAACATTGCGCGGACCTCGAGGTGGTATGATCATGATCGGTAAAAACATTGACAATCCCTGGGGGTTGAAAACTCCTAAAGGGGAAATCAGAAAATTATCCAGCATCCTGGACTCTGGTGTATTTCCAGGTACTCAGGGTGGTCCATTGGAGCATGTTATTGCAGCCAAGGCCATTTCCTTTGCCGAGGCGCTTTCTGATGAATACTTGGATTACGTAGTACAGGTTTCTAAAAATGCCCAGGCCATGGCCAATGAATTTGTAAACCGTGGCTATCACATCATCTCAGGCGGCACCGACAATCACCTTATGCTTATTGATCTGAGGTCGAAGAAACTTACCGGTAAGCAAGCGGAGGAGGCATTGGTGAAAGCCGATATTACTATTAACAAAAATATGGTGCCGTTTGATACTCAATCCCCATTTGTTACATCTGGTATGCGTATCGGTACGCCTGCCATCACGACACGCGGAATGAAAGAAAAGGATGTGATCAAAGTGGTTGATTTGATTGATCAAACGCTTGCCAAACACGACAATGCAAAGCACCTGTCAGCGATGAAGCGTAAAGTGAATCGCTTCGTTCAAAAGTTTCCATTGTATAGCTAATAGTTTAAGATGATTGAAGATAAAGAGATGTCGTTCCTCGATCATTTAGAGGAACTAAGATGGCATGTAGTTAGGGCAATCTCTTCTGTTTTTATTTTCATGATCGCGGCCTTTATTTTCGGCCCCTGGATATTTGAAAATATAGTATTCGCCCCGGCTCGAATTGATTTTGTGACCTTCAAATACCTCTGCAAGGTGGGGCATGCATTAAACATGGTTGAATCGCTTTGTGTTGACATCATTCCCTTCAAGGTGCAGAGCAGATTTATGACAGGGCAGTTTACAATGCACCTCACCGCTGCTTTTGTTTTAGGTTTCATTGTTGCCTTCCCCTATGTTTTTTGGGAATTATGGAGATTCATCACTCCAGGGCTTCAGTACAAGGAAAGGAAAAATTCCCGATGGGCTGTTACCTCAGTTTCTTTTCTTTTCCTGGTTGGCATTTCATTCGGCTATTTTATTATGAGCCCGCTTGCGGTTTGGTTTCTTTCCTCCTATTCCATTAGCGATATGATCTCTAATGAATTTGATATCACTTCATATGTATCCACTATTACTGCGCTGGTTTTTGGAAGCGGATTACTGTTTCAACTGCCCGTTGTAGTTTATTTCCTTTCTCAAGTTGGTATTGTTACGCCTCAGCTGATGCGTCAATATAGAAAGCATGCCCTGGTAGGAATACTTATTTTAGGCGCTATCATCACACCTCCTGATCCATTAAGCCAATCATTAATATCACTTCCTTTGTACTTGCTTTACGAAATAAGTATCTTAATATCGGCAATGGTAGTTAGACGAAAGCGCAAAGAGGAAGAAGAAGAACTCAGAGCCGATCAATCTCAAGTATAATGCAAAAGATAGCCATAGGAAGCGACCACGCTGGTTTTGAAATGAAGGAAAAAGTAAAAGCCATTTTACAAAACCAGGGTTATACCGTGAATGATTATGGTACGCACAGCCTTGATTCAGCCGATTATCCAGACTTTGCCCACCCAGTCTCAAATGCAGTTGAGAAGAGTGACGATGAGTTGGGTATTTTAATTTGCGGATCTGCCAATGGGGTGGCCATGACTGCTAATAAGCATCAGGGAATTCGAGCGGCAATTTGCTGGAATGAAGAACTGGCCTCACTTGCACGTCAACATAATGATGCCAATGTGCTTTGCCTGCCAGCAAGATTTATTGATATGGGGTTAGCTGAAAAAATTGTAAATCGTTTTCTTCATTCCAACTTTGAAGGTGGACGTCATGCGCGCAGGGTTGACAAAATCAGTTGCTGATCTTTCTGTAAGTATTTCCTTCTTTTTTGTACTTTGATGCCAAGGCTGGTATTCTTTCCATTACCTCCTCCATCTTATTACCTGGATCAATTATTACGGTAGGTGGATACTGTTCAAAACAAGCCGCTACAATCTCTACATGACGATACATAGACATATCCCCAACTATCGGTTCCGATAATTCCCAATTAAGGAAAAACCCACCCAAATTGTTGGCTTGATAAACCGCCAACTCCGCGCCAAGCATCATTACGGACTGTCCATTTATCTCCTTGTATAAATCATTTTCTGCCGCATAAAGATTGTTGTAATTAACCCTGTCCAGCTTCCCGGATTTAGAAAGCAAACTAACACTCATGATACCCGTCAGAAACACCCAAAGCATCAACTCTGCTCTCCACTTTCTTCTGATTAAAAGCAGATAGTGGCTTATAAAATAGGCCAGGGGTGGAATAAACAAGAACAAACTTGCTGGCGAAACCTGCCGGGCCACAAATACCTGTATCAAAGAAAATAGCAACCAAAGAAACATTACCTGCATCAGCTGAGATTGATACTTGGTAAACCGTGCTTCTCTGTTCATCATAAAAATGGAAAAGAGAAAATAAGTTAGGGGTAAGGCTGCAAGCATTAACAATGACTGGGTGCTAATGAGCATATCTCCTGATAGGGTAATGTTGCTTGCGTAAAAATTCTGCCATAGCAAATCTGTCTCTCCCCAATAGTAGTAGATTGTTATCAACAAAGCATGAGGCAGAAAAAAGCCAAATATCATGAGCGCAATTTTTCTGAATCCCGCACGGGTAAGCGTAATCAAAATAAATATGCACAGCAACAGAAATACCCAATAAGAAAACACAAGAAAAGTGGCCAAGCCCAGATACACCCCCAACTTCAAAATGATTTCATCTCTTTGGATCTTAAATTCAATTTCATGGAATAACTGATTGAGCGCAAAGAGCATAACTGTAGAAGCGAGTAGCTCAGGAGAAAACTTAAGCAGATCAAAGGAGAAGAAACAAAGTATAGCAAAAATGAGTGCAGGCAGGTAAGTGTTTTCAGCATATGCCTTATTGTTGATTAGCAAAACCGCGAAATAGCCTGCTTGAAAGAAAATGATTAACAAGGCCACAATGTGCTCAGCAACCATAGACCTGCCAAAGATCACATTCACAAAGCCAAATAACAGACCGGCAAGGGGTGGAGTATCGTCAATAATTTGAACGTACATCAATTTACCATCGGCAATGGCTTCCCCCAACACCATGTTTTTGAGCTCACTCAGTAATATCCCCGTTGGGTTAATAATAAACGGAAGCCCTATCAGAATAATAATGATGAGTAATCCAAGTAAGCGATAAGGGTCATTGATCCGAAAAAAGCGGAGCAGCACAGGCGATTTTGTTTAGAATTTGCAATTAAATGATAATTGGC
Organism: Flammeovirgaceae bacterium UBA2371; assembly: GCA_002345965.1. Lineage (GTDB taxonomy): Bacteria > Bacteroidota > Bacteroidia > Cytophagales > Cyclobacteriaceae > ELB16-189. Next base: position 97,428 of record DDTF01000039.1, read on the forward strand.
GGAAAAAATCAGTATTGGTGCCTGGCAAACCAATTTTTATTCTGGCGTCTCATCACCATTCACTTTTGCTTACCTTTGGGGCATGAGCGGAACCGTGAGACAACAAAAATACAGCAAGCTGGTTCAGAAAGAACTGAGTGGAATCTTCCAGCGCGACCGAAGGGGCATTCTCAACAATGAAATGATTACCATTGCCGAGGTAAAAATGAGTCCCGATTTAAGCGTAGCCAAAATTTACATTAGTATGATGCTGGCCAAAAATAAGGAAGAGACACTGAATCGACTGAACACCCACAAAAGTGAAATCCGCAAAGCTTTAGGTACTCAAATTGGCAAACAGGTTCGAATCATTCCTGAATTGATCTTTTTTATTGACGAAGTGGAAGAAAATGCCATTAGAATTGATTCACTCATCAACAGCCTAAACATACCTCCCGCTGACAAAGACGATAAAGAAAGTTAAAGTCCACCAATTCTAGTTTTCTGTGAATCTTTCCCTGTTTATCGCCAAACGTTACTTCTTCTCTAAGCGAAAACAAAATTTCATTAACATCATTTCAATTCTTTCGATGGTGGGTGTGGCCTTTTCTACCGCAGCCCTCATTATAGTTCTCTCTGTGTTCAACGGACTGGAAGGACTACTTCGTTCCTTGTATACATCATTTGATCCTGAACTGAAAATTGAAGCCGCAGAGGGAAAATCTTTTGAAGTCTCCGATGCCCTTCTTACGAAATTAAAAACCATTGAAGGTGTGGAGGTGGTTACCGAGGTAATTGAAGACTATGCCTACATCCGTTACCGTGATGCGGACGTAGTTGCCACCATCAAAGGAGTAAGTGATAACTTCATCGATCAGCACCGTTTGGATGATAGGATCGTACAAGGTGAATTGAAACTAAAACAGGATGGAGTCAACTTTGCCATAATTGGAAGAGGCATACAATATGCATTATCTGTGGCGGTAGAAGATGAAATGTTTGCGCTTCAAATATTTTATATAAAAGACTTAAGACGATCTTCATTGGATCCCTCTCAGATGTACTCGCGTAAAACCATACGGCCAGGCGGTGTTTTTTCCATTGAAAAAAACTATGATGAAAATTACGTCTTCCTTCCTTTGGATTTTGTGGCAGACTTGTTGGACTACGGAAACAAAAGAACTGCTTTGGAAATAAAAACCACCAATGGATCGAACTTGCTTGCTGTCAAAGAAAGGCTTGCAGAGACTTTAGGCGATTCTTTCAAAGTACTTACCAATGAAGAACAGCAAAAAGATTTGTATCGCTTATTGAAAATAGAAAAACTATTCACCTTTCTGGCTTTGTCGCTTTTGATTTCAGTTGGTTCCATCAACATTTTCTTTTCGCTGATGATGCTTGCCATCGATAAGAAAAAAGACATCAGCGTACTCACCGCAATTGGTGCCAGTGAAAACCTCATCCGAAAAATTTTCTTTTCGGAAGGAGCAATTATCTCTTTCATTGGAGCAGGTTCTGGGCTGATAATTGGAGGTCTTATCTGTTGGTTGCAGGACCAATTCGGCCTTGTAGGAATGGGTATGGAAAATGCCGTTATTCCCAATTATCCGGTTACAATGATATGGACAGATTTTGCTTTAACTAGCCTGGTGGTTGTAGCAATTACGTTTTTGGTGTCATTTTATCCTGCTTCGCTGGCCTCCAGGTCCTATTCTACCCAGAATTTGTAGGTTTTTCTCATGTAGGAAAAGGATTAAGATTGTTCGGTTTTTTACACGGGGAATGCCTATTTTGCAATTCTGCTTTTACTAAAAAGCGTTTTTTTTCGTCCAAATGGACCCTTTTTCACGTTAATAATTGTTTTGAATATCAAATTTAATATTTAGAACCCCATGAAGGTATCGGCAGCGCAGCCTTTTCAAATCATCTACTCGCTCTATCAACACGAGTACCTGGGGTATATTTTTGAGTCATTTATTGTCCATCTCGATGACAATGGCAAGCTCACCTATCAGCATCAGAACATCTCTTCGAAAAATGCCCGTGAGTTTTCCAAAGGGCTGGACGACCGTGATTTTGAACTCATCGAATTGATGGACAGCATGAGTCAGGACGCCATACTGAAGCACTTCTCCAAAAAGGTGATGAAACCCAATGAGTTCTTTGCCAAAGTCTATAAAAAAGATAAAGGTGACGAATTGCTACAGGAGCAAATTGAAGCCTACATGGAAAAAAGAAGGGCCATAGTAATGGACAAGCTGTCCGGAAAAATGGTTTTTGAAATGGGAAATGATGGCGAACCCACATGGCGAAAATTGGAAGTGCAGCCAAGGAGGGCCTCCATTCAATTTCATTTTATGCGAGGTGAAGATAGTACCAACTATTACCCTACCCTTTCCTATGATGGTAAAAGGATTGAGCTCCCCAACCCGTCTGCTTACCTGGTGTGTAAATACCCGGCATGGCTGGTGTTGAACGGAAAGCTTTATGGTTTTGATGTTCCTGTAGATGGGAAAAAGCTCCTGCCCTTTCTTGGGAAAAAATCAGTGGTCATTCCCAAAAACCTTGAAGAGACGTATTACAATAGATTCGTTGCTCCATTAATTGCATCATTCGATAACGTTGAAGTCAAAGGATTTGAAATTGCCAAACACGACTACACGCCTCATCCTTTATTGACACTTTCAGAATTACCTCCTGTAAGTAACAAAACCACTCCCAAACTTTTTGATGGTGATGAAAGCAGTGGTCAAAGTGATGATGAGTCTGGAAAAATAATATTTGATTTATCGTTTAAATACGGTAAGCATCGTTTCCGCGGAGACTCACCCGGGCCCGTAAGCGTGAAACTAGAGAAGCATGACAACGATTATATTTTTCATCGCATAGTTCGAAACATTGAGGATGAAAAAAAGTATGCACAGACGTTAACTAAACTGGGCCTTCCTCTTCGTGGAGGATTCAGAACAGCCGTAGAAAAAGCACAGGCCTTTTCATGGCTCAATGAGAATAGGATCAATTTGCTTGATCTTGGTTTTGAAGTGAGTCAACCCGAAAACCGGGATAAAAAATATTTTGTTGGTAAGGCGGTTATTGAGCTGGATGTCAAAGAAAGTATCGACTGGTTTGATATTCACGCCAAAATATTTTTTGGTGAATATGAAATCTCTTTCAAGGAACTGAGAAAACTGATTCTTAAAAGGAAAGTAGAATTTAAATTACCCAATGGAGAAATTGCCATTATCCCTGAAGCATGGCTGGTAAAATTTGGTGACTTGTTTGCCCTAAGCGAAACGCACGGTAAAAACGAGAAGCCCGTTCTGAAGAAGCACCACATTACATTGCTTAAAGAATTGCAGGAAAGCAATTTGGCAAAGGTACATATGAGTGAGAAGCTGCGTAACCTCGACACATTTGATGGTGTGAAGGACTACCCGTTACCAGAAAATTTCCACGGCACACTTAGAAGATATCAAAAAGCAGGTTATAACTGGTTGATGTTTTTAAATGAATACCGATTGGGAGGATGTCTTGCCGATGACATGGGTTTAGGTAAGACCGTTCAAACCTTGGCGATGCTACAGTCCGAAAAAGAAAGAGGTAATGCCGGTACTTCATTGCTCATTATGCCTACTTCACTGGTGTATAACTGGGAAATGGAAGCCGCTAAATTTACACCTGATCTTAAAATATTAAGTTATACAGGTACGCATAGAAATAAGGACATTTCAAAGTTTGAAAAGTATGATTTGATTCTCACCTCATACGGTATTACTCGTTTGGATATTGATCACTTACAGAATTTCCTATTCAACTACGTGATCCTTGACGAATCCCAAGTAATTAAAAATCCTACCTCCAACATTGCCAAGGCGGTATTGAAGTTGAAATCAAGGCATAGACTCACCCTCACCGGTACGCCTTTGGAAAATACCACTATGGACTTATGGTCTCAAATGACTTTTATCAATCCTGGACTTTTAGGTGGTCAGAAATTTTTCAAAGACGAATATTTAGTTCCTATAGAAAAGAAAGGTGATGAAGGCAAGACCAAAAAACTCAACGCCATCATCAAGCCGTTCATTCTAAGGAGACTCAAGGCGCAGGTAGCTACTGATCTTCCCGAAAAAGTGGAGAACATCTATTACACTGACATGACCCCTGAGCAAGCGGAAAGATATGAGGAAGTAAAAGCGCACTACAGACACAAGATATTGGACCTTATCGAAAAGGAAGGGATCAACAATTCACGATTTACGTTGCTGGAAGGATTGACCAAACTACGGCAACTGTCTAATCATCCCAAGATGATCGACCCGACTTACAAGGGCGACTCTGGTAAATTGAATGACGTGTCGCACATGATTGAGAATGCAATTATTGAAGGACATAAACTTTTAATTTTTAGTCAGTTTGTTAAGCACCTGGGGATTATTAAAGAACAACTAATTGCAAGTAAAATCCCGTTTGCCTACATGGATGGATCAAGCACCGATCGCAAGGAACAGGTGGCCATGTTTAACAAAGACAAGAAGGTAAAGGTGTTTCTTATCTCTATTAAGGCAGGTGGTCTTGGGCTCAACCTTACAGAGGCTGACTATGTGTTCATTCTTGATCCCTGGTGGAATCCTGCAGTTGAGGCACAAGCCGTAGACAGAGCGCATCGGATCGGGCAAAAGAAAAAAGTATTTACCTACAAGTTTATTACTCGCAATTCAGTAGAAGAAAAAATCCTTACACTGCAAAAACACAAAATGAAATTGTCAGAAAACTTAATTACTACTGAAGAAAGTGTAATTAAGACATTGACGAAAGAAGACATTGAGATGTTGATGAACTAAACTTCTTTTGGTCTTTTTTTCTTCCACCGGTTGTGAGACCACAACCACCCTGAAGGGTCACTCTTAATAACTTCTTCCGTTGCCCGAATGTAGCTTTCAATCATATCAAAATTATCTTTTTGATAGGGAGGTTCGGCTATCTTTACCAATTCTATTTCATAATGACCCCTTTTCGGGTGCTTCATTTTTGCAAAAAAAACAGGATACTGTGTCATGTACGCCAGTTGGTTAATGCCCTGAAAAAAAGCAGTGTCCTGATTTAAAAATGTAGTCCAATATCGCTTGTCATTGTCGTGTCCTGGAAATTGATCCGCTACGATGGCTACTCCTCGCACGATCTCTTTCCTTTTGATAATCTCGCGCGCTACCTCTGCCCTTTTGATCGGATAAGCTCCAAAGCGTGTTCGCAACTTCAGTGAAAATTGATTAAAAAACTCACTGCTTGGTGGCTGGTAGACAAAGTCTACTGAGATGGGAAGGGAAAAATTTCCTGCCGCCACCAACCACTCCCAATTGAATTGGTGAGACGTGACATAAATAATCGATTGTCTTTTTTCCTTAAATGGTTCTATTATTTCGGGATTGAGATAACGCATTCTTTTTCTTAGATCCTCCTTTTTAATTGTCAGGAGTTTTAGTGTTTCCACCGCATAATCACACAGGTTGCTATAAAATTCTTTCTCATACTTCCCAATGGTTTTGGCGTCTGCTTCAGGAAATGAATTTTTCAAATTCTTTATCACCAAATCTCTTCTGTATCTGATTACTCGATAGGTGACGAAAAATAAAAAATCGGAAAAGAGATAAAGGATCGAAAAAGGTAGTCTTGACAGAATTTGCAGGAAAAACATTCTTTCAAATTGAGAGTTGCAAGTTATAAAAGTAAAGAAGAATTCGTTCTGACTGGTTGCTTTAGAAAATGTCTTGTGAAGTTCATGCAAAATTTATCAATTCTATTGCCTTATATTTCGGAACGGATAACGGTTATACAGGGTTGAGTAGGCAACCTATCATCTTATGAAAGACAAAGTTGTTATAATCACAGGTGGATCGTCTGGTATTGGCAAGGCTCTTGCCGCGCATTTTGGTAAAAACGGAAGCAAAATCCTTATTACAGGAAGAAAAAAGGAAGAACTGGATGCTACTGTTAATGAATTGAGGAGCATGGGTATTGACATTATGGGATGTCAGGGAGACGTAAGTATTGATGCGGACAACAAAAGAATGGTTGATAGCGCCATAAACGCTTACGGAAAAATTGATGTGCTTATCAATAATGCGGGTATTTCCATGCGGGCACTGTTTCAGGATGTTGAACTCAGTGTTATCCGAAAAGTGATGGACATCAATTTTTTTGGGGTAATCAGCGCCACCCAAAGTTGTCTTCCACACCTGCTCAAAACTAAGGGATCCATTGTTGGAATTTCTTCTATTGCCGGATACCGCGGCTTACCCGGACGCACCGGATACAGTTCTTCCAAGTTTGCTCTAAACGGTTTCCTTGAGGCACTTCGCACTGAGTTAATTAAAACCGGTGTTCATGTGCTTACGGCCTGCCCGGGATTCACTGCATCCAATATTCGTAAACGTTCTTTGTTAAAGGACGGAACGGCCCAAGGCGACTCTCCCAGAGAAGAAGAAAAAATGATGACATCGGAAGAATGTGCAATGCACATATACAATGCCGTTGTAAAAAGAAAAAAAACATTGATTTTAACGACCCAAGGGCGACTTACTGTTTTTCTCAATAAATGGGTGCCTGGCCTTATGGATAGGTTCGTTTACAATACGATGGCAAAAGAGGAAAATTCTCCTTTTAAATGATTTAAGTTTTATTCAAGAACGCAATGCTGATATTATCAGTTTTTGAAACTTCTTTATTAAATGCACACAGTTCAGCATATGTATCGACAGAATATCTTCCTTTATTCAGTATAAATTTTCTAACATAAAACATTCTGCCTTCATCAAAAGTATAATTAACCTCATATGCTCCGAACTGATTGTTTATTGATTTATTGGCAGGGATAAACTCGGGATATATGTTTTCAGGGAGATGGAATTCAATGGAATCGAATTCAACAATTGAATCTTCAATGATCACATCAGACACTCTGTTTTCAGGACTTGAAAAGTGAATAGCTAATTTGTTGAATAAGTTAGGTGCTAGAAATAAGCGCTTACCACTGGTTGAAGCTATTCTATCGGCACTTAGACTATAACTTATTTCCACCTTTGCAGCCTTAGGGTTGTGATTTTCAAAAGTATAGTTTTCAATACGAAAAGATGGCAAATTAATGCTTTGCTCAATCCATTTTTTTTGCTCCCCTACGTTGCTGTTGCTCACAAAATTCAAATTGTCTTTTTCATATTGTTGCCCCAAATAAGACACGTGACCTTTAATAATGCCCTTTCCTTTTTCATCCACCATAACCTCAAGCATCCTTTTCATAACATTTTCTCCATCAACATCAGGCGTTCTCACAATTTTTCCTCCTTGGTCGGTTATGGCCAATGCGTATCGATTACCCGTAAATGTTCCGAGGTATTTAAATGGATTGGATTGGCTTGTGCATTCAAGCCATAAAGTATCTGCTCCATTGGGCACCGATACGATTACATGATTGAATTGTGTGCTTGGAAATTTTGCATCTATAGGTCGGGCATCACCACCTGCACGAATAAGGGTATAGTTGGATTTAACCCCAGCCACTTTAAGCAATGCTACCATGTAATTCGAAAGTGCTTTACAATCACCATAACCCACTTCATCCACCACTCTGGCTTCAAACGGTTGAAAACCTCCAATCCCCAATTGTATACTTACGTATCTGGTCTTGTTTTGAAGGAAGGAGTAAAGCACTCTGCATTTTTCTTCAACCGAATTAAGGTCTTTCGTCAATTCTATTACTTTTTGCTTTGTTTCGACAGAAAGCTCGTCCCTGTCTTTATTCAATCGCGAAATCCATTTACCAAAATTTTCCCACGTATCCATGTTGCCGGCATAACCATCATATTGAAAATAGGAAGGGGCAGCACTGACAGCTGGTAGCAATTCATTTTTGGAAGGACCGTGTTTCTCCCTTTCAAATGGTTTCACATCAGTAAATGACCAAGATATTTTTCCTGATTCTTCATTTGCAGTCACAGTCACTTCTTCAAGGTTAAGAAGTTTGTATCGTGGTTTAGTATCGCCAGTCCATAGCAGGGAATACTGCGCACTTTGCGCACTCATATGTTCATCCCAAATCGGATTGAACGTTGGGATATAAAAAAGAAATTTATAATCGAGTTCATATTCAAATTCGATGGTATAGGGATAGTGCGTTGTAGACAAATCAGCAATCTTTATTCTATTGTCTTCATACAAACTAAATCCTGAAATTGCACTGTAGTCTTCAAAATCACTCGTTTTAAGTTTCTTTATCTGCTTGCCATTGGCATCATATACCATTGCCTTCAACTGCACTACTTTGGTAAGTTTGTCATAGAAAACTGCTTTCGTAGCATGTTTCCGGCCGTTGGGGTTGAGTATTGTAATCACTTCCCTGGAATGTAATGTGGCATTGGAAGAAGATTTAATCGAATACTGATCTACCTTTTCACGGACTACTACATTGGCATTTCTCCTGAGTTCATCCGGGATGGATTGAACATTATAACTACTTTGACCTAATACATCAGCTACAATTAAACTCAGACTTAGCAGGACTAATTTTTTGGTAAGTTTCACTCAGTAGATTTCTTTAATACGATTTGCTCCCCTTGCTTGCTTATAGCCCGGGCGTAAAATTCTTTAAGGTGAGGGTACTCCAATTGTGTGAATATCCCTTTATTAATCGTGAATAAGCTGGTTAAAGCAATCTCTCCGTTTGCGGTACTGATATTATATAAAAATCTGCCTCCTTTATCAGGCAATGCAATGGCCATAGATGCGGGCATCTCCTCCACAACATATCCTTTTGGAATCTTTATTTTTATCATGCTTACCTGCTCAAATCCCTTTCCAAAATCCACAGGGTACTCTCTCTTCTCTGCCTTAAATGGATTTTCAGTTATACCATTGGCAATCATTGGACTAAGATAAATTACATCCGCTTGCAGGTTTTCATTCAGTGTAAGATCATAAATCTCTTTCACTGGCTCATCCAGATTTTTCAAATTTTCAAATTGTTGTTTATGAACAACCCATTGATTCCTTTCTACTAAACTTTTAATATATGATTCCTCACCTTTAGCATGATATTCCTTTCGCATCTGTTGCCCATCGTATCCTTCTTTTACAATTTCAATGTGGCCCTTCAATTGCCCTTCTTCTTCAATGGAGACCAATGCTTCCACCAGTGTTTTTGTTCTTACTGCTGGGGCGAGTTCAACCCATCTGGAATTTGTTTCTGACACTAAAAAACCAGCACCATTGAGACATCGCTCTGGTAGCATAAAACTGGAAAGGCCGCGATCCGTGCCATCAATTAGCAGAAGCTTTCCATCTATCTCCACTGCGCCAATCACATAATTAAATTGGCTTGACAAAGGAAATTGTTGTCTTACAAACCCGTGATTTCGTGTGCTTATCACAACTGGGTCTGCTCGAAGGTTAGCCTTTTGAAGCATTGATACCAACATTAAGTTTATTTCAGCCGAATTCCCCTTTTTGTCATCCAGCACTCGCTTAAAATTTCCATCCGTGTATTTTCTATAATTGCCATCCCATAGCACATTGGCCTTTACATATTTGCATATAGCATCTACCTTTTCAATGTCACTTGTCTTACCCGCTAAGATTTCTTCGACAAACTTGTTGAGAAAGTTTGAACGCTTTACTACTCCACCAAACTCTGCAGCTTCAAGCAGTTCTTTGTTAATGTTGGTCCAGGTTCCCATCACCAACTCAACAGGTCTATTAGGAAATCTAATTTGAGCCAATTCAAAATTCATTTTAGAAATATAGTCCCTATAGGTGGTCATGTAGGGTTCTTCATCAAAAGCTGGAACGTCCTCTGCTACCCATCTGTAAACGTTTTCGTTGTATTCAATATTTTGAGTTGAATAATTGGTTTGTGATGCCCCTGAACCAAAACCTCCTCCTCCTGTTCTCTCCTTAGAGCTCAGCATGATGGTGCGTCTTTCTGATTTTTGCTCATTGATCTTAAAGGGCAAATAGCCCTGGCTGTATTTTTGATAATCGTAATATTCAGGAATGCGTGCTATGTACTCACTCCATTTGGTCGGGATGGTGGTTTGAAATTCCCAATCCTGAAAATTAAATATGAAAGGAGACATCACGCTGTATTCAATGTCAATAATAGATCCCTCCCTGACGTTGGGCAACGTAAGTTTTATCGTGGTCCAATTTTCACTTGTTTCATCCTCAAAGATTCCGTCTTTGCCTAGTTTCGTTTCAACTGGCTTGTTCCCCTCCATGTTTACAGTTACAGCCTTAAGTCCATTGAGTTTTTCTTTATCACTTCCCCTATGAAATAGAGGAATCTCAAAGTTGGCCCAGCTGTACCCCTCTTTATTCAAAATCTTTATTCTCCTTATCCTTTCAAATTCTATCTTAAACCCATTGGTTTGGTCGTAGCTAATGACAGAAGTCCCATAATCCATCAAAACCACTGCTGAGGCAGATGGATCCTTTTCGTATGCTGTCATGTTCAACTCTTCATCCGAAATTTTACCAAATTTAATGGGTGCTTTCTGTGCCAGAAGATTAAAAGAAAGCAAAAGAGTGCCTAGTATTGCGGTTGATCTCATGGGGTTGGTTTTAAAGGAAATATATAAAATTTCATTTCCAGTTCAGGAGTGTATGTAAGGTTTATCTAAATTTTGAAGATTTTTCTATAATGTCCAAATCTAAAACCGTCTTCTTTTGTCAGAATTGTGGCCATGAATCTGCTAAGTGGGTAGGGAAATGCCCTTCATGTAACGAGTGGAACACATTTGCCGAAGAGGTTGTGGAAAAAGCTGGGAAAAACCAAACTGAGTGGCGCCAGGAATCTGCCAGGGCACGGCAGAATAAGCCAAAAACGCTGGGGGAAATCGAACCCACCTCAGGATTTAGAATACTCACGCCCGACAATGAACTCAACCGGGTACTGGGTGGCGGCATCATTCCCGGATCCCTCATATTGATTGGCGGAGAGCCAGGCATAGGGAAATCCACTCTTATGTTACAAATTGGGTTGGCACTTCGAAATCAAAAAGTATTGTATGTCTCCGGAGAGGAAAGTGAACAGCAAATAAAAATGCGAGCCGAGCGGTTGTCTCCCGATGAAACCAAAGCCACCAATTTTTTTACACTCACCGAGACCAGCACAAAAAATATTTTTTTGGCAATTGAATCGTTGAACCCAAATCTTGTCATTATCGATTCTATCCAAACTTTGCACACGCATCTGCTGGACTCCGCTGCAGGCAGCATTGGGCAGGTACGGCAATGCACAGCCGAACTGATGAAATTTGCTAAAGAAACTAATACTCCTGTATTCCTTGTCGGTCACATTACCAAAGATGGCATGCTGGCAGGTCCTAAAGTGTTGGAACACATGGTGGATACTGTGCTACAATTCGAAGGGGACCGCCATTTGGCTTATCGTATTTTACGCACCACCAAAAACAGATTCGGCTCCACCTCCGAGTTAGGCATTTACGAAATGTTGGGAACTGGGCTTAGGGAAGTATCTAATCCATCGGAAATCTTAATCTCTCAGAAAGAAGGACAAGTAAGTGGTGCCACCATAGGCGCAACTATTGAGGGCAATCGCCCCCTGCTGATAGAAATTCAGTCATTGGTCAGCCCGGCTTCCTACGGTACACCTCAGCGTACCCCCACCGGTTTTGACCAAAAGCGATTGAATATGTTGTTGGCCGTTTTGGAAAAGCGCTGCGGGTTCAGAATGGGCACACAAGATGTTTTTGTGAACATGGCGGGTGGTATAAAAGTGGAGGACCCCGCTATCGACTTGGCGGTCTGTATTTCCATCATCAGCTCGATGGAAGAGATTCCTGTCTCAGACAAAGTTTGTTTTGCGGCAGAAATCGGATTGGGAGGTGAACTACGTGCTGTGAACCGGATAGATCAACGTATCTCAGAAGCAGAGAAGCTTGGATTTACAGAAATCTACGTGTCAAAATACAATAAGAAATCGATTGATCTTAAGAAGACCAAAATTGAAATCAAGGCTTTTAGCAAACTGACAGATGTGATTCAGGATTTGTTTGGATAGGCTATTTGCGGGGAAATAAGACCTAAAATTCCACCGAAGGGCTTGTGTGAAATAAATAAGTTCTAATTTTGACCAATGGATTATTTCTTCATCGAAACGCTTGGCTTTTCAGACGCAGTATTCAGTTTTTTCATACTACCCCTTCTTATATTTCTTGCCCGCATTTGTGATGTCTCTATCAACACCGTGCGAATTATCTATATGCTGGGTGGCAGAAGATTGACCTCCACACTATTGGGCTTCTTTGAAGCTTTCATCTGGCTAATGGCCATTAGACAAATATTTGCCCACCTTGATAACTGGATGTGTTACGTGGCCTACCCAGCTGGTTTTGCCGGTGGTATTTTTATAGGGATGATCATCGAAGAGAGAATTGCCTATGGTAAAGTGGTGGCAAGGATAATAACCCGTAAAGACACAAGTGTGTTTCTCGATTTTCTCAAGCTGGAAAAAATAAGGTATACACGCCTGGAGTCTTTTGGTCCTGACGGGGATGAAAGTATAATCTTCTGTGTACTTGAAAGAGAGCGGCTGGAAAAATTTTTAAATGAATTGAAAAGAACGGTACCCACGGCCTTCTACACTATTGAAGGAGTAAAAGCAGCCAGAGAAAGTGGAGCCATGCCTGAGCCAGGTGCACGTATGCCTTTTTTCTCAAGGCTACGAAGTGTGATCAGAAGTTAAACCCAGATCTTCCCTGTAGACCTCCGGTATGTAACGCCAATATTCTCGATCCTGATTGAAAGGCACTATGTTGAATAAGGTCAAAAATACCGTACATCATTTTCGCGGTGTAAACGGGATCTAGCTGAATTTCATAGGTCTTTTCAAATTCAATAGTAAAGTCAGTAAGTGCTTGATTTAATTTCCCATAACCACCAAAATGATATTGAGTTTCAATGCGCCAATTTTCAGTAGGTTGGGATAACCACTGTCGGATTTCATCTCTCAGAAAATCGCCACCTTTCAATGACGAAAAGCCAATAATCTGCTTCTCCTTGAGCACATTGATCATTCCGGCCATAGTACCTCCTGTGCCTACAGGAAGGCAGAGGAGATCAAAATCAATTTCTTTTTTTAATTGTTGAGCCCATTCTTCACTCCCTTTAATGGCAAGCAAATTGGTTCCCCCTTCTGGTATCAAATAAAAATTGCCAAATGCACTTTGCAAGGTTTCAATAAAAGATGGATCCTTTTTATCTCGGTAAACATCCCTTGAAACATACTGGAGTTGCATTCCTCTGCTCTTGCAAAATGCCAGTGTAGCATTGAGTGGTAAAACTTCTTCTCCCCTTACCATTCCAATACTTTTCATGCCTAACTCGCTGGCTGCAGCTGCCGTAGCATACAGGTGATTGGAATAAGCCCCCCCGAAAGTAAGCAGGGTATCATGACCTAATCTAATCGCCTCCTCCAGATTGTATTTCAACTTCCACCACTTGTTTCCTGAAATGTGAGGGTGATTGAGATCTTCTCGTTTAAGCAGTAGTGTGAGCCCTGCATTCTCCAGTAATGGGCTATTTAGTTGAACAAGCGGGGTTTCAGAATAAATCAAAATACTAATATAATTATCGTATACTAATTTATTTAGTAATTTAGCTGCATGGAGGACAACTATTTCAAAGGTCGCGGTGCGCAGATAAAAACCGAAAATAAGTACTTAAAGGAACAATACAGTACCGAACACATTGAGGGATTAGATGAAGAACTTCTTGAAAACCCTAAAACTCAAGTTTTTCATGAGACATCAAAAAAGATCGTGAATAAGGTAAATAGCCCAGATCTTCATTTTGGCTATTCTATGAATCCCTACCAGGGTTGCGAGCATGGGTGTGTTTACTGCTACGCCCGCAATACTCACGAATATTATGGATTCAGTGCCGGCTTAGACTTTGAAACTAAAATCATCATCAAACAAAATGCCCCCGAATTGTTAGAAAGGCATTTGTTACAACCCACATGGCAGGCTGTGCCTATTATGCTTTCTGGCAATACGGACTGTTATCAACCTCAGGAAAAGAAATTTCAAATTACCCGTAAGATGCTTCAGGTACTTTTGAAATACCGTCATCCGGTCGGCATCATTACCAAAAATGCATTGATACAAAGAGACCTGGATATCCTGGCCGACCTGGCCAAAAACAAACTGGTGCATGTGATGATTTCAATAACCACTTTGGATGAAGATTTGCGAAGGCAGCTGGAGCCCCGAACTGCAAGCGCAAAAAAAAGATTGCAAACCATTGACGTGCTGACAAAAGCTGGTATTCCTGTAGGAGTAATGAACGCCCCTATCATTCCAGGGCTCAATCACCACGAAATACCTGCCATTTTAAAAGCTGCCGCAGACCATGGGGCTGTCGCGTGTGGAATGACGGTGGTAAGATTAAATGGCTCAATTAGTAAAATCTTTGAGGATTGGCTGAAAAAGAATTTTCCAGAGCGTTTTGAAAAGGTCTGGAATCAAATAAGTGAACTCCATGGCGGCAACGTCAATGATTCTAATTTTGGTCGAAGAATGACAGGGGAGGGCAACATTGCAGATGCAATTCAGCAATTGTATCACGTAGCCAAGAAAAAATATTTTACAGGAAAATCCATGCCTCCTGCTGATCTAACCCAATTTCGCAGAGGGGGAAATCTAAATTTGTTTAGTTAGACCAATTCTAAATTGCAACCGTCTGAACAAATTTTGCTGATTCATTGTATTATGTTTGTTAATTAGCTGTGTGATCCGAGCACTTTCCATATCGCTTGTAGTTATCGTCCTGACGGGAAGTCTGGTTGATTTGCATGATATGGCCAAGCTGCCTTATTTGATTGACCATTACAATCAACACAAATCAAAAGCAGAAGCTTTTTCCTTTAATGAATTTTTCGATCTGCACTACGGTAGCAAGGCGGAAGAGCATGATAAAGAAGAGAGAGAGCAGCATAAAGGCTTGCCATTCAAAGCGCCTGACAACACAACTATTCATTCCACCATTTTTCTCACAGAGGCACAGAATACCTCTATCGAATTGGACGCAAGAGAAGTAACCTATACCAATTTTTACCAACCCATCTCTTCATCTGAATTTNNGGTCGTTCGGATTTATTAATTCTTTACTCTTTTCATCATGCTAAATAGCATTATATCATTTTCTGTCAGAAATAAATTAATTATTGGCGTGCTCACCTTAGCGCTAATTGGTTATGGAACATTTTCATTAACTCAGTTACCCATAGATGCCGTCCCGGATATTACCGATAATCAGGTACAGGTAATTACCTCTGTTCCGTCATTGGGGGCAGCTGATATTGAGCGGCTAATTACATTCCCAATTGAGCAGGTAAACAGTAACATTCCTGGATTAATCGAGATCAGAAGCTTCTCTCGCTTTGGACTGTCGCTTGTTACTATCGTATTCGATGAATCAACAGACGTATATTGGGCAAGGCAACAGGTATCAGAACGGCTGCAAACCGTCAAAGATGAATTACCCAAAGGAATGGGAGTGCCTGTACTTGCACCTGTCACAACAGGGCTTGGAGAAATCTACCAATACGTAGTAAGAGCTGCTCCTGGCTATGAGGAACGCTACGACATTACTGAGCTCCGTACCATTCAGGATTGGATAGTAAGGCGACAACTTCTGACTGTGCCTGGAGTAGCCGATGTAAGTAGTTTCGGTGGTAAGCTCAAACAGTATGAAATTGCGGTAGATCCCAACAAATTAAAATCATTCGGCATTACCATCAACGATGTCTTTACAGCCTTAGAGAAAAACAATCAGAATACAGGGGGTGCTTACATCGAAAAGCAAACAACAGTGTTGTACATCCGGAGTGAGGGGCTCATTGGAACCATGGAAGATATAAATGGTATTGCTATAAAAAGTGATGATAATGGAATCCCTCTTTTTATAAAAGATGTTGCCGAAGTTCAAATTGGTAGTGCTATCCGCTATGGTGCCATGACTTACAATGGAGAGGGCGAGGTAGCTGGTGCTGTAGTGATGATGTTGAAAGGAGCCAACAGCAATGAGGTAATCAAGGATGTAAAAGAAAGAATTGCGCAGATCAGAAAAATACTACCCGAGGGAGTAGAAATTGAAGCCTTTCTCGACAGAACCAAAATGGTAAACAATGCTATCAGCACTGTAAAAACCAATTTAATGGAAGGGGCCCTCATCGTTGTGTTTGTGCTGGTATTGTTTCTTGGAAATTTGCGTGCCGGTATTCTTGTCGCCTCCGTTATTCCACTTTCAATGCTTTTTGCTGTGATCATGATGAACCAATTTGGTGTAAGTGGCAACCTGATGAGCTTAGGCGCACTTGATTTTGGTTTAATTGTCGATGGGGCGGTTATTATTGTTGAAGCTGTTATGCATCAGCTTGCACTGGGTACGCGATACAGCTCTCTTAATTCCCTGAATCAAACAGAAATGGACAATGAAGTAAAGCTGTCGGCAGGAAAAATGATGAACAGTGCAGTGTTTGGTCAGATTATCATCCTCATTGTTTATCTCCCCATTTTGAGCTTGCAGGGTATAGAGGGAAAGATGTTTAAGCCCATGGCACAGACCGTTGCTTTTGCTTTGATTGGTGCGTTCATTCTTTCGCTCACATACATTCCTATGATGAGTTCTGTCATCTTAAGTAAGAAAGTCAAGCACAAGAAAAATATTTCAGATATAATAATGGAAAAAATTGAAAGTGTCTATCAGCGACTTCTTAAAAAGGTCCTGAGCTTTCCTAAACTCGTTGTAGTTTCTGCTCTTTCTCTTTTTGCTATTGCATTAATTGTGCTTTCCTCTCTTGGGGGTGAGTTCATCCCTGCTCTTGAAGAAGGTGATTTTGCTGTAGACACCCGTGTTTTAACTGGTAGCAATCTCAATGTTTCGATAGATGCCACCCTGAAAGGTGAGAAACTACTTCTTGAAAGATTTCCAGAAGTTATAAAGGTCATAGGTAAAACTGGTAGTGGTGAAGTGCCTACCGACCCAATGCCTATCGAAGCCAGCGATATGATGGTGATCCTTAAAAATAAGAGTGAATGGACATCGGCCACCACGTTTGATGAGCTCGCTGAAAAAATGAGTAAAGAACTGGAAGACATACCTGGCGTCACATTTGGATTTCAATATCCTGTACAAATGCGTTTTAACGAGCTAATGACAGGCGCTCGTCAAGATGTAGTTTGTAAAATATTTGGTGAAAATCTTGATACACTTGCCCACTACGCGCAAAAATTGGGAAACATCGCCAACACCGTAGAGGGAAGTGCCAACCTGTACGTTGAGGCAGTTGGTGGCATGCCGCAAATTGTAATTAATTACAATCGCGCAGCCATCGCGCAGTACAACTTAAATATCTCAGATATCAACCGAATTATTAATACAGCTTTTGCTGGACAGAGCACAGGAATGGTTTACGAAAACGAAAGACGTTTTGATCTTGTGGTAAGAGTGGCCGGGCAACAAAGGCAAGGGTTGAGTGATGTGCAAAATCTTTTGATTGCAACACCAACCGGAGACCAAATTCCATTATATCAATTAGCCAATGTTGAAATTAAAGAGGGGCCAAACCAAATACAGCGAGAAGACGCCAAGCGCAGAATCATTATTGGATTTAATGTGCGAGGCCGTGATGTGCAATCCATTGTAAATGAGTTGCAGCAAAAGGTAGAGAGTCAAATTAATTTTCCGCCAGGCTATTATGTAACCTATGGAGGAGCTTTTGAAAATTTGAATGCCGCCAAACAACGCCTGAGCATCGCAGTTCCTGTTTCTCTCTTACTCATTTTCACCATGTTATATTTTGCTTTTAATTCAATAAAACATGGCTTGTTGATTTACTCCGCTATTCCGCTTTCGGCCATTGGAGGCATTTTTGCCCTCGCCTTGCGTGGAATGCCCTTTAGTATAAGTGCGGGTGTTGGCTTTATTGCATTGTTTGGTGTTGCTGTATTAAATGGAATAGTGTTAGTGGCAGAATTTAACAGACTAAAATCTGGTGGAGACCTGGATTTAAAAAGTATTGTGATTACGGGAACCAAAATGCGCTTGCGCCCCGTACTTATGACAGCACTGGTTGCTTCTCTTGGATTTTTACCAATGGCACTCAGCAATGGTGCAGGAGCAGAAGTACAAAGGCCGCTGGCAACAGTGGTAATTGGTGGATTGCTAATTGCAACATTACTAACACTGTTCGTGCTGCCTGTACTCTATATTCTTTTTGAAACAAAACTTGTCAGGAAAAAAAGAATTTCGCCCAGTATCACGCTGCTGTTATTTGGCCTTGCTTTTTTCTCAATACATACAGGCTACTCACAAACACCAATAAGCCTGGAGGCTGCCATAGACACCGCCTTGGTCAATAACCAATTATTAAAAAATGAAAAGGTAAGAGCTGAGTATCAAAAGCAGTTGATAAAATCAGGGGTCAACATTCCCCAAACAACTGTTATGGGTGAGTACGGGAAGATCAATAGCAGCTTCTCCGACAATCGATTTGTCATCAACCAAAACATTAATTTCCCCACTGTTTACTCCAATCAAAAATCTGTATTGAAAGAAGAGTGGAAAAGCAGTGTGCTTAATGTTGCAGTAAAAGAGTCTGAGCTCAAGAAACAGGTTTCGCAAGCCTACTACATGCTGGCTTTTCTGCATCAAAAGAAAAAATTGCTTTTGGAAAACGATAGCCTCTATGCAGAATTTCTTACTAAAGCCAAATTAAGATTTAAAGTTGGCGAAAGTAATATTCTTGAAAAGGCAACGGCTGAAACACAACGTGCACAAATAGCACTTCAGCTGAATCAACTTAATGCGGATATGGATCTGCTACAAGCTCAATTCCAGCTTCTTTTGAATACCCCAACTGTACTTGTTCCTCTGGAAGACGATTTTAAAATGAATCGGCCAGTGCTCATTGACACCACTGCTCCTGCGTTGGCGCATCCTGCCATTGAATGGCTTGAACAACAAAAATTAATCTCCATTAAAAATACGAAGCTGGAGAAATCCAGATTGCTTCCAGATTTGTCATTTGCTTACAATAATATGACAATGAGGGGAACGGGTGCAGATAACATCCTATACGATGGGTCTACTCGTTTTCAGTCAGGCCAGATAGGGATAGGAATACCACTATTCTATGGTTCTCAGAAAGCTAAAATCAATGCTTCTCAATCCTTGCAACGACTTAGCGAAGCGAATTACAGATTTGGTATAAAACAATTTAACACAGAATACCAAGCTGCAATCAATCAGGTCATCAGTTTTTCAAAATCAGTCGACTATTACGAACAGACCGGACTAAAAAATGCTTCGCTGATCAGTGATGTCGCGACCCAGCAATTTGCCAGTGGCGATATTAATTACATAGAGTGGGTGATGCTTATCAATCAGGCCATTTCAATTAATAACGACTACTTGGGTGCGGTGAATCAACTCAACGAAAGTATCATCCAACTCAACTACTTCCTTAACAAATAGAACTAAAGAAATGAAAAAGATAAAATTACCTCATCTCATAATTTCAAAACTCAAAGGCCTGATGGCTTTTGGTTTTGCCCTCAGTATTCTGTCAACGTTAAATTCATGTTCATCCAGTAACACAGATACTGGCGCTGGAGCACCTACCTTGGAAACTATCGTCACGCTTTCAGATGCCCAATTCAAGAATGCCAACTTGCAAACGAGTAAGATCGAGCAAAGATCCATTTCGAGTGTGCTGAAAGTAAATGGTAGAATTGATGTGCCTCCACAAAATATTATTTCAATTAGTGCCCCTATGGGGGGTTATTTGAAATATACAAAGCTGATGCCTGGCATGCACCTCAATAAAGGTGAAGTGATTGCGGTGATGGAAGACCAACAGTACATTCAGTTACAGCAGGATTATCTCAATGCAAAGACACAGTTGGATTTTATGACTAATGAATACCAGCGTCAAAAAGAACTCAATCAGAGTAAGGCCAGTAGTGACAAGGTTTTCCAACAGACGGAAGCAGATTACAATACAACAAAAGTAAATGTAAAATCGCTGGCCGAAAGGCTGAAGCTTATTGGAGTGAACCCAGATAAACTGGATGAGAATACACTTTCAAAAAGCATCAATATCTATTCACCTATTGACGGCTACGTTTCAAAGGTCAATATCAATATTGGTAAGTATGCACAACCCAGCGAAGAATTGTTTGAATTGATTAATCCTACCGATATCCACTTGGCCTTAACCGTTTTTGAGAAGGACCTCAATAAACTTTTTATCGGGCAAAAGGTATTTGCTTATACCAACAACCAGCCTGACAATAAACATGAATGTGAAATAATCCTTATTGGTAAAAATCTTTCAAAGGATAGAAGCACAGAGGTACATTCTCATTTCGAAGAATATGATAAAAATTTGCTTCCTGGTATGTACATGAATGCTGAGATTGAAATAAAAAGTCAGAATGTTTACGCTCTTCCTGATGAAGCCGTGGTTCGCTATGAAAATAAACTTTATGTCTTCACAAAGGAGGGCAATAATCAATTTGCCATACAGGAAGTAAAAACCGGGGATTCTGAAAATGGATATACAGAGATAATTTCAGGAGAGCAATTAGCCAACAAAGACATTGTAGTTGCAGGGGCTTATAATCTCTTAATGATGATGAAAAATAAAGCTGAAGATTAAGTCATCAATAATTGTTTTGGTTTTTATTACCAATTCAGGAAGGTGTAACTTTTCGCTTTAGCCCAGTGGCAAAATACATACACAAGATCATAAGACCAGCCCCCACTAAAAAGGGCGTGTGATAATTGACACTGTAAAGTATGCCACTAAAGCTCATGCCCGCAGCACGTGCCAATGAACCAAAGGATTGATTCACGCCAAGTGTTTGTCCTACTTCACTGGGTGCAGCAAATTTTGAAATCAAGGAACTGATATTAGGTGTTAAACAACCGTTGGCCAATGCAATAAGTGCGAGCGCAATTAACTCGAGTGGAATGAAATAAAAGGACGCAACAAAAGGAAGAGCAGCCATACCCATCAACATGAGCACACTTCCAATCACAAGCAGTTTGTTTTCGCCAAATTGTTTTACGAGCCTACCCACCAGCAGGCCTTGTACAATTGCGGTAACAATTCCGATGAATGTAAATACATAGCCGATTTTTGCGTCACTCAACTCACTTACTTCTTTCCACATCAGAGAACAGGAAATTTGCATGAGCATAAATGCCACCGTGAAAATGAAGTTGATTAAAAGCAATTCCCTGATATTCGGCTTTTTTAATTCCTTTATAATTCCCGTAACTACTTTGAAATTGAAGCGAACATTTTTTTTCTTTTCCTTAAGTGATTCAGGTAATAGGAAGTAAGCCAGAATAAAATTGACCATACACAAGCTAGCAGTGACATAACCCACCAGGTCTACGCTTCCTTCTGCTGATATACTCTTTAGATATCCTCCAATAGAAGGGCCAAAAATAAAACCTAAACCAAATGCTGCTCCAATTAATCCCATTGATTTAGCCCGTTCACTGGGGGAAGTAACATCCGCTATGTACGCCTGAGCAACAGAAATATTGGCCGACCCTATTCCCGACAGCATCCTGGATATAAAAATGATAATGATTGCGTGTGCGTTGGCAAATACAATATAGGCGACTGCTGTTACCAGCACACTGGAAAGTATGATTGGTCTTCGTCCATACCGATCGCTGAGCGTTCCCCAAAATGGAGAAAACATAAAGTTCATGACAGGATAGATCGCAGCGATCAAACCCACTTGAAAATCCTGCGCGCCAAGCTCCTTAATAAAGATAGGAAGGATGGGAATGATGATACCAAATCCCAGTAGATCAAGAAAAATTGTGATGAATAAAACAAAGATGGGGGACTTCTTCACAAATGCCTGCTGCTATCAGTTCAAGTTTAGGCCAAGTATAAGGCCGTACCAAATTTTGTTTTGATGAATCCAAATACTTCTGTCGCGATCTGTGAGATAATCCCATCCAACAGCAAGCCCTACATTAAGTCTGTTGATAGACCCTATCACTCCAACTCCTCGCGTCAACACCAATCCATTGTATTCGTCCATCGTTTGATAACTGGTGGTCCAGGGTGCAATCACAGAGGAGCCTATTCCACCAAAAATTCCCCCGCTTACTCCCCAATGAAGAAATTCATCTTTTATCCCTGCCGGAGTATTTTTAAAATGTCTCCTGAACTTATCTACACGATATCCCAGAAATATCTCCCCATTAAAATTTGAATTTAACTGGCTGGGAAAGCCCGCAACACTTGGCCTCAATTTAAATGGAATGGTAACAATGTTGAGATGCAGATCCTTCATAATAAAGTATTGATCAACATGCTCTGCTATTTCTGGCAGCTCTTCTTTCAATTCCGGACTGACGGGGTAGATGTCTACTCTATCATTTTCTATATCTGCATCCACATACACCTTTTGGTATTTATCCGGTCGCTGTCGATACCAATACTCATCATCAATAAATTCATATCGCGCGGTTTCTTTCAATGCCGCACATGACATCAAGCTGCTTAAGGCCAGGATTGAAATACTTATTTTGATAATGCGATAATGAATCATATTGCTAACACACAATTATACTATTTTTAAGTCATCTATGGACCAATCCGTTGATTTCAATCGCCTGCTCGAAAAGGAAGTACAGCAATTTATTAAAGATCATGAAAAAGATGATGAATCGGTACTCGTTCTAAAAAACAAAGAGATTTTAGGTATTCCTGTTGCTACCATTGCGCAGCAAATCGTTGGAAGACGAAAAGCAAAAACAAAATTGCCTTCACTCTACAGCACCCCAGCAATTGTATACCCTCCCAAACTAAATCTTGAGCAATGCTCATCTAAAGTCACGGCCCAATTCAAGGCTGGTTTAATAAAGGGCAAACTAAGTGCCGACCTTACCGGTGGATTTGGTATAGACAGTCTTTACCTTGCCAAAAGTTTTACAAGGGTGATGCACATTGAACCCAATGCCGCTCTACTGCAAATCGTAAAACACAATCATGAGGCTTTAGGGACACACAACATCATCTACCATGAGTCCGATGCCGAATCATTCTTGATTGCTACCCATGACCATTTCGATTTGATTTATATTGATCCCTCCCGAAGAAGCACTGGCAATAGAAAAGTTTTCAAATTTTCAGAGTGTAGCCCAAATGTGGTAGCGTTAATGCCTACACTTTTGGAGCGGTCCGATTTTGTTCTTATTAAAGCCTCGCCACTTATCGATATTCAACAGGCAATACGCGAGTTGGGATTTGTAAGCCAGGTGTATATTGTTGGCTATGACAATGAATGTAAAGAGGTACTGTTTATGGTCTCAAAACTGAAAGCTGAACCCATCATAAAAGCTATTGACCTATCGGAGGATCAAACCGGGAACGAACCCTTTTCATTTACTTTATCAGAGGAGAACAAATCGGAAGTGTCATACTCCGAGCCGCTTTCATTTCTGTATGAGCCAACGGCTATGGTATTAAAAGCAGGGGCATTCAAATTGGTGGGTAAAAAATTTGGTCTTAAAAAGATAGCCCCCAACACGCACCTATATAGTTCCAATGAAATCGTTCCTGAGTTTCCCGGTCGGATTTTCAAGGTCGTGAACTTTCTTAAATCGGATTCAAAATCAGTGCGCGAATTTTTGCCCGATGGTTATGCCAATATTATTTCACGTAATTACCCACTTACTCCATCACAGCTTAGAAAAAAACTCAAAACAATTGATGGCGGTCAAAAATTTGTGATTGGTTTCTCTGGAGTGAATAAAAAACACCTCGTGCTTGCCACCCGCGTCAAATGAAATACCCAATCGCCAAATAGGCTAAAAAAAATATCAAGGTAAGCGAGCCATATACCTGAAGAATTTTTTTCCTGTTCTGAACATCTTCCCACCAAAGCAACCACCATGGTTTGAACAGGCCAATCAATAGGGAGATCAAACTTGCGCCACTGAGGAGCAAACAAAACAAGCGGATGGACTGCATCAATCAAAATTCAATATTTAAAGTATAAAATTCAAAAAGAGATATAAGTTACAAGGCAACTGTTGCCACAAGCCTACAATTCTTTACCTTTGCCCTCCTGATTTTGAGGGCTTGAGGGCGAAAGATTTTTTATCCATTTACACATCAGATGGCCTGGTACAGACGTTGGCCGAGAGGATACGTACGCCCAAACCAGAAAACATTCATTTAAAAGGCCTTAGTGGCAGCCTGGACGCAGTCACTTTTGCTTCTGTCTGCAAGTCTGTGCGCGCCAGTCACCTGATCATCCTGCACGATAAAGAAGAAGCTTCCTATTTCCTGAATGACCTTCAGCATTTGTTGGGAGAAAAGGAAATACAGTTTTTCCCAATGTCGTACAAGCACGCCTACGAGTATGACGAAACGGAGAATGCCAACATTCTCATGAGATCCGAAGTGCTTACTTTAATAAGTGATCATCCGGATGGTCAGATCATCGTTACCTATCCAGAAGCGCTGGTAGAGAAGGTGATCAATAAAAAATCGTTGACCAATAATACATTCTCCATCAAAAAAGGAGAAAACCTCAATAGCAATTTTCTGGAAGACTTTTTCCATACTTACGATTTTGAAAAAACAGATTTTGTTTATGAAGCAGGGCAATTTGCAATACGTGGTGGAATAATCGATGTGTTTTCTTTTTCCCATGATCATCCTTATCGCATTGAGCTTTTTGGTGATGAGGTAGAAAGCATCAGAAGTTTTGATCCGGGTTCGCAGCTCTCTGTAGAGGTGTTGGATAAGATCAGCTTAATGCCCAATGTCCAAACCCGGTTGGTACAGGAAGAACGAATTTC
Source organism: Flammeovirgaceae bacterium UBA2371 (assembly GCA_002345965.1). GTDB lineage: Bacteria > Bacteroidota > Bacteroidia > Cytophagales > Cyclobacteriaceae > ELB16-189. The sequence goes on from DDTF01000039.1 coordinate 122,325, forward strand.
GGTTCTGGATTTCATTTCTCCTAACACACGCGTGTGGATCAAAGACACAGAGCTCGTTTCAGATGTACTCACCAAAAGCTTTGAAAAGGCTTCACAAAAATTTGATAAGATTCTCAAGGCCAGTGGCAACACAAAAGTTTCTTTAGCCCCTGAACAACTATTTGAAACCCCAGATTATTTTATTTCAAGACTTAATGACTTCGTTTGTGTGGAGTTTGGAAGTCGTTTTTATCTTTCTGCGGCACATACCATAACTTTTAGTGCATCAGCACAAACTTCGTTCAACAAAAACTTTGAGTTGATGGCATCATCACTCATTGATTCACAAGGTCAGGGTTATGCCAACTTTATTGCTGCAGAACAACCCAAACAATTAGAGCGTTTGCAGGAGATCTTTGAGGAAATAAATCCAACACTTGAGTTTCAGGCTTTGGAGTTTCCTTTGCGCCAGGGATTTGTCGATCATCTTGTAAAAATCTGTTGCTATACTGATCATCAGATTTTTGAACGCTTCCACCGCTACCGCAGCAAGGAAAAGTACTCGAAGTCAAAAGCGATGACATTTCGAGAACTGCAAACACTGCAGCCCGGAGATTTTGTCACCCACATTGATTATGGTATTGGAAAATTTGCGGGACTGGAAAAGAAAATCGTAAACGGAAAAGAACAAGAGGCCATACGGCTGGTTTTCAGAGACGATGACATGCTCTACGCCAGTATCCACTCTTTACATAAAATCTCAAAGTATTCCGGCAAAGAGGGAACAGCTCCTTTGGTGAGCAAGCTTGGCAGCGGTGAGTGGGAAAGCAAAAAAGCAAAGGCGAAGAAAAAAGTTAAGGATATCGCCAAGGAGCTAATTGAATTGTATGCAAAAAGAAAACAAGCGCCCGGTTACGCCTTTGCACCAGATGGATTTATGCAGGCCGAATTGGAATCCTCTTTTCTATACGAAGACACTCCGGATCAGGCCAGTGCTACAGAAGATGTAAAAAAAGACATGGAAAAGCCACACCCTATGGACCGGTTGGTCTGTGGTGATGTTGGTTTCGGTAAAACAGAAGTTGCCATACGTGCTGCCTTTAAAGCGGTAACTGAAGGGAAGCAGGTAGCAGTACTCGTGCCCACCACCATTCTTGCTATGCAGCACCACCGTACATTTTGCGAGCGCCTAAGTAGCTTCCCGTTAAAAATAGAATACATCTCACGTTTTAAAACAGCGCAGGAGATTAAACAAGTGGTGAAGAATGTAGGCGAAGGGAAAGTAAACATTGTAATAGGCACCCATCGTCTGGTCAGCAAAGATGTGGTTTTCAAAAACCTTGGTTTACTCGTTATCGATGAGGAGCAAAAGTTTGGCGTGAAAGTAAAGGACAAGCTGAAAGAGCTAAAGGTAAACGTAGATGTGCTCACACTTACTGCCACACCTATTCCACGTACACTTCACTTTTCACTAATGGGTGCACGCGATTTAAGCATCATTGCTACTGCCCCGCCCAATCGGCAACCTGTTACCACGTTGTTGCACACGTATGACGAAACCATAATTCGCGATGCTGTTAGTTATGAATTACAAAGAGGGGGACAGGTATTTTTTGTACACAACAGAGTAAGTGATATTGAGCAGATTGCTAATGTAATTTACAAGCTCGTTCCCGATAGCAGAATTGGAATTGCTCACGGTCAGATGGAAGGCAATCGCCTGGAGAAAGTGATGGTAAAGTTCATAGAAGGAGAGTATGATGTTTTGGTCTCTACCAATATCATTGAATCCGGATTGGATATCCCCAATGCCAATACCATTATGATTAATCAGGCGCATATGTTTGGTTTAAGCGATTTGCACCAGATGCGTGGCCGTGTTGGTCGTAGCAACAAAAAAGCATTTTGTTATTTATTAACGCCCCCAACTTCTGTTTTGTCATCCGACTCCCGCAAGCGACTTTCCGCGTTGGAAGAATTCTCTGATCTGGGTGATGGCTTTAAAGTAGCCATGCGCGATCTGGATATTCGTGGTGCCGGTAATTTATTAGGTGCCGAACAAACTGGTTTTATCAACGACCTGGGGTTTGACACCTACCATAAGATTTTGGACGATGCCATTCAGGAACTGAAGGAAACTGAATTCAAAGAACTATTCTCCGAAGAGCTGGCAGAAAAGGTGAAGATCCTTGTTCAGGACTGCGTGATCGAAACCGACCTCGAGATTTTGATTCCGGATGATTATGTAAGTAATACCAGCGAGCGCATTCAGCTTTATGCCAATCTCGACAATATCAAGGACGAAAAGGCGCTTTTAAAATTCAGGGATGCTTTAAAAGACCGATTCGGCCCAATTCCGGAATCGGTAGTACAGCTTATCAACTCTGTGCAATTGAGATGGATTGGTGAGGAATTAGGTTTTGAAAAAATTAACCTCAAAGGAGGAAAATTAAAGGGTTACTTCATCAGTGGCAAAGATGAGTATTTCAAATCTGAAGTCTTTGGGAAAATCCTTGCCTTTGTACAATCGCACTCAAAGCGCTGCAGGTTAAAAGAGGTTTCAGGCAAACTAATTCTTACCATTGAAGATCTCCTTTCTGTGGATGAAGCGCTCGAGATTCTTGATCCGCTTACCAATCATAAGTCTAAGTCAACCAGCGAAATTGTTTCTGCATAGGAATGGAGCATTCTCACATCCTCAAATGCATTGATCATTTGTATTTTTCTATGCAACGATGAATAAAGTACTTCGATGAAAAATGTACCCGTATGGTATAAGTATGCTTTGCCATTCGGGAATTCCCTGTGCATGATATAGTTAGAGTGCATGGTCACTATATCACATTTCTTGTCGAAAGAGTATTCTTTAAAATTTTCAATTGATAGCAGTTTCATAATCATAGGTTTATTATCCCACGCTACCTTGAAGGCCAAATGGATGCCAGATCAATAATGGCCTATTTTGAGCTAAAAACGACCTTCTATAAAAAATTTAAGACCAAAAGGGGAATAGTTTTCCCAAATGGAGAACAAATAACAAACACAATAAGCTATCTTGCGATACCGTTCTAAGGGGACATAAAAATGGTGAGTTTACTTACAGCAAGGATTTATCAATAAAATCCTTTCTCTTTGGAAAACATCTAATTAAGTACATATATTAGCGGTTGCTTTGACTATTAATATGAATAAAATGAAGTATTACAAGGGTCTACTTTTTTTAGTTGGCGGCTCCCTCATTATTTCATCATGCTCGCTTTTTGGGAATCGTGGTGGTAAACCAAGCGCCACAAATCCTGGGCAAATGAGTACTGCCACTGGCTTGGCGTACAATGACGAGGACGCAGGAGGATTTGAAGTTACTCCGTTTGAAGGTCAACCAGATGCCCCCAATACCGTTTTCATCGAAGGTGGACGCGCTGTAATGGGATCCTTTGAAGAGGATGTGATGTCCTACCGGGACAACATTGAAAGAACAGTTTCTGTCGCCTCCTTTTATATGGATGAAACAGAAATTGCCAACATCCATTGGTTAGAATATTTGCATTATTTGGCAAAAGATTCAACGCAAGAAGTTTACGCAGCGGCTCTTCCTGATACTACAGTATGGGTAGGTAAGCTGGCATTCAACGACCCTTATGTTGATCATTATTTAAGATACCCTGGGTTCCGCTACTTCCCGGTTGTGGGAGTAAGCTGGACACAAGCCAATAATTATGCTGTGTGGAGAACCCGCGCTGTAAACGTGCAATTGGCACAACAATCTGGTGAGGAGTATGCAGAAACAGACGGCCGCATTCCTTTGGAGTCTGGTATTGTAATTCCTGCTTATCGTCTTCCTACTGAAGCTGAATGGGAGTATGCTGCTCAGGCCATGTTAGGAACACAATGGTTGGAAGAAATGCAAACCCACCAGCGTGTTTACCCTTGGGATGGTCACGCATTGCGTAATCCTTATGGAAAACAAATGGGATTTTTCCTTGCCAACTTTAAGCGTGGTCGTGGTGACTATGCCGGTATCGCTGGTCGCTTGAATGACGGTGCGTTGATCACATCTTATATCTATGAGTTTCCTCCTAACGATTACGGTTTATACAACATGGCCGGCAACGTGAGCGAGTGGGTAATGGATGTTTATCGTCCAATGTCTTATCAGGATTTTGACGACCTGAACCCTATGCGTAGAGATGGATTCCTGGACGACTCAAGAGGATACAACAGCAACAGCGAACAAAATCCTCAAGGATTTACATCATTGATAACTGACAAAGCCCGTGTGTATAAGGGTGGGTCATGGAAAGACGTAGCTTACTGGATGTCACCTGGTACCAGAAGATATTTGGATCAGGATTCTGCCACTGCTACTATCGGTTTCCGTTGCGCAATGATCCGCGCAGGCTCAAACTACTAATAGATAGTTCACAAAATATTATAAACCCTGATGCATCTGCATCAGGGTTTTTTTGTTAATGCCCTAAGGTATTATTGCGCTTCTGCAATGCAGGCAACACTGATTTGGGAGCATCCATTTTGAACAAGATGAATACCACATGCCTCCAAGGTAGCTCCTGTAGTAATTACATCATCTACTAACAATATCCTTTTTCCGGCTATTAAACCCGCTTCCCCTATAGCAAATACATCTTTTACATTTTCCCAGCGTTCCAATTTCGACTTGTTGGTTTGTGTTTTGGTGCTCCTCTTTCTAACCGACACACTCTCACTCCATGGAAGGTTGAGTGCATATCCCAACCCTTCAGCAAACTTTGCACTTTGATTGTACCCCCTCTTTCTTTTGCGAGATGCATGCAATGGCACAGGAATGATCAGATCGAACGCTTCTGAAAGTCCCATCTTTTTAAGTTCATGGCCATACACCTTGCCCAGCTTTATCCCTATCTCGGGGTGGTGCCTGTATTTAAGTTGGTGCAGCATCTTTTGTACTACTCCACTTTTTCTAAGTTTAAGAAAAGCCAATCCATAGGTGAGCGGTAACCTTCCGGCCAACCGATCTTTAATTGGGTTCTCTTCTATCTCATAATTGGTTTTTGGCAAGTGAATGATGCACCGGGTGCAAAGTGTTTCTTCTCCACCCACCAAAGCATTGGAACAGGAAAGACAGTATTTGGGAAAGAAAAGGGAAACAAAATCCTTTATAATAGCCATCGAAAACTATCCGTTTGATTTAATAGTTAATGCCATCATATTTGCATCATTAACTTAACAAGCAATGAGTCAGGTAAAGCAATTTAATGAATACCGCAGCAAGATGAACGAAAAGATTCTTGCTTCTGAAAGCCTTATCATCAAACGAATTTTCAACCTGGATACCAATGCCTATGCAGAAGGGGCACTGGATGTAAAATCCAAGGAATTGATAGGTCTTACCTGCTCTTTGGTGCTCCGTTGTGATGATTGCGTAAAATACCACCTCGGAAAGTGCAAAGACCTTGGGTTTTCTACCGCTGAAGTAAACGAAGCCATGGGAGTAGCCACCTTAGTTGGCGGAACAATTGTAATTCCTCACCTGAGAAGAGCTTACGAATACTGGGAAGAACTGAAACATGTATAAAAGAGACCTTGAACTGGACAGAAAATGGGCTTGGTTGCTGGGTGAGCTTGATCAAAAACTGGGCAAAAAGCCCAAGGATCTCAATGGTGTCCTATTTATGATTGGGGTACAGGAGCTGGGGAAAGGCCATGTTCATTTTTCTAAAGAAGAAAAACAGGACCTGCTGCATATTGCTATCTGTAAAGTGCTGAGCTTATCCGGATATTACGAATTGGATGGAATTGATAAAGACGGTTGGCCTCATTGGAGCCTCATAAAAAAATTACCCCACTTTGACCTGCTCGAGCAGGAGAAACTTCTCAAAATTCACGTGCTCGAATACTTCGAAATTGAATATGGTTGGATGCCCTCAGTCTGAGTTCACATAAAGTATGACCCAAGTTGGAGGAGGCATTCATCCATTTAACTGATGGATGGTTTTGAATTCGCGTTTCACCGTTCTTATCTTAGTAAATTCTAAACTAACTGATGCGTGCATTCGTTTTCACTGCTAGGATGATCTTATGAAAGAAGGGATAAAAGTGATTGACAGCAAGATGAACTCCTTTAGGAAAAGGTACTATTTAAACCTTTCCATCAAAGGCTCTATACTTACTGTTTCTCTTGTCCTGCTTTACTTTCTCATTGTAAGTTTAATTGAATATAATTTATGGCTTAGCGGTTGGGCCCGATTCACCATCCTTCTTTCATTTTTTGGATTGGTTGCCTTTTGCCTCTATCGGTTTTTGAAAGAACCTTTAACCTGGTGGATCTATCACAAGGGATTAGGGCAGGAAGAGAGCGCACAAATGATCGGGTCTTATTTTCCAACGATTAAAGACCGGCTACTTAATGTCATTCAACTGTCAACCACCAAAAATGACAGTGCTTTGCTGGATGCCGGCATTGTACAAAAGTTAAGACAATTTGAAAGTGTGTCCTTTGAAAGCGCCATCGATCTGGGAGAAAACAAAAAGTACCTCAAATACTTTTTGATTCCTTTTGGTATTCTGTTGATACTGATGATTGTGAATACGGGAATATTTACCCAAAGTACCCAGCGTATTGTTCAGTTTAATAGAGAGTTTTCACCACAGGCGCCATTCAATTTTGTGGTAGCCAATCCAAACCTCAATGCCTTTATCAATGAGGACTTCACGCTTAATCTAAATCTTACTGGCCAGGCACTGCCCGAAGCAGTTTATATTCAGACAGGGAATCAGCGATTTAAAATGGAGTCGCTTTCCAATGCTTCCTATACCTATACTTTTGAAAAGCTTCAAAACGAAATCCCATTTCAATTTGAAGCTTCTGGTTTTTATTCCGATGCCTACACTATAGGGATTATCAACCGACCAGAGCTCACCCAACTGAAAGTAACGCTGAATTTTCCCTCGTACCTCTCCAAGCCAAGTGAAGTGTTGTTGAATACTGGCAATCTGGAGGTTCCAGAGGGTACGCGTATCTCCTGGCAAATTGGAACTGCCAATGCCAAAAAAGCGATGATAGGTTTTTCCTCTTCCAAAGAAGAAAAAGAGATGCAACTATCTGATAAACAGATGTTTACGTTCAATCAAAATTTTAATAATTCAGAGGGTTATTGGATTGCGCTTGAAAACGAGCATTCAAAAAATAAAGACCAAATCACTTATTCCATCAATGTAATTAAGGATCAGCATCCTCAAATCATAGTAGATCACCTTCGCGACTCTATTCTCTACAAGACAATTTTATTGGGAGGCAGCATTGCCGATGATTACGGCATCAGTGCCCTGGCATTGAATTATCAAAAAGTAACAAAAGATGTAGTTGGCCCTAATCAGATCATTTCAATACCTGTTCATAGAAATCAGCTGAAGCAAAGTTTCTTTTACCAATGGGTGCTCGACTCTTTACAACTCAAGCCTGGAGAAAAAATTAATTACTATATGGAGGTGTGGGACAATGATGGTGTAAACGGACGTAAATCCACGCGATCATCCTCATATGTATTTGCGCTGCCAAGTCAGCAGGAAATGAAGGCGGAGATCAGTCAGTCACAAAAATCTACAGAAAGTAAAATTGATGAGAGTCTTAAAAAAGCCAAAGACCTGAAAGAATCCATTGACGAGGCCCAACAAAAACTGAGAGGAAAGCAAATGATGGATTGGCAAGACAAAAAAATGCTGGAAGACCTCATCAAACAAAAAGAAAATCTGGACCAATTGATCGATGAGCTTCAAAAACAAAATCAACTGCTCAACCAAAAGAAAGAGTCGCTTTCAGAGATGGATGAAAAAATGAAAGAGAAGACCGAGCAAATACAGAAGCTCATGGAAGATCTGCTGGACGAAGAGACCAAAAAGCTATTTGAAGAACTGGAAAAATTAATGCGTGAAAACTCTGACATTTCGCAGATACAGAAGCAGCTGGATAAGATGGATCGCAAAGAAATTAATCTCGAAAAAGAACTGGAGCGCACCCTCGAACTATTCAAACAGCTTCAATATGATTATAAATTAGATCAGGCCATCCAGGAAATAAAAGACCAGACCAAAAAGCAGGAAGACTTACTGGAAAAAACCAAGGAGGCCAGTGGCGAAAAGAGTAAAGAAGGGGATAAGCAGGAAAAAGAGAAAAAGAGCGAGGAGTCCAAAGAAACTGACAAAAACGAGAAGGGAGCAGAGCAAGGGGACAAACAAACCGGAGAGCAACCCAAAGACAATGAAAGTCTAGCCAAAGAACAGGAAGAATTAACTAAAGAATTTGAGCAATTTGAAAAAACCATTCAGGATCTTAATAAGATTGGCGAGGAAATAAAGAAAAATACGGATACCCCTTCTGAAGAAGAAATGGAGGAGGTAAAGGATGCACAACAACAAAGTAAAGAATCATTGAAGCAAGGCGAGCCCAAAAAAGCCACTCAGCAGCAAAAGAAGTCAACTGAGAAAATGAAGCAAATGCAGCAACAACTGGAGGGCATGCAGAACACCATGCAAATGGAGATTGACATGGAGAACCTCGAATCGCTGCGCCAAATCCTTCATGGGCTTATCAAATTATCCTATGATCAGGAGGCGCTTATGAAGGATTTCAGCCAGGTTCAACAAACAGATCCTAAATATGTGCAGCTCAGTCAAAAGCAATTAAAAATTAAAGATGACTCTAAAGTGCTGGAAGACAGCTTGTTATCTCTTGCTAAACGCGATCCCTTCATGGGTTCAATTGTAACAAGAGAGGTAGGTGAGCTAAACGACCACATTGATAAAGCCGTTGATAATATTAAAGAAAGGAGAAAGGGAAATGCAAGTTCAGAAATGCAACTGTCAATGACGAGCATTAACAATCTGGCATTGATGCTGAACGATCATTTTGATATGATGATGGATATGATGGCCAATGCCATGCCTGCAAAAGGAAAGGGAAAGCCCAAAGGTCAGCAACAAAGTTTAGGTGAGTTACAGAAACAACTCAATGAACAAATTGAAGAATTAAAGAACAGTGGCAAATCGGGCCGACAACTTTCTGAGGAATTGGCAAAAATGGCTGCAGAGCAGGAGAGGATCAGAAGAGCGCTGCAGGAGATGCAAAAGAAATTAGAGCAACAGGGTGGAAAAGCCCCTGGAGGCGACATTCCCGGCAAAATGGAACAAACTGAAATGGATTTGGTTAATAAGCAGTTAACGGAACAAACCATCAGAAGGCAAAAAGACATCCTTACCAGACTGCTAGAAACCGAAAAATCAATGCGGGAACAAAAAATGGACGAGGAGCGTAAGGGGGAAACGGCCAAAGAATATCAAAAACAAGTACCTAAGGCTTTTGAAGAATATTTAAGATTAAAAGAAAAAGAAGTAGAATTGTTGAAAACGGTACCTCCAAAATTATATCCTTACTATAAGAAGGAGGTGAACGAGTATTTTAAAAGAATAGAAAATTTTGATTGAGAGATTCCTTTCTTCGTTAAATACTCAGAGACTTAAACTAGATATTGTTAGATGAACAACTTCCGTATTGAAATCCCTTCCCTTACCGAGAACATCAGGATGATTGAAAGCTTCATTGATAATGCGAAAGAGAAATTCCACCTCAATGACGATATCTATGGCAATATCATGATTGCCGTCACGGAAGCTGTCAACAATGCCATTAAGCATGGAAACAAGAGTTTATCTAATAAAAACGTAACATTAGGGCTAAGCCTTGAAGAAGGATTAATCAAGTTCAAAGTAGAGGATGAAGGTATTGGGTTTGATTATCATAACCTGCCAGATCCAACTGCTCCTGAAAACATAGAAAAGCCCGGAGGCCGGGGTATCTTTTTAATGAAACATCTTTCTGACGAAGTGGACTTCAAGGAAAACGGCAGAATAGTTGAGCTTAGCTTTTATATCGACAATTAATGGCAGTTCGTTTCTTCTCTGAAGAAGTCCCATTCAAGCTAGCCCATCCCAGAAAAACAACCAACTGGATCAAAAAAGCCATTGAAATGGAAAAAGGGGCTTTGGGTGAGCTCAATTACATCTTTTGTTCAGATGCCTATTTACTCTCCATTAACCAATCTTATCTCAATCACAATACCCTTACGGATATTATCACCTTTGATTACAGGGAAAAAGGCAGCAAAGAAGCAATATCAGGCGATATCTATATCAGCCTTGAAAGGGTAGAGGAAAACGCACAAAAATTTCAGGTTTCATTCGATCTGGAGCTTCACCGCGTAATTATACACGGAGTCCTGCATCTATTGGGGTATAAAGACAAAAAAACGGCAGATAAGGCCCTGATGCGTAAAAAAGAAGAAGCTTACCTATCTTTGCGCAAATAATACGTTCCACGTGGAACATATAATACATGAAGTCTCCTGAAAGAGCCAATGTTCCACGTGAAACCAAAATAAAGCTATGTTTCAACAGTACGATATAATTGTAGTAGGAGGTGGACATGCCGGATGCGAAGCGGCCGCTGCCGCTGCCAACATGGGATCGAAAGTGCTTTTGGTCACTATGAATATGACCACCATTGGGCAGATGTCATGCAACCCCGCCATGGGGGGAGTCGCAAAAGGCCAAATAGTAAGAGAAATAGATGCGCTTGGTGGATATTCTGGAATTGTCTCCGACAAGTCTATGATCCAGTTCAGAATGCTGAATAGATCCAAAGGACCTGCCATGTGGAGTCCCCGGACCCAAAATGACAGAATGAGATTTGCTGAAGAGTGGAGAACCATGCTTGAACAGACCCCTAACGTAGATTTTTGGCAAGAAATGGTATCCTTACTACTGGTAGAAAATGGTAAAGTAGCTGGAGTAAAGACCTCCTTAGGATTAGAGATAAAAGCAAAAGCGGTAGTGCTCACCAATGGCACATTCTTAAATGGGCTGATCCATATAGGCGAAAAACACTTTGGCGGAGGTAGGACAGGGGAAAAGGCTGCGACTGGTCTCACCGAGCAACTGGTACAGTTGGGCTTCGAATCAGGTAGAATGAAAACGGGTACTCCCCCACGTGTAGACGGCAGATCCCTTGATTACTCAAAAATGGAAGAACAACCAGGTGATGAAAATCCTGGTAAATTCTCTTATACGGACACGAAGCCATTAGAAAGACAAATGAGCTGTTGGATCACCTATACCAATGATGCCGTTCACAACGAACTATCCAAGGGATTTGACAAGTCCCCGATGTTCCAGGGAAGGATACAAGGATTGGGACCTCGCTACTGCCCGTCAATAGAAGATAAGATCAATCGCTTTGCCGATAAGGACCGCCATCAAATCTTCGTGGAACCCGAAGGATGGAATACTGTAGAAATATATGTGAATGGCTTCTCTACGTCTCTACCCGAAGATGTTCAATACAAGGCCCTTACTCAAATACCAGGATTCGAAAAAGCTAAAATGTTCAGACCCGGCTACGCTATTGAATATGATTACTTCCCGCCTACTCAATTGAAACGGTCTCTGGAGACGCAACTTATTGATAATCTGTACTTTGCAGGTCAAATCAACGGAACCACAGGCTACGAAGAGGCCGCCTGCCAGGGCCTGATGGCCGGCATTAACGCCCACAATAAAATCAATGAAAAGGAGCCACTAATCCTAAAAAGGTCTGAAGCATACATTGGCGTGTTGATAGACGATCTGGTAAACAAAGGTACCATTGAGCCTTACCGCATGTTTACCTCAAGAGCGGAGTACAGAATTTTACTTCGTCAGGATAACGCAGATCTAAGATTAACTGAAATTGGACATACCATCGGACTTGCCAGTGACGAACGCCTGGAAAAGGTATTGGAAAAAAAGACGAAGGTAAATGAGTTGATCCATGAATTGGAAAAACTGAAACTCGATCCCAATTCAGTTAATCATCAACTGACGGAATTAAGATCTGCCATTATACGTGAAAGGGTTCCTGTCGTTAATTTTCTCAAGCGCCCCGAAATAGGTATGAAGGAATTAAGAAAAGTTCACAATACCATCGAAGAGTATGTTTCTAACTTTTCTCAAGAAGTACAGGAGCAGGCAGAGATCCAGGTGAAGTACATCACCTACATTGACCGTGAAGAAAAACTGGCGCAAAAAATCGAGGGCCTTGAGCATTACAAAATCAAACCCGACTTCGATTATGACCGAGTGAAAGCTTTGTCTTCAGAAGCGCGAGAAAAACTAAAAAAGATCAAACCAGAAACACTTGGCCAGGCATCCAGAATAAGCGGAGTATCGCCAGCAGATATTTCTGTGCTTACCATTTACATGGGAAGGTAAACATGCAGACAGAATTTGTAAAACACTGTCCTGTTTGTGGAGGCAGTAATTTTCAGGACGTACTCACTTGTGAAGATCACACTTACAGTCACCGGCAATTCACAATACAACGATGTACCCAATGTGAATTGCAACTGACCAATCCCAGGCCAGATCAGAATTCAATAGCTCAATTTTATCAGTCAGAAGAATACATATCCCATTCCGGGAAGTCCAATTCCTTGATAAACTTTATTTATTTAAAGGCCAGATCATACACGTTGAAATGGAAGCACGGTTTAGTGACAAAAAGGAAAAAGAAAGGATCCATTTTAGATTACGGGTGTGGCACCGGAGAATTCCTTGCTTACATGAGAAAACAAAATTGGGAAACAACCGGAGTTGAACCTTCACTTACCGCAAGGCAAAAGGCCAATGAATTAGTGCCCGATTCTGTTTTTCACCGTTTGGAAGATCTACCCGAATCCAAATACGATATCATTACACTTTGGCATGTATTGGAACATGTACCCAAACCCGAAGAATTAATCGTTAAGTTGAAGTTACTTCTAAAAAAAGATGGGTTAATTTTTGTGGCAGTCCCTAACCATCAGTCTTATGATGCAAAATATTTCAAATCGTATTGGGCAGCCTATGATGTGCCCAGACACTTTTGGCATTTTGATCAAAACAACATGGAACTGCTTCTATTCAATTATGGATTTAAACTACTACAAAAAATGCCCATGAAATTAGATGCATACTATGTATCCCTACTAAGCGCCAAGTATAAGAACAATGGAAGACAGAATCTATTTGTTGCTATTAAAGCATTCATCAAAGGTTTTCAATCCAACCAGAAAGCTAAAAAGTCAATGAATTATTCAAGCCTTATCTATATTGCAAAGCATGCATAAATGGGGAATTGTTCTGATATTTTTTGTAGCCAGTTACCCACTTTGGAACTGTGCGAATCAGACTACACCAATGGGGGGTCCGAAAGACACGATACCACCTATAATTGTCAAATCTATACCTGCGAACAAACAGAGAAACTATAAGGACAAGGAAATACAACTCGTATTCAACGAAGCTGTTAACCTGAACAACGCCAAAGAAGAAATTCTAATTTCTCCTACTATTGGCAAAGACGTAGAGTACAAAGTCAGAAAAAATACCGTAACCATAAACCCTGCAAAACCATGGGAAAATAACACTACCTACTCTATAACATTCAGGGAAGGAGTAAGGGACATTACAGAAAACAACGCACCAAAAAATTTAAAACTTGCATTTAGCACTGGTCCACTTATCGATTCTATGTCTGTAAAAGGAAGAGTAAAAAATGCACTTAATACTACCCTTCCAGAAAAGATAACAGTAGCACTGTTTCAATCAGATACCTTTAACATTTTCAAACACTCCCCACAGTACTTTACACAGATAAATGACCGAGCAGAATTTAGCCTCGAAAACATTAAAGCCGGTATTTATTACATCTACGCCTTTGAAGACAAAAACAAAAACCTGAAAGTAGAAAGTAGAACTGAAAAATTCGGATTTCTATCTAATCCCATTGAGTTGTTAGCTCCTATAGGAAACATCGAAATCAATCTTGTCAATCTGGATATGCGTGAATTGAAAATGAACAATTCAAGAAACAATGGATTACAGACAAGAATAAAATTTAATAAAAGTATTTCAACCTATACATTAAGATCAGAAAATAACAATCAACTGATTCACTCCTTTGGTGACGACCAAAGTGAAGTTGTAATGTATAATCCAACCATCATTAAAGATAGCCTCCGTCTTTATCTTTTCGCACAAGATAGCATCAGTACAATAGTAGATACCACCATTTACATTAAACAAGTTAAAGAGAATCTGATCCGAGGAGATTTTACAGCTAAAGCGGGAGGTATAAAATACAACAGCAAAATCAAAACACTAACGCAAAATCTTGTACTCTCTAAACCAATAAAATACCTTAATTATGATAGCATATCTATTAAAATAGATTCTGCTCATACTATTCCAGTAACGGCTAAAGATTTTCATTATGATTCGGCTAATCGCAAATTAACTTTGACTAAAGAAATCCCGCCAGATACTCTCTTTCCCAAACAACAGATAGAAGTAAAAGTCCAACCGCAAATTCGCAGAACGCCAACAGTTCAACCAGAGCTCGTCTTCAGTAAATCTTCCATTATAAGTGTAGAAGCAGACACCCTTAAAATGGTAAAATACATTATTGATGAACCCAAAAAAGAACAGTTAGGAACACTCCTTATAGAAACTAAAACGGAAGCACCCAACTTTATTATACAACTGATAACACCAAATGGAACTCTGGTAGAGGAAGTAAAAAGCGTTACAAAATATACTTTCGAAAACTTACCCGCTGCTAATTATAAATTAAGAGTAATTATAGATAGAAATAATAATGGCCAATGGGATCCAGGAAACTACTATAATAAAGAAGAACCAGAGCCTACCTGGTACTATCAAACCCAGGATAAAAAATTTGAATTCCCCATTAGAGCCAATTGGGAGCTTGGTCCAATAATGTTGATCTTTTGAGTACAATGTGGATAACTCACCCAAAGTGGAGGGGTTAAATCAAATTACTCTAAAACTCCATCTATAATGAATATTGCTCGTTGATAACTAGGCAATAACATAATTCATCAACAGTTCGTTAATTTGTGAATGGGCATTATCCACATATCAGATAATTGTGGAATACTGATCAAAAACTTAAGCTGAATCAAATTTGAGCATGTACAAATAAATAAGTTGTACACATTTTAAACCCACGAAGAAATAAATAGAAACTTATCCACAAATGCACAGCCCTTATAGTAGTTATTTAAAATATATATTTAATAGTATAACATTAGCATGTGTTCTTTGTGCACTACCTCTTTTTCATTCACAGGCACAAAACCGACAAGAGATTCAAATTGCCAGTGAATACGTTGTAAAAGGCGAAAAGGACAAAGCGCTGAAAGTTTACGATGATTTGGCGCGGGATTTTGTCAACATTCCATTAATACACAATGATTATCTCAACCTAATGTTGGATCTTGGCAAGTATAAAGATGCCGAAAATTATGTCGAGAAGCTTATTCGAAAGGTTGATAACCGGATTAATTACCACCTTGATCTTGGTCTGGTCTACATCAAAAGCGGAGAGGTGCAGAAGGCTGAAAAACAATTCAAAAGCATTATCAAATCCAATGCAAACGATATTTACCGCATTAAATCCATTTCTGATTATCTCGCTTCTCAGCGGCTTACCGACTATGCGGTTATGGCCATGCAGGAAGCCCGGAACGTACATGCCAACAATTCACTTTTCACCCTCGAACTGGCCAACCTTTACCGGTTACAGGGAAACCGTGATGCCATGGTGGAAGAGTATCTCAATTATGTTACCCAAACACCGGGAAATATTAATTATGTAAAAAATCTGCTCCAGATCCTGCTTACCCGACCCGAGGAGATGGAAGCACTGGAGCGACTGCTCTACGAAAAAGTGCAAAAAAACCCGAACTCTGAAGTGTATGCCGATTTGCTGATTTGGGTCAACCTTCAACAAAAAAATTTCTACGGAGCTTTTATTCAATCGCGAGCTTACGACAAGCGATTCAAAAACGAATCATCAAAAACACTGGAGATCGCGAACATTGCACTGAGCAATGAAGACTTTGAAAATGCGGACAAGGGCTTTTCATATGTAGTAAAAGAATATGCTAATACGGATAATTACCTTCCTGCCCGGCTGGGTCAGATCAGAGCACGAGAGGCCAAAGTAAAAAAAGGCTATCCTGTAAAAAAAGATTCTGTTCGTTACCTCATAGCAGAATATGAATCCTTCACCAATAGTTATCCGGAAAACCCTAATTCATATGAAGCAATTTTGAACCAGGCTCTACTTTATGGTTATCTCCTGGATGAAAAAGATGCTGCCATTGACAAACTGAATGTGCTTATTGAAAATCCACGTGTTGCCCCCTACATCAAAGCAAAGGCAAAATTGGAAATGGGCGACATTTATATGCTCAAAGAAGAGCCGTGGGAATCTACCTTATTGTACTCACAGGTAGAACGGTCACAGCGCGAAACACCAATTGGGTATGAAGCCAAATTGCGCAATGCAAAACTATCTTATTATAAAGGAGATTTTGCTTTGGCACAGGAGCATTTGGATATATTAAAAGAAGCGACCACCAGAGAAATTGCCAACGATGCTATGGACTTGAGCATACGCATAAAAGAGAATACCACTTTTGATAGTGTGGGTACAGCATTGAAAGAATATGCCGCTATTGAATTGCTGCTTTATCAAAATAAAGTAGATACGGCATTGATGAGAATGGCAAGTTTAAAAAGTGGAATTATGCCATCCAATACTGCAGCGGATAGTACAACTTCAAAAATAGCGAACACCACAATATTGGATGATGTGTATTGGCTCGAAGCGCAACTTCGATTGAAACGCGGAGAATTTGATTTGGCTTATGACTTGCTGCAAAAAATCATTGATGAATACGGAGACGATATTTTAGCAGACGATGCTTTTTTTACGCAAGGCGATATACTTGAAAACTATAAAAATGAAAAAGACCTGGCGATGGAAATCTATCGGGAGTTTTTGAATCGTTTTCCCGGAAGCGTGTATGCAGCGGAAGCAAGAAAGCGATACAGACAACTGCGGGGCGATTTTGATAACCTACCCGTTCAATAAAGCCAATCTGACTTTTAACTTCTCAATTAAATATCCCTTGAGCACCTAGCGGTTTCTTATTACATTTATCAATTAAGATATTGGCTATGGTTGCTTTAAGAGGATTATTACTTAAGAGTCTTGTTATCATTTTATTTGTGGGACTATTGGTTACCACCAGATGGTT
>DDTF01000032.1 GCA_002345965.1 Flammeovirgaceae bacterium UBA2371
AGTCTCCTTTAAGGGACATTCGGGAAATAGAAAGTGTTATTACACCCAAAGGACACCAAGGATCACAAAGGTACTCAAAGGGAGGTTCAGACTTTGTGAAACTTAGTGCAATAGCTAGAAGTTATTCCACACAGAAACATTAAGTGGCACAAAGATTTTTTTAATTAATTATGCGCTTTATTCCGTCCTTCAATAAGGCCACATGAAAGTTGATTAGAAGGCCAAGTTTGTAGTTTCCTAGTCGCAAATAAGTAAGGACCTGGGCTGTATGCACGTCCGTAAAAAGTTCAACTGTTTTAATTTCAATCACCAGCTTATTTTCGACCAATAGATCCATGCGATAACCATGATCCAATTTTACATCCTTATAAACAATCGGCATTGGCTTTTCTTTCTCCACATATAAGCCACTTTGTACCAGGTCAAAGTACAGACATTCCCGATAGGCAGACTCCAGAAGTCCTGGGCCTAATGTTTTATGTACCTCAATCGCCTTGCCTATGGTGATGTTGGATAATTCATTTTCTGTCATCAGGTGTACTGCTATTCCACAAAGGAACACAAAGCATCACAAAGTTGCTCAAAGGGAGGAATCAAACTTTGTGAAACTTAGTCCAATAGTTAATAAGTTATTACACAGCGTTACATAAAGGATCACAAAGTTGATCAAGGGAGTAGTCAAACTTTGTGAAACTTATTCCAATAGTTAATAAGTTATTCCACAGCGTTACACAAAGGATCACAAAGGGACTCAAAGCGTGTAGTCAGTCTTAGTGAAACTTTGTGTCTACCTATGCCAATCATAATTTATTTTGACTTTTTCATCGGCATTGCCGGTACCCCTACCCAAGTTGCACCCGGAGGACAATCTTTAGTAACTACGGCACCTGCGCCTATCGTGGCGTGATCGCCAATGCTTATGTTTTGTAACATGCGTGCGCCTGTTCCCAGCAACACTCCCTGACCTATCCTTACGTTTCCGGAGATGCTGCACCCCGGCATGATGGTGGCGTACGCGCCCAGGGACACATCGTGGCCTATGGTGGTGTCCAGATTAACTATACAGAACTCCGCCAACCTGATGTGTGTTGTTAAAATTACACCGGCTGTGATGATGCAGCCCCTTTCGATGCTGTTGTAATGTGCAGCACCCAGCTGGGCCGTAGGATGGACCATGATCGGGAAGTCCTTATCAGTTAGCTGTGATGCGATGTGTTTTCTTGTCGATGGGTCTGCCACCGCGATCACCATTGAACCCACGTGGTTTTTTGCCTCCTTCATTCCACCCAACACCGGCAAGCCATCCACCACACTTCCCGTGGCTAAGCCATCATCAAAAAAACCCAGGATGTTCCATGAGGGCTGCTGCGCATTGATTTGATGGATCAATAATGCTGTCTCCCTACCGAAACCTCCCGCTCCGTAAATTGCTATGTTTTTCAATTGGTTCCCGTAAATTTCTCTTCTTCCAAAGATCGATCTTTTTTAAAAGATAACAGCAGTATGGCCGTCTTAATAATTATGCTGATGTCCAACAGGAAAGAAACATGCTGTACGTAGTACTGATCCAGTTCCAATTTTTCTTTCCAAGCAATGGAATGTCTGCCATTCACCTGTGCCCAGCCCGTGATTCCCGGCTTCACCAAAAATCTTCTGCGCTGTTCCGCAGAAAACAGTTTATCGTACTCCACGGGAAGTGGTCGCGGGCCCACCAGCGACATCTCCCCTCGCAGCACATTCCACAACTGAGGCCATTCGTCCATGTTGGTTTTCCTCAGCACATCGCCCAGGATAAAACGTCTCTGTTGTAAAGTCATGGATGTAGCTTCCGACAATGTCCGGAATTTCCACATGCGGAATACTTTGCCATCTTTTCCCAGGCGGGGTTGTTTAAAAAATATAGGGAATTGAAGCGTAAGGATGTAGGCCAGCACAATCAGCGCTATCAACCAGGAAAACAGGATTAGTGCCACCATAGCCATAATGAAATCCAAAACGGGTTTTAAAGTATGAATGTAAGTTTCAGGTTTCAAGTTTAAAGTTTAAAGTAAAGGCACTGATAGTTATTAAGATCAAATTTATGATTTAAAAATTAATAGAATGAGTTGTGAATTATGAGTTTTGAGTTGGAGGGTTTGTAGTTTCTAGTTACCAGTTACCGGTTGCCGGTTACCGGTTGCCTGGGAGTTATGAGTTTTGAATTTTGAGTTTTGAGTTGGAGGGTTTGTAGTTACCAGTTGCAAGTTACCGGTTGCCAGTCTTTATTAATTTTAAATTGTAAATTTTTAATTTTAAATATACACCATCTATACTCTATCCATACACTATCTATACTTCATCTATACTCTAGCTGCACTGTTGGTCGGTTTCAAGTTTCAAGTTTCAGGTTTCAAGTTCGTTGAATTGCGGCAATAGTGGAATAATGTACCTATTGTATTCACAACCGGAATCGGGATTTTCTATTTTCAAAAACGTCCTGCTATGTTTGACTCACGTTGCAACGGAGGCTTAACCATGTTGTGCCTTGGTAAACAGCATGGGTCAAATTTAAATTCAATGTTTTATGGCACGACAAGAAGGTGTTATTAAAATCAAGGGACAGATGGGGGGAATTTCCTTCTATAAGTCCCAGGACGGGCATCTGGCCCGACAAAAGGGTGGCGTTGATGCCGGGCGTATCAAGACTGATCCTGCATTTGCCCGCACCCGGGAAAACGGGGCTGAGTTTGGAAGGGCCGGAGCGTCCAGCAAATTGTTGCGCACGGCATTGCGCTCGCTGATCATGAACGTATCCGACAACAGAATGACCAGCAGGCTAAACCAAGCCATGATGAAAGTGGTACAGTCGGACTTCAACAACGTACGCGGTGAACGCAATGTGGGTGACGGCAATGTGGCACTGCTCACGGGGTTTGAATTCAACCAAAACGCAAAACTGGATAAAGCCTTTTTTGCTCCGTACACCGCCACCATCGACAGGGCCAATGGCGCATTGTCCATCGATATTCCCGATTATGCCCCCGGTGAAATGATTGTGGCCCCAGCAGGGACCACTCACTACCGGCTTATTTCAGGGGGTGCCCTCGTGGATTTCAAAACGGGCACGTATGAGGCAGACTACAGTCAAAGTGGAGACCTCTCCATCAAAGGACTGCAGCAACCTGCCCTTTCCCTCGCACAAGGTGTAACCGCAGGCGGCACCGGGTCACTCTTCCTTGCCTTCGGCATAGAGTTCTACCAGGAGGTGAACGGACATATGTACCCGTTGCGCAATGGTGCATTCAATGCGCTGAGCGTAGTGAAAGTGAATTAAAATTGTTGATGACTGTGCGTTGGTCTGATTCATAATTTGTAGTTCAAGATTATGATTGAGCGAAACTTTCCCTTAACCACACCGCAAGCGCGGCAACTGTAGGACGCACTGAGGTCGTCTGCTTAATGGCGAAGCGGGATGAGATTGGGGGGAGTTTATTAGTTACTGGTTGCCGGTTGCCGGTTGCTGGGAGTTATGAGTTGGAGAGTAATGGGTAACCAGTTACAAGCCAACGGACAGTCGATCAACAAAATGTTACCAACCAAAAATCAAAAAAAATATGAATATAATAGAAAGAGTAAAGGCACCTACCCCCAAGTTTTTCAAGGTGCTCAGGACGATAGGGTTATCCGTAGTAGCAGCTGGCGGGGTGCTGATGACGGCACCGGTGAGCTTGCCAGCCGGGGTGATCAGCCTGGCGGGCTACCTGACTGTGGCTGGCACCGTTATGACTGCGGTCAGTCAGACGGCAGTGGAAAATCCTGCCAGAAAGCCTAAACGGAAAGGTCGTGTTCAATGACCATGGTATAACCGTAGCGGGGACCACCAGTGGCACTTTGGTCACCTTATTCGCCAATATCCATTCGGAAGACCTTTTTAAAACAGCGGTGCTTTCCACCCTCGGAGCGCTGATCAGTTTTGGGGTTTCGCTGGGATTGCGGTGGGTGGCCAGGTGGCTGAAGGGTAGTTCCAGAGGCTAAAAAAAGAAGGCCGTTCGCAAGGGCGGCCTTTTCTTTTGTAACTCTCTGATAATGAATTAATTCTTTGCCATTGATCGGGTTTTTATACCACGTGTTGACGTACGTGCTCTATTTTAAGACCGGTGTACTCACAGAACTCTTCGATGGTCACGAATTGGTGAGCCTGCTTATTAAAATGTAATTTGATTTTAGTGATCATCATCCGGCCATAGCGGTCGCTTTTTCCGGTGATCCTACTAATGTCCTTCGGGTAAATCGTAATTCGCTCCAATGTCATAGGTTAAAAAACAATTTTAAAGTTGAACTAAAGACTCCCACAATTTAATATTTTTTGTCGTGACGCCTACAATTCACCCCCGGAAAAATCGGAAGAATATAGGGTTTTTATACCAAAGTGGAAAAATCTAATTTTGTCAATGGGGTTACCAGTTAGTTGAATTTTGAAGTTGGGATTGTTCGAGGTTTCAAGTTTCAGGTTTCAAGTTAGTTGCCGGTTACCTGGAGTTATGAGTTTTGAATTTTGAGGTTTGAGTCTGGGTTGATTTTAAATAGTTAATGGTTCGTGGTTTCAAGTTGGTTGACGGTTGCAAGTTGCCGGTTACCTGTTGCCGGTTTCCAGGGGGTTTGTAGTTTCTAGTTACTGGTTGCCAGTCTGTATTAATTTTAAATTGTAAATTTTTAATTTTAAATATTCACCATCTATACTTCATCTATGCTCTACCTGTACTGTTGGTTGATTTTTCAAGTTTCAAGTTTCAGGTTTCAGGTTTCAAGTTAGTTGCCGGTTACCTGGAGTTGTGAATTATGAGTTCTGAGTTTTGAGTTGGAGGTGTCTTGTCCTGAAATAGTTTTGGTTTGGGGTTTCTAGTTAGGACTTGAGTTTTGAATGATGAGTTATGGGTTAGGGAGTACTTGAAGGGGAGAGTGGTTAATTTAAATTGTAAACTATAAATTTTATTATTTCTTAAAGAAGACAAGGAAGATGGTTTGACCGATGATTTTCAGGTCGGTGAGGAAGGATTGGTTGGCGATGTATTGGAGGTTGAGTTCCAGCTTTAAAGGCATTATTTCCTTAATATAATAATCTACAGGGTCAGGCTTTCCTGCCAGCATTTCATTTTCGTTACGGAACTGGATGGAGGCATAGTCGGTAATGCCTGGCTTAACAGAAATTACTTTGCGTTGCCGTTCATTGTATAGTTTCACGAATTTTTCCAACTCCGGGCGTGGGCCTACCAGGCTCATCTCCCCTACCAGCACGTTGATCAACTGTGGCAGCTCGTCCAGTTTGAATTTGCGCAGGTAATAGCCAATGGGTGTTATGCGCGGATCGCGGTGCCCTACAGTAATCGCAGTGGCCCTATCGGCTCCCACCTGCATGGTACGGAATTTAAACAAATTAAAAAGCACCCCACCCTTGCCCACTCTTGGTTGTTTGTAAAAAACAGGGCCTTTCGAATTTGATTTAATTAGAATTGCGATTATTAAAAATAATGGAGTTAAAAAAATAAGCCCCAGCCCGGCAGTTACCAAATCAAAAAAGCGCTTCATCATTTGTATTTAAGCTATTGCACAGAGTTACACAAAGATTCACAAAGTTACACAAAGGGAATAATCCACCTTCGTGAAACTTTGTGTCTTCTTAGAGACCTTTGTGTAATAGCTAAAGGTTATTCCACAAAGTAACACAAAGGATCATGAAGTTACACAAAGGGAATAAGCCACCTTAGTGAAGCTTTGTGCCTCCTTAGTGATCTTTGTGCAACAGCAAGAAGTTGTTCCGAAAAGCTACTTTGTCAATTGATAAGCATTGACGACAGCTTTTACTATATAATCAATTTTGGCTTGATCCAGCTCCGGATAGATGGGCAGGGAAATTTCGCGGGAGTAGTTGTCGTAGGCGACCGGGAAGTCTTTGATGTTGTACCCTCGTTCTTTAAACACTGAAAGTAAGGGCAACGGCTGGAAGTGAACGTTGACAGATACGCCAGTCTGCGTAATGTGTTCTATCATCTGATCCCGCTGGGATTCCGAAATTCCATTGATACGCAGAGCGAACAAGTGATAGGAGCCTGTTTTTTCGTTTGTGTCCTGAGGTGGCAATTCAGTCCATTGATGCTCAGAGAAAGCAGAGACATAGGCATCGAACACCCTTTTGCGTTCTTTTAAAAGGAGGCTGTTGTATTTGCGCAGCTGAGCCAGGCCGATGGCCGCGCAGATGTCTGGCATGTTCATCTTAAAACCCGGGTAGACGATATCGTACTTCCAGCCCCCCTTCATTGTTTTGGTGTAAGCATCTTTGGTCTGGCCATTGAGCGACCACAATTTAAAAGTCTTATGGATTTGCTCGTTGTCAAAAGGTGCAGGCATGTTAAGGCAGATAGCACCTCCTTCTGCTGTGGTTATGTTTTTGACAGCGTGAAAGGAGAAAACTGTAATATCAACTTGGGAGCCAATGGGTTTGTGATTGTACATTGCCCCAATTGAGTGGGCTGCATCAGCCAGCACTAAAATTCTTCTCAACTTCTTCTGTACTTCTGTAGTGGCCTTAAATTGATGTGCTTCCTCACCTACCAATGTATTAATAGCATCATAATCACAGGGCCAACCAGCAATATCAACAGGAATAATGGCTTTTGTTTTTGGCGTTATTGCTTTGGCAATTTTGCTGGCATCGATATTTAAATCGGAGCCACAATCAACCATCACAGGTTTAGCACCCACATGCATCACGGCAAGTGCCGTAGCCGCATAGGTATAAGCCGGGATGATCACTTCATCGCCCCGGTTGATTCCGAACCAGTGTAACACCAGCATCAATGCGGAAGTAGCTGAGTTGGTACAATTGGCAAAATCAACACCAGCAAATTGAGCCACTACCTTCTCCAACTCTTTCACCTTAGGACCGGTTGTGATCCATCCCGAATCCAGCGACTCCATCACTTCCTTCCGGACGTCATCATCAATATAGGGTGGAGAGAAGGGGATTTTCATGTTATTTATTTGGAGTAAGTATAACAATTATACTTCCGGCTGTAAGTTCCTCAGTGGTAAATTTCTGAAAATCAGCATGGATGCTGGTCGGGATTTCTTGTCCATTCCTCGCTGATTTGTAGCCTAAATGCAGAATCTTAAATCCACACCTTTTGAATAAATTGATGTATTCTGGCATTCTAAGCCTATTGTGATAATCAAACCGGGTTTGTATTCTATCCCATTCTTCTCGTGAATACTGAAGGAAATCCCACATAGAAATTGAACGATCAGTATAAGCCCTATGGTCGCTTGGGGAAATCTGGTGAATAATAAAAGATCCCGGTCTGAGATATCTAAATGCTTGCTCATGCAGTAAAACTAGATCTTCGGCACTTACATGCTCCAAGACATTGCGTGATATAACTGCATCTATGCTGGATTCTTCGAAAGATTGATGTATCAGATTGGTCCTTGGAAAATACTTCACAGTATTGGCAAGTATATCGGAAGGTAAATTTATTTTTGGATAAATTGCTCCATAATATTTGTTGAATTTCTTGATTATAGCTGACTGATAATGTTCATTAATATCATAAGTCCTTACTTCATTAGCTCCATACTGAAAAATAAGATCATAGGGAACCGCAGGTAACCAGCCCGAACCTATTTCTATTACACTTTTATTCTTGAAACTAAGGTTAAGCTTACCTAGCTCATTGGCGAATTTTATTGTCGTATCTCGCTGAAAGTTATATTCATCCTTAATTGATTTTGCATTTAACTGTTGAAGCAGGTGGTAAAGGTTATCACCCATTCTTGTCGGCACTTTCTCAAGCAATTTAAATACAGCCGACTTTAACTTGTGATTCACTTTACTTGTTGTATGAGACCACGCAAGAAACCTGCACCATATGCAATATGCAGTGTTGGGTATACCAGTAGACAATAAAATTTGGCGCGCCAATTCAGTTGGTTAATGAAGGAGAATTTCAGTAACAGCATTCCATAAAGCATCAAAGGTATCCCATAAGCCCATGAACCCATTACCCCAATTGGTAAGGTAAAAGAGTATACGGTAAATAATGCTGGAACAATATGCCTTGGTTTGACTTGTGATCTGATCTTCCGGATAACCAATGGCTTATAAAGACCATACTGGTAGTATTGACTAAATAGCTTTCGCCATGAATCTCGCGGATAATAATAAGAAACAATTTTTGGATCCTGGTATATTCTTAGTCCCGCGCTTTTAGCCCTGTAGTGGAACTCATCATCCTGATTCCTAATCATTTGCTCATCAAAATGCCCTATTGAATTAAAAATCTCTTTTTTCCATGCACCCAAGTAAACGCTATCAGTGTAGCCAATAAAATCTTCATAATGAAAACTACTGTTTCCTACGCCAAGCTGCGTAGAGGTTGAATAAGCGACTGCCTTCTGAAAGTTGTTAACACCAATTGATCGCATTGGACCCCCTACAATTTCTGCTCCACTGCTATCAAATGCCTCTAAAATTCTCTCAAAATAATCATGTGCATAAGTTGTATGCGCATCCAACCTAACAATGTAGTCACCGTTACATAACTGAATGGCCAAATTCAAGGCAAACGGAACATATTTTTTCTCATTGTGAATTAAACGAATGGAAGAATCCCGGGACTTATATTCATCAACTATTTCAGTCGTTCGATCTGCGGAACCACCGTCAATAATGAAAAGTTCTTTTTCGGAGACACTACTATTTTGATATGACTGCAATAATTGCTCAATGTATTTTTCTTCATTTAGTACCGGACAAATTACACTTATCATGATTGATCGATCACCTGCTTATAAATATCAACCTGCTTGATAATCAAAATATCCTCATTTAATTCAAGCACGGTATTTCTGAAATTAAAGTCTCTATTATCATATGTTAATGAAGATTTCAACGCTCTGGCGATCTCTTCAGGGTTATCACTTTCACAAATAAAGCATCCCGGAAGGCCATTGATTCTTTCTTTGACATCACCAACATCAACTGAAACCACAGGAAGATTACAAGCTAGCGCTTCCTTAACCATATTCGGAGAACCCTCATGTTTGGATGTCATCAGCAATACATCAGCTGCACGATAGAATATCGGCATTTCGCTGTGATCCACTTTAGCTGTTAGAAGTTCTACTGGTAGATCCAAATCCAAAATTTCTTTAGCCTTTCGGGCAAGATGATAGCGTTTATCTGGCCGATTAATATCTCCTCCAAACAAGATCACTTTCTTTATTGGATCAATTTGTAATTTTTTTCTCGCTTCATCCTTTGAGCCTGGTGAAAACAGGTTCAGGTTGATACCACTTGGAAGAACTGTTACATTTCGTTTTTTTGAAACGAGTGGCAGCATTCGGTTTGAAACTAAAATGACATAGTCCGATCTAATTGCCACGACCTTACTCACCAGTTTAAGAAGAGCGCCCATTAGCGTGTAATTGCCATTCTTGTTGGTGATCCCAAATAAATCGCTTCCGCGAAAAGTAGTAATCAGGGGCAGACTCGAAAAAAAAACAGGAATGGCGCTTTGCCCCCACTGTGCGTGAACTACATTGTATTTTACTAATCTCAACTTCTTCATGACCTGAAGGGTTGCCCTCAAATAATTATAAGGATTTTTCCCTCCTGTAAAATGAAGTACATCAACAATCAAATTATGCTTTCTAAGTAAATCAACATCTCTGACTAAGAAGGGTACGGCACTAGGTATGTTATCAGATGGCCATTCAGTCGTGACCATCAATACCCTAATGATTTTTCCTAATGCCATTTGCTTTTGCCGATACATTAGGCTTTATCAAACACAAGCCATAGAAAAAGCCTGGAACCGCCAACCTCATGGAGGAATGTGCCAAAATAAATAAAACGAAAACCAAAATTGCCATCGGAAGAGGTCGCTGCTCCCGGGGTAACTTGAATATGTAAAATATGGGCGACACAATCATAACAATTAGGGCAGCCACACCGAGAATTCCATGTTCCGCCAGCAAACGGGTGTATTCAGAATGACTGTGTGCAAGGTTGCCCATTTTATTGGTCACCAATAACGTACCCATCCCAGGACCTATTCCCAGTATTGGATTTTGGTAAAACAAATTGAGCTCAGCTAGCATGATCTCTTTGCGACCGGTGGTAATATCCTTCGCTTTACCGGTAATATAGTTTCGACCCTCGTACCGGTCTTTAAGCCTGCCTTGCGTTTTGTCGTTGACAAAATTCCATCCGAATGCGCCTACTGTCCCGACCAAAAGGAAAAAGGATAACACCGAAACCAAAATAGTGGACCGTTTGGATGAGATAGCCGAGTAACCGACCAGAATAACTCCGGCAATGAGAGGTCCGATCATACCGCCACGGGAAAATGTTGCAAAGCCCCTGATTGCAAAGAAAACAAGAAATACCAGATCAATACTCAGGTTCCTGATCACGTATGACTTGTAAAAAAGGCCAATTATAATGAGGAAAATAGCGAGCCCAATTGCTGTAGAAACCTGATTCGGGCCAAATCCCCCCGATGCCTGAAAATTTGATTCGGTTCCGAATTCTATGTCATCCAGACTTGGAGTGACTATGAACAAATACAAAAGCAAAGAAATCAAAGGGAGGGACACGCTGTGGAAGATAGCAACGAGCTCTTTACCTTTTACTTTTCTTGCATAAAAATAAACGGCTGAAATAGTTAGTAAAAGTGGACCCGATAGGTTAAAAGATATCTCCTCACGAGCCAAACCAAAATTTGGATAATCAACTACTAACAAAGAAGGAAGCAGCAAGAAAAAATAAGTGAAATATCTTTTGGGCCAGGACCTTCCTATGTTTTCACTGAGCAGTCCTATACTTAAAAAAAGTATGGCCCCATATTTGCCAGCCTCCCATACCACGTTACCATTTGTCATTCGCAGCATGACTTCCAATCCTACCCAATAAGCAGCCCACTTCGCAGCTCTGTCCTGGCTGTTGTTATTTAGTGCAATATCCAATGTTCCCATCACCAGGATACTGACCCCCCAGTAAAAAGAACTACCGGGAGCAACAGAAATGATGTATCCTATCACCAGATGCAATCCAATCAATATAGTTTTTTTTGTGTCTATGTGCTACTTTCTAATATGAGGCGTTTGCTACATATCTCCTCAATGCCTTGTGAAAATTTTTCAATCGTAAATTTTTCTACTTCCTTCCAACCAGTCAATCGTATCTCGTCAATCAAATGAGGTTGAGTAAGCACACGAAACAAAACATTTTTTAGGTGTATAGTCTCCGGTTCAAAAATAAATCCTGAGATGCCATCCTGAATGATTTCATTTGTTATTCCAGCATTGGCCACTACCGGAACTGCTCCTGCTGACCAGCCTTCAATAACTACTTTAGGCCAACCCTCCTTCAACCCTGGCATAATAACGATATCCGCAGTTGCCAACTTTCTCATGGATTCTTCGTAAGACAATTTCCCTTCAAAATAAACTCGTCCACTTAGATTATGATAATCAGATAAGTGCCTGAGCATGTCTAACTCAACGCCATCTCCGATCAGGTGAAACTCCCAATCCAACTCAGCATGATCATGAAAAAGTAAACCCAGACTTTTGATAACCAAATCAAAATTCTTAACCGGAATCAATTTGCCCAACGCATAAAAAACCGGGCGTTTATTTGCTTGACCATTGCGTAAGGTTCGCAACCATGAAACTTCCTTTTTTGATATTGCAGCCGGGATAAAAGAAATCAAATGATCACGCTTTGCCGAACCATAGACCAATGCATAGTGAGGAGGGCCAATGACCTTCTCAATTATATTTCTTTCTACAATGGATGGCATGCGTTCACCCTCGAACCCAGAGAAAAAACCGGCATACTTCGTAATCGACTTCTTCCTTAAAAGGAATACAAAAATATGCGCAAATAAACCGAAGTGAGAAGGGCTCCGTATCAATAGTATGTCATGGCTCCAAATAAAAGCGAGCAATTTGATCAAAACCAATGGTAATTGAACTAACCGGTGTAATGAGCTTAAGAAGGAAATGCGGTGCGAATAGGAAACAAAGTCAAATGAGACATTTGAAAAACCATACTCCGATACAGTAACCCTTATTTCATCAGTGGATAGTGGCGCAAAAATATCAATGTGCTTAAATAAATTGGCCCACACCCGCATCTCCCGGATATACGGCTCATACGAAACTACTTTTCCGGAAGTCGTTCTCCAGTTGAGTGCTTGTGAAATGGTGCCCAGCCGATAATTGAATTTATGGATTGCGTTCATCGCTCCACCTGCCAGGCATTCAAAAGCAGTTCCCTGGTTTTGACTGGCCCAATATTAAACAAACAATCAATAATAGACAGGGCTGGAACAAATGATTTTCCCAGTTGGGGATATTGCACCATTTCCGAATTAAAGTTTTGCCAGGAAATCCTGACTCCTGCTTCGGACCATTGCTGGGTGTTTAAGTAGTTTTTCCCTCCCTTACCAGCGATGTAATGGTTTGCCTCCAGCTTTTGACAAATCTCAATCAATCGAAGGTTGGGGTCGAGCGCTTCAATTTTCAACTCTTCAACTCGAACAACTTTACCCTCATACTGCAACTCACTCAACAGAATCATAAATGTTTGATAATTGATTTCATCAAGCAGCTCAGATGTCGCAAAATGCGCTGTAATCTTTGAAAAGTATTCCTTGAAAAAAGGGGCTTTCCTGTAATATTGTTCAATGGTTTTAACCGCTTTATTAGCCCAGCGCGCATCAGCAATCTTTACCTGATCAATATTGTCAGCAAGGCTGGCTTTTACGGGAATCGTAAGCCACAATTCCCCATCCGTATCCGAGTTCTTGATTTTAGTTCTGTTTTGAAAGTAATTCTTTCTGAACTGAACGCTATGAAGCCATACAAATACATCGCTGTTGAAAACCTTGTTTAAATAACCAAGCCAGGGAAGAAAGTGAGGTTGATGTATACTTACGATCATAAAATCATCCGGATTACCTCAAAACATTCTGCATATTCTTTGCCTATTTGTTTACCTCGGACACGGGCCAGGTCTCCCACAATATCATTGGAAAAGAACATACGGCTTTTTTGCGTCTTGTACGCATTGATGGCTTTTACCTTCGTATCAACTGCTTCTCTCGACAATTCTATAAAGACATCCATCTTGAAATCAAAACTGTTCCACGGTAACTCATATCCCAGAATCGATGAATACTTGAACGCTCGCCTTCCTTCAGCAAATACCACTTCATGAGACTGATGTATGTCTTTACTATTGGGAATAAAAATTATGTCTGGGTTGTGCTTTTGATTTAAATCATAAAAGAATTGAAGAATCTCGAGACGTACATCGAAAAGATTGCGGGGATCGTAATTTTTCAGAATTACGTTTTCAGGCTTTATCCCCAATATTTTTGCACTTTCGTGAAATTCACTAAGCAGTGTTTTACCTTCCACCAAAGGAGGCAATGAAAGGCCTATATAATAGACTTCATTGGTTTTGCCCAACTGATAAATGGTGCCCCCCGCACCAAGTTCTACATCATCTACATGAGGTGCTATTGCAAAGATTGTTTTTCCTGTCAGTTCCAACATAGTCCATTTAATTATTTAGATATAATTCCATCCATATGTTATGATTCTCACGATCTTTCAATTTGAAACCAAGTTTTTTATAAAACTCAATTGCATTTTTATTTGTATTTAAAACTTTTAAAGTAATACATTCCATCCCTCTTTCTTTGGAAGTTTCTATTAAACTATTCACCAATCGCTTGCCCACTCCCATGTTCTGAAGTCGGTTGCCTACCACCAGGCGATGAATATGTATAGCACGCATTTTGCGAGAAGCGATTAAGAATCCCGCTATCAAATCTCCTGCCTGTGCCTGAAAAGATAATTGCCATTTATCTGGCAATTCAACAAGGAAATTTTCTTCCACCCATTTCTCGCCCACGATTATCTGATCAAGCAATAAGATCTGTGCCATTTGCCTGATTATCTCTGCTTTAGTCAGTGGCGTAATACCTATTTCCATATGCTCAGCACATTATGACCACTGAGGTATTTGTGGATAATTTAAATTCATGTGGCTCACTATTCTTTTTCTCTTTCGAATTTCGTAGATCACAAACGGTATCATAATTAACGCATAGCAAAATTTTACTGCCCTTTTAATAATATTACCTCGGATACTGAACATGCCCAGTAGGGATAATAAAACATATTCCCTTTGTTCTTGCTTTGTAAAGTGCTGGTTGTTTAGGTAGAGCTCTGTTGCATGAGGCATTCTGATATGCGTTATGTACTTGCGACTGGAGGAATACGTGACTTTTCGAACTTTGTGTTTTCTTAAGCCCCCTCTTGGAGCACGGTGATGCAACACCCTGATTTCAGGATTCAAAATCAACCGGGCACCGGTCTTATATACCCGGGCTCCTATGTCGCCATCCGCCCGCTGCCCATGATCAAAAGCCATATCAAACAATCCGGACTTTTCAAGCGTTGACCGCTTTACCATTCCATTGTTGGTGGGGAAAACATCAGAATGTCTTATAAATGTATAGTCATAAGGAATTGCACCGGCATCCACCTCATCACAGACACCGCAGGATACATCTGCTTTGAAATATTCAATGCAGCGAATGTGTTGCTCAAGTAAATCGGGCTTAACCTCCACATCATCATCGATGAACAAAATATAATCACCGGAAGACTCGAGCAGACCCAGGTTTCGTGACCTGCATTGGCCCGACTTATCCATAGAAAAATACCGCAGTCCTATTTTTTCATAACCATCAAAAAGCTCTGGCTTGCGATCAGCCAAGGGTGTTTGGTCAATTATAATAACCTCGTAAGGAAGGATGGTTTGGAGCATTAATTGATTTAACGCAGTGACGAGATAAGAATATCGTTCAACAGTTGGAATGATAATTGAAATCCTATAAGAAGTTTTTTGGAGAGGAGCCGTTCGCCAATGATCATGCTTCAGTGGGATAGGTACTTTTATATTACCCTCTTTCGTCACCCGGTTAAAAGATTTCCATGCTTCACCCCAAGGTGTCAATCCACCCCAGCTGTATCTGAAAAGACTCCACAGAAGCCATTTCTTTCCAAGCCGATTTTTTATATATCTGAATTCATCGGCTACAGTTAGGCGATTCGAAGTTTTTGGTTCGATGCTATTACCTTGTAAAAATTCAACCGGTTCCATTAAAGCACCACCGTAAAGCAGCCGGTATATCCAATCAACCATCGCCCCTTCTACCGTTGTAAAAGAAGGGTTCAGAAACCCTAATGCGTGGATGACTTCCTTTTTGATTACCAAACAATCCAGAGAGATATTCCAGATAGAAAATCCAGCTGATGTCAAGGGGAGGTTAAAATAAATGCCGGGAGATAATAGTTGAGTTACCCTTGGAGCGCCTGATGGATGGGTGGCTCGTTCATCATACCAAACACTGATAGCTTGATCATTTCGAATAATTTCTTCAATTTCTCCCTCTTTTACTATTAAATCTTTGCCCAGGAACACAATAGCTCCGTGTGATGAATCCATTAAGGATTCCGTTGCTTCAATGATCGACCATAGGTCAAATTGTGCCGATATGCTTTTACCAGCGTTCCACAACGGAGTGGAGGGTGTTCCCAGCGATATTAAATCAATCCGTTCCACCGCTCATGCTTTTTGAAAGACCGCTATTACTTCTGTAGCCATTTTTTTGAACAAGCGGAATCGGGTGGTCATAAGTGTAAACCGGTACAAAAAATTATTCGGTAACATACCCATTCCCCGAACGGTAAATCCATAATGTTTTTCAGCGAGTAGTATTAATCCAGCTTGTCCGCAAACTTCAACGAGTGATTTAAAGGCAATCTCATTTAGCGCATACTGTCGTTTTCCTCTAGGCTTTAATTGGCTCCTGACAAGGGGATTTGCAGAATCAGAAATTTGAATAACAACCTGACCGCCTCTTTTGATTGATTTTGACAGTATTTCAACACCGCTTTTCCAGGACTCCAGATGCGCCAAAATACCCATGGCAAAGCATATGTCATAATGCCCTTCCATTATTGGAGCACTTTCTAAAGGTGACAATATATAGTTTACTCTTTCCCGGATGCTACTCGGTGTGTTTTTCCGGGCAAGATCAAGCATACCCGCTGACGCATCAATCAGTGTTAAACGATTGGTAAGTGCAAACTGAAGGGATACTCCTCCATTCCCGCATCCGACATCCAATATTTTTTTATCAGAGACATCTCCAACCAATGCGCCAACAATTTTCCTCCTTACCTTAACATTATAATCTTTGTCAAGATAATTGTCTGGGTTATTAAAAAATTCAGCAGTTGCACTCACGACACTAAAGTGATGACAGCACTTTCAAATACCGGTTAATAATAGATGACCAAAAATGATCTTGTGACCATGCACGCGAATTAATACTGTATGCTTCGTAATTCGCTAATATTTCATCGATAGCGGCTGCGATCTTGGTTGGATCGTTGAAAGGAACCAACTTTCCGTTGTAACCATCTTTAATTGCCTGCTCTATTCCGCATCCCAAAGATCCTATGGTAGGAACCCCAAAGTAGTTGGCTTCGATGAGTGCAATACCAAAGCCTTCAACGTCACCATCTGATCTGTTTTCACTTAACATGAAGAAAATATCTGTCCGATTAAGAAGTGATGAAAGGTTTTGGTCACTCAACACACCATGAAACCGAACATGATTTTGAAGATCTGATGCCAATATTTGAGCCATTAGTTTATTTTTCTCCGGACTAATACCCACCATGTGGTAACATACTCCGGGATGTTTCTCAATAATTAATGGCAGCGCATTTATCACATTGTGTTGGCCCTTTCTTTCAGAAATCCGCCCCACGGTCAGCAGGTTAAGATTTTGAGAAACAATTTTTTGTTTCTTTACAGGGTTAAACTTCGCCTGATTAAATCCATTTGGTATAACCTCTATTCTCCCTTCATCGAAATAAGGCCTTGAATTTTCCTTGCTGAATGCGGAAACAGCCACTGCCTTGGTAAAATATTTCAAGCATCTTTTGCTCAATCTACTCTTCAATCCATGATTTTCCAGCATTTCGTGACCGTGTAAAATAGCCAGCGACTTCCGCCTTGAAAAATATAAACCTACTCCCAGTAGCGTCAAGGATTTTGAGCCGGAAGCAATCCAGATTGCTTTTCTATTGGTTATAAAAAAGCGGAAGAACATCCATACGAAACCTATGTTGGGGAAAAACGGGTATCTGCTTGAGTACCTAACTTTAGCCCTCGACTTCACTTTTTTCCACTGACCCTCAAACTCTTTTCGGTATTCGGAAATTACATAAACATCACATTTCCTTTCTACCAATTGTTCGGTAAGGTTATAAGCATGATCGCCTATTCCACCCGGGCCAGGAGGAAACTCAGAACTTAGAATGAAAATTTTACGATCTACCAGTTTAAATCCTTTTCGTAACTCCAGTGAATGATTTCCTCACCGCCAATTTGTTTGATAATTTCTTTTTCCCTATCGCCAAAATGGTTCATCCAATCACCCACCATTCCCTTTCTGAAATAACTATTTTGATCTTCTTCGCCAGATTTCCTTCCTCCACTCACGTTCTCAAAGGAAGTTTCCCTCACTACTTTGTTTACTAGTTTATCATCGGTACCCACATTCATGAATTGATAGATTTCAGCAATTATTGAATCAGGGTTTACCAGCATATCTTCATACTTAACTATCTTAAGGAGGTTGTCACTACTATTATTTCGGATATGTTGTGAATAAGCACACCAAGCCTCCATGACCTGCTTTAAATAAGTTTCTTGAAATGTTCCATCATCATTGAACTTGTTGGAATTACCTCTCTTAAAGTGAAAAGCAAATGAAACAGCTACATCACGGGCGTCACGTACCATGCAAATGATTTTTGCATTGGGGTAGAGCTTGCGGATAAGGCCAATATCTTGGACCGTGCTTTTATCTCCAACATACTTGCTCCCTTTGACGTTAAACCGCTCAAACGAAGCAGCAACAAAATCTCTGAAGTTAGCCTCTACTGCCTTCTCGTCAAACCAAACTTTCCCACCCATACCAAACCATCGTGCTTCTATCGTATTTTTAACAAAGACCCCATGCCCCCCGCGCTCTGCCAGAAAATGAGTGTCTTTATAGAAGTTAAAAATTTGTCCACTTCCGCGACAAGTTATGTCAGGGTGCCAATTCAGAATATCCATTAACCATGTAGTTCCTGATTTATCGAACCCCGTAGCAAAGACCAAATTATCACCACTGGTATTTGCAGCCTGGATTGTGGTTGATTCCGCTTTTACCTGCTGGTAAAGTCTCATGAGTGACTTGACATAACTTTTAATGCTGTTTTTTAGTTTACCCATGATTATTTAACAACAAATGATTCCCTTTTTTTCTTGATTTTAATACCCAGCATCCGCTTGATTTTTCGCTTTATATAATAGGGGCTAAAATTATATGGTATGACGCCAAGGTAAGGAACAACAAGCCGTTTCATTTCAGTTTTGTTAATTCGTTTTGCCAACCGATCCATAAAGTCAAAATCAGCCATGTGGGGTCGCAGGTCATTGAATTTTTCCCCAAGTCTGTCATGAATTACACGGACCTTACCATGTGCGATTGCCAGGCTTTTGAGTCCTGTGAAATTATACTCATGTGGAAGAATACCAATCTTAACATGCGACTGCAGGTAGGCTTCCCTAAAAGTGGGCATATCAGCATACATGTTCAATTCGTGGTGTATCCGGAGCCAGGTAGAAAAAAAATCAATAACTGCCTGAGATTTATTAAATCCTACCACTCCAGTATTAAATTCGTGGAGCACGCCTTTTAACGCGATGGGATAATCAGGTTGATAATTTTTCCAAAAATTAACGCTGTGGCCCTTTGGCTCTAAGGTGGTTGCCAGGTCAAAATAATCCAGAAACTCAAAAACCTCATCAATCGGGTTGCAAACAAAAGTGTCGGTATCCAAATAAACGGTTTTATCGAATGGCGAAAGTTGCATACCGGTGATTTTTACCTCAAAACTCCGTCCGATATTGGTAACATGAATGATCTGATCAAACTCTTTGGAATGGAAATTGGGATCGTCAGTCACAAGGCATGTCGGAAATTTTGTAAAACGCCTGAGCGACCTACTGGAGCGCTCTGCTTCAAATCGAAACATCTCTCCGATCGCAACATAGAGGTATCCGCAAGTCATATCAGAAACTATTTGGAAGCAAGCACCAGGAGATTCTTCTGAACATCATTTCCAATGATTTCCAATTTAAATCCAATAGACTTAAGGTAATTTAATACCTCTTCTTTAGATGATTGGAAATATTTAAGATCTGTTTCATGAATTTCAATAAGCAACTTTACTTTACTTGATAAAATTTCAGTCATACCTTTCAATACCTTCATCTCCGCTCCTTCCACATCAATTTTAATGAAGTCAGGGAAAATGTTCCTGGTTGTGCAGTATTCGTCAAGCGTAATGCACCTCACCGAAACCAGATCATCCTGCGATTTCCCCTCGATAATCTTTAGTACTGCATTTCCAACAGCAGAATCCTGAATCAGAACTTCACTCGATAAGTCAGCAACCGCATAACATTCTGTAGTCACATTATTTAGTCTATTCAATAAAACATTCTCATTAAGAATATCGAAATTTGATTTACCCATCTCAAAGGCATATACATGGCCGCTACTACAATACTTACCTGCAAAACAAGTGAAGTACCCAATGTTCGCACCTACGTCAATTACAACACCATTTTCTGTAAGTGAATTGAGCATTACCTCCAACCCTTTTTCCTCGTAAATGCCTTTCTTAAATTGAGACGAAAAAAATATTGCTGAAAAAGGATCAGCTAGTGAAAATGTAAGAGCAATATTCCTATACTCTAGACTATACTTAGTCTGTCCTTTAAACTGTTTGATATAATTCCCGTGCTGTCTCTTATACCTAATTTTTCGTAACCAGTTGAGTAGCCCGATTTTTCTAAGCAAGAATCTGATAATTATTTTAATATAATTATTCATAATCATTGCTTTACAAGAACATTCAATAGCCTCATGTTTGATAAAATTGATTCCATGATTTCAAATGAGTGTCTATTGTGAATGATTTTGCCACTCTGGTCCTGGCGTTGTTGCTTACCTTTCTTTTGTCTATGGGCGACAATCTTACAGTATTTAATATGGAGTTTGCCAGCGCATTCGCATCCATTGACTGAACCAGCCATCCCGTCTCACCATTCACAATATTTTCAGGTAATGCCCCAACATCACTGGCAATGCATAAAGACCCTACTGCCTGAGCTTCCAATACGGCATTGCAGAAACCTTCATTAATACTGGGCTGAACATAAATATCGCAATCCCGCATCAGCATAAGAATTTCGCTATGAGAAAGTATCCCTGCAAAAATCACATCCTCTTTTATACCTAAAGCTTCGGTCTGCCGAACTAATTTTTCGTATTCTATTCCATCGCCTACGATTGTGTATTGAGCATGTATCCCTCCTTCTTTTAGCTTTGCAATTGATTCAATGCAATATGACAACCCTTTTATTGAGGTAAGTCGGCCAACAGTTAAAATCCGGATTGGGTCATGCAATGAAAAGTCAGATTTATGGATTGGTGGCAAGGAGATTGCGGGGAAAATGATACAAGATGGTTTATCCGGTGATAATCCCAATTCATATGCCTTTTGCAACAAGTAATTGGAAATTGAATGTACCTGGTCCACGTGCTTCCATAGCATTTGATAGCACTTGGCGTATTTAACTGGGTACTCATTAATATCATAACCCCGCAAGCTTACAGCCATTTTAGTTTGGATTGCCTTTGCTACTTTCTCTCGGCCGATGGCAGTGGTGGCAAAACCAAAATGAAGCCAGTCCATTTTTTTCCTCAGTATGTGCGCATTTATATACATCCTTCTTAAAATCTCCTTTGTTTCATGCCCATCCTTCCTTTCCAATTTCCAATAGCGAACTAAATTCCGAGGTGAAATCAAAAAAACAATTGGCAGTATGGCTATAACACATATTATACGCCATACCTGATGCTTGAAAACAGGGAACGGTCGGATGTGTTTACAATGCAAATTCGGATTTGATTTCCCCTGGGCAAACAAAATAATATCGATGCCTTGCTTCGTTAATCCATTAATTTTTGAAAAAAAAAAGGTTTCAGAATACCCGGGAACTGAATTCAGTACTAATCCAACGCAAAGTTTTCGGTTTCTCAGGATTCGGATTTTAAAAAATTTCGGTTAAACAAGGATAACGTCAGGAGCATTGTAGTAGAGTGAGAATATTGTACAGGGTTTTTTTTAAATTTCTCGTAAAATCTCTTTACCAGTGAAAGAGGTAAGAAATTTTCAAATGATTTATCGAGCAAATAGAATCTCAGCATTTCATCATTGAATTTTCCCAAAAACTGAAGTTCCCAATTCCGTGTATCTGATCGCTTACCCAAAACATATTTTTTTAACTCCCTTTGTCCTTTGATCATGGCCCGCTTCGCCACATTCGAGAGAGAATTGAATTTTTCGTAATTATATAGGTTACAAGGATAATAATTCTGCCATGGAATTTTAGCCAATGAAGGTGACTTAAGCTTCAGGTATTCTATTTCAAGTTTTCTTCCAACCAGGTGCTCTTCCGGCACGGTACAAATGAAGCGGCACATTTCATCATCGAAAAATGGTATGCTTATCGGCAACTGCCGTTTAAATATTTCAAGATTTACAGCTGTCCAACGGGCCACATAATACTCTGTTTTAAAGGCCCGTAAACGAGCATTGGCATTATCAATTTGAATATTTCTCAGCATAAATAATATCCTATCCTCAAGGTATTCTCTGAAATCTCCTGAAATTCCCCAAGCCTCCCACAACAGCTGGCCCAACTGCCAGCCAGCCGACTTTATCAGCTTCTGCACCAGATATTGGTGCTGCTCACCTTCTGTAAAACTATCCGGCACTCCCATGCTGTCGAAAAACAAATCACCCCCATGCCCTAATAAGAAAACATCCCCTTTGTTGGCCAGTTGCCCATATATTGCCATTTGTCGCGGATTCAAAAACTCCGCATAACATCCGTTCAATTGCGCCAACTGGTCTATTACTTTCCATAAATAACCCTTTGAAAGTGTATAACCATAATAAGGAAACGATAAGGCCCTGGCCACAGCAGCCCCATAAAAATTCTCGTTTACCCCATTTTCAAATTGGTAACTATAGCCAAAAACATCGCTGCGATGGGCCACCGCACCTGCCAGCGTGCGGCTGTCCAACCCTCCGGAAATAGGCAGTACAATTTTTTTATTTGCAGTTTCCCGTTCAATGATTTGTTCAAGCAAATTTGAAAATTCATTCAATGCCTGCTTAAAAGAAACCGATCGAGGGGTATAATGCCAGTCAAAATATCGTTTGCGGGACAGTACCTCACCCGTGGCACTAAAATGGTAGTCGGTTGCCGGCCTAAAGGCTTTAAGGTTTGTGTAATAGGTGTCGTCATCCAAAAAAAAACCCAATGCGACAAAACAGCAGATGGCCGGGTAATCCAGTTTAGATTCGGTTGGCAATTTGTAGTACGATACCACCGATGGAGCAATAGGCAAACGAATGGTTTGGTTACTAAAATCCTGCATCAACCAAGCGAAACAATTTGTATGGATTATGTCGGATACGCCTGAGTAACTTGCCTGCTAATTCGAATAACATTAAAATCTTTTCTTTACGGGTGAATGAAAACTGCCAGGCATGTCCGAGGTAAATTCCAAAACCCTTCCAATCGAAAAAACTTACACAGGCTACTGCAGTCCCTACAAACAGAGAGCGCTTTTCGCTTGCTTTAGGAGGTGTAAGTAGGCCCACCTTCACCCATGTCTCCAAGTCAATCTTTTCGCCACGTTCAATGGCATCATTACCAAATTGTTGGCGTTGTCGTGCCAAAACGCGCGGAACCTGGTTAATAAGTGCCGTTTCGGGTTTAAAGATTAAGGAACCTGGTTCTAACCTTTTGCCAAACAGTGGCGTGGTAATGGTGACGCAGGGGCCAAATCGTTCCATTAACCGCAACCACAAGTCCACATCCATACCCGATCTTTGAAAGGTGCGATAACCACCCACATTAAGTATTTTTTCCTTTTCAACCATCACCGATGGATCGGTAAAGATGCGATGATTGTCCATCAAATCATTCCAGGTTTCGAGTATATATCGATCTGTGGGAATATTTCGATCGCAATACAATCTATTACCCGGGGTAATTCGGTACCGATTGATTCCGCAAAAAGAGGTTTGTGGATGGAGCTCCAACGCCTTGAGTTGCTCTTCAAGGCGGTTGGGTAAACACACATCATCGGCATCCATGCGGGCGATGTATTTTCCTTTGGCTACGGCAATACCAGCATTCATGGCGGTAGGATAGCCCCCGTTCGTTTGAAGCGTTAGTAGCTTTATTCGGCTATCATGAAATGCCTTGATAACACTAACTGAATCATCGGTTGAGGCATCATCAACAACTATCAATTCCCAGGACGAGATCGTTTGATTAAGAATTGACTTGAC
Source organism: Flammeovirgaceae bacterium UBA2371 (assembly GCA_002345965.1). Taxonomy (GTDB): domain Bacteria; phylum Bacteroidota; class Bacteroidia; order Cytophagales; family Cyclobacteriaceae; genus ELB16-189. The sequence goes on from DDTF01000032.1 coordinate 23,626, forward strand.
GGCATAACCAAGTAAATTATTACTGTTGAATGTGGGCAAAACAATCGAAACGTCCAATTTGCTATCCAGCATAATTACTTTACAGCAAGTACACGATATCCTGTAGTTAGGTTGCGGCTTCTAATTCCAGCCCACAGTATAGAATTAAAGAAACAAAATCCAGAATAGTAACAAACAAGAGCCAGAATTCTTGCGCGCTCACTACTGTCTGCTATTGATCTCACAAAAAGCACATTTATTGATTCAATATAGTTGTTACGTTCAGCAACTGTCACCTCCTTAAATTCTTTTAATAAGAAACGTAAACCATGCTTAGTATACCGATAATAATCATGCTCCACGTCATGAATTGGATAGATAAAAGGGGTTGTTAGCACGAGCCTTCCATTTTTTTTTAAAACCCGGTATATCTCCTCGACAGCTTTCCATGGCTCCTGTACATGTTCCAAGACTTCGATTAAAATCACAACATCCCAACTCTCGCTTTGAAAGGGCATCGCACAAACATCGGCTACTACATCAGGCCCTCGATTGACATCAATATCCATACTAACGATCCTTAGTATCTTGCCTTTACTTGCATTAACAATCACATTCGCCACTTCACCACCTGAACCAATATTTAGCACAGACGAACCGTCTGGTAAGGAAGAAATAACTTCAATCAAATCTGAATACAAATTTTTACGACTAAAAACCTTAGACCTTTTTGCAAAATTTGAATAAAGTTTTTTTCTTAAATTATACAACATCTTTAAAATGCATACTTAGTTCTTACTACCCATCTATTTAAATTAATATCCCATTCAATGAT
>DDTF01000060.1:0-31458 GCA_002345965.1 Flammeovirgaceae bacterium UBA2371
TTTGATCCGATCTTTCAGGGATTGGCCATCTCGCTGGTGGCAGGTGCTATTGTATCTACGATGCTCACCCTGATTGTAGTGCCCCTGATCTACTACATGACAGAGAAGAAAAAGTGGGAAAAGAATACTGGTGCTGAATCTAAAAATTAAAGACATGGAATTATTAATAATTACTGCTGTGCAATTCTTTGAAAAAGAGATCAAACAATTGCTCAAACAATCCGGAGTTACCGCCTTTTCTTATACCAATGTAAAGGGGTATAAAGATCAATCGGATCAACCCATGGAATCTAACTGGTTTGCCTCCAACGTAGGTGAATATTCATCTGTACTTTTTTATGCGTTTGTGCAGGCGGATTTGGTTGATAAAGTGACAGCAGCCATTGAAAAATTCAATTCATCTCAGCAATCCAGTTCTAAAGTACACATGGCCGTGATGAACATAAAAAGTTCCAACTTCAAATAACCATCCAATAATGAGAAACCGAATTGTACATGCTGTAGCAGGCACCATGATTATTGTCAGCCTGTTACTGGCGATCTATGTGAATATCAACTGGCTTTGGTTAACGGGATTTGTGGGTGTCAACCTGTTTCAGTCATCGATCACCAATTGGTGTCTGATGAGTGATATTTTGAAGCAGGTGGGCGTAAAGGCATCCTGATTCAGGTTTATATTTGAATACCTAGCTGAGCGTTTTTGAGGGGCGCATTGTTTTTATGGAAAGGCAGAGCATTTGCATGGGTAATGCTTAGAAAGAGGTATTTGTATTCCCCTTGAATTCATCCTGGTAGTCATTAAATTGCAGAAGTAAAATTCTGCTATATGAAAAATGCTACCTTATTCATTTCACTATTATTGTTTGTATCGGCATTCTCACCTTTATCAAAGCCTGATTCAAAGCAATCTGCTTTTGATTACGCCTGGCTTGCAGGCAGCTGGGTGGGAGATGGTTTTGGCGGAACTTCAGAGGAGATTTGGTCGCCTCCTTCGGCTGACGGAACGATGATGGGAGTGTACCGGCATCATAATGCAGACGGGTCGTTGAATTTTTATGAATTCTTGACGCTTGACAAAACAGGCATGAAGTTAAAGCATTTTACTCCCGAATTAGTAGGCTGGGAGACGAAAGAGAAGTACGTGACGTTTGAAATGGTTGAAGTCACCAAAGATAAAATTGAGTTGAAAGGTTTGATTTTTGAGCGCAAATCTGAAAGTGAAATGGAGATAAGGCTGAAGATGAGGCAGGGTGATGAAATCAAGACAGAGGTTTTTAAAATGAAAAGGAGGTAAGGAGAATCCTTCAAATTGAAAAAAAAAATTCCCCGGCAAGGTGCCGGGGAACATTTAAACTAATATTTTATTTTCGTGCGAAATTGCACAAGAGTTAAACACATTTTTAAATTTACTTCAGTCACATATTCAATTGACCCAACCACTCAAACAGCCTAACTAGCCCTATACAGCAAAACCCAGAGAGGTTATATAATGTTCATTGCGTTATGTTAACATAGCTTAGGGTTAGGGCAGGCATTAATAGTTTTGCGCTGGCATTTCCCTCCTAAAAAAACCACCTTCATTCCTTACACTACACGAGCACTCTTTTGACATTTTTGGTTGGAGCGCGGCAGGTGCAAATGGCAAATGTGTGCGGATTAAAGACTACTACTTTCTTCGAAGATTTAGATAACCAGCAATTATCTTGAGTTCTTTTGTTTGATGAAATTGTACCCTAAATCGATCAAGCGTATTATTAAAATGAGCCAGAATTCCACTATACCTTGATGTGCTCCAAAATAGGCGCCAAAGCAATTTACCATTATTAACCTTTTTGGCGTGAAGGCGCTCAACACTAGTCACGTTCATCACAACTAAGTCTTTAATTAGAAACCTATTGTTGATCTTCGAAAGTCGAGCCTTGAATTCGGTGTCTAGTACTTGAGACATGAAAGGAGTTTCGAAGAACTTATCATTTAATATCAGCACAGGATACAATTTAGTCTTTCGATGAAATGGGCTATCTATTTCATTACCAAACAAATTCAACCATTCTATTGACTGAACCAATTGCGTTACACCAACATCCTTGTAAAATCTTTCTGTATCACCATTGTAGAATTCAAATGAGCCTTTGAACTTCTGATCATCAGAAAAATTTGTTGACTTCACTTGGCCTATCATAATATTTCGGCCATGACGAACATAAATATCGCATAGCTCTCTTTCCGGATTCCCAAACTTTAACTGATCAGTATGTTTATAGGTAATGGCGCGATTCAAGGAAAGAATACCCTTGAAATTTCTTGCTACGTAGTCCTCAAAAAACTTTCCAATAAAGTTGCGATAATCCTGATATGTGATACCCTTCAGCCTCAAGTGATCAAAGAAAAAGTCATTAATGAATTGCCGATACACTTTATCCAACAATAACTCAGGGTCAAGTACTACAAATTTCTCCTCTTGATGTTTAAAAACCGGCCATTTGTATAGTGTTAACAAATCCAGCTCGTGTTTTTTCGTGAGAAGTGTGTGACTGCTTAACCAAGTAACTAATTTAAATGCATCAGGGCTTTCTTTAGGATTCAGCCAGATCAAGAACGGAAGCTTCTTGTTTTGATCTTTATTGATGTAAATGTTGATTATTGTTTCAATGAACGTTTTAGCTGGAAGGTTGAGTGACGTCAAATATGAAGAAAGCTCATTTTTGTAATAAGCATCGCCTTCAATATATCGAATCAGATCAATGTACCGATTGAATGCTAATATTGGATTAGAAACAATCTTCAGTTCATTAAGAATTGCCTGCTGAGCGTTTATGTGTTCTAACAAGTTGATTTTAGACCCTTCATCTTTAGTGTCGTATTGAGTTACAACATCATTGCAGGCTAAACAGAACTCAATCAAGTCAATCCAAAAATCCCGAGTGTATTCGAATTTTTCATCACTAGATTTGAGATTTCGATAGCAATAATCAATGCCGTACAAGCACCCGGCTCGATTGAATATAACCGGCTGACGACCGTTGCTGGTGGCGCTAAAGTGATCTAGTCTTTTAAAGAGGTCGGAGACATATCGATCTTCCCCAAGCCAATGCCTTAAGAAGCTTACTTGTGATTTAACGCTATAGTCCACATGAAGGCTAAGGGCGCTTCTTAGACGGAAATTAATTCCAACTAGTTCGAACAGAATTACATCAAGAGGGTACTTCTCAATCTTCTTTAATGCATCCTCGTATTTTCCCTTGAACAGATCAGAGTAGCCGGCAATCAGGACGACAGTAATATTTTTCAAGATTTTTAATTTTATCTATACTTAAATATCTCATATTATGAGATACTTTCAATCCCTTTCTTTACTTTTAGTTTTTCATCAAAATTAAACTGGTGAACAAGATCAAGATGGTACTGGAAAGGAAGGGGATGACGCAGACCTGGTTGGCTGAGAGGTTATCGAAGAGCTACAACATGGTAAATGCCTACGTGCAAAACAGAAGGCAGCCAAGTTTGGAGGACTTATACCGTATCGCTGAGATACTTGATGTTGAAATTACTGAATTACTTGTAAAGCGAAAGAAGTTAAATGGCTAAGAAAAACGGAAACGGAGAGAAAGTGAAATCTATGGAAGCATGGATTTGGGATGCGGCTTGTAGTATTCGTGGTGCTGCCGATGCGCCCAAATACAAAGATTTTATTCTACCCTTAATATTTGTCAAACGCCTTTGTGATGTGTTTGATGATGAAATTGATAGGATAGCCGAAAAAGTGAAAAGCCGGACTAAAGCGTTGCAACTTGTTTCAAAAGATAAGTCATTGGTAAGGTTTTACATGCCCATTAAAGCCAATGATCCTGAGAAGGAGCGAACATGGGATGTGATCAGAACGCTTTCAGACAAGATAGGGCAGAAGCTCACCGATATTCTCAGAGATGTTGCCAAAGCAAACAAAGACCTTCAGGGAATTATTGACCGGATTGATTTCAATGCGACAACTCATGGACAGCGCGATATTGATGATGATCGCTTAAGCAAACTCATTGAAAAAATTGCCGAAAAGCGACTCGGACTTAAAGACGTTGAAGCCGATATCATTGGGAGAAGCTATGAATACCTGATTAGGAAGTTTGCGGAAGGCAGTGGACAAAGTGCAGGTGAATTTTATACGCCACCGGAAGTAGGAATGATCATGGCAAAAATTATGGACTTGGAACCCGGCATGGAAGTTTATGATCCGTGTTGCGGGAGCGGTGGATTATTGATTAAGTGTGAGTTGGTTATGGAAGAGAAAATGATGCTTCGCTCGAAAAAGAAATACGCTCCACTTCAATTGCACGGTCAGGAATTTACACCTGCCACATGGGCCATGAGTAAAATGAACATGGTGATTCACGACATGGAAGGCGACATTGAAATAGGGGACACGCTGAAGAACCCAAAGTTCAAGGTAAAGAACAAACTCAAAATATTTGATAGGGTGGTGGCCAATCCCATGTGGAATCAGGGCAAGGATAGCCTGAGCTACATCAGCGATGATTTCTTTATCAATGATGAGATGGAGCGCTTTCCGGCAGGGCCATGTGGTGGTAAGATTGACTGGGGCTGGATGCAGCATATTTACAGCAGCTTAAATGATGAAGGGAGGGCAGCAGTGATTCTGGATACCGGGGCCGCTAGCCGTGGCAGTGGCAACCAGGGAAATAATAAGGAGAAAGATGTCCGCAAATGGTTTGTGGATGAAGACCTGATTGAGGGCGTGATCTACTTACCGGAGAATTTATTTTACAACACCTCTGCTCCGGGCATTGTGATTTTTTTAAACAAAGCCAAAAAACAGGAAAACAAAATCTATCTGCTCCATGCTGGCAGGGAATTTGAAAAAGGTGATCCAAAAAACTATATCACAGAAAAAGGTATAGAGAAAATTGTGAATACTTATACTTCATTTAAAGAGAAGACAAAATTTGGACGACTGGTTGATAAAAAGGAAATTATTAAGAACGACTATAACATTTCTCCAAGTCGTTACATACAAATTACCGAGGCAGAATCATACCGCCCTATTGTTGAAATAATTGATGAATTAAATGTGCTAGAAGAAGAAGCCGAAAATTATAGTAAAGAATTAAGAACAGTTTTTGAGAAATTGGGGATATGAGGCAAGGATTTAAGTTAACAGATGTTGGCTACTTTCCCGATGATTGGGAATTTGGTAGGATTGATGATTTTTTTGTAATCCAGCAAGGTAAATCTGTATCTAAAGCAAATAGAGTTGGGAAGAATCAAAGGCCATTTCTCAGAACTTCTAACTTATTATGGGGAAAAGTAACAATTGAAAAACTTGATTATCTCCATTTTTCACCCGAAGAAGAGGAAAAATACAAACTTGAATTCAATGATTTACTGATTTGTGAAGGCGGAGATATTGGGCGAACAGCTATTTGGAAGAATGAGCTTGAAGGTTGCTATTATCAAAATCACTTACACCGAGTAAGATCAAAGGAAGAGGATATTGACCCTGTATTTGTCTTGTACTGGATGCAGTATGCATTCATTTACGCAAAGGTGTATTTCGGAAGAGGTAATATCACTACAATACCGAATTTGTCAAAATCAAGACTATCTGAATTTACAATCCCTAAGCCACCGCTGGACGAACAGCGTAAGATCGCCCACATTCTTTCTACAGTTCAAAAAGCCATCGAGCTGCAGGATAAGTTAATTCAAACTATCATAGAGCTGAAGAAAGCTGTGATGCAAAAGCTTTTTACTGAAGGACTAAACAACGAACCTCAAAAACAAACAGAGATAGGTTTGGTGCCGGAAAGTTGGGAGGTTGTGAAAATTGAAAGTTTGTTCGATATCCAGCAAGGCAAACAAGTTTCTAAATCAAATAGAATTGGAAAAAATCAAAGACCCTTTCTAAGAACTGCGAATGTCTTTTGGGGATACATTGATTTTGCAGAATTGGATGAAATGAATTTCTCTAGTGATGAGGAAATAAAATTTACTCTTGAGAGGGATGATTTACTTGTATGTGAGGGTGGAGATGTTGGCAGAACTGCAATTTGGGAGTATAATAAAAAAGGAATTTATTATCAGAATCATTTGCACAGATTAAGAAGAAGAAAAAAAGAAAGTATTATACCTAAGTACTTTATGTATTGGATGAGCTTGATTGTACAAGAAACGAGTTATGTTAAAGACGCTGGCAATAGAACCACAATTCCAAATCTCTCAAAATCAAGACTTGGAGGCTTACATTTTCCAAGGCCTGAAATTGATTATCAAGAAAAAGTAGTATCTGTACTGCAAGGGTTAGACAATAAAATAGAGTTTCACCAGAAGAAAAAGAAAGCCCTTTCCGAGCTGTTCAAAACCCTATTGCATGAATTGATGATAGGAGAGCGAAGAGTGAATAATATTGAATTTAAGAAGCTTGTAACTCATAAAATCAACGAAGAGAGTCCGCTAAGTATGGCCGCTGAACCCTAGTGTTATGACTATAAAGCTTGATGACATTCATTGTATCCCACCGAAAATGGCAACTCAAAAGGGGGTATATATTCTATTTGCCAAGAATGAGGATGGAAAACTAGCAGTAATAAAAAGGGTGGCGAATGATGACAAAGCTGGTATTCTTTACATTGGACAAACAACAAAGCAAAATTTTAATACCAGATTAAAGATGATGCGCAGGGTAATGAATATTGAACTGAAAGCAACAGCACATAGTGGGGCAAAGAAATACAAAGAGATTGAGGCTATTAGAAATCTCTTTCCAATAAATGGGCTATATGTGAAACTTGAGGTTAGCAGCAAGCCTAAAAAAAGAGAGCACGACTTGTTAGAAAAATATCGTCAGAAATTTGGAGAAGTTCCTCCTTTAAATAGTACAAGCTAAATTATACCAGATGATCCCAAGTGAAAGTACATTTTCTGCTCTGATTGGTATCGAAGGAAACCAATGGCATTACCATATCCCAAGGTTTCAGCGCGAATACGTTTGGGGCAAATACAATTGGAGCAAGCTTCTGGAAGACATATATGAAAATGAACCCGGTCACTATATGGGTTCGGTAATTTGCGTACATGAATCTATAGAGTATAGCCCTGACCAGGAATTGATTTATGAAGTGGTTGATGGACAGCAACGTTTAACAACTTTGTCCATTCTTTTAGCAGCGATCTATTCAAAGTTTACAAAAGAAGCAGTTGAAAGTAATCCTGATATTAAAGAAGAAGATGACTACATCATTCTCCGTAATAGTATTCAGAAAAGGCTAATTAAGAAAGTAACTGTTGTAGGTAAGAAACTTCCATGGGGCATATTCAAGAGTACAAATTTTAATTATTGCCTTCGTGTACAACCCTCAACACAGGAAAGCAATTTGGATGATTACAAATATATCCTGAGCGAGATTGGCATTTTGCCTGATATCGAATATCCAAAAAACTGTGGTAACAGAAGACTAAACAAAGCATTTCGGTATTTTCATAAGAATATTCCTGATGACTATCAGGGTTTAAAGGATTTATTGGATCGTATTTATCGACTTTCTTTCATACACATTTCAGAGTCTAGCCAATCAAAAGCATTTCTGCTTTTTGAAACATTAAACTTCAGAGGCGTTCCATTATCTGCTATCGATATTATTAAGAATAAGATGTTAGCTGCTTTGGAGAACAAACACAATCAATCAATAGACGAGTCGTATGACCAATGGCAAAAGTTACTGGAATGTTTGCCAGAAGATAAGGAACAAGATCGTTTCCTTAGGCAGTTCTACAATGCCTTTAAATTCAGGCCAGAGATTAAAATTGAAAAGATTCCTCGTGCTACGGCATCTACAATCATTGCCATTTATGAAAGCCTGATTAAGAAAGATGCCCAATTCATTTTCAATGAGCTCCTTGAAAAGGCCAAGACATATAATCTTTTAATAGAACCTGAAAAGTATCCCATTTCTGAGGTAAACACCTCGTTAGTTAATCTGGAAAGGATAGGAGCCGCATCTTCCTATACATTTTTGCTTTACCTCTTTTCATTGACGGAAGATATCCTGGGTGAATCTGATACGCTGGATAAAATAGTAGCCCTTCTTTGCAAATACTATTTCCGAAGAAACATTACGGACTTTCCAAATACACGGGATTTAGATGCGATTAACATTGAACTCATAGAGGCGTGTCAAAAGGAGCTAAAAGCAGGACAGAAATTAACATACGAGTTCATTTCTCATCGAATATTGAATGGTCGTGGAAAGCCTTCTTCCATTGATACTTTTGAAAAGAATCTTTCTGATAATATTTTTTACAACAATGAGGGCATGGCACGTTATGCCTTGGCAAAACTTGATGAGACAAGTCATAGCCGGGAGTATGCGCCAAATCTGTGGGCCAGAAATGAGAAGGGATTATTCGTTTGGACAATTGAGCATATTTTTCCTCAAGGAAAAAATATTCCTGCCTACTGGATAGATATGATTGGAAATGGGGACAAAGAAGAAACACAAAAAGTATATGATGAAATGGTTCATTGCTTTGGCAATCTCACATTGAGTGGCTATAATTCTAAATTATCGAATCAATCATTTGATAGAAAACAAGGAAAGCATGAAGCCAATATCCTTGGCAATAAAATCCATATAGGTTATAAAAATGGGTTAGCGTTAAACAACATAAAGTTTAACCTAAACGGGAAGCAAACTACACTTGCTCATGCCGATAATTGGACTAAAAATCATATTCAGTCTAGAAATAGTACGATGGTGGATATGCTTCTTAAAATATTCAAATTTGATTTTGAAGACCTGAATAATGTCTAAGCCCAGCGAACATAAAAGCGTGCAGGCACGCATATTAAAATATGCGCAGGAAATAGGCTGGCGTTTCGTTTCGCAAAGCGAGGCCGAATCAAGAAGAGAGTTTGATACTTCTGGAATATCACCTAGAGAGAAAGCAAAGAATGCTTCCCGATATTTTACTGAATTACTTTTTGAGACTGTAAAGAACTTCAATCCAAAGTACAAAGATTCCAAGGAAGAGCTTCTGCGAAAACTTGATTTACCTCTTCCTACTATTCAAGGTAATCGCGAATTTTTAGAACACCTTCAAGGGCAAAAGACATATTTCAGTAAAGAGGAAAAAAGAGAGTTTAACTTAAAGCTTATTGATTTTGAACATCCTGAAAGGAATGTGTATGAAGTTACTGAGGAATATTATTTGTTCAATGGACAATATGCCAATCGTGAAGATGTGATTTTCCTTGTCAATGGTATTCCTGTCTTGGTCATTGAATGTAAAAATGCCACCAAAGATGAAGCCATTGCTTTAGGTGTTGATCAGATAAGGCGCTATCACAGAGAAACTCCGGAGATGTTTGTTCCTCAACAACTCTATACGGCCACCGAAAGTATTGGCTTTTCGTATGGAGTAACCTGGAATACCATTAGAAGAAATATATTCAACTGGAAAGAGGAAGAAATTGGCAATCTGGAAGCCAAGGTAAAATCATTCTGCACAAGGGATAATGTGCTTGATTACCTGGGTAAGTTCATTGTGTTTGCGGAGCAAAATGAAGAGCTTAATAAATATATCCTAAGACAGCATCAGAAGACCGCAGTTGAGAAAGTAGTGGAAAGGGCGTTAGACAAAACTAAAACCAGAGGATTGGTTTGGCACACGCAAGGGAGTGGTAAAACCTATACCATGATAAAAACTGCCGAGCTACTCTTTAAAGCACCCGAGTCTGAAAAGCCTACGATCCTCCTGATGATCGACCGCAATGAGTTGGAAGATCAGATGCTGAAAAACTTAAGTTCGGTTGGGGTTAACAATGTAGTTCAGGCTGAACACATTGTTGACCTTCAAAAGCTTTTAAAGAAAGACTATCGGGGAATTATTCTGAGCATGGTTCACAAATTCAGAGATATGCCAGCTGAAGTGAATATGCGCAAGAATATCTATGTGTTGATAGATGAAGCGCACAGGACCACCGGTGGTGATTTGGGTAACTTTCTAATGGCAGCTATTCCGAATGCCACCTTTATTGGTTTCACTGGGACACCTATTGATAAGACGGTTTACGGAAGAGGAACTTTTAAAACGTTTGGCATTGATGACAAGGAAGGTTATTTGCACAAATACTCAATTGCCGATAGCATTGAAGATGGTACAACCTTGCCGTTGTTTTACGGTATGGCTCCAAATGAAATGCTCGTCCCTAAAGAGATTCTGGAAAAAGAGTTTCTCAATCTGGCTGAGGCATATGGTGTCAATGATATAGAAGAATTAAACAAGATTTTGGATCGAGCCGTGAATACCCGAAACTTCCTGAAAGGGCAGGAGAGGGTCGAAAAAGTGGCTGAGTACGTGGCAAAGCATTTCAAAGAGAATGTTGAACCTTTGGGGTATAAGGCTTTTCTGGTAGGAGTGGACCGTCCAGCTTGCGCCATGTACAAAAAAGCACTTGATAAGCACTTACCAAAAGAGTACTCGGAAGTTGTTTATACTGGGAATAACAATGACACCGAAGATTTGAAGTCGCATCACCTCGACTCGAAAAAGGAAAAGGACATTCGAAAGAAATTCACAAAGATTGAAGAGTATCCTAAAATTCTGATCGTCACGGAGAAATTACTCACTGGATACGATGCGCCTATTTTGTATGCCATGTATCTGGATAAGCCCATGCGAGATCATACTTTACTTCAGGCGATTGCTCGCGTTAATCGTCCGTATGAGAACGAAGAAAAGGATATGGTAAAGCCTCACGGCTTTGTGCTGGACTTTGTAGGCATCTTTGAGAACCTTGAAAAAGCTTTGGCTTTTGACAGTGATGAGATCAATGCCATTGTTAAAGACATCAATCTCTTAAAACATTTATTCAAAGCCAAAATGGAAGAGCATGTTCCAAAATATCTTGGCCTAATCACACATAATTTCAATGATAAGGATACCGACAACCTGATTGCCCATTTTAGAGATAAGTCAATCCGTAAAGAGTTCTTCAAACTCTACAAGGAAATTGAAATGCTCTACGAGATCATTTCTCCGGATAAGTTCTTGCGACCGTACATTGATGATTATGCAACGCTTTCAGCAATATTCAAAGTGGTTAGAAATGCATATACCAAAAGAGTTCAAGTAGATCGCGAATTTCAACGCAAAACGAATGAACTGATTCAACAAAAAATTGGTATCGGGAATCTGGAGCAGGCCAACGAATTCTTTGAAATCAACGAAAAGACAATTCAGAAGATTAAGGACTCCCAGGACAATGACAATACGCGGGTAATCAACTTGGTTAAGAGTATTGAAAGAATAGCTGAGGAAGAATCAGAGGACCCATTCCTAATAGGTCTGCTCGAGCGTGCTGAACAGGTTAGAGAGAATTTTGAGAATCGACAGGTAAGCACTCAGGAAGCACTTGAGGAAATCAAAAAGATATACGAAGATGATATTAGAAGAAAGAAGGAGCAAGCCGAAAAAGGATTTGATGGGTTAACATTCTTTATTTATCGGACATTGCTCGATAGCAATTTGAAGAATGCTGAAAGTGTAACCAAGCAGATTAAAGAAGAGTTTGTCAATAATCCGAATTGGAAATCAAGCGAGAAAGAATTGAGAGAACTTAGAAAAGGAGCATACTATGCAGTACTGGCTGAAGAAGATGACATCGATAAAGCCGCTACCATTATTGAGCAGTTGTTTAACCATTTGTTTATTGCATACGAATTATGATAGAGGAGAAGGAGCTAAAGCGCGAGTTTAAAGCAAGAGTAAAAGAATTGGCCAAGGATATGGACATAAAAGTAAAATCCGTAACTGTCCGGCCAATGAAAAATAAATGGGCTTCTTGTTCAACAGATGGAAATCTGAATTTCAACAAAGAACTTCTTGAACTGGAGAAGAAATTGGGCGACTATGTGATCGTTCACGAGCTGTTGCATTTCAAGGTGCCAAATCATGGTAAGCTCTGGAAAAGTTTGATGAATGCTTATCTCGGTGATTATCAAAAATTAGAAAAGAGACTCAAAGAAATTGCCACCGAACAATATTATGTTAAATAAGCGCGGTGGGCTGGCAAAATTGCGGGGGTGCGTTGGCATGTGGGGGGAAGCATAATTTTGCCTAGATTTTTTGTTTACTTTTTCATCAATGGAAAAAGTAAAAGCCCAGCGGCTTGAGCGTTTTAAAAATGAATTCTAATATGGAGATTCCGCTGATCATCGGTAATTATATCCAAGGAGTTAAGTGCGAAAACTATCTTGATCCATTCACGAATCGGATAAGAGTAAGGCCATTGCCCAACCAAGGACTATCAACAGGTTTGGTTATCGAATGCAGCAAATACGAACGTGAAAGACATCCGTTGGGTACAAAGTTCAATACAATAGATTGTAAAGTCTGTACAAAGCCGGACGGGCGTATTTATTTAAGGGCAAGAGATCAGATGATCTACAAGATTGATTGAATGCTTTTAAATAAAGCGTTGGCGAGCAAGTGGTTTACAGGCAAAGAACCAGATTGGGTTCTGGTCATGTTCTTCAACTTTGCCTGGAAATCTCTTGCTTAGGGTTTGGTGATTGCGCCTTAGCGCAAAAGCGCGTTGGGGAAACTATTAATAGGCGCTTGGACAGGGCACGGCAGCGGGTAAGCATTGCGCGCTGGCCGAGCGGCTATTTAATATAACGTCAAATTATATAACTGCGCGTTGGCATGTGCGGAACAAACCCCGAACTTAATTCGAAGCCGAAAACCCCCAGATCCCGCTCGCGCAGATCCGCGCGCAAGCCTGCGGGAGATGGTTAACATAATATCATTATATAACTGAGCGTCAGGCAGCAGCAAGGCAAAGAGTTATATAATTTATATTATGTTAAATTGAATTCTGAGCTACTGCCCCCTATATCATAATAAGGGCATTTGAGATGATTGTAAGAATGAGCGAGAATACCACCAGCCATTGATCAGGCAGACTGCTGGAACGCTACAAGGAAACAAAATACTTCTTGAAAAGCGGACCAAAGTAAGGATCACAGAACGAAGGCGTTTCAGTGGAGTAATCAACAATCTCCTGATCCTCTAAGGCATTGGTTATTCGCTTGATATTTCCCTGGCTGCCCAACTGATAAGCTTGCAGAACGCGTTGTGAGGTCATCTGTGTCTCACCAGCCAGCAACGCCTTGATGTAGTTGGTTTGGTACAGTGTCAGCCCCTTTACGATGTTCTGAAACAAAGCCAGGTGATCGTTCAGTAATTCGGCCCAGGAATCTTTAAGAATGGCGGGTGTAATCTTATCCTTTGCATTGTTCCAACAAATTCGAGCCAGGTACTGCACGTAATACGAATGCGCCTCCACGAGAGTGACCAGATCCTGTGCTACCTCAATGGTAATGCTCTTACCCGTTTTCCTGAATTCACTCAGGAGAAAACTCACCCACTCCTTGTGCTCAATTTTATTCAATAAGATGGTCTCCCCGAAGCGATAAAATGGTTGTGATGAATGAGAGAACAACCCACTCATGACATGCCTTTTGCTTCCATAAAGACAATACGTAACCTCTTTGTGCTTTTGCCAATGCGACCGCAGTTTTTCCAGTACAATTGCACCATCCGGCCATTCTGCAATTGTTTGAAATTCGTCTACACACACTACCACCCGTATCTTTCGTTGATGGGCAATTTTTTGAGCAAGATCCAATACAGCACCAGGATCCAGTTTGGATTCCGGGAAATCCAACGAGATGCTGAGCTCCTCACCTTCCCCAACCGTATACTTGATGTACGGTATAAAAGACTTAATATGTTTCGTTACAGTGTCGGTCAACTGCCTGAGCTTGGATGTAGTGGCCAATAAAACAGACTTGAGCATCGTTGCATAAAACTCTTTTGACGAACTAATGCCAAAACAATCAATTTTCACCTGATACAGTTTCCCCTTGTAAGTATTAAGGGCGTGGTCAACCAATGAGGATTTACCCCATCTGCGTGGTGATATTATTACAATGCTTTGCCCGTCTCTGAAGGCATTATGCAACCGTTTTATTTCTGTTTTCCGGTTACAAAAATTCTCGCCTGTTGACAGTTCACCGTACTTGAAGGGATTCTTCTTTTTCACAATGTTGTATTATACAAAGTTGTATAATACAAATATAGGTAATATCCATTTGCAGACAAGCGCCTTGAGATATAATAAAAAAAGGCATCTCATAGAGATGCCTTTTATGGTTTACAGAAGTGCGGTTAGTTATTGGATGCGGAGATCACACCACAGGCTACGCGGCCACCGGCAGCGCCTGTTGGTTGTGTTTTGAAGTCATCCAGTTTATCATGGATGATAATTCCTTTGTTAAGGATGTTGGTGGTTTCATCACCGCCAATGGTCCATCCTTCAATCTCTTCACTCCACGATACCTTGCCTTCTGCGTCAGCTACCAGGTTGATGACATCGCCAGCATGGTATTCACCTTCGCCTCTTTTTCCATGTTGCATGCCACCCGGATTCCAATGTCCGCCTGCTGATGTAGCATCAGGTGCACTGCAGTCTCCGAATTCATGCAAATGCAAAGCGTGCTCACCTGGAGTAAGGCCAATCATTTCAATTGTCATTCTTACAGTCTTTTCACCTGTTTGTTCAAAAGTGGCAGTTCCATTAGCAGTACTTCCACTGGCACTGTTCATGGTGGCCGATGCAGTAGGATTTGCTGCCGGCATTTCTTCTGTTTGTGTTTCAGTTGCTTCCTCTTTTTTGGCTGGCGTACATGCCATCAATAAAGTAAGGAATACAGCTGTTATGCTTACATTTTGCAATCTCATAATTTTACTTTTTGTTAATTCTGAATGGCCCGCAATTTATGCAAATCGTGAGCCGATCACAACCCAGAAGCCATAACTTAACGCTGGTGAAGATAATCAGCCATGTATTTCTTTGAATTACCCTAGAATTATACTGTGATGGGAAGTTGTCTTATTCTCTTTCCCGTAACACGATACAAGGCATTGCAAAGCGCTGGGGCAAAAGGGGGCACCGGTGGCTCCCCTACTCCAGTTGGTTTCTCGTTGCTGGGCACAATGAATACCTCTGTTTCCACAGGAGCATCAGTAATGCGTGCAACTTCATAAGTGTCGAAGTTGCCTTGCTGTACGATGCCTTTCTTCACAGTGATTTTGCTTTTCAATCCAATGCTTGCACCAAAAACAGCGCCACCTTCAAATTGAGCTTTTACACGCTCAGGGTTAACGGCCACTCCACAATCCACTGCATAGTAGGCTTTAGGGATTTTCACTTTTCCGTTCTCCACTTTTACTTCCACCACGCAGGCCACATAGCTCAGAAAGCTCCGATGGGCTGCTATACCCATGGCACTTCCTGCTGGCATAGACTTGCCCCAGCCAGATAATTTCTTCACTTCTTCTATGACATTTCTGAATCGCGCAGTGTTCCAGGGAAATTCCTCTAACTTTTCTGAGTAATTCCAAAACTCTTTGGATAACGCATCCATGTCGATGTTCCTGTCATTGCCCAGTAAATCCAGTAAATTTTGTGCCGGATCTACGCCTCGTTTCTCTGCTACTTCATCCAGTACACAGCCGATGGCAAAAGCATGATTGATGTTGGCTACCGAACGCAACCATCCTACCCTCACCTGGGCACTGGCATTATTGCTTTCGCAGGATACATTGGGAATGTCGTAGGGCATATCCAGTACCCCCTGAGAAAGTTCTGCACCCGAAGGTTCATTGGCTTTGGCATTGGAAGTAGATCCAATGGCAGGAAAAACGGTACGATGCCGCCACGCATTTACTGCTCCTGATTCGTCCAGTCCTACGCTGATGTGTTGTGCGCAGTTGGCATGGTAGTAATCGTGCTGAATGTCATCTTCGCGAGTCCACAGGAGTTTGATGGGAAAACCACTTTCCCTGGAGATGATGGCCGCTTCCACCACATAGTCGGGTTTTGATTTTCTTCCGAAACCGCCACCCAACAGCGTAACGTTAACCGTTACATTTTTTTCCTCAAGCCCCACAGCTCCACCCACAGCACCACGCGCCCATTGCGGTTCCTGGGTAGGTGCCCACACTTCTATTTTGCCATCTTTGAAATGGGCCATTGCACAGGGCGTTTCCATGGGTGCATGCGACAGGTGGTGCACTCGAAATTCCGCCTCTACTTTTTTACTGGCTGCTTGCAATGCTTTGTCTGCGTCACCCTGTTTGCGTCTTACTTTTCCTTTTACTTTTGCCTTTTGCATCATGGTTTCCATGTAAGCGTCCGAGTCGTAGTTGCCATTCACACCATTGTCCCATACAACTTTCAAGGCATTACGTCCTTTCATGGCAGCCCAGGTATTGTCAGCCACCACTACAACTCCTCCCAGTGGCGCATCCAATTGAAGGGGAAAGCCGGGTGAGGTGATTTCAAATACTTTTTGTACACCAGGTATTTGCATGGCAGCATCAGCGTTGAAAGATTTCACCTTCCCTCCTGCTACTGGTGGTCTTTTAACCAGTGCAACTTTGGCACCTTCCAGTTTTGTATCCAAGCCAAAGATGGCTTTTCCTGTCACGATGTCTTCGAGATCGACTATGGAAGTTTTCTTGCCGATGAATTTAAATTCTTCAGGTGATTTAAGTTTAACCTCATGCTCTTCGGGCATAGGAAGTAAGGCTGCCTTGTCAGCGAGGTATCCAAACCCCAACACATCACCATCGCTGTTGATCACTTCATGATTCTTCGCTTTGCATTCACTTACATCTATTTTCCACTCGTTGGCGGCTGCCTGTTCCAACATTCTGCGTGCGGTGGCACCCGCTTTGCGCATGATGGGGTAAAACATGCGCACACTGTAGGAGCCGTCAGTATTCTGGTCGCCATATTTGGCATCCCCTACTGCCTGTACTACTTTCACTTTTTCCCAGTCCACTTCCAGTTCATCGGCCAGTACCAGTGGTAAGCTGGTTTTTATTCCTGTGCCCATCTCCGACCGATGTGCTATGATGGTGACGTCACCGGATCCATTGATGTTGAGGTACACGTTGGGAGAAAAGTTAGCTGAGGGATCGCCCATCAATTTTTTGGCGGTATTGGTACAACTGAAATGCATGCCGAGCAGCAATCCGGTAGCACTGATGGAGGTTGTCTTCAGGAAAGTTCTCCTGTCTATTTTAACTATTTTGTCTTTCATGAGTTCCCTTCTTTTGCTGCGCGTTTAATGGCTCTTCTGATTCTAACATACGTACCACAGCGGCAGATATTTCCAGCCATGGCCTCATCAATGTCCTCGTCAGTAGGATTACTGTTGTTGTTGAGCAATGCTACTGCCGTCATGATCTGACCGGATTGACAGTAGCCACACTGCGGTACGTCTTCTGCTATCCATGATTTTTGTACCGGATGCAACTCCCCATTGGCAATTCCTTCAATGGTGGTGACTTTCTTTTCGCCAATTGCGGAAATTGGCAATGAACATGAGCGCACAGGCTGGCCGTCCAGGTGTACGGTGCAGGCACCGCAAAGTGCCTTGCCACAGCCAAATTTGGTACCTGTCATCGCCAGGTTGTCGCGGAGTACCCAAAGCAAGGGCGTGTCTTCTGCGGCATCTACCTCTACTTCTTTTTGATTCAGGGTGAATTTAAATGCGCTCATTGCAAAAATTGATATTTTGAAACGTTGAATTCAGGAAATGAATTTAGGCATTTTATAAGCCCATTGGAATTATATGTTGCACTGAATTGGCCGGAAATGCGCTCTGGTATTTACCTCAAGTAAAACTTTAATAGAGCATTTTATTGAGTTGATTATAGGTAACTCACTATGATTCAATTTACTATATGAAATATTTTAGGTAAATTATCGTTGAGTAGAAAACAGGATGCTACCGAGATTTCTAGCCATATTGACCCTTGCAGCCATGGCGTGTCAGACCAATCCCATGGTTTGTCCTTCGCCTGAAGTGGTAAAGCTGAAAAAAGCCAAAGCACACCGTATGCGTTATTTGATGGCCAAAAGAAAAGAAGCGCAAGCCATCAACAGTGTTGCGTATTTTCAAGAGCGCAAAACCAAGGAATTGGCCAGTATTGAAGAATGGGATTGTCCTAAACCTGGATTGAAGCACGATAAGATGGTGCAGAAAAAGGCTAAGGACCTTCAGAAACGCTACGCTCAAAACCTCAAAAAGGTAGCAAAAGAGTCTGAAGAACGCACTGTTATGGTTAACTCCAATCAGGAGTAAATCATTGTTAGTTGCTCCTCATTACCCTACGCGATTCGCTGCTTCCATTTGAAATGATCTGAACGATGTATGGGCCAGGTTTTAGTGACATTAGATTTACTTCTATGGGATCACTGTCCAGCAAGATCTGTTTTTCCTGCTTCAGAATTATTTTTCCAGATGCATCTATTAATTGAATCAGCACCAGTTCGTTTTCCAGTCCAGCGTGGTTAACAAACAAAGTTTCTGTAACCGGGTTAGGATAGATCTCAAATGTGATGTCAGCAGCATTTATATGGCTTATTTGTACCGCTACAATGTAGCTGTAAGTATATTTTTTGTCGAGGTCAACTTGTTTTAATCGGTAGAAAAATCTTCCACTCTTTAATTCCTTATCGTTGAAGCTGTATTTTTTTGTTTCAGTCGAGTTGCCGGCTCCTTTTACATTGCCAATTGTATAAAACTGAGTGCCATCTGATGACTTTTGTATTTCGAAGTAATCGTTGTTGATTTCTGAAGCTGTTGACCATTCTAATTTTATGCTCTTGTTGTTTTGACGGGCGATAAAGCTGGCGAGTGTTATGGGCAATGGCGTGCTATTTCCCGAGACGGCCCAAGTTGAAAACTGGGTTACATTAGGTACGGTCACTGAGGTGGCACCACTTGTTTGTGCAGGCAGAGGGGTATCCCAAAAGGTTCCGTTCCATCGTTGACCAAGCAGGGAGGTAATAGTACCGACTTCCGTTGCACTTGCAGTAAAAGTGATGTCTGCATTGGGCGTAGTTTCTCCGTTAAGACTTACCAAATAAAATCTATCTACTGTGTTGAGGCTATTATCAACACCAGTTGCATCGAAGAGATGAGTAACACCAGGAGGCAGAGGAAGGTTATCATTACCTGTAGCGTAGGTGGCAATTGACACGGTGCCTGCATCTCCGGTGGATAGGTCAAACGTAAATGGAATATAATCGGAAGTACTGTTTCCGAAAGGAAATATGTGAGGGTTAGCATCGGTACCGATTGCCCAGTTGACAAGGCTATTGTAAGCGTTGTCTTCACTTAGTATGTATCCGTTGGTGCGTGTGATGGCAGTTGCGGATGAAGATGTTATACTTAATTCATTGGCATTCAAGTTTAGAGTTCCGTTTGTTAACGTTAATAATTGTTCCACAATGATGTCATTATCAAGTCTTACTGAACTTGCAGTTTTATCTATTACCAGTTCACTAAAATCCGTAATCGTGGTTCCATCTATGACAGAAGGGGTAGCGCTTGTAAAACTTACATCTGCGTTGGTTAGGTTCAATGCCGTGGCATTGTTGGTAAAGTTGCGACTAACGAAAATGTCTGAGGTTACATCCATGCTTGAGCCAACATCAAAAGTGATGTTATAGAAATTATTGATTCCACTTCCGGTTATTTCATCGAGTCCCGTGTTGCTATTGAAAATTACGGAGGAAGTACCACCTGAAAATGTGCCATTGTTTGTCCATTCACCGGAAATCGTGTGGGTTAATCCCGTGCCTGCTTTAAACTCTGCCCCCGCTCCAATGAACAGATTTTCTGCTACTGTCCAATTGGTAGCGGCAGTTAGCCCTGTTGCCGCGGTGTTGGTAATATCTACAGAAGTAAAAGAGGGTGTATTGTCTACGAGTGTGATGGGCACAGTTCCGCCAAAAACAACAGTTCCTGTAGTAATAAAATTATTTCCAAGGTTGATGGTCGCATTTGGGAAAGGTGCAGTTGGAATAAAAGAAAGGGTACCACTACTGGTCACCGTCCCGTTATTTACAAAATTTCGGCCCATGACATGATTCAATGCTCCTCCATTCCAGGTTGCTCCTGCAGCAACATTCATAGAGACCGCGACTGTCCAAGCTTGCGATGGATTGATGGGTGCTGTATTGTTAATGTTGACAGTTGCCAATGTGGGTGAAGTATTACTGTTGAGGATGGGTGATACAGAACCATTAAAATTGACGACACCTGTAGAGGTCGATGATATGGAATTATTCAATTGAATTGTTTGTGCCTGCAGACCAGTAAAAGTTGTGATGCCGCTGGAGAACAATATACCAGAGTTAGTCAAATTACCATGCACAGTTGTAGAAGTGCCACCTACATCAAAGTCACCAGTAGCGGATACATCTATGTTGTCATTGATGGTGAGATTTCCAGAGATCACATTGTATTCACCATTGACAATAAGTTCTTTTATGGTGAAGCCACCTGTTATGGTTTTGGCGGTTCCGTTGAGAATGAGTGTACCGGGTGCTCCATCCAATGTTCCGTTATTGATGATATTACCGTTTAGTGTTAAAGTGCTAGTAGGCAATTGCAACGTGGCACCAACACTTACAGTTAAATTACCCTGAACGGCAGTTGGAGCCACCATCGATTTGATACCTCCCCCGCTGATGAGCAGGTTACCATAAGTTACAGGGGGAATGGGTCTTGAAGAGCCACCGTAGAATTCGACAGTACTTGAAGGGTCAGCAATGAGCGCACCGAAGTTCGTGAGCTGAAAACCAGCACCGCCAAAACGAGCGGTTGCATTTGCTCCCAGCGAGGCTGTCCCTCCGGTAACGCTTCGTGTTACATTGAAAGTAGACACATCTACAGTACCCGACTGCACATTGATGTTGCCATTGATGCCTATATTTCCTAAAATAGTTAAAGTACCGGCCGACTTATTCACTGTAAGATGATTGAAGGAGGTTGCATTGGTTGTTTGAGGCCCGGTACCATTAAAAGTAACTGTACCTGATCCTGGAACAAAATTGCCCGACAACAACCAATTGCCTCCTATATTAATTTCATTGGAAGTTGGTATGTTTAAGACTGTGGATGTCCCTATGTCGATGTTGCCGGTTACATTCAAAGTTGCAGCAACATCCACCTGACCACCCGTAGCCATTTTCATGTTATTGGTGACTGTTGTCAGTGCTCCTATGGTGGCTGTACCTCCCGTTTTGCCGAAACTAAGGTCGTAATAAGTAAGCCCTGCTACTAACTGATCAGAAAGACCAACATAGCTTACCTTTCCCAGAGATGGGGTAAAGGTTCCATTGACGTAATTGTAGTTTTTCCCTATATTCAATTGACCACCGCCCACAAAAGTGACCTCTGCTCCACCCCGTTGCACCAGTGAACCAGCTACATTAAAAGCGCCACTTGTGGCCACAGAAATATTGATTTTTCGGTTGGCAGTGCCATCGCTCAATGTAACGTCCCCAGATGCAATCAGGGTACTGGCACCTACAATGATCTGGTGCGTTTGGTCTACGGACCATAGCCCATCTATGTTTCCCGACACGCTAAGCGATCCACTGGCAAGGGTGAGTGTGGTGGCTTTGAGGGATTCAAAATAGATTTTCCGACATTCTGCAATAGAACTAACAGTGGGTTGATTGGTAAATGCAAAATCACCAAAGCGAACTACATCGGTTGGCGTTGGAACGCCAGCTGGAGACCAGTTGGAAGCAATGCCCCATGCGGAGCTTGTTGCACCTGTCCAGGTAAATTTAACTCGATCCTCAGAGAGCGTCCAAAGTGCAGAGGCAGTTAAATCCACAGAGGTTTTTTGTGTCCAGTTATTAAAGTCATCATTGGAAGTGTTCGCATTGGTCTGGTCTACCCATGACCCTGCATTTCTCCAGAAGGTGCTAAGATTTTCGATGTTACCGTTCACCTCACTGTCTTCGTAATGAAGTCGAAGTGTTGCGATTACAGAAGTGGCTCCTCCCCCCATGCTGATGCTGTATTGTCTATTCATACAAGCGGCCGCGGCAAAAGTAGCGACCGGACCCACAGTTACTGTAACCGTAACTGTGTTGATGGTATTGGTGCCGCCTGAGATCGATTGAAAGTTGATGAAATTATTCGGTCCCTCGAAAGCGTATTCGACCCCAGGAACAAAGGCGGCAAGATTTCGGGTGATTGTTCCCAGGATTATTCCGTTTCCAGTTCGATTGTTATTGATAACAATCGAATTGGAGCCGGTGAACATCCTTCCTGCTGTCATGGTGAGGTTGAGCGCAGTCACGTTGTTGTTTAGGGTCACCTTATTGGCAAAACCCTTGTTGACAGTAAGGTTGTTGAATGTGGTGGTGCCGGTAATGGTTGCATCACTGTTACCAGTGAATGTAAAAGTGGATGTGGATGATGTGAATGTACCATTGTTGATCCAGTTACCCCCTAACGTATGTAAATAGCTGACACCTGTAAATACTGTGCCTGCACCTATTGTCAAATCACCATTGATGCTAGTTGCAGCTGATGGCGTTTTGACGTTGCCATTAGATAAGATCAGGTTATGGAAAGTGGTGAACACCAATGTTTGAGCTCCGCTGCTGTTGTAGATTACTGTGTTTGGTACATTAGAGGTGGGATTGAAAGAGCCAGGTGAACTGACAGCACCCGCTATACCCAATGAAGCGCCTGTGCCCATGGTTAAGCTACTTGCCCCTGCTACTGTTACATTAAAGAGATTGGCAGTTCCAGAAAGCGTGGAAGTACCATTGAAGGTGGTCGTATTGGCGGTGCCAGTGAGTGAGCCTGTGACTGAAAGATTGGAAGCAATGGATTGATTGCGGGCAGTAGTAATTGTTCCGGAGACATTGAGCGCAAAGAACTGCAATGCACCTGTGCCACTCAGTATTTTCCCGGCTCCTGTTAGCCCAATCGTACCACCACTGCAAGTGAAGGTACCTGTTGCAGTAAGATCGCCTGCGATGGACATTGTGCTTGTGGTACTGATGCTACCACCTGTACCTATAATGAGATCATCCAGTATAATATTACTTCCAGCAATGGTTTTGCTGATGCCGGTCATGGTAAATGTTCCTGTGCCTCCTGTGTTGTGGGTAAATGACCCTCCACCTGTTGTTGAAAAGTTGCCACACACTGAAAGGGAAGTGTTTTGGTTCACAATTGTACCATTGGCCGAAATGATCAAGTCGCCAAAATTATTAACACCACTTCCACTCCAAGTTGAACCTGTTCCTGTGGCGGTGACTATACTTCCACAACCGTTGTAGGTACCGTTATTAATCCAGTTACCACCGAAGGAGTGAGAAAATGCAGTACTGGTAAAAATATTCGAAGCGCCTATATTGATATTGCCACCTACGGTAATGTTATTTCCAGCTGTGTAAGAAAGCGTGCCCGCGCTTGTGGTGCTGGTAAAATTACCTGCAACAGAAAAAGCTGTTCCAGGCATTGTTTTAGTGGCAGTATTGGTGGCACTTAATGTCAGGTTTCCATAGCTCAATGCCCTTACTGTTTGGTTGGTTCCGTAATATTCTACCAAACTGTTGGTTGCAAGTAATATTGAGCTGTAGTTGGTGGGGAAGGTATTGGTGCCTCCAATCTTAAGTGTAGTAAGAGCCGTCATTGTCAGACTACCACCACTACTGCTTCTGTTGGCTGTAAATGTTTTTAAATCCAGCGTTCCACCCTGAATTAATAAATCGCGATTGATGGTAGTATTGGCAGAGAGACTTTTGGTCATGCTACCGCTGATTTTCAAAACCTCGTACGTTTCAGTGGGGTCAATGGTTTGGTCCACAGTTGTTGACGCATAATTAATAACAGAAGAATTGGCATCATTTTGCGCGCTTCCAGCGGAATAATTACCGGAATAGGTAGCAGCCTTTACGATGAGTTCGCCTCCAGCTTTAATGTTGATGTCATTTACTCCAGCAGTTACAAAAAAAGAAGGGGTCGGGTCCAAGGTGCCATCCAGTTCAATAAAATTAGAAATTGAAATGTTTTGTGCCAACGTAACCACGCTGCCCGAGTTGATATAAAGTTTTTCAAATGTGGTGGATGTGGATCCGCCTATCGTTTGGTTAGTACCAATAAAATAAACCCTTCGGTTAGCACTTCCGGCAGTGTATACTCCGTTATTAATCCAATTTCCCTGCACCCTTAAGTGACCTCCATCATCGGTGAATGTTCCATTGCTGCCAATGGTAAGATTACCATAAACAAATAGTCCATCATTCTCCGTGAATACGGTAGCGGTAGCACCAGTGCCGATTGTCAGCGATTTACATTTTCCTACCCCTGCCCCATTTCTAAGTGTACATTGGTTGTTACCGGGCACGTAATTGATTATAACGTCTGTATTTTCATCGGGCACCACTGCAGGACTCCAGTTGGAGGCCGTGCGCCATCTATTGTCGGTAGCTCCTACCCACATAGCAGTTTGTGCGGCAACCACCGATGGAAGTATCCACAAGAGCAACACAGCAAGTAAAGGTCTCAATAGATCTTTCATCATTTTCCAGAATAAAATCTTGGTGACTGCAACATGGCCAACTCAGTACATCAAAGTGTGTCTACTGCAATCTCTTTAATGTGTCAAAATTATTTTGGAAACAAGAATTGAAATGGGTGTATATTCCTACAATTGGTACATGTACTGATTTGTGAAGTAAATCACACATTTTGAAATAAAAAGTTTGATTCTGGTCTGTTTACGACTGCATACTTTCATGCCTCATGTAAGGTTTATTCAAAGAAAAAAATCACTTGTAAGCAGTACTAAAAGCAAGAATTACCAGCAATTGACTAATCAAATAGTTAGCCTGATGCACCTTGAATAAGTGGTTGTCAGTGTATTATCAGATTACATACCACCAGAAATACAGACCTTTCATGCCTTCAACGGTGGATAAACTCTGATTATTTGTTTATTCTTAATGGAATGTAAATTGGACCAATGAATATTATCGACCTTTTTAATCTTTCGCTGATTGGCAGGCATGATAAAGCTGCTATAGATTTTCAAGGTGAGTCACTCACCTTTGGTGAATTGGATATGCGCAGCAACCAAATGGCCAATTGGTTGCAGTCGAAAGGTTTTGTCACTGGTGATCGCTTGTGCCTTTATCTTGAGAATTGTATTGAATTCATCGACCTCTATCTGGCTTGTTTGAAGTTGGGAGTGATAGTTGTTCCCGTCAATATCCTTTATCGAGAGAGGGAGATCACACACATTGTAAACGATGCAAAGCCCAAAGCAATTGTAGCTGCAGAAGCCATTCCCAATGTAGCTACCTGGTTGGTACAGTCGATGGTGACAGAAGCCAGGAGCATGGACAAGCATTTCAAAAAAGTGCTTAATCATGGAGATACCCCTGCGGCAATCATTTACACCTCGGGCACCACGGGTACTTCTAAAGGAGCCGTACTTACACACAATAATTTTATCGCCAACGCCATCAATTTGAACACCTGCTGGAAGATTACAGAAGACGACCGGTTGCTGTTGGGACTTCCGCTCTTTCATGTGCACGGTCTTGCCAATGGAATGCACTGTGCTTTTGTAGCAGGAAGTCACATTCAACTATTGCCGCGCTTCGAGCATCAGAAGCTGAAAGCTATTTTCGAAGCCTATCGGCCTACCTTATTCTACGGAGTGCCTACACTATACGTACGACTGCTGGAGCAAACCAAGGCAGATGCGCAAAAAATGGGAAGTTCTGTAAGGTTGTTTGTTTCAGGGTCGGCACCCCTCCCACCTCAGGTGATGGACGATTTCAAGGATAAATTCGGGCACGTGATTTTAGAGCGTTATGGCATGACAGAGACCCTGATGAACATCAGCAACCCTTACGTGGGTGAACGAAGGGCCGGCACGGTGGGATTTCCGTTGCCGGGTACTTCCGTAAAGATTGTTACCAGCGAGGGGAAAGAGGCTGGCGTAGATGAAGAAGGTGAAATTCACATCAAAGGCCCTAATGTTTTTTCGCAGTATTGGAACCGTCCTGATGCGACTGAATCGGCCTTTGAAAATGGGTATTTTAAAACCGGAGACATGGCGGTGGTTTCCGATGACGGGTATTACACCCTACGAGGGCGCAAAAGTGAGCTGATTATTTCCGGTGGATTTAATATTTACCCTCGTGAAATTGAAGAGTTTCTAATGGAGTTAGACGAAATAAAAGAAGCAGCAGTCGTTGGTGTACCTGATCCGATTCGGGGCGAATTGCCGATTGCCTTTGTGGTCCCTCATGGAGAATTGGATATGGAGCAGTTGACGGAAAAATGCAAAGCAGCCTTGGCCTCATTCAAAGTTCCTAGAAAGTTTATTGTCATGGACT
Source organism: Flammeovirgaceae bacterium UBA2371 (assembly GCA_002345965.1). Taxonomy (GTDB): domain Bacteria; phylum Bacteroidota; class Bacteroidia; order Cytophagales; family Cyclobacteriaceae; genus ELB16-189. Next base: position 26,324 of record DDTF01000060.1, read on the forward strand.
CGTTACCCCGCACAGCGCTGGGCAAAGTACAAAAGCACCTGCTAAAAAAATAGTTGCGTTGTGTGTCCAAAAACTATCAGGAAGTTGAAACGCGTTAGAACATCACCTTAGATATACCCTAATGGGTTTGCTTACCATCTCTAAGGATTAGCTAACCAGTAATATTAAAATCAATTGATTTTAATTTGCTTTCTAGCTCTGATAATTGCGACTGTAGCAGGTTGCTGTTTGGTGGACGAATGTTGAGCCAATTATCATTCTTATGGTATGCAGCCAGCATCTGTTTTACACTGGACACAAAGGAGGCCCCCTCAAAAGCTGTTCTTGCTTCCGTCAATCTGGCCTGCAGTTCATCTGCCTGTTTGGTGTTGCGATGGGCATAAACCAATGCTGCCATAGGTCCCGTCAGGTTGGTGGTTGCAGAGATTACCCCTGCGCCACCTGCCCTCAGCACATCCAAAAAGTACTTTTCTGTACCTGAGTAAAGATTAAATCCAGGTAGCGCTTCCAGAATGGCTTTCATGTTATTCCACTCCCCGCCTGAATCTTTCATACCCACTACTGTGCCCGGGTACTTGTTTACAATTTGTTGAACAAAGGATACAGAAAAAGGAACACCTGTCATCTTAGGAAAGTGATAGAGGTAAATCCTGAGGTCAGGGTTGGCTACTTCCTCAATGACCATAGAGAAGTACAGCAGCAGTCCTCCATCCGTTACACCTTTGTAGTAGAATGGAGGCAGCATCAGCACCCCCCCTACTTTTTTGGATACAGCATGTTTTGTCAGTTGGATGGTATCGGTCAAAGAACAACAACCCGTACCTACCAGCAACCGATCAGCAGGAATTCCTTCATTGATGAGGTGGTCTAGTGCGTTGATTCTTTCAGTTACAGAAAACGAGTTGGCTTCACCGGTGGTGCCCATAAAACAGATTCCGTTGTTGCCATTGGCCAGCAGCCAGTTGCAATGTTTCACCAATGCATCAAGGTCGATGGAAAAATCTTTTTTGAGCGGGGTCACTGAAGCTGCGAATACACCGTTGGGTAATGTGGTCTGAAATGTTGTCATCAAGAAAAAATTAAAGTATTGTTTTCAATGCCGCTACCAGTGTGTTTACATAGTTGGGATTACTGCTTTCACCCATCAGGCCAATGCGCCATATTTTACCCGCAAACTGTCCCAGTCCACCCCCTACTTCAATGTTGTATTCATTCAGCAGTCTGGTTCTTACAGCAGCATCATCCACGCCATCCGGCAATTTTACAGCATTAAGCATGGGTAATCTATAACCCTCTTTTACTATAAACTCAAAACCCATGGGTTCAAGTTCTCTTTTTAACAAAAGGTGATTTTTTCTATGTCTCTCAAATCTGTTTTCCAATCCTTCTTCCAATACCAGCCTGTAAGCTTCCCGCAGCCCATACATGGCCGAAACTGGCGCTGTATGATGATAAGTCCTTTTGGCACCTGCCCAATAGTTTTTCACCATGCTGAGATCAAGGAACCAGCTCTGCACTTTGGTTTTTCTGGCATCCAAGGCTTTGACGGCATTTTCACTGAAAGACACTGGAGACAAGCCAGGAGCAGCACTCAAGCACTTTTGTGTACCTGAATAGATCGCGTCTATGCCCCAATCGTCTACTTTAAGCGTTGTACCGCAGTAAGATGTTACTGCATCTACTACGAACAGGGCGCCAGCCTCGTGAACGATTTTGCTGATCTCTTCGAGGGGTTGCAATACCCCTGTAGACGTTTCTGCGTGTACGATGGCTACAAGCTTTGGTTTAAGTCCCTTAAGCGTATCTTTTACTTGCTGAGGATCAATGGATTGACCCCAAGGAGCTTCTATTTTAGTTACAGTAGCGCCTGTCCTTTCTGCGATATCGGCCATCCTTCCACCAAATACCCCGTGAATACATATAACTGCTTCATCCCCAGGCTCTAACAAGTTTACCAGGCAAGTTTCCATACCTGCGCTGCCGGGTGCAGACACCACAAAGGTCAGGTTATTTTTAGTCTGGAAAGTGAGTTGTGCCATCTCCTTGATTTCGTCCATGATGGTGACAAATTCCGGGTCGAGATGACCTATCAAAGGGGTGGCCATGGCCTGCAACACACGAGGGTGCACATCACTTGGGCCCGGGCCCATTAATATCCTTCTGGAAGTTCTTAATTGATCTTTATATGACATCTCTTAATCAATGATTTTAAGTTGAATCTTTTGTTAGGGTTATTAGTCGATGGTTTAAGGTTAGACAGTCGATGGACTAATTTCCCGGGCTATACGTTCTCATTCCATTTTTCTCAATGTCTTCACGATAAAAGGATACCTCTTTAAATTCTCCTCTGCGGTACATCTCTGCCTGGTCGATGAAATGAGGTGAGTTGGGGTCTCCATTTACGCCTCCTGCCAACACGGATCTGGCTTTTACTTTTTCTCCAAATTCAACTACGGCAACAAAACTATTGCCCCGTGTTCCGTACCATTTTTTGGTGCCTTCGTAAGGTCTGCTGCCATAGGCAGCCAGGGAGCCCCAGAAGGAGGAAGTAAAGGCGATGGGAATGCTCGGCTTGGTATCGTCAAAGGGCTGCACGATATCACCTGTAATGCGTTGGAAGCGATTGATCTCCCCCCATCCTGTTTTCCAATTGCCAAAATCGCTTTGAAGCGCACTGATGGCATTGCGTAGCGATTGTAGCTTTTCCTTATCCGTACTTTGGTTGGCCATGTAATCGATTACCGCCAGGTCTCCTTGGCCTCTTGGAAGCCGGTCGTTCAATACTTTCCTCAGGTCTTGCGCCCAGAAGGTGGCTACTGATTTGGCAACGGAAGTTTCTGAATAGCGATAATCCCAATCCTTTAATATCTGAATGGGTTCCTTAAGGGAAGGATCTGCCGGTTTTACTTTTTCATAAGCTTTCACTAAAGCTGGCACCAATCTTTCAAATGCAGGCAGGTAAGAATCATATGCTGAAGCAATCAGTTTGTCGAGGGTGAAGTTGCTGGAATCTTTCAGCACCCTAACCGCATGCAAACCCCTGAAGTTTTCATGATCAGGAGCCATGTACGAAGGATAATCCGATTGCTTTGGGCTTTGATCCCCGGAAACGGTAAAAGGTGTGGCGTTACAATTTTGTATCCATCCGTTGGCGGGGTTCAGGATGTGTACCGACTCTTTCACGGTGTGGAGTCCTTTCCAATCTGTGGCGGGATTGCTGCCATCCACAGGTTGTTGCCAGTTGAATTGGGGATCCCTTACCGGAATAAAATTGCCGTGGTAGTAAGCAATGTTGCCCTTGTTGTCGGCATATACTGTATTGTTGGAAGAGTTGGTATTGAGCTCCATGGATTGGTTAAACTCTTCGTAGGTAGTGGCTTTGGTTCTGGTAAAAGATTGTGTAAGTGCTTTCAATGGTTCTTGCATCAGGCTGATGCTTATCCATTTGCCATCGCGGTTGGCAATCACCGGTCCATGATGTGTGCGATAAGTGGTAAATTCTTTGATGGCCATGGTGTTGCCCTGTTTGTAGGCAAGTTTTATTTTTTCTATTGTAACAGGTTTTAGCTCTTCACCGTGTTTATAGAACAATTTGTCATCTTCTTTCACTATGGTTTCTTCGTATTCATCAATGGCATCAGCACTGCTGGACGTGTGCATCCATCCGCAGTTTTCATTAAATCCCTGATAAATAAAAAACTGTCCCCAGGTTACTGCGCCATAGGCATTGAGCCCTTCTTCGCTCACTGCGTGCACTTCGGGTCTGAAGTAGAAGGAAGTGTGCGGGTTGATGAGAAACAAAGCATTGCCCGTTGCGCTTTTGGAGGGTGCGATGGCAAAGCCGTTGGAGCCTGTGGGTTCTTTTTCCCACTCGTTGACGATGGGTTCGGCAAAAGCGAGATCATTTTTAGAGTCGTACAAGGCAGCCAGGTCTTTTAATGATATGGTTTCGATGTCTCCACCGATGCTTCCCTCGCTGAACATCAAAGGCATCCACGGCTCAAATTTTGTGATCAGCTTGGGTTGCGTTTCGGGATGGGTGGCCAGGTAGTAGTTGGCACCATCGGCAAAGGCATCCAGCAGTTTTTTCATCCACATCGGACTTTCCTTATAAATGGCCACTGCTTTGGTGGTATCGATGAACAGGTGCATCCGCAAGTCAGCCATCAGGCTCTCCTCGCCTTCTACTTCGGCCATACGCCCCATGGCGTTGATGTAGTTGACTTCTACCCTGTTGAAGTCGTCTTCGCATTGTGCGTAGATCAAGCCAAAGACCGCATCGGCATCGGTCTTACCAAAGATATGGGGAACACCATATTGATCGCGGATGATGGTGATGCCCTCGGCTCTTTTTTGAAGGTCGCTGGTTGATGTGTTGGTGCATGCATAGAGTAAGAATGCAGCAAGTAGTAGGCTTAGTAGACGCATAGGTAAGTTTGAGATAGCAGAGTGCAATTTAAATGATTAATCAAAAGTCGCAACATCTATTGTGGTGTGTGGAAAATCGATTCAGATTGTGGAACAAATCCTAAGCGGGTATTGCCAGGAACGAATATAATTTGGGATATACTTCTGATTCATTCGTTGCCTTGTCTCATTTTGAATATTTTTGGGGCCAAATTCAGACAAACCAATAGTTGAGCATGAAAATAGCTGAAATCCACACCAATAAGGGTGTAATGAAGGTGAAGTTCTTTGAAAAGGACGCACCCAATACCGTTAAAAATTTTACAGACCTGGCTGAAAAAGGTTTTTATGATGGCCTTACTTTTCACCGCGTGATCCCCAATTTTGTTGTTCAGGGTGGTTGTCCCAACGGCATCGGCAATGGAGGCCCGGGTTACCAAATCGATTGTGAGTTGGACGGTGAAAATCAATATCACGACCGTGGTGTATTGAGCATGGCGCATGCCGGAAGAAACACCGGTGGTTCACAGTTCTTTATTTGTCATAGCAGAGAGAACACCAAACACCTGGATCGCAATCACACTGTATTTGGTAAGGTATATGAAGGCCTTGATGTGATCGATCAGATCAGGCAGGATGATGTGATGGAGAAGATCGTAATTACCGAAGAGAAATAGTTTGTAATTGATTATAAAAAAGAGGCTGGAACTACCAGCCTCTTTTTTTTT
>DDTF01000060.1:31529-78054 GCA_002345965.1 Flammeovirgaceae bacterium UBA2371
TTGATGGTATGTACGATGCCTCCTTTGCGGAACATCTTACCGTCCTTGTCTACAGTAAGTGCACCAAAAGAATACATGTAGCGCAGGTTGTACAGTGGACTTCCATCGATGATTACCAGATCTGCAATGTATCCGGGGCGCACCAGACCCAGTTTATCCTGTCGCAATGTTTTGGCGCTGTTGTAAGTGGCGGCCTTCAAGACTTCCAGGGTATGCATGCCTGTCTCTCTCAGTAATTGCAGTTCACGGATGTTGGAAAAACCTGGGGTGGCAAAAATGTAATTGTCGTCAGTGCCATAGGCCACGCGACCTCCCCTTTTGTTGAATTCATAAATGAGTTCACCCCAAAGTTGGTAGGCATAACTCCAGTAGTATTCGTCATCGCTGGTCCAGTCGTAATGATAGGCGCCATGATAATTTGGGTCGGGACCATTCCAGTCGATCAGCGACTGGTGGGTGAATTTTTTATGCCATGGCAGACTGGAAGCGCGGATGATATCGCGGTTGGCTTCGTAGACGACACGCGTTGGCAACATGGTAACTCCATAGGCAACCAGTGAATCGGCTACTTCGGAGAGCAGGCGTTCTTTGTTGGCTTCTGACCACACCTTACCGGCCTGACCGAAGCGAGCGTTTTCATCATTGTAATTATAAGTGGGGCTATAATCCTGCACAGATCGGTCCAAAGAAGATTCAGCATAAGAATAATGATGCTCAATCATGGTAACACCCAATCGTGCTGCATCCACTGCTTGAATTACCGGAGAGGTATTGGGTGCAATATGGAAAGTTGTAATACCTCCTGCTGCCGTTACTTCTCTGCACACGGCTCCCAGCAGTTCCTGATTCCATCCCGGGCCTCCATCCAGGCTTACTACATGTGCGCCTTTGCTGAACATTTCAGCAACTACTTTTTTCACATTGGCAGGATTGTCAAGGAAAACCTGGTCATAGTTGGTGCCAGCTCCCCAACTCCAGAGTGGAAACATTTTAGGTGCAAGAATGGAATTGGATTTACTCTTGGCTGATTCACTCATGGCATTAGTAAGGCCTCTGTCGGGAGCCGGCACCATAGTGGTAATACCATGTGCCAGCTTTAGGTAATAAACGTATTCAATGGGCATAGGCTCCTGGCGCAAGTGCATGTGTAAATCAATCATACCCGGCATTACATACTTGCCCTTAGCATCAATGACCCTGTCTCCTGTTACTCTTTCAGTAGCTCCTCTCTGCTCAGCGGTGATAGGATCAAAGGCAATCATATCAGTAATCATGTTGCCTTGTATCACGATATCATACGGACCAACGGGAGGTCCACCATGCCCTGGCAATACCATGGCTTCGCGTATCACTAATTTTTTGTAAGGCCCATTTGCCAACTCACCAAACTTCTTTTGTGCAGCGGCATCAGCTATCATAAAGAGGCAGGCAACCAGGAATAATAATTTTACTTTCATAATAGTATCAGTTGATGGATCAGAATTCTAATTTTTCTTTATCACAAATGGTTCTTCCATGGCTGATACTTTACCCTCCTTTTTGGATTCGGCCACCATTTTTTCCACTTCATCCATCAGCTTGGCATTTTCAATTACGATGCCGTCCTTGATGGTATGTACGATGCCTCCTTTGCGGAACATCTTACCGTCTTTGTCTACAGTAAGTGCACCAAAAGAGTACATGTAGCGCAGGTTGTACAGTGGACTTCCATCGATGATGATCAAGTCTGCGAGGTATCCGGGACGCACCAGACCCATTTTGTCCTGTCGTAATGTTTTGGCGCTGTTGTAAGTGGCAGCCTTCAAGACTTCGAGGGTATGCATGCCTGTCTCTCTCAGTAATTGCAGTTCGCGAATGTTGGAAAAACCGGGTGTGGCAAAAATGTAATTATCGTCAGTGCCATAGGCTACTCTACCTCCCCTTTTGTTGAATTCATAAATGAGTTCACCCCACAGTTTGTAGGCATAACTCCAGTAGTACTCGTCATCGCTGGTCCAGTCGTAATGATAGGCGCCATGATAATTTGGGTCGGGACCATTCCAGTCGATCAGCGACTGGTGGGTGAATTTTTTATGCCATGGCAGACTGGAAGCGCGGATGATATCGCGGTTGGCTTCGTAGACGACACGTGTTGGTAACATGGTAACTCCATAGGCAACCAATGAATCGGCTACCTCGGAGAGCAGGCGTTCTTTGTTGGCTTCTGACCACACTTTACCGGCCTGACCGAAGCGTTCGTTCTCATCGTTGTAGTTGTAGGTAGGACTGAAATTTTGTACCGATCTGTCCAAAGAAGATTCTGCGTAAGCATAGTGATGTTCGATCATGGTTACGCCCAAACGTGCGGCATCTACTGCATGTGTTACTGAAGTGGTATTGGGAGGAATGTGATAGGTTGTGATGCCCCCTGCTGCAGTTACTTCTTTGCACACAGCACCCAGCAGTTCCTGATTCCATCCCAAATCGCCTACGTTGACTACGTGGGCACCTTTGCTGAACATTTCAGCAACTACTTTCTTTACGTTGGCAGGATTGTCTAAAAACACCTGGTCGTAATTGGTATTGGCGCCCCATCCCCATATAGGGAATAGCCTGGGCGCCAGTATAGCATTCGATTTACTTTTGCCGGCTTCGCTCATGCCGCTGCTGAGGCCACGGTCTGCACCGGGCACCATAGCCGTTACCCCGTGTGCCAGTTTGAGGTAATAGATGTACTCTAAAGGCATGGGTTCTGTGCGCAAGTGCATGTGCAGGTCGATCATACCGGGCATAACGTATTTGCCGGTAGCATCAATTACACGATCACCTGTTACTCTTTCTGTGGCTCCCCTTCGTTCAGCAGTTATAGGGTCAAATGGGATCATGTCCGTGATCATGTTACCTTGTATGACAATATCGTAAGGTCCAACAGGAGGGCCACCATGACCTGGCAACACCATCGCACCACGGATCACTAATTTTTTGTAAGGACCTGTTGCCAGCTCACCATACTTCTTTTGTGCAGAAGTATCCATGAACAACAACAAGCCAAGAGATAGTAGAAAACATTTGATTTTTATCATGGCTCAAGTTTAGGTTCAGTGAATAAGTTAGTCATTTACTTCGCTTGAGACCTTCAAATATTGATTAGCAGGTATTATTCTTGATAAATGGTATCCAATTAATTAATCGCATAAATACACCTGGTGATGTGGCAACGGATAACTAGCCCGCTATAATGATTAATTATTTTTGATGGAGATGTACAAATTGAATTTTGATCGCTCTGATTGCTTCTCAAGCAGATTAAGCGAACGGTTAATATCCATCAGGAAGTTTTTCCTAATTATTGAGCTTAAGTACTTATATCCGCTTAAGAAGCGATATTATCCGGAGTCCAGGATTCAGGTCTGCCACCTGCGGCATTGGAGGTGACATTTAGCCCCATTACCAACAATTCGACATCTCCATGGGCTTTTGGACAATGTTCCATTCCTTTAGGTACGATGAACATTTCATCTTCATACAACTCTATGTTCCTGTCACGGAGTTGTATTGTAAGGTGACCTTTGTACAACAAAAACAATTCATCCTGGTCGTCATGCTTGTGCCAATTCAATTCACCAGTGCCTTTTGCAATCTTGATGAGCTGTCCGTTGGCTTCTCCCAAGACTTTTTGAGTCCAGTATTTTTCAATTGATGACAACTCTTTTCTTATCTGTATTTTTTCCATTTGTCGTACTTGTATTGGATTCCAAATACGCTAACGCAACCACAGGATTGTAAGTTTCAAAATTTATGATTTGTGTAAATCAAGAGGTATTTTTCCTATTTTTTTCACTCAACACCCAATACAAACCATGAACATTGGTTTTCCACTCAGGCATCACCATGACAATAATGATCTCTTCAATGAGTTCTATTGTGGTAACAATAGCGGTAATGTAAAAGAGCCAATACACGGGGTGTTCGAATAAAAACATAGAACAGAGGAAAAACCCTTGCAATATTGCTGCTCCCTTGGCGAGATACGTGTGAAAGCTACTCGCTTTTCCATACCGTAAAAGTGCCAATGTCAATTGCGTAAAAAAGAAAAACAAGGGAATGGCAAAAACCAGCCAATGTTCAATCAGAAATTCTGGTCTGGCCACCACCAGACCCAATACGCCAGCCAGTATAGTGAGGTCATCTCCCACCGAGTCCATTCTAGCCCCCAGAATGCTATTCACTTTATATCCTCGTGCGAGGAAACCGTCTACTGCATCAGTAAGGAAGCTTACAATAAGCATCCATTTGAATACATCCAATTGATTGGTGAAAATGAGTGCCACCAAAATCGGGAATACAAAAGTTCGATAGAGGGTGATCAAATTGATCCATAGCAACGGCCCTCTGGCTTTGCGCAAATCAGAAATTTTTTTAATCTGAATGTTGTCTTTCATGACCTTGATTGAATAGGATGCAGTTCGCGCTTAATTTGTTGATGACTTTTGATTTTTTATATTGTTTACAAATTCCCATCTAATTTGAGTTTTCTTTCCTTTCTAGACAAATCTCATTCTGTTGCCAAGCAAGGCTACAGCCGGTGGCTAGTTCCTCCCGCTGCTTTGTGCATTCATTTGTGTATTGGTCAAATTTATGCCTATAGTGTTTTTAATGAACCCATGACCCGGCTTATTGGTATTGATAAGTCAGTAGCCTCAGATTGGCCATTAACAACATTAGGATGGATTTTTAGCATTGCACTTTTTATGTTGGGGGCTTCGGCTGCTGTATTTGGAAAATGGTTGGAGCGTGTAGGGCCACGCAAAGCCATGTTCACCTCTGCCGTTTGTTTCTGCAGTGGATTTGTGGTAGCCGCAATTGGTGTGTACCTGCACAACATCTGGATTGTATATCTGGGCCATGGTGTATTGGGTGGCATCGGATTAGGACTGGGCTATATCTCACCTGTCTCTACACTTATCAAATGGTTTCCCGACCGGCCCGGCCTCGCCACTGGTATGGCCATCATGGGTTTTGGTGGTGGAGCCATGATTGCCTCCCCCCTTTCTGTTACTCTTATGAATGAATTCAGTTCTTCTACCAGCGTAGGTGTAGGAGAAACCTTTTTGGCCATGGGTGCCATTTATTTTGTAGTGATGCTGCTGGGCGTGTTTACCGTGCGTGTGCCAGCAGATGGATGGCAACCTGCTGGCTACACAACTTCTTCAATGAAACAAAATGTAATGATTACCAGTGCCAATGTAGATGCGGACACAGCCATTAAAACACCACAGTTCTGGTTGATATTTGTTGTGCTTATGCTCAATGTCACAGCGGGTATTGGTGTATTGGGCCAGGCTTCGGTAATGATACAAGAGATGTTTTCTGTTGAAGCGGTGGGTGAATCCAATGCAATAGATGTTGCTTCCGCTGCAGGCTTTGTGGGATTATTAAGTTTGTTTAATATGTTGGGACGTTTCTTCTGGTCCTCTACATCCGATAAGATTGGAAGAAAAAACACCTATAGCATATTTTTCCTATTGGGGACTGTGCTTTATATCGCCATACCTTTCTTTGGCAATATGGGCAACAGCCTGCTATTCATTATTACATTTTGTGTCATCATCAGCATGTATGGAGGTGGTTTTGCTACGGTGCCTGCCTACCTCAAGGACATGTTTGGTGTGATGCAGGTGGGGGCCATTCATGGACGACTTTTGGTGGCCTGGTCCTTGGCGGCACTTTTCGGACCTACGCTTATTAATTATTTGAGGGCCTATCAGATCCAAACGGTGGGGTTGCCTCCAGCACAGGCTTATTCNNNGTGAATGTGAAGTACCATCACCATCAGTAATTATAGGCAGAGAGAGGCGCAACTATTTCTTACCGGGGCCGTATTATCCGGCATACCAGACAACAGATGCGCACCATTACCTTATTCTCCATTGTGCTTTTAACGATTAGCTGCCAAGACGAAACCATAAGTCCTGATAAAATCATTTACAAAGACCTGGGCAATATTACGGTCGATTATTACAATCCTTACCGACTGGATGTGGACGGAGATGGAAATGGGGATTTTGTGTTCAGCACCAGTCTGCTAAACAATGCATCGGGCGGACATTTGCAGTTCACCTTTTATCCTGCCCTTGCCAATCACGTGTATGCGCATCGGGATGAGGTAGTGGTACTTAATCCTGGGGACCGCATTTCACCGGATTATGATTACACCAAATGGATACAGCCTTTGGCTACGAAAACGGAGAGCGACACTGAGATCTATTGGCATGGTGCATGGATGAATGCTTCCAATCAATACATTGGGGTGAGAATAAAACTGTCTAGTAATGAAGACTATCATTATGGATGGATTCGCGTCTCCTTCGACAAAGCCAACGAAAGGTTAATCCTACATGACTTAGCCTACCACAGTAAAGCTGGTGAGGGCATGGTCATTTGATTTATGATTCCTGATTTAAAAAATTATAATCTCTAAATCATTTAATTAAAAGTACACGCTGATTGATGGGGTACAGCCATTCGATGCCCCTGTCCGTTACTACTGCATCATCTTCCAAAGGCACGCGCAATTTCTTTCCTCCCCATTCGGGCAGTGGCGTGTAGGCAAATAACTCTATGGACAATAAGTTGGTGGGCTTTACTATGTATTTAAATCGTACCGGATTCCATTGTGCGATGCTTGGGCCGATGCCATGGCCCCAGTTACCCACAGAATGACAACCAATCACTACATCTGTCTTACTACCTGCAGAAGGTTTGTTAAATTCTATTTTACCAAAGCCAGCCGCTTCCAAGGCCATGTAAATGTTTTCATAATTCTGCTCAGCAGTAATACCGGGCTTGATGGTTTCCTTGATGACCTGACGCGCTTTCACACCTTGCTTAAATGCATTCTTAATACTTTCAGGAACATCCGTCTCTCCTTCCTTCAGCACATAGGCCATGCGCTTCATGTCGGTGTACATGTTCATTAGACCTACGCCCCAGTCCAGCATCAAAATATCTCCTCGTTGTATGATGCGATCCGTAGAGGTAGCCACAATACCATCCGGTCCGGTGATGTAGACAGAAGGCATTCCAAAAGAAGTTTCCAGGTTGTTTTTAAATTGTTGCTCGCGCATCCACCAGGCCACGTCTTCCAACGTTGTTACTCCGGGCGTGATCACTTCATTGGAGAAGGCTTTTTCTGCAATGGTGTAAGAGAGTATGCCTGCTTCGGCAAACGTGGCGATCTCCGTAGCCACTCGTCTGGATCTGAAATCAGACACCAGCTTTTCGGCAGACACAAAACGGGCTTCGTATTTTTTGCCCAGTGTTTCGGCCAGGTGCTGATACATGGTGTAAGACAATCCATCGGCACCTCCTATCATCTTCGACATGTTAAGACCAATTCTTTTGGGATCCCTTTTTGTAACGAAGTCCTTCAGTTCACTTTCGCTGCCAAAATAATCGTACGATCCTCCTCCTTCTAAAAAGCCACCATCAATACCCAATGCCACTCGTTCAATTCTTGGTTTACCAGTATCGGTAAAAATGTAATAGCCATTCTGACTGGTGTATCCCTGGCCCATGTCGTGATACAGTGGATCGAAGTTGCCTTCCTTGTTGGTGATGATCCACATGTCGATTTTGTTTTCACGCATTACTTCGGGCAACACCAGATCAAACTTGTCATTACGGATTTCATTCATTACCCGCCATCTGCGATAGGCTTCCTGAGCAAGTGCATCTGTCGTAAAATTCATTAACAATACAAGTACACATACGGTAATGAGGCGATTCATAAGATAAGGGTTTAGTATTCGTTTTGAGCTTTCGGCAAATGTAAATTCTTTCATCAATTCAATAGCCTAATTTTGTACAAACACCAATAATTTGGTGATAACCTGCAACAGATTATGGTATAATCATTCCTGTGTGATGACAAGGGGCGCAAGAGTAATCTTTTTTGCGAATTGGTATGTGGCTAAACGGAGGTGCATTGCGTAACAATTTAAATACATATAACACCACCTGTACCTATTTTGGCCTACAGCAATTCATTTTGCAGTATTTTAGATGTTGAATTAAACCGAATTACAATGAAACGTCTTTTACTAATTACATTTTTTGCGATGCCCTTGCTGGTTGCTGCACAGATGATTGGAGCACCCGATCGCAAGCCAGGAGAAGGTGGTGGGCCTTATGATAGATTGATTATTCGTGGTGTAACCATGATTGATGGAACTGGCGGACCTCCCACCGGACCTGTAGATATTGTTGTAGAGAAAAATAAAATTGTTGACATCGTATCGGTAGGTGTACCTCATGTTCCAATTGATGAATCCAAGCGACCTAAAATTGGCACCAAGGGAAATACTAAAGAAATAGATGCATCAGGCAAATACATCATGCCTGGCATTATTGATTTGCACGTGCATACGGGTGGTGAAGAAAAAGCGCCTGAAGCCGAGTATACTTATAAACTATGGCTTGCCAATGGTATTACCACCGTACGTGGTGTGCCGACAGGAGATCTTGAGTGGGCCTTATCTGAAAAAGCGAAGAGTGCTGCCAACAAGATTGTAGCCCCAAGGATCATTGAATTTCAGGTGCCCGGTAGCGGTAAAGAGTGGAAGGATCGCAAAATCCTTACTCCTGCCGATGCCAAAGAATGGGTACAATACGCCAAAAAGAAAGGCGTAGATGGATTGAAACTCTTCTCCTTCCCTCCTGACATCATGAAAGCTTTGCTTGATGAAGCCAACGCATTGGGCATGGGTAGTACAGCACATCTTGCCCAAAGCGGTGTAGCACAAATGAACGCATTGGATGCATCACGTCTTGGGCTTACCAGCATGACCCACTTTTACGGATTGTTTGAATCAATGTATGAAAATCACGATGTACAGCCATGGCCTTTGGACATCAACTATGGTGATGAACAGCATCGCTTTGGACAGGTAGCCCGTCAGTGGAACCTGGTAAAGCCAGGAGGAAAAAAATGGAATGCGTTACTGGATGAATTCTTGGCCAGAGACTTCTACATCAACCCTACCATGACCATCTACTCTGCAGGAAGAGATGTGATGCGTGCACGCAATGCCGACTGGCATGCCAAATACACCTTGCCTACCCAAATGGATTTTTTTACTCCCAGTCGCCTGAGCCATGGGGCCTATTGGTTTGATTGGACGACAGAAGACGAAGTAGAGTGGAAAAGATTCTATCAGGTGTGGATGCAATTCTTGAATGAATATAAAAACAGAGGTGGTAAAGTGACTGTTGGATCCGATTCGGGATTTATTTATCAACTGTATGGCTTTGGTACAGTGCTGGAACTTGAAATGTTGCAAGAAGCTGGCTTCCATCCATTGGAAGTGATCCGAGCAGCTACCATGCACGGTGCGGAAGAAATATTCAAACCTTTGAAAAAACCTATTGAGTTTGGAGTAATCAGAGAAGGTTTGCTTGCCGATATGGTGATTGTTGGAGAAAATCCATTGCAGAACCTGAAAGTGCTTTATGGTACCGGTGCAGTGCGGCTTAATGACAAGACGGGTAAGCCAGAGCGCGTGGGTGGTGTAGAGTACACCATCAAAGACGGTATCGTTTATGATGCAAAGGCATTGTTGAAGGATGTGGAGAAGATGGTGGACAAGCAAAAAGCTGAAAGACCAGCAAACACGCAGCTGAAAGGACAGCAGAATTAATTTTAATATCGCAGTAAGCAGTCTGTTTTATCCAATTTCGATTTGGTGAAGCAGACTGTTTTATTTTCAAGCATTTGTTCTCGCGGTGTAATTTTGCTCCTTGTTACTTTTAAACTCAAATAAAACCATCCGTACCTATTTTAAATGGTGCCGGAAAGGTTTTGACTACTTTAGTGGCTGAACTATTCTTACCTGAAACCAAACAGTCAATTTACCAAACCAACTAACATCATGAAGCATATTGTACTAGCTGCATTTCTGGTTTTACCATTATGGGCGTCTGCCCAAATAATTGGAGCACCTGATCGCAAACCCGGTGAAGGAGGTGGACCTTATGATCGGCTAATCATCCGAGGTGTCACCATGATCGATGGTACTGGCGGACCTCCCACGGGTCCCGTTGATATCGTAGTAGAGAAAAACAAAATTGTAGACATCGTTTCGGTAGGTGTACCTCATGTGCCCATAGACGAATCGAAGCGGCCTAAAATAGGAACAAAAGGAAACACCAAAGAGATTGATGCCACAGGCAAGTACATCATGCCTGGCATTATTGACCTTCATGTGCACACGGGTGGTCCTGAGAAAGCACCTGAAGCAGAGTATACCTATAAACTTTGGTTGGCCAATGGTATCACCACCGTACGCGGTGTGCCTGCCGGTGAATTGGAATGGTCGCTTTCTGAAAAAGCAAAAAGTGCCAGCAACAAGATTGTGGCGCCAAGAATTATATCCTTTCACAGACCAGGAACTGGAAAAGAATGGGAAGGTCGCAAAATCCTTACTCCTGCTGATGCTAAAGAATGGGTACAATACGCCAAGAAGAAAGGTGTAGATGGATTGAAGCTGGGGTCACACCGCCCTGAGATCATGAAAGCACTACTGGATGAAGCCAATGCATTAGGCATGGGAAGTACCGCTCACCTTGCGCAAAGTGGTGTAGCACAGATGAATGCCCTGGATGCCTCTCGTTTAGGTCTTACCAGTATGACCCACTTTTATGGTTTGTTTGAGTCGATGTACGAAAACCATGATGTGCAACCCTGGCCGTTGGACATCAACTATGGGGATGAGCAACATCGCTTTGGGCAGGTAGCCCGCCAGTGGAATCTTGTAAAACCAGGTGGAGAAAAATGGAATGCTCTCTTGGATGAGTTCATTCAAAGAGACTTCTACATCAACCCTACCATGACCATCTACTCTGCAGGAAGAGATGTAATGGCAGCACGCAATGCCGACTGGCATGCCAAATACACTTTGCCTACTCAAATGGATTTCTTTACACCAAGTCGCCTGAGTCATGGTGCCTATTGGTTCGACTGGACTACAGAGGATGAAGTGGAATGGAAAAGATTCTATCAGGTATGGATGAGGTTCCTCAACGATTATAAAAACAGAGGTGGAAAAGTAACGGTTGGTTCAGACTCAGGATTTATTTACAACCTGTATGGTTTCGGTACTGTATTGGAATTGGAAATGTTGCAAGAGGCAGGCTTCCATCCATTGGAAGTAATTCGTGCAGCTACCTTGCACGGTGCTGAAGAAGTGTTCAAGCCTTTGAAAAAGCCTATTGAGTACGGAGTGATCCGCGAGGGTTTATTGGCCGATATGGTAATAGTTGGTGAAAACCCATTGCAAAACCTGAAGGTACTTTATGGTACCGGAGCAGTGAGGCTCAACGACAAGACGGGTAAGCCAGAGCGCGTAGGTGGTGTGGAATACACCATCAAAGATGGTATCGTTTACGATGCCAAAGCGCTTTTAAAAGACGTTGAAAATATGGTGAACAAGCAAAAGGCAGGACGACCCGCTGATACCAAAGTAGATATTAACAAGAATTAATGGTTCGGTAAAGAACATGATTCTAATGAAAGGACAGTAACTAAACCGCTAACCATGAAACAACTAATCGCTTGTCTTTTTCTGATCCTCCCTTTGCTGGCAGGAGCGCAGGAAAGAAAGGCATTGACACCAGCACCTGATCGCAAACCCACTGATGGAGGTGGTCAGTACGATCGATTGATCATCCGTGGGGTAAACCTGATCGATGGCACGGGAGGCCCTCCTACCGGACCGGTAGATATTGTGGTGGAGAAGAATAAAATTGTTGAGATCAAAACGGTAGGTGTACCGCACATTGCCATTGATCCTGCCAAGCGACCCAAGCTGGGAACGAAAGGCAACACCAGGGAGATTGATGCCACGGGCAAATACCTTATGCCCGGCATTATCGACTTGCACGTGCACACAGGCGGAGAAGTGAAAGCAGAGGAAGCGGAGTATGTGTACAAGCTTTGGCTGGCTAATGGTATTACCACCGTTCGCGGTGTACCCTTTGGTCCACTGGAGTGGTCGGTTTCTGAAAGTCAAAGAAGTGCGAGGAATGAAATTGTTGCCCCGCGCATGATCGTCTTTCAAAGGATGGGCACGGGAATAGAATGGAAAGACCGTGACGTTCGCACGCCCGCTGATGCCAAAGAGTGGGTACGCTATGCCAAGAGTAAAGGTGTAGACGGATTCAAGTTGGGCTCACATCGTCCGGAGATCATGAAAGCCTTGTTGGATGAAGCCAATGCACAAGGGATGGGAAGCACCGCACACCTTGCGCAAAGTGGTGTGGCGCAAATGAATGCATTGGATGCTGCGCGGTTGGGGCTCACCAGCATGACGCACTTCTATGGCTTGTTTGAAAGCATGTATGAAAATCATGATGTACAACCCTGGCCACTGGATATTAACTATGGTGACGAACAACATCGCTTTGGTCAGGTAGCCCGACAGTGGAATCTGGTAAAACCGGGTGGTGAGAAGTGGAATGCGCTGATGGAGGAATTTCTTAAGAATGATTTTTTTATCAACCCTACCATGACCATCTATTCTGCAGGAAGGGATGTGATGCGTGCACGCACTGCCGACTGGCATGAAAAGTACACACTGCCTACGCAAATGGATTTTTTCCAACCCAGCCGCGTAAGCCATGGTGCTTATTGGTTTGACTGGACTACAGAAGATGAGGTGGCCTGGAAGAAATATTATCAGGTATGGATGCAGTTTTTGAATGAATACAAAAACAGAGGCGGCAAAGTGACAACAGGTTCTGATTCAGGTTATATCTATCAGCTGTACGGGTTTGGTACCATTCTGGAGTTGGAGATGCTACAGGAAGCAGGCTTCCATCCCCTGGAGGTAATCCGATCTGCTACCATGCATGCAGCCGAAGAAGTATTTTATCCTAAGAAAAAACCAATAGAGTACGGTGTGATCCGCGAAGGATTGCTGGCTGATATGATAATTGTAGGTGAAAATCCGTTACAAAACCTTAAAGTGCTTTATGGCACTGGCGCAGTACGCCTCAATGACCAAACTGGTAAGCCAGAGCGGGTAGGTGGCGTGGAGTATACTATTAAAGATGGTATAGTGTATGATGCCAAACAATTATTAAAAGAGGTAGAGGGTATGGTGAACAAGCAGAAAGCAGAACGGCCTTCAGACACCAATATCAAGACACAAAATTAGGTTGAGTTCGGAAGTAAGGGGGTGGCTATAAGTTCTACTTATTGGTCATCCCCTTTTTCTTTAGTATAGTTCAATTCGAAACCACTCCTTTTTAGTCAGATCAACTTTTCCAGATAATGATAGTCTATTTGATAATTGGCTTTTAATGAGTTGATTTTATCATCGATAGATTTGCTATCCGTTGCACGATTGGACTTCACTCCGACCAGCATGGTATTCTTTCCCGTATGTTCACTGGAGATGAATTCAAAAATATTGGACTTGTAGCTGTTGCGCTCCAACACCAAAGCCCTGATGGTATCGGTCACCATTTCAAATTCACGCTCTTTGAATATTCCATATTTCAAGATCGGATTGGTGTGTTCTTTGCCCTTGAGTTGTTGCCTTATTTGTTTATGACAACAGGGGGCGCATACGATTAGTGCGGCATCTGCTGCAATGCCTTTGGCGATGGCATCATCGGTGGCGGTATCACAGGCATGAAGGGCAATCAGTATGTCTACTTTTTTTAATTCAAAGTCTTCAATGGTGCTTTCTTCAAAATGCAGTTGATCAAAGCCGCACTGTTGGGCGATTGTGTTGCATTGATCTACTAAATCTTTTCTCAGCTCCACTCCTGTTACAGTTACGTTCAGGTTAAGCTTGTTGGTCATGTAATCGTACAATGCAAAAGTGAGGTACCCTTTTCCTGCACCCATGTCTGCAATGCTGATGTGGTCAGGAAGGTTGGCAGATTTGATCAGGTCTTCCATCACTTCCAGGTACTTGTTGATTTGTTTGTACTTGTCGGCCATCCGGGGAATGATCTGGCCAGCGCTATCTGTTACGCCTAATAATTCCAAATAAGTGGAAGTAGCCACTGCACGTTTTTTCTTTTGATTGTCGTGGGCGGTATCGGGGGCCTGTGTCATCGTAGGCTTCATACTTTGAATAGCCGCTTTTCCTTTCTTGGACACCCGTAGTATCAGATCTTCCTGTATGGTGAATAGTGTGGCAATTTTGAATTCATTTTGCATCATGTTGTCCACTACCACCAGCGCTTCTTCCAGGCTCAGGTTCTTCACTACATCTTTAGTCTTGTAGTGATAGGTGAAGGACAGCTTAGGCACATTTTTGATCAGGGCCACCTTTGCATATATATTCTGTAATTCAGAAGATTTATGTGGTTTGCTCAAAGTAATCTTTATCAGTGCATTATTCTCCAGACTTACCTTTAAGGACTCTTTCCATTGCTGCAGTTCATTCATGTTGCCAAAATTATCAATTTATGAGCAACTCCAGGTATAAGGTATTGACAACTGTGGGCAGCTGTACCCCCGGGCTTCGGTAGAACGGACTATGGGCATATGGGGTATAATGGAGGATTCAACGACAGGATAAGATGTTTATTCTTTCATTTCAGAAACCTTGCTCCTAAATTAATTGTCATGAAAAGAAATTTACTAGTTGTAGTCATGTCCATTGCAATGCTAAATGGTATGGCGCAATCGCAGCGACCCTGCGATTCAGAGAAAGTGCATCAGTTTGACTTTTGGATTGGAGAGTGGAACGTTTATAAAACGGGGACAGACACCATTGTTGGGCATAATGTGATAACACCTATCGCTGATGGCTGTGCCCTCCTGGAAAACTGGACCGGTGGCAGCGGCTCTATCGGTAGCAGTATCAACAAGTACAATTTCTCAACGGGAATGTGGGAGCAAATGTGGGTGGACAATTCGGGGTCTTCACTTCACATAAAGGGTGGGTACAATGATTCAAAAATGATACTTGAAAATGAGCAGCCGGCACGCAATGGAAATGGCACAGTTAAAAACAGGATCACTTACTACAACAACAAAGATGGTACGATACGTCAGCATTGGGAGTACAGCACGGATATGGGCAAAACCTGGTTGAATGCTTTTGATGGGTTATATAAGAAGGTAAGGAAGTAGCAGCATGAGTATCATGTAGCTGCCGTTATTCTCAGCGGTAGCGAAGAATCTCTTGTTGTGCCAGGAAAGGGATTCTTCGGTCGTGCCTCCCTCAGAATGGCGTTGTGGTTGTGGATGAATCTTGCCGCATGTATTACTCTTAACCTAAAGCTGCCGTCATTCTGAGCGGTAGCGAAGAATCTCTTGTTGTGCCAGGAAAGGGATTCTTCGGTCGTGCCTCCCTCAGAATGGCGTTGTTGTTTATGGATGAATCTTGCTGCATGGATTACTCTTAACCTAAAGCTGACGTTACCCTGAGAGGTAGCGAAGAATTTCTTGTTGTACCAGGAAGGAGATTCTTCGGTCGTGCCTCCCTCAGAATGGCGCTGGCACTACACGCAGTACATCTGAAACTTCTTAAGGCTCTCGCGTGAACCCAAAACGATGAGCACATCACCTCTTTTAATGACAGTGTCACTGTTGGGATCAAAAAGGAATCCACGGTTAGGATCTTTCACTCCAATTACCGTAGCTCCTGTATTCATGCGGATATCCAGTTCCTTGATGGTCTTGTTTTTAAATTCTTCTTTCAACTCATTGAACATGAACTCTTCCAATTGTAAGTCCTGCTCTTTAATACCTGTCAGGATTTCCAAAAACTCGATGACATAGGGTTGGGTGATCAGATGTGCCATGTGTATGCCACCGATGGCAAATGGTTTTACCACCTTATTGGCACCAGCCCGGTATAATTTTTTTTCTGCACTCTCTTCCGATGCCCGCGCAATAATATTGAGGTTGGGGTTGATTCCCTTTGCGGTAATGCAAATGATCATGTTATCCGCATCGCTGGGCAATGTACAAATCAGCGAGGTGGCATGCTCAATGCGTGCCTTTATCAATACATCTTCGCGCGTTGCATCTTCTTTTATAATTTGAAAACGGGGAGGGTCAGGAAGGTATCGCAAAACCTCAGGGTTGTTCTCTATCAGAATAAATTGTTGTTGACTTTTCAACAATTCATCACAGGTCTTTGCGCCTGTTCGTCCATAGCCTACCACGATCACATGATTGTTCACTTTTTTTGTTTTTTTATTGTAAA
This sequence comes from Flammeovirgaceae bacterium UBA2371, assembly GCA_002345965.1. GTDB lineage: Bacteria > Bacteroidota > Bacteroidia > Cytophagales > Cyclobacteriaceae > ELB16-189. The sequence goes on from DDTF01000060.1 coordinate 47,741, forward strand.
TGAATGTAGTAAATATTTTTTGGAACTCGCCTTCAAAAATGTACCGGCTGAATACCGAAATGATGTAGGCGAAAATGGCCAGGTTAAACATCATGTAGAGACTGGTAAACAATTTACCATCGTCACTCAGGGGCGAGACTTCGCTAAAGCCCACGGTGGACACAATCAGTATGGTCATGTAGAAGGAATCCAATACACTGTAATCTTCTATCAACATGTAGCCGAAGGTTCCGGTGGCAATACTTACCAGCAACATAACTGCCGCCTTTATAAAAGTTCTGATAGATTCCTTCATGTACTATTCTGTCCTAACTAAATGTATTTATATTTAGCGATTAGCGAGCTTAAATATATACAATCAAGCCATAAATTCACTTGAGCAAAATCAGTCTATCCCGTCATATGGGCCTGTTGGGCCTCGCCTCTACTGGCATCTGTTCTATGCTGGGCGCCTCCATCTATGTGGTTCCCTTCATGATTCAACGCAATGTACCAGGTATCGGTCCCAATGTATTGCCCGCCTTCTTGGTGGCCGCGTTGCCAGCCGTGCTTGCGGCACTGGCGTATAGCATTCTGGCATCTGCCATGCCGCGAGCAGGAGGCAGTTATATTTATGCCAGCCGTGGACTGAACCCCTACTTAGGTTTTGTGGCTAGCTTTTCTCAATGGTTTGGGCTTTCTATCGCCATTGGCGTGATCTCCTATGTGATTATCCCATTTTTCAGGGATATAGCCACGCAGTTGTCGTGGCATTCGTTGGCTGCCATGTTGGACAGTGGTACCATTCGTGTAACACTTGCCTTAGTGTTGCTTTGGACTTTCGTGTATGTGAATATCAGGGGTGTAAAATCTTACGAAAGAACGGTGGTCCCGCTGATGTTTCTCATGTTTGGCCTTGGTGCGGTAGTGATCGTAGCTGGTTTTCTTTTCAATCACCAGGATTTTCAACAAGCTGTGCCCAGTTTTGACTTGAACTCAGTGAGTGCCAATACAAGTGCCACTACCTTTCTAGCCGCTGCGGCTATTCTGTTCTCCAGCTTCATTGGCTTTGACAGCATTGCTCAGGCGGGAGGTGAAGCCAAAAATCCATCCTCTTCCCTACCCAAAGCCATCGCCATTGCCGTGCTTACTGTAGGAGGATTTTACTTTTTATTTACTGCAGCAGTATATCACGCTATACCATGGCAATTTATAGCGCAAGAGGCCATGACCAAAGACATTACTGCTGCCGGAGTGCTCAGTTATTTGCTTCCATCCGGTTGGGCCATTGTGATCGTTGCAGGAGCCGCTATTGCCCTGCTCAACGATTTGCCCGCCATGATCCTGTCCGTATCACGACTTATGTTTGCCTGGGCAGAAGATCATATTTTCCCTCAATCAATTTCCAAAATTAACACCCGGTTTCATACTCCCGTCAACGCGATTGTAGGTAGTGGTATGATGGCCTCGGTAGGTATATTGGGAAGCCACTTTGCCGGGGATTTCTTTTTGGGTATTGATATTATGGTCACTTCCATGCTGGTGAATTTTTTACTCATGTGTGTCACAGTAATTAGTTTGCCCCGGTACAATCCCGAACTGGCCAAAGAAGTAAAAGTGATCACCAACAGAACTTTGCAAGTAATTCTTGCCTCTACCGGAATTGTGTTGCTGATTGGTTTCCTTGGCATTCACATTTACAAGGACCTTACTTCCAACGTGGAGAAGTGGTATTTCCACAGTACGCCCATATGGATCATTGTGATGGTCATTGCCAGCCTGGTTTACCTGAAAGAAAGGAAGGCATTAGAGCGAAGAGGCGTTGATACCAAAACCATGTTCAAGCAATTGCCAGAAGAATAGAAATCGATTATTGTTATTTGACCCAGTTATATCCCCCTATTTTTTCTTCGGTTGCATAAAGGTATTCAAACTGCTTACTGAGTTCGTTGTATCGTTGTGCGTTTTGCTTTTTGAAGTCTTCATATGTTTGCTTGTTTACCCACGTATCGATTAACACATAAGTATTCGGTTCATTCTCATCCTTATGCAAAAAAGATCCACGGTAATATTCAGATTGCTGAAAAAGATCTGCCCAGGTTCCAGTGGAACCATACTCTTTTTCAAAAGTACCGCGATATTCAGGCTGTATTTGGTATTTCCATATAACGGAGTAAACTTCGTTTGTAGTATCAACTGGTTTTTTATCATTAAGCACCATGGTACAAGAACTTAAAGCCATCATTATCGCTAGTAAAAATATATTGTTATTCATTCCATTATTCTATTTATTCAGATCGCAATGAATCCACCGGGTTGGTTAGCGCTGATTTTATTGTTTTAAAACTCATGGTAAAAAATGCGATGAGCAAGGTACTGAATCCAGCCAACGCATACATCCACCATTGAATATCTATTTTGTACGCAAAGTCCTGCAACCATTGATTCATCAGGTAATGGCCAAGCGGAAACGCAATGAGGAATGAAATGGCCACAAGTAGTAGTAAGTCTCTGGATAGCAGTGAAACAATCTCTGTTACATTGGCTCCCAACACTTTCCGGATACCAATTTCTTTCACGCGTTGTTCTGCTGCAAAGGTGACCAACCCAAACAAACCCAGACAGGCAATAAAAATAGTGAGCGCGCCAAATGTTTTCATGATGCTACCCAACTTTTGTTCGGCCAGGTAAGTCTCATTGTACAGTTCATCCAAAAGTGCGTATGAGAAGGGTTCTGCTACATGAAGGGCCTGCCATTTGTTTTCAATACTTTCAATCAGTGCTGCAACCTCTTCAGTTCTTGTTTTCAGAATGAGGCCACCATAAGGATTGTTGAGCATAATCAGCGGAGCAATGGCCTCATGCATTGACCTGAAATGAAAGTCTTTAATGACACCAATGACCGTAAGGGTCTTTTTGCCACCATCTGCCGTAAGTATTTGACCAACAGGATTGTCACCAAGCCCAAAGATGCCCACGGCAGTTTCGTTAATTATTACGTTCAGGGAATCATTACCTGGAATAGCCGCAAAATTTCTTCCCATGACTAATTCCATGCCCATCGTAGGGATATACTGATCGTCAATATTATAAACGATGGTCCTTCTAACCTGCTCATGGTTTGTGCCAGGATATACCCCGGTAATATTATCATCTGTAGGACCTGCCGGTATAAATGCTGACATGGTGATACGCTCCACCCTGGGGTCGTTAAGGAGCTCGTTTTTAAAGCTGTTTTCACTGTTGCCCAGTACATATGAATCTCTCAACACAAGCAACTGCTCCCGGTCATATCCAATTTCTTTGTTCTGGATGTAGGACATTTGTTGGTTAAGGATAATAATAGAAAGAATAAGACAGGCAGAAACCACGAATTGAAAAACCACCAGTGCACTGCGAATTCCCTTGCTTCGGCCACCATTGACCATTTTATTTTTAAGTGCTGAAAGCGGTCTGATAGAAGATAGAAAAAAAGCGGGATAGCTCCCCGCGAATAGGGTAATCAGTAGTACCAATGAAATGAGGGCCATCAATACCTGTGGTTGAAGAAGATAACCAGCTTCCAGTTGTTTGCCTGACAGCTCGTTGAACATAGGCAAAGCCAGTACGACAATTGCAGTGGCTACAATCATCGCGGCCAAAGTAGCCATGAAGGATTCTGTTAAGAATTGATGGATCAGTTGAATTCTCCTTGAGCCCAATACCTTTTTTACGCCTACCTCTTTGTTTCGTTTTGTGGCTCCTGCTGTATAGAGGTTCATAAAATTAATACAAGCAATCAGCAGCATGAATACCGCCACAGCACCCAACATATAAACAGACTTTACATCACCGCCAGGCTCTAATTCACTTTGAATGGAAAATTCGGAACGCAAATGAATGTCTGTGAGGGGCTGAACGAAAAGTCCGATCTCGTTGCCATTCTCGCTGAATTTATCGAAGGTCATTCCCATCTGTTCCACCTGTGGGCCCATGTATTTTTTGATGATGGCCGGAAGTTTTGCTTCCAATGCTTTGGGGTTGGTACCTTCTGCCAATACCAGATAATTGAAATAGTTGGATGACATCCAATCATTTTCTTTGGCGTGAGCCAGGCCTTCCATGGAAGCAAACATGTCAAAATGAAAGTGGGAGTTGGCGGGTACATTCTCTATGACTCCTGTTACCTTAAAATGTTCTCCGTTCTCTTTGAGCTCCAAGAGCTGATTGATGGGATCTTGCTCACCAAAATATTTCAATGCATCCTTTTTGGTGATCACGATGGTGTGCGGTTCTGTCAATGCGGTGTTTGGATTGCCCTGAAGGAATGGAAGTGTAAATACCTGGAAGAAGTTGGCATCCACGTAAGCCATCTTACTGTTTCTATAGGTAGTATTTTTATAAGTAATCTTAGGAGACCCCATCTTTCTTAGACGGGTGGCCTGTTCTACCTCAGGAAATTCATCTTTAAGGGTGGCTGCAACGGGTGCGGGGGTTACTGCCTCTTTTATAATTTCACCATTCACTTTGCCTTTCAGCACAACACGCACCATGCGGTCCGCTTTTTTATTGTAACGATCATAACTGAGTTCGTCCACCACAAACAGCATGATGATCAAGCAGGTGGCTATTCCCAATGCCAGGCCCGTGATATTGATGGTGAAAAGTCTCCAGTTCTTCAGTAAATTTCTCCATGCCATTTTGAAATAGCTTCTGTACATGCGTGCTGCGTTTAAGTGGTTGGTGAATATTGTATCATGAATTACTTAATAATAATGCCAAACACAAATAGGTTAAATTATAGCTACTGGGAGGGATGCGTGTGCATGTACTGTTCACATATGAACAATAGTTGCATCTATGCGGGCATGAATTAGATTGACAGGTCTCTGGCAATAATGGTGATCAAATTCAGATTTATCTTTAAAATAACACGATTCAATCACCAATCAGAATAAATGGACCCCAATAATATGGGTGAGGAAAATCAGATCGAATGGATTGTTGAGCACTTTCAAAAGCGGTCCGTTTATTTCCGCTTTCTAGCCATAACTTATAAAACCTAATCATCAGGTTTTGAGTAGCCTCATCATCCACTTTCCATAAGCTCATGATCACAGCTTTAGCCCCGGCTACCTGGAATGCCCGTTGCAGCCCGTACACACCTTCTCCGTTAACAATTTCGCCACTTCCGGTTTCGCATGCTGACAATACCACAAGGTCAGTCGCGTCAAGGTTCAAGTTCATAGCTTCATAAGCTGTAAGGATGCCATCATCGCCTGAAGTTACTTGGTTTTTGGAAAATGCGTTGGCCGAGCCAGCGAGCAATAACCCTGAACGCACCAATGGATTTTGATTCAAACTACTGTTTGGTTGATTCACTGACGAATTTCCAGTATCTGTGAAGTAACCATGTGTGGCAATATGAAGTACGCGTGGCGATTGGAGGTTTTTAACTTTTGTCTCTGTAGCGATAGCCCCCAGGTAACTGTTGTGCGGAACTCCTTTCGATGACAGCGTTGATTGAATTTGTTCAATCTCCTTTTTCGTGCCGGGAAGTTGTGGAATACCTTCTCCAATTAAAAATTTTTCTATGATGCCAGTTTGCAACTGTTCATAGGTACTAACATTACTGGATGTGTGTTGCGGGTTGTTTAGGGCGGCTTGGTAATCGGGGTATCCAAATAACTCCGCTGAATTGTTACCTTTGACGGGTGTTGGCAACATCAAATCTTTGCTATTCGTTAATAACCTAATGCTGTACTCATCCTGGACAAACTTATTTGTAGTTGGATTATATAATGTGTTTACGTTGATGTTATTGTAAACTCCATCTGATGAAAGATAAATTGTTTGCTTCACACCTGGGGGAAGTACGTTTTGCAAATGCTCAGCAATGGGTTTCCAGTAATATTCATAAGATTGTTCGTCCTCTAGCTTGGCCTTCATGGCATTAGCATAATATCGACCTAATCGGGTTTCAAGTGACCTTCCGTCACTGAGCATTACCACCGCAGGGTTTTGGCTTTTTTTGGTTATTACCAGGGCCATGTACACAACAGTATCCTGTAGGGGATTTGTGTTATAGTTACGGTTATAAGATGAACGAACAATTTCAACTACGGCTTCATTATCCTTTAGCTGTTGTTGGATATCCTGCCACTTGATTATGCTTTTTTCATTGATGCCTTTAAAATCTTCTGACCGGGTAGAAAGATTTTTCTCGAGTGTATTAGCTTCGCTTTCAAGCTTTTTAATATCAATTCCACTATTTACTTGTTCCTTTAGGCTGAGCTTATAGGCATTGAGCAGCTCCTGCTTTTTAGATTTCCATAACAGAAAGTCATTCTTAAGATTAGTATCATCTGAACGCATGATCCTTTCACGCATTTTTTGTGAAGCAGAAAGCAAAATAGCCTTGGTGAAGATTTGGTTGTTGAAAAGTTGACCTGCCAATGATGGAGATTGGAAATGGTAGGTAATGACTACGGGTTTGAATAACTCAAACTGCTGAAAAAGTCTGGTAGTTGTGAAATTCTTTTTTTCTTCCTCACTGAGAAGCGGTAAGGATTCGTTTATCATTTTCTGCGTCTGAGTAAAGCTGTTGTTAAAACTTATTTCAGCATCAGTATATTTTTCAATCTTAAGTTGGCAGAAGCCCAGATTAAACAATTCGGTTTGTAAAAGTTCAGGTATTTGCCCATACACTTTTTCAGATAGGGTCAGGATTTCCACCAAAAGGGGCTCAGCGTCTCTATAGTTATCTTTCGCTATCAACGCACCTGCTTTGAGAACCAGATTTGATAAATATTCTGGTGATGTTTTGTTAAGTGCTTTTAAATTTTCAGATATGATTTTCACATCAATTTCTTTATCCATCAGTGCGCGCTTAAAGGTTACAGCATCACGATAGGGTTGTGAATTATTTCCATGGATAGATTCTATCAAGTTTATTCGCTCCTGTAGGAGCAAACTGGCCTTTTCCTTGTCTCCCAATTGCATACATATTTCTCCCCGTTGCATCAAATTGTATTGATAGAGCTCCGGATTCTTTATTCGCTTTTTGAGATCTGTTTCTAAAATTTGCAATGCTTCCTGTAGAAGGGATTTGGATTTTTCTTTCAAATTGAAACCATCATACCATGTAGCGGCCAGTTTAAGAGTAAGAGTATGAGCCTGCTCAAACATCTTATTTTTTTGATAAGTCTGGCGGCTGATGCTTAGGTGCTGATTAATGTAGGGCTCTGCCTTTTCAATATTTTTCAGAACAGTAACATAGAAAGAACTGGCATCAAGCAGTGCGCTACTAAATTCAGAACTCTCATTCCCAAAACTCTTACTTAATTCCAATTCTTCCAGTATCAGCGCTTCGTGCTTATCTCTCAAGTTGAGCTGGGCATAACATATACGAAGGAAACTTCTGGATGCTTTTAATCGATAGTCGGTCTTTTTTAATACCTTATTCTGAAGCTGTATGCATTCTAATAGTACGGCTTCTGCTTTGGCGTAATGGCCTTGTGTCAAAAGTGCATTTCCTTCCTTTTGTAGGTCTTCCCAGTTTGGTTGCTGAGCGAAAAGGTTGATGGAGAGTGATGCTATAACCATACTCATTATAAGATTCAGTATCGTCTTTGTCATAGATAGTAACAGGTTAATTTTACTTGGTTCTTGTCAGGCACCTAAACTCACAATTCAACGGAATTTTTATAGCTGATTTCTCTTTGCCCGTTTAACATAGCTCAGCAGGATTTTAAAAAACTCAACCGGCTGCTCGTCTATGATCTGATGACCACATTGTTCTATCACGTGCATCTCACTGAATCTTAAACTTTCCTTTTGCAAATAAAAAGTGGATTCCCCCTGGTCGTCTTGTCTGCCATAAATTATCAATGCAGGTATTTTTAATCGCTTAAGTTGATGGGTAATGTCAAACCTGGACTCCAAAACGTGTTTGTCGATGATTGGAATGGGCTGAAAATTGAAATTGTAAAAGAGGTCGTCAAAATGGTTCCTCTGTATTTTGTTTTTATCAAAATACATCGCTCTGACGTGTATGGCAATGAATGCCTTATAGGCCATTGCCTCTTTGCAATAGGGATCTGCCCTCTTAAGTGAATCCAGCTCCTTCTCCGTTTTTGTCGAAAATACCTTTAACAGATAATCCATTGAATCCAGCTCCACCTTGGATCGTCTGATCATTTGATTGTCATACAGCACATTCCATAGTGTATAGGATGGTGGTGCTGAGGCAATGAGCATAAGGTTAACTGTGGATGCCGGATGGCTCACTGCATAATTCATGGCAAGCAACCCACCCCACGATATCCCTAGTAAGCTAATCTTTTTGTCACCACGAGCTTTCCGTAACAGCTCGATGTCTTGCGTATAATTCTCTATGGTGATGGTTTTTTCATTGATGGGAATGTTTCTGGATCTTCCACTTCCCCTTTGATGAAATAAAACACAAGTATAAAAGGATTGAAGGCTGTCAACAATTTGTTTGTAGGGGTTTAATGGTGCTTCACCTGGGCCACCGGACAGAATATAAAGCGCGGGCCCATGACCGTATTCTTCGTAGAACAGTTGCAAACCACCATTATAGTAACTTTTGAGAGTTTGCCCGGAAGAATAGATTACAGTCAGTAACAGAAGCGCTGCACATAAAAGGAAATATTTCATGGAGTCACTGTAATTGTACTTCGGTTCTGAATCGGCCTTTAGTAAAGCTAATCAATTAGAACAATTGAATATATCACTGACCTCAATTATTTGATGGTCCCTAAAGAAGGTGATTCTACTTTCTCAAAATCTTATCCATGGCCTTTCCTCTTGCCAGTTCGTCTATCAGTTTATCCAGATACCGTACCTTTTGCATGAGGGGATCTTCTATGTCTTCTACACGATAGCCACAAATTACACCGGTAATTTTTGAAACATTGGGATTCAATTTTGCCTTGGCAAAAAAGGTTTCAAAATCACTTTTCTTATCCAGATGTTGTTGTAGTGATTTGGCGTTGTAGCCCGTCAGCCAATGAATGATTTCATCCACCTCTGCCTTGGTGCGCCCCTTTTTCTCTGCCTTTTGTATGTACAACGGATATACTCCGGCAAAAATCATTTTGTATACTCTTGAATTATCCATAGTTATCTGATTAATGAAAGCTATTCGCCAACCTTGCCAGCCTATGAATATATAATTTTTATATCATACTTGTCCAGTAATCCAGCCACTCCTGAAATAGAAAATATGGCTTTCTTTATTCTATTCAATTCAGGGTTAATTGAATAGTTGTAAGCGGTACTAAAATCTGCCTTCTCCACAATGCTATTTTCAAAAGTAGCCATGTTCAGGTCACAATTGTCAAACCGGGCATTTGTCAGGTCACATTCTGTAAAATCGACTTCCTGTAATTGAGTGTTTTTAAATATTGTCTTTGTAATTTTTGTCCTGTAAAAGGAAGAATGATCGAGTGTGCAATTTTCAAAACTAAAGGAAAGTCCAAATTCATTGCAGCTGTTAAAGTGGAGTCCCAACATCTTGCAATCCTTGAATGCAATGTCATGGAATGCCGTTTTGTTCAATTTGGCCAAACTTAGATTACAGGCATAGAACTCACAGGCTGTGAATTTGTACCCTGATAAGTCGCAATCGGAAAAATCACAATTTCGAAATTGACAATTCTCATATTCTCCTTTTGAAAGAGGATGATTTTTGAAATTTACTTTGTCATATGTTTGCTCTTCAATGTATGTTTCTTCCATGTTCCGATTTCGCTTTGGTAGCGATGCAAAATAGAAAAATGGGTTGGATATTTCCAGTTGTCTACCTTTGAATGATTATTTGGTGGAATCATGAGTAGCGCCAATACTTAGTTATGCTTTGGCTCTGGCAAATCAAAATAGCCGCTCCGGGTTTTATCCAGCATTTGAGATACGCGCTGAAAGTTGTCTGAATTGGCTTCCAGGTCAACAAACTTGCCGATGATGTTCCGGTGGCGGTAAATGACCAGCGTATTCTGCACTTCCGGATTGATCTTGTTCAGGTTCACTTCGCTCTCCGTGTCTGCCATGGAGGGCACAAAGGTTAAAGCTATGTTTTTCAATTTCAAAGTATGGCCCAATGCTTCCAGTTCCTTTCTCCTTTCATTGGGATCGTAACTGTGTTCGTTGCCGTATACAAAGTAGGCTTTCAGGTATTTGCTTCGCTTGATGCTCTCCTGCTCGAGAAAAGTCAACCACTTTTTGATGTCGTCCCAATCGGGCTTGTTGCCCACGAAGTAAACGATACCATGATAGCGACCGTACTTGCATACCGGGCAAGTCCTTGTTCCCTTATCCGGTCCCCAGGCATGAAAGGGAATAAAAGAAGGATTGTCCTCTCCTATTTCCAGACCTGATTGTTCTTTATCATTTTTTGTTTTCGGGTAATTGGGGACATTTAGTCCCAGCACAATGTTGTGTTCAGCAATCTGCAAGTCGCCATCGATGAGCACCCGCAAGACGCCACTCCCTCCCCTGTTCTCCATTGCTTTTCTCTGTGCAGTGGTCAGCAGTTTGTCATCGTCAAAAACAAACTCATCGATGTAGTACTCGTTGTTGATGTCAGGTTCTTTGATGGAGGTGTGAATGTGTGCGGGTATGTTGTCATTGGGATATGGCGATGGTCGAATGGTATAGATAGCGTACCGGCCCTGTGTATCTGTCTTTACCCATCCCCGAAGGTGGCCATGCCTGCGAGCGGCCGAGGGCATGTTTTCCCTCGGACTGTAATACCCCTTGTTATCAGTTTGCCAATAGTATATAATCACATTAGGTGCCGGTGTGGTTCCATCTATCTGGTAGACCGTTCCCGTTACAAGCAGTTTTTGTCCCTGCTCTGTCCACCCTGCACTGGTGTCGGTGGCATTGATATGAGCAGGCATGCCTACAAACATAAGTTCACACCCATCGCAGCCCCCGCCTACCAGTGGTTGGTTTGTGGTAGTGCGCGTAGTGTTGGGTTGGCCCATACAACTGGCCAAACAGAGGGTAAGTAAAAAGCAAATCCTTGAAGTATAAGGGTTGATCATATGTTCCGTTTTTGAACAAGAATCAGCCTGAAACCCATGAAATGCAAATAAAATGCAGTCACATGTGGTTAAAGGGTGCTATCCTGAGTACCGTTTCCAAACCTGGCCTTGAACGCGGCCGCATAATTCCTGCTGAGTCGCAGCACCGAACCATCTTTCATGGTCAAATCGTAGTCGCCATTGAGCCTGGATTTAAAATGTTGGACACAGGTATGGTTAACGATAGCTGACTTATGTACCCTTACAAATAGGTTTTCGTCCAGCTGCTGTGCCAGCGATTTCAGGGTTTCGTTGTAGAGGTGTCGCTTGTCCTCCAGGTGGATGTTGACGTAAGGTGTATTGGCAACAATATACAGCACTTTTTGGGTGTCAATACTGATGCGTCTGCCTCCGTCATTTACTACCAGTGTTCTATGCTTGTTCTTCAGTTCAGGAATACTTTCTTCAGTGGCTATTTTGCTACGGATGCTTTTGTACGATGCTAAAGGCACCGTATAGGCCATTAAAATTGTTATGCTGTAGGTGGTTATTTCATAATCGAAGGTTTGCCAAAACGCAAAGGTGGTGGGATAAAAAGTCTCGGAGATGCACCACACCATTGCCGGATACAGCATCAGGTGAGTGAAGATAGGCAGCACGATCAACATGGCGATATGGGTCAGGATTTTAACCTGGTGTGCCACCCTCAACTGTACATACAACAGCGGTAAAAACAACCACCAGAACGAACTGAACATAAAGGACTCGGAGAAATTGTAAGGGTTTTGATAAAATCTGCTTTCATGATGGTCCAGCAAAATGTTGAGCAGGGCGCAAAGCGAGAATATGATAAGAAATATCAACTTCCAGCTCTTCATTAAGTGGTAATCGGCAGTCAATTTAAGATTCATCTTTGTATTGAAGCATTCATGACCTACAACGGAGTTCTGTCTTTAAAGATAAAGCTTTTTTACCTCAATGAAACCATGAGGAATGAAAAGCCAAAGCCAAGCAGTATGTAGCCAATCAAGCTAAATACGCTTACCATCAGGTATTTGAGGATGGATCCAAAATTGAATTTATTAAAAAGTGACCCTGTGCTGTATCCGATTAATAAAAAGATGACTAACAGTTGCAACCTATACCCATTGAAATTAAAGAGCGTAACTGCTATCATCATTACGATGCTCAGAAGCAGATAAATGCCAGTGATGAACAGGCCAACGGAAGTATATTCTGCAAGGTTGTACTGTTTTCTATACAATAACTTCAGCATGATAGCGATGGAAAATACAAGAAAGAACAGGATGTTGTTGATGTTGTCCACCATAAACCGCGCAGCCTCTTTGCTCTTGCCGATGACCACTGCTCCCTGTTCATCTACAAAATCGATACGTCCCTCCAGTGGATCATAATCGAGCAGGGCCCTCACAATCAGGTACACCGCAGTGAGCAACACGTAGAATTGTACGGGTTGATAATATTTTTTCCGTTTGCCTGCAATGAACTCCCTGAAAAGCGTGCCTGGCTTTAAAAACAGATGGTGCAGGGTAATCAACAATGGTCCTTCAAAAGAAAATGTGGAGCTAAGGAAATTGCTGAATGTTTCTTTAAAAGTAATTCTGCCAGTGCTGATGCTTTGGCCACATTGTGTGCAGAAGTTGCCTTGCACAGGGCTACCGCAGTTGAGACAATAGTTGCTAACGGAAGATGACATGCTGGCTTAAGTCTTCTTTTTGGTGGCTTTCTTCAGGTATAGTTTTCCCAAGGGCGAAAGTTCGTATCCGATCTCATGGCTTATGGTCAAACCCAGGTTTTTCAATTTACGAATATTCAATTTTAGCCAAACTTTTTCAAAACCTGTTATTGCAGCCAGATCCATCGCTCTTAGTTTTGGATTGTTTTTGATGGAGGTCATCACGTCCAGGGTCCAGCTTCCTTTTTTTGAATATTGATCCAGTCGAGACAGTTTTTCATTCAGTAAATGGTATTCCTCATTGGTAAGACTGTTTTTTTGTCTCAGTTGGATGCGCGGGTCAGCCCCCTGAAAGCTGACTTTGATTTTATAAATTTCACCTTCCTCCTTTCTCTGCAGCAACTTCAGCAACTCTTCCCGATCGTCAAATCCCGCCATCATGGCGTCTGTTTTTGTGATCTTATTTTCTTTTACGATGACTATGCTTTCTACCTTCACGAGCCCTACTGCTGTGTTCAGCAAACTACCCTTTTTTACCGCAGCTTTCTTCCATCTTCTGAATACCAGCGTGATAGTACCAGATCGGATGCCTTTGAGGTGAACGAGTTTGAACAGCATTGATTTGAACGTTACTAATATTTCTGAAAACACCTATCATGGTATGGTACTTACAGATAATGTGAAATTACCTAAAACAGGGTGTAACCACTAATTCCAAGTGAGTATACTTGAGGTTTCACACACCTATATGATTATACTATTCAATCAAAGTTAAAGGACAAGTAAACTTTTAACCCATTTTGTGATATTTCGATAGTTATTTGAATCGTTTAAGTTTGGCCAACAAACTCAACTAACACAATATGAAAAAACTTTTTTTAGCTACTGTTGCAGCCTTATTCTTTAGCACATCTTTTGCACAATTCAGTCAGGGTTCTTTTGTGATGGGTGGCAGCACCAACTTAGCAGGTTCGTTTACCACCAGTAAGTCGAAGACCGGGGGAGCCACTACCACCAACGGCAAATCTTCCAGCTTTTTTATTCAGCCACAGGCAGGGTATTTTGTAATTGATAATTTGGCAGTAGGAACAGGTTTATCCATTGGTACCTCTTCCTATAAAGCTGATGGTTCTTCTGACAAATCTTCTGTGACCAGTTTTGGAATAACGCCCCTGGCGAGGTATTACTTCGATAAAATTTATGTTCAGGGTTCGATTGGATTTGGTAGTAGTAAAACAAAAAATACATTTGGAGGTACCACCACAGAAACAACACAGAATACAGGGAGCTGGTCCCTGTTGGCAGGATATGCCTTTTTCCTCAGTGACGCCATTGCTTTGGAGCCTCAGTTGGGCTACTCTTCTTTCAGCTATAAGAGTAAGGGATCTAATACCAAAACGATTAACTCTGGTATTGCCTTTGGCATCGGTCTGTATGCTTACATCAGCAAGTAGGAATCAATAACTCAAAAAAAAAGCAGGTATTGCTACCTGCTTTTTTTTGTTTATCGTTTTTCAGGAGCCGGAGGTTTGGGCAACCCCAAAGGTTTGTTTTCCAATTGTCGCATTACTTCCTGTATGGCCCTTTCCAATTGTGGATCAATGCCATTGGCCAATTGTGCGGGGTCATCGATTACTTCGATGTCAGGATCTACACCATACCCTTCTTTGAACCATGTGCCATCGGGATTGTACATACGGAAGGTCGGCACCGTTACCCTGCCACCATCGATAAGTGATGGGGCACCTGATATGCCGATCAAACCTCCCCAGGTGCGCATACCTATAACAGGACCCAGTCCTGCTTTTTTAAAGTAATCAGGAAAAGCATCTCCACCGCTGCCACTCCAGCCATTGATGAGCATGGCTTTGGCTCCGAAATTTCCTATAGGTGGCCATTGCCAGGTTTGGCCATCGCGTACTTTCCAATACGCAAGCGGCTTACGGTTCAGCAGCTCAATGAAACGATCAGGTATTTGTCCACCGTTATTGAAACGTTCGTCCACAATCATTCCTGGTTTGTTGTGCTGTGCATAGAACATGCGCACCAATTCATATTGTCCATCGTTTACTCCGGTGCTAGGCACATATACGTAGCCCACTTTGCCATTAGTGGCCTGCTCTACGCGCTTGCGGTTATTTTCAATCCACTCCAGGTTGCGCAACCGTGTTTCAGTTTTGAGGGGCTCCACCAATACTTTCCAAGCACCTGTGATGCTGGGTGTGTTGTTGATCGTCAACTCAATGCTTCCATTGGTAAGGCCCTCGAAAGATGCCCATGGGTCTTTCCTGGTGTCGATTGTAACGTTGTTGACCGCCAGGATATAATCTCCTTCTTTGATTTTCAAACCCGGGGCATCCAAAGCCGAACGTACTTCGTTGTCCCATGGAGCTCCTCGAACGATGCGTTTCACATAATACGCATTGTTCTTTAGCCCCCAATCGATACCGAGGTACCCCACTCCTTTTTGAGGTTCATCAGGCAGGTCGCCACCACCGCGGTAGGTATGCGAGGCACTGATCTCTCCAATCAATTCACCAATTATGTAATTGACATCATGCCTGGTGATGGCATCATCGAGCAACGCACCATAGCGAGTGCGCATGGCGGCCCAATCCACACCATGCATGTTGGGATCGTAGAAGAAGTCCCTTTCGAAACGCCACGCATCATTATAAATCTGTTTCCACTCTTCGCGGGGCACTACAGTCATCTCCATGTTTTTGACAGGCATGGTTTTATCCATCTTCTGATCAGCAGCAATTTCTACAATAGCAAATGTGCCTTTGGATGCAATCATTATCTTTTTGCCATCAGCAGAAATCTCGAAGCCATCTGCATTTTTTACAATCGTTTTTTCCTCTCTTTTCTCAAGGTCGAAATAGACGATGGGCCTTTCCTTGGCATTGGAACCTGCATTGGGCGCCCTATGATAAACTACTTTGCCGGATACTGCTTTCAATTGACGAAACTGACCAGCATCAATTGGTAATATCACCAGGCGTTGTTCGAAGTTATCGAAGGTGATGTTGACAGGCTTGGGTTCATTCGATTCCTCTTTATCTTTTTCTGCTTCTTTTTTCTTACCCTTTTTTTGTTCCTCTTTTTTCGCTTCGTCTTTTTTCTCCTCTCCGTTAATAGCAGTCACATCGTTTTTAGGTGCCATAGGTGAAGCCGTCTCATTTGTGAGTGGTACGGCTGCCACCTGTGTGGAGTTGGCGTACACAAACGAATTGTCAAAATCGCTATATATCGGGGAATATTCTCTGTTGGTGAGCAGGTAGAGGTATTTTCCATCCGGATCAAATGCCGGGTTAGCGTCATTGTAGAAGCCAGCCGTTACCTGCCTGGTTTTTTGCTCCTTTACATCATAGATGGCAATGGCACTGCCACTGTTTTCCTGATCCTTGGCGTAAGCCATGTAGCGACTGTCGGCAGACCACGATACGGAGAAATTACGTAGGCCCCCTTCGAATTGCGTGAGTTGCTTGTCCACCTTTAAAGTTCTGTTATTCTGCATGTCAAAGATGAATACCTCCATGGCTTTATCGATGAAGGCCAGCAGATTGCTGTTGGGCGACCAATACAATTGGTAACGAAAACCTGCTCCGTAATTGGTCAGTTTTCTTTCTGTGTTGTTGTTTTGCAAATCACGTACGGTGAGCTCATATTCACCGGAGCGGTCGCTCCAGTAGGCGATGTATCGGCCATTGGGTGACCAGGCCGGACTGCGCTCTGCTACTCCGGATGTCTGAGTGAGGTTAAAGACAGGTCCATTTTCTGCCGGTACGGAGAATACCTCTCCGCGTGCTTCGAACACACCTCTTTTGCCGTCCGAAGAGATGCCAAAGTTTTCCAGGTATTTATCCACCTTTTCAGTCCTGGGCAACAAGGTAGCCTCGTCTGTGACCACCGCCACTTTTACTTCTTCGTACTTTTCTGTGGAGAGGTTGAGCAAATACAACTTACCGCTGGCTTCAAAAATAATTTCTTTAGGACCGATAGAAGGAAAGTGCACATCAAAGTCACTGAAATCAGTCAGCTGCTTTAGCTGTTTGGTAGCCAACTCATAACTCCAGATATTAAATCGCATATTGGCCCCTCTGTCGGATAAAAAATAAACTTTACCGTTTTGCCACATAGGGAATTCATCATTAGCGATGTCTTTGATGATGTGCTCTGCCGTTTTGTTTTCAAGATTGAAAATCCATATGTCTGCGGCTGTACCCCCTCTGTACCGTTTCCATGTGCGGTACGCCCTGGACGTAGGTGTGTAGGCCAACTGTTTGGCATCGGCTGACAGCGATGCAAACTGACCATAGGGAACAGGTAATTTTTCAGGAAGTCCTCCAGTAACAGCAACCTTATAAAATTGATCGAATCGTTGCTTACCACTTTCACGGGAAGATGTAAACAAGAGGCTTTTTCCATCCGGGTACCAGTCCATGAGGTGGTCGTCCATACCATGATGGGTAATCCGATGCGGTATTCCTCCCTGCATTGGAATGGTATACACGTCATCGTGTCCGTAGTAGTTTCCACTGAAGGCGATTTGTGATCCATCGGGTGAAAACCGGGGAAAGCTCTCCATGCCTTTGGCAGAAGTAAGCTTATGTGCAAGACCACCTGACTTTGGCATCACCCATATGTCGCCTCCGTAGGAGAAGGTAATATGGGTATCTGATACATCGGGGTACTGAAGCATGCGTGCATCTACCTGTGCCCATAGGGAAAAGGAAGATAGCAGAAAAAATGAGAGAATAGTAATAATGAATCTCATAATATGGGATTAGGGTTGAACGTTGGAAGTGGATTGTGGATATTAAATGTAACGCATATTTGGTTAATAACCACTACGAAAGAATTGCTGTTTGGGTTACTTGCGATCAGCAAAAGTATGGGTGCTGAGAATATCCCTAATTGAGCTGTCAGGGCATATTGTGGAAGGTTATTTTCCACATCCCTCTTAATTCACCCAAGCTAAAATTAACCGCTTTGTCATCGGGGTATTTGGATTGAATGGCGACATATGCCTTAGGGTCGAGTTGATCTGGTTTTCCATGACACTGCAGGCAAGCAGGCATTCCTAAGACAATCGGCTTATAAAACAAAAGTTCCTTTTGGTTAATAACAAGCTGTGGTTGTGCGGAGGCACCTGTAGTGATCAATTGCGCATATACATCATAAATTATTTTTTCTTCAGTGGTCAATGCGTTATTGGGATTTCTGTTGCGCAAGGCAATACGTTTGATTTCACAATTGTATCTATTACTTAAAGAATCGGTAATGGGCATGGCACGCTCGTTACAAAAATTGACAGCATATTCGGGACCACCGGATTCAATGGCAGTCATCAATTGCTTCATCAGTGCCTGCTGTGCAGCGATGCTGATACTATCCCCCATGGCTGTGTAATGGTGACGCTGTAAACTGTCTAAACTACTCTTTTCATTGGCAGTTGTTTTTTTCTGACAACCCACAGCCCCCAGCATTAACAGGAAAAACAAGTAGCAATAAAACCGGTGGAAGTGCAGTGTTATGATTTCTCTCATTGATCGTCCCATTTTCAGATTAAATTAATACATAATACAAGATCAGGCTACTGATAAAAGTCATTCTTTGCTTTGATAATACTCATCCAATGCGATGTTAAATTAGAATAAATTTATCTGATTGTTCATAGTGGTTTGGATAAACCATAGCACATTTGTCAAGCATCAAGCAAAAGAATTGAATTAAGAAAGATGACTGTTCCATCAGGATCAACGTTTGCTATCAAGTCCGTGATTGTATCACTTCTGTTGGCCACTTCGTGCCAATCTGAGACTGAAAAAATAAGTCCCACGGTAGAGTCGATCACGGAATCAGTTTATGCTTCTGGTATTGTCAGGAGCAAGAACCAATATCAGGTGTACGCGGCAGCCAATGGTTTGGTTCAGGAAATACTGGTGAAAGAAGGAGACCTTGTGAAGAAGGGTGATCCGTTGATCATTTTACTCAATGAGTCTGCCCAATTGAATGTTGCCAATTCCAGATTGGCTGCGGAATATGCTGCCCTGGAAGCCAACAGGGATAAGTTGACGGAATTGAAAGTGGCCATCGATTTATCGGCCAGCCAGCTCCAAAATGATTCCTTGCTGGCCGTACGGCAACGCAGGCTCTGGTCGCAAAACATTGGGTCCCGTGTTGAATTGGAGCAACGGGAACTGGCCTACCAGCAATCGAAAACCAATTATGAGGTAGCCCAGATTCGTTATAATGATTTGAAACGTCAGCTTGAGTTTGCCAGCCAGCAATCGAGGAATAATCTTAGAATCAGCAGCTCACTTGCCAATGACTTTATTGTTAAAGCCGATACAGATGGCAAAGTGTATAAGATTTTGAAAGAAAAAGGAGAGTTTGTCAATACGCTTAATCCTGTAGCTGTGGTTGGTGATGCCAATAATTTTTATGTTGAACTAAGCGTGGATGAATACGATATTGCGCGCATTCAGGAAGGTCAACGTGTGCTCATGACGATGGACAGTTACCAAGGTGAATTATTTGAAGCCAGGGTCAGGCAAATCGAACCCTTGATGAGTGAACAATCGCGGTCCTTTACCATCAATGCCGATTTTGTTAAACGACCAGAAGTACTCTTTCCTAATTTATCTCTTGAAGCCAATATTGTTATCAAGGCCAAGGACAATGCACTTACCATACCCCGCAAATACCTAATTGGAGATTCAACGGTATTGCTCAGCAATGGTGAAACAAAAAAAGTAACGACAGGTCTGATGGATTATCAAAAAGCGGAGATTGTAAGTGGCTTGAGTAAGGAGGATGTGTTGATCTTGCCCAAGTTATGAACGTGCGCCTTATTTTCAGTATTGCCCGGTCGCTTCTGTTTGCCCGATGGCGTCAAACATTGGTTGCTGCTGTTGGGGTCACCTTCAGCATTACCATGTTTATTGCGCTGCTGGGATTTATGACGGGGCTCAATGACTTGTTGGATGGTCTGGTACTTAATCGCACGGCCCATGTAAGACTCTACAACGAGATCAAACCCAATGAAGCCCAGCCCATCAGCTTATCTTCCACCTACAAGGGCAGCTATCATTTTGTACATTCCATCAAGTCGGTAGGCAGTCGCCAACGGATTTACAACAGTGGCGCCATTTTACAAGCCTTAAAAAAAGACGAACGTGTTACAGGTATCGCACCCAAGATATCGGCACAGGTGTTTTTCAACGAAGGCTCTATTGACATTACCGGAGTTGTCAATGGCATAGATGTGTATGCAGAGAGCCAACTTTTTTACTTCAATGATTATGTCACTTCCGGTAATTCAACAGACATTGCTATTGTTTCCAACAGCATCATCCTTGGCAAGGGGTTGGCAGAGAAATTATTGGCCAACATTGGTGATGT
The DNA here is from genome assembly GCA_002345965.1 of Flammeovirgaceae bacterium UBA2371. Lineage (GTDB taxonomy): Bacteria > Bacteroidota > Bacteroidia > Cytophagales > Cyclobacteriaceae > ELB16-189. The sequence goes on from DDTF01000060.1 coordinate 67,853, forward strand.
GGTGCAGGTAACAACGATTTCGCAAGAGCGCTTTCCTTTAAAGGTCGTAGGCATATTCCAATCTGGTATTCAGGAATTTGATAAGGTGCAAAGCTATGCCTCGGTAAGCACTGTACAGAAGATACTGGGCGAACCCAACAACTACATCACCGACATACAAATCAAAGTTGCGGACATTGATCAGGCCCCATCCATGGGCAGAGAGTTTGCAAAGTTATTCAACACAGATGCAGAAGACATTCAGACTGCCAACTCACAATTTGAAACCGGGTCGTTCGTAAGATCACTTATCTCCTATGCAGTGGGCATCACCTTGCTCATTGTGGCAGGCTTTGGCATCTACAATATCCTCAACATGATGATTTATGAAAAGATGGATTCGATCGCTATTTTAAAAGCAACAGGATTTTCAGGTTTGGATGTCAATCGCATTTTCATGGTGATAGCATTAAGTATTGGACTTTTCGGAGGTGTACTGGGTTTATTGTTTGGTTTTCTTACTTCATTGGCCATCGATCAAATTCCCTTCAATACATTGGCGTTGCCTACTATTACTACGTACCCTGTCAACTACAGTCCGGCATTTTATTTTATTGGGTCTACATTTTCCATTGTTACCACTTACCTGGCGGGTTGGGCACCTACAAGAAAGGCAAGCAAGGTAGATCCTGTTGTTATCATCAGAGGAAAATGAACAATATCGTTACCCTGCAAGCCGACAAGATCAACAAGCGATTTCACGATCCGGTTACCGTCCATGTTTTAAAAGACATCACTTTCTCGGTCTATGGTGGGGAGTTTGTGTCGGTAATTGGAAAATCCGGATGTGGTAAATCTACCTTGCTTTACATTTTGTCCACTATGGACACCGATTTTGAAGGTGATCTGTTTATTGGAGGTGAAAACATGCGCAACCGCACAGAGCAACAGCTTGCCCATGTGCGCAATGAAAAGATTGGATTCGTCTTTCAATTTCATTATCTGCTCAGCGAGTTTACAGTGTTGGATAATGTAATGCTGCCTGGACTGAAGCTGGGGAAATTTCCTGAGGAGCACGTGCGCGAGCAAGCGCTTCACAAGCTCGATCAGTTGGGCATCAAGAAGTTGGCTCACAAGCAGGCCAATCAAATCTCCGGAGGAGAAAAACAGCGCGTCTCTATTGCACGTGCCTTGATCAATGACCCCAGTATTATCATGTGTGATGAACCTACCGGTAACCTAGATAAGGTTAATAGTCAGATTGTTTTTGACATCTTTAAAACATTAACACAGGAATTTCATCAAACGCTGCTGGTAGTAACCCATGACCCAGAGTTTGCTGATAAAACCGACCGTATCATCGAGATGGAGGATGGCAGAATTATAAAACAGTAGAGCCTTACTCCTGATGTTCTATTACGCTTTAGTCGGTAAGGATATTACTTTACTTAAAAGCGAATAATCAATTAACCTTCATACTTCCAAAATGTATCTTCCCATGAATCAACGGAAACACGGTGATCATTTTGTGCGCTGTGAACTGTCGTTATAGTTTGCAAATCAGCAGGTGCCGCTACGCATTGAATTTCGGTAAAAAGTATTCTTTCTTCAAAGCGGATGTGGTTTTCCAACATTTCCTCGATCAACACCAGGTTTCTTTGCAGATCTGAAGAAGCGGTAAAAAGACGGTTCAATTTGCGATGTTCCGCCAATGCCCTTTTCACCAGCTCGTGGTCATTGCCGAGAATGGGAAAAACATATTTTTCTTCCAGATCAAAGTGGGGTAGCAAATGTTCTTCAAAAAACCAGTCCGTATAGTTTTTAATACGAACTGGTTCAATGCCTTTTTTAAATCCTGATCTTATTTTGAGGGATAACCATAAACCATGGTGATGATCATGGCTCAGCGGAATAAGTGCATCAATTCGCTTCAGGGGTGGCGGTCTGTTCATCTTCCGATTAATTTATGTCATTGACAATGCTACACATTTTGCGTTTGTACCATCAACTCCTTTTCCATTTCGATGGATTTGGGAAACAAGATGTTGTTTTCCAGATGTATGTGCAGGTGCAGGTCTTCTTCAAATTCCTTTAACAATGCATAGGTAACACGATAAGTATTGCAGGCATCAGCCGGAGGTGCATAGTTGCCAGATAGTTTGGCTATTTTGAAAAAGCGATCTCCTTCCACGGTGTGTTCATTCATCATCATTTGTACCGGATTTTGTACTGTTCCAAAATGAGGAGTGTCCAATGCTGAGTTATTTGCTTTTGCTTTTACCATTTTCCGAACATGTGGAAACAGTATAAATTCTTCCTTTTTCATATGTGCCGCCAGCTCACCTGCCGATTGATTGAATTCGTCTTTGATTTCAAATAATTCCGGATGACGGCTGCCGTGTACCTGGCAAAGCTTGTTAAGGTATTGATTGAGAATTGGCAGCTGACGCTCCACATAAGCATGGTGCTTCTTCTCGATGTAATCGGTGAGTAAATCCAAAGGCCAAGACTGAAAGTCCGTATTGGAATTTGAACTTTGTTGCTGAAGCTTTTCGATTTCATTGATCAATAGATTGGCGTCTATCCCTTTTTCGGCAGTGGCCTCAGCAATGCTGCGATTACCCTTGCAACAAAAATCTATCTTATGATCTTTAAATACCTGTGCGGTACGGTAGTCGGCAGCTACAATTTCACTGATGGTTTTATCTGAAGTATATTTCATTGTTTTTGTTATTTAATCAGGATGTTTTTGTCCTGGTTTGGTTCAAAAAAAAGTTTTATCGTTTTAAATAAGTGTGTCCATTTTTCAGCCCTAGCGTAAGGTCTTCTACTGTTGTACTTTCCAGCATGTCCTTCAGCTCATCTCTTATCTTTTGAAATTTATAATGAACGGGACAAGGTTTTTTGGCATTGCAGGCATTTAGACCCAATCCACATCCCTTGTAGATGTTGTCGCCATCAATGGCACTAACAATCTGGCTCAGCTTAATTTTATTGATTTGAGAATGCCTTATTTCGAAACCACCACTGGCCCCCTGTACCGAATCAATGATACCTGTTCTGGCCAATTGCTGCAGTATTTTAGCGGTGAAGGCAACAGGACTATCGATGGCCTTGGCAATTTCCTTGAGGCTTACCCTGTTGCTGTTTTTGGCTTGTACCGCTATGTATGCGGTGGCCTTTATTCCGTATTCACAGGATTTGGAGAACATCTTTTTTGTTTTGAATCAAATATAAGTCCTTATTTTATCTCGGACAACTTTATCCGATATAAAATGTATAACATACTTCATCAATTGATGAATTTCTACTCACCCACGTACTTTATTATAGGAAGATTTCATTCTTATGGCATCTAATGTAATGCCAGCGATCCCGATTATCATTGGCAGTGAAGCGTATGCAAGTGTTTTTGAAACATTGAACCCATGCTCAAAGGTGACTGTAATCATTATCAATTCAGTGATTAAGAAACCGACTACTATCAACACTACATAAACCATACGCAACTGCAATTTGCCTGCTTTCTCATTATACCAGGCCAAAAGAAATAGTGAAACCATACCAATGAGCACCAGATGCAAATAAGCAATTACATAAAATCTGATTTCGTATGCCAGCATGGCAATTCTTGGATGAACAGAAAGTAGCTGCAACCCTAACTTTATTATGAAGGCGACACCTGCGGATGTCAACAGCACTTTTGAGGCTAATGAAAATGCTTTTGTTATTAACGCCCAATTGTGACGCATGCCCGAGCATAGGTAATACAATGCCAACATTTGCCCTACTGCAGCCAACAGCCCTATCACATGTACCCCTATTGGAGGATTGGTCCAAAGTGCAGACAAAGCATAAGCCGGAAAGCATGAAACCATCAATAGTATTCCAAAAGTTTTTGCATTGGCTAAATGGATTCCATTTTGCGCCAGCAAAGCAAAGAACAAAGCAAATACACCGAAGGTAAACACGCCATTGTATTGGAAATGCAGGTAATAATAGACAGCGAGGTGATACCAATCAGACTGGCCCAATCCATTGGCGACCAATATGCCTACTACAAAAGGTCCAACAGCAGAGATCAGAAAAAAGATCAAGGCTATTCTGGCCATCCAGATACCGATGTGCTGTTTGGTGTCACGTGTATCCTTGAAAAAGCGAAAACAAAAGTAAGTAACCGCTACAGTATGCAGGGTTGATACTGCAATAGAGTATACACCATATCCCTGAAGTGGAAACGTGATTAACATACCTGCTACTAATGCATTGAGGACATAGAAAATTCGCTTGTAACTACTATGGCGATATTCGGGCAAAAGGTGAATCACAAAACCTATAGACAATGCGTTGAATACCCAGCCGAGAAACATTACGTGTGAATGTGCATGCAACCAGTAGGTATACTGGAAACCAGGGATAGGTTGAAAATAATGCCATCGCAACGTAAGGCCAATCAATGAAGCGATCAACAGGAATAGCAAAGGAAACTTTATCAGGTTTTGCATAGCATTTTGCAATAAAACCAGATTCTTGAAGCATTACAACTTACAGTGCACCGGAAGTTTTGGCAGAACAGAAAGAGACCTACTTATGGGGATTAAGTTTGTGATTTCTCCTTTTTGCTGCTGCCTCGTATTCACTTTTTTCTGTTGCTGAAGAGGGCTTCACGCCATTAACAGCGGCTACCTTTCCGTCTTGATCAATGGCCACAAAAGTGAAGTAAGATTCACTGATCAAACTTTTCCTGGTTTTAAAAACACTTCTGGACCACGCTGTTACTTTAATTTCCATGGAAGTAGTGAATGCGCGAGTAATCTTAGCTTCCATGGTAATGATGTCTCCGACATGAGCAGGCTGAGTAAAACTCACCGTATCCATGGAAGCAGTAACACAAATCTTAGCTGCATGGGTTTGGGCGCACACCGCAGCCGCAATGTCCATCCACTGTACTAAACGTCCACCCTGCAGGATACCCATTGGATTGGTGTCATTGGGGCATACCACTTCTGTTTTACATACTTTGGAATAAACTGGTGATTGTGCTTTTCTCATTATGTAAGTGCGGGTTCCTGAAAGAGCGAATACTCGATTTCCTTCTTGATTTTGGTAAGTATTTCCTCCGCTTCTGACAGGTCAAAATCTACTCCTTGTTCCTTTGCCACCCCAAGCGTTTTTAATTCGATGTGCAAGTCTGGCAACAGCGAATGATTGGCCAGGCAGGCTCTGGCACATGCCAATGGGCACCCATCAATGGCGATTATCTTTCTTCCAGATTTGGCCCTATGAACCAGACTTTTAACATTTCCCCCTACCCCTGCTATGCACGACATTTCAGCAAGCCCACTTCGGTCTAGCTGCACTGCCAGGAAATTGGCCATCTGGGCTGCACTTGAACATCCCGAACAAGAATAGACAAGTGGTTTATGCGCTTCTTTTGAATCTCTCATATTCATTCAAAAAAACTACAGGATTAATCAGACTAAGTTAAGCTACATCCATGATGTTGTCTTGCACCTTAATAAAAGGCACCATGGTAACTTTTGATTTGATGGAATTGGAAATCAGACAAGCTGCTTCTGACTTATGCAACACCTTGATTGCCTTGTCATAATCTTCTTCTCTAACAATGGTTACGGTTGGTTCCAAAATCACCTCCGTCATTAGAAATTTTCCTTCTACCTTTTCAAGCTTTCCTTTTGATGCGCAGGCAAAGCCAGTAAAATCCAATTTATAATTTTCGGCTATGGCCAAAAAAGTAGTCATCAGGCAACTACTCACCGCAGCGGTAAACAAATGTTCGGGAGACCACTTTCCCGGTATACCTTTGTCGAACTGCGGTGGTGTAGCAACCTCCAGGCATCCGTTTTCACCCAAAACGGAATTAATTTCAGGAGCACACATCATGCCTCTCCTGTCCTGATTCCAATTGATATTTACTTCGTAATAGTGTGTTTCCATGCTAGAAATCTGATACGATCACTTGATCCTCCTGTTTTATCAGGTGCATAAAATTAATAAGTTACTATATAAAAGACAATTTAGTCTTTATTTATTTTACCTTTGCGCTCGATAAATCTTCTTAGCTCAACTATGCAACTCCAGACACCTCACTCCTTTCACATACCCGTAATGGGATTGGCCTATACCATCGACACCCCTATTAAAGTAGCCCGTTTTGGGATATCTTCCGTTATTTCCATTATCGAAGACAATCTAATTGAAAAGATGAGATGCCATTACTACGAAGCCACAGGAAGCACTTACCAGCCGATAACCTCAAAAGCGACAGACTACCGGGCCAAAAGGATAACAGATTATCTCAACCTTGTTCATCGGATTGTGCAAGAGCAGATGGCCACCCTGAAAAGCTCCTCTTTCGAACCAGGTTCGGATTTGAACCAATATTTTGAAATGCTTCCGGATGAAAGTGATTTGAAAAGAATATTTGGGCTCATGACGGATTTGAGTGACCCGGAAGACATCCAACAATTGGAAGACTGGTTGAAGGGTCAAATCCAACCCGGAAGTATTGATGTGAACATCATGACCAAACTGGACAAAACCAACATGGATGCACACGGCAATGTCATAGAAGATGGTTCAGATGCAGTGGCTGCATTGCGAGGTTACGCCAACAGTACTTTGTCCAACTCTTCCGTCATTCTTTCCGCTGGTATGAATCCCCGGTTATTCAGTTATATGGAGAAACACAATGCCTTTGACGCAAGTAGTTGCGGGCATTTTGAAAAGAAGATCGTGGTGAAGGTTTCTGACTATCGTTCTGCCCTTATACAAGGTAAAATGCTGGCCAAAAAAGGACTTTGGGTGAGTGAATTCAGAATTGAATCGGGACTGAATTGTGGTGGACATGCTTTTGCTACCGATGGTTATCTGCTAGGTCCCATTCTGGAAGAGTTTAAAAACAAGAAGGAAGAGCTGTGTACCACTTTATTTGAAATCTACAATCAAGCCCTGGTGGCGAAAGGTAAAGTAGGCTTTACATCAGCACATCCAATAAAAATAACGGTGCAGGGAGGAATAGGAACTCATGCAGAGCATGAATTGCTAAGAAAATACTTCCATGTGGATAGCACCGGCTGGGGTACCCCCTTTTTGCTGGTGCCTCAGGCCACTACCGTGGATGAGGCCACACTACAACTGCTGAGTAAAGCCACCGAAAAGGATGTTATTCTTAGCAAGAACTCTCCCCTGGGTGTTCGTTTTCATTACCTAAAAGGTACGACAGGAGAAAAGGAAAAGTTGAACAGAATTGCTAAGGGCAAGCCCGGAAGCCCTTGTACTGAGAAATACCTGGTTTCCAATACAGAATTTACCAAAGAACCCATCTGTACCGCATCGCGTGTTTATCAGAAAAGAAAAATAGCCCAGCTTCAAGAACAAGATTTACCTGAAAATGAGTACAAGGACCAAATGCAGGAAGTATTGGACAAGGAGTGCTTATGTATCGGGCTAAGTAATGCCGCAATCCAAGTTCACCAGGCACCTCCATTTAAGAAACTGGAGGCTGTTAACATTTGTCCCGGACCGAACATTGCCTACTTTTCAAAGATTGTGTCATTAAAGGAGATGATTGATCATATTTATGGACGCATCAATATCATTCAACACGATGACCGCCCGCATATGTTTATGAAAGAGTTGTCTCTTTATGTTACCTACTGGACCGAGCTATTGAATGAAGGAAAAGCAATCGCTAACAAGAAAAAGCAAGACTACATCAAAACATTTTATGACAATCTGATCAATGGCATATCCTATTATCGCGACTTAACTGCCAGATTGAATGAAGAGTTTGCTTCTATTGGTTCAAAACTTACTCATCAACTGGAGCAGGTTGAAAGCCAGCTGGGCGAATTATTTAAAAATCATTTAGCCAGCAGTCCAAAATAATTGCCGGCCTTTTGTTCAAGGGTTTTATTTTTTGTAATTAGAAACTTTTATAAGAACTACCGCGCTATGTTTTCAAAAGCCTGTGAGTATGCGATCAGGGCAGCATTGTATATTTCCATTAAAAGTGTTGAAGGATCCAAGCTGGGGATCAAAGAGATTGCCAAAGAGATAGATTCTCCGGAGCCTTTTACTGCGAAGATTCTTCAAACCCTTTCGCGCGAAAAAATCATTTCTTCCATCAAAGGTCCCAATGGAGGATTTTATATAGATCCCAAGGCTAAACCCGTTTCATTGAATGCCATTGTAATAGCCATCGATGGCGATGACGTATTGCATACCTGTGCGCTGGGACTAAAAGTATGTTCAGACGCATTTCCCTGCCCTATTCACAATGATGTAAAAAAGTACAAAGAGCGATTGAAGAAGGTAATGAAAGAAAAGACCCTTCAAGATCTCACCAAAGAGTTGTCTTCGGGCAAGACATTCTTAAAAATCGACAAGAAGAAAAGAAAGCGTTGATTTATCCCGCTTCAACCCAATTACTCTATTTCCAGGGTTTTCGCCAAAGTACGTGGAGTAGATTTCCTTCCTCCCAGTTTGTTGTTGCGCACCAGTAGGTTGAGACTGGTTTCATGCTGGGGATTAGCAAGGGTTATATGCTTTAACAACGGATAGATGACTAGTGTAAATCCCACAAAGATGAAAAACCCGGCTATGGTAAAAACGATAAAGTAAGGCATCAGGCCTTTCATCATTGTACTGAAAAGTATCCCTTCATTACTCATTTGCCACTGCGACCGTTGTATGCCTGCGCCTACCAATGCAATAAAAAATATTAACAAGGAGGTGTTGGCAAGAAAATAACCAACAGTAATTTGACGATGAAAGCGTACCGGTCTTTGGTTTTTCTCCATCAGGATATCAAAACAAAAGGCCATCAACAACATGGTATTGATGCCAATAGTGGTACCCATTACATGGGCCACGGTAACGTGTGTACCATGTGTATAAATATTTACAGCCGGAACTGACATCAGAATGGCGAGGATAAGGTTTAAGAAAATCCATATATCTGCCGCCAATAAAAAACGATAGGAAATTATATGACTGAACTTTTGCGCATCAGTAAGGCTTTCTTTCCATTTGTAAATAATTCTTCCAAGAATGAGCAGCTCTGTCATACTTACCAGATAACCAATGTGTTTGATGTTGTTGCCTACCGGCAATGTGTAGATGTGATGACTCCAATTAAAGAATAGATTGAACAAGCCCAGAAAGTAAAGTGCAAAAGCCATCTTTGAGTGACCGTAGCTGCTGTCTTTGCTAATTTTTTCCATCAGGTAGATACCTGACCCGTAGATCAACATATTCCAACATCCAACCAGCGATCCATATGACTTCCACTGGACCGTCATGTCACGCACTACATCCTGCTGAAAATAAGGCAGTAGCCAAAGGTAGGATTCAGAAAAAATAAAAAGGAAACCAATTGCACCTGTTAGCCACATCCATACATATACGGGTTGTTTTTTAAACGTGTGAATTGATTTGGTGAAATTGATCACAAATAAAAGCCAACCAATGAGAATTGGTACTGCAAGCAATGGCGGAAACTCCCAGTACTCACGACCTCCAAATTGCCCAAGTGAATAACTTATCAGAATAAACAGAATTGTGATGGCCAGTATTATCCATTGGATGCGCAAAAGAGTCATTGAAAAGAGTTTTCCAGTATATGCCCGGGTATAATGTAAAACACTGCCCATCGCAGCCAGCAGTATCCAAAATACAACTGACGTTACGTGAAGAGGTCTGACTTTTTCGAAAGACAAGTACGTCTTTAAAAAACCTGGCATAACATATTGTAACCCACCAATAACTCCGAAAAACATGCCAGCAAGCAGCAAGACAAGCCCTGATGATAAAAACCATTTGGTGGGAATGATTTTATGGACTTTCAATCGTTCCATCGTAGTTGATCTTGTATTGTTTAGGATCTGATTTTCCTGATGCATCTACATGACGCAAGTAGGCCAGCAAAGCGCTCATCTCTCCTTCTTCCAACTGAAACGAAGGCATTACGGAGGTGCCGCCATTAACAAAGGCCTGGATATAAGCAGGGCCTTTGCCTCTTGCAGAATAGATGTTGGTGAGGTCAGGGCCTAAAAAACCTCCCAAGCCATAAATTTGGTGACAGGCCCCACAATTCTTTTGCTGCCAAATCATTTTACCCTCTACAATAGTTGCTGTTTGCCCGGGGGCTTGAAGCTGGACTGGCTGCTGATAAATGTACAGGCTATACATCACAAAGG